>NZ_JBIWFV010000002.1:441362-743822 GCF_044763255.1 Streptomyces sp. NPDC096176 | reverse complement strand
AGCGTTCGTCCTGAGCCAGGATCAAACTCTCCATGAATGTTTACTCGGCCGGTGAACTGGCACCGCCGGTGCACATCCGAAGAGCGGAACAACCGGTCGGAATAAGACCGGTCGTTCACAGCGTCCTCGCTGTGTATCGCCACCCCGCAAGCGGGATGGACTTTTCAAAGGAACCTCGACCATCCGAAGATGGACGGGGTATCAACATATCTGGCGTTGATTTTTGGCACACTGTTGAGTTCTCAAGGAACGGACGCTTCCTTTGTACTCACCCGCAGAACACTTTCTGGGGCTTTCCTCCGGGCGCTTCCCTTCGGTCTTGCGTTTCCGACTCTATCAGATCTTCCCGATCCGATTTCCTCGGTGTGCTTTCCGGCCTTTCGGCCTTCCGGCGGTTCCGACTCTATCAGATCCTTTCGGGCCTGATTCCCAGTCAGAATGGGTTTGTCTTCCCGGCTGTTGGGCCGTTCCGAACGAGTGAGACTTTAGCGGAATCCTGCCTCCCGACGCTAATCGGGTCGGCGTTCCTTCGAACGCGGATTCCTCATTTCGCAAAAGCGCACGAAAGGCAGGCGACAAGTAATGCCGCTCGCGAGAAGTGGTCCTTGCAGAATGGCTGTCCGGGGCCGACCGGGGTCGGTGCTCACGTCGGACAACTCGGAGAACACTACGGACGGCGGTTCTCGCTGTCAACCTGTGCCCTGCGGGCGTACCCTGAGCCCATGACATCGCGTACGTGCCTCACCCAGTGGTGGGCCGCCTGACGGCGGCCGGCACCTACGCATGCACCCACGGCCGCCGCTTCGGCGGCCGTTCGCGTATCTCCCTCCGGGAGTCCGGCCGCTGGAGGCGGCGGCTTCGACCAGGAGAAGGAGAACGAGATGACGCGGATCTTCAGCGGGATCAAGCCGACAGGACATCTGACCCTCGGCAACTACCTCGGGGCGTTGCGCCGGTGGGTCGAGGTGGACCAACAGCAGGCGGACGCGCTGTTCAGCGTGGTCGATCTGCACGCACTGACGGTGGAGCACGACCCGGCGCGGGTCCGCAGACTCAGCCGCCAGGCCGCGACGCTGATGCTCGCGGCGGGTCTGGATCCCGAGCTCTGCACGATCTTCGTGCAGAGCCATGTGGACGAGCACGCCCGCCTCTCCTACATCCTCGAGTGCACGGCGACCGACGGCGAGCTGCGGCGGATGATCCAGTACAAGGAGAAGGCCGCGCATGCTCGGGCGGCCGGGCAGAGCGTGCGGCTGTCCCTGCTGACGTATCCGGTTCTGATGGCCGCGGACATCCTGGCGTACGGGACCGACGAGGTGCCGGTCGGCGAGGACCAGACTCAGCATGTCGAACTGACACGTGATCTCGCGGTGCGGTTCAACCAGCGTTACGGGCACACCTTCACCGTTCCACGGGCGACGCATCCGCCGGTGGCGGCCCGTGTCATGGATCTCCAGGACCCGACATCGAAGATGGGGAAGTCCCACGAGGCTGGGGCGGGCATCGTCTATTTGCTCGACGAGCCCGACGTCGTACGCAAGAAGATCATGCGGGCCGTCACGGACAGCGGGCGTGACGTCGAGTACGACCGGGAAGCACGTCCCGGCGTGGCCAATCTGCTGGAGATCCTGTCGGCCTGCTCGGGACGGAACCCGAACGAGCTGGCCGGTGTATACGAGTCGTACGGGGCGTTGAAGAAGGACACGGCCGAGGCGGTGGAGGAGCTGCTGAGGCCTGTCAGAAAGCGGCACGCCGAGCTCGCGGCCGATCCGGGACATGTCGACGAGGTACTGAAGCAGGGGGCAGAGCGGGCCAGGGCGATGGCCCGCCCGACGGTCGACGCGGCGTACCGGGCGATCGGTCTGCTGCCGTCCGCCTGAGGTGCGCGGGACACGTGCGCGGCACATACGCGGGACATAGGGGTGCGGCCTGCCGTCGGGATGTCACGGCGGCAGGCCTGACCGAAGAGCTGTCTCAGCCGTTTCCGGAGGCGAGCTCGCGGCTTCGGTCGCGGGCCGCTTCGAGGGCGGCGATCAGTGCGGCTCGTACGCCGTGGTTCTCGAGTTCGCGGATGGCGCTGATGGTGGTGCCGGCGGGGGAGGTGACTGCTTCACGGAGTTTCACAGGGTGCTCGCCGCTGTCGCGGAGCATCACGGCGGCGCCGATCGCGGCCTGGACGATCAGGTCGTGGGCCTGGGCGCGCGGGAGGCCGAGGAGGATGCCGGCGTCGGTCATGGCCTCGACCAGGAAGTAGAAGTACGCCGGCCCGGACCCGGACAGGGCGGTTGCGGCGTCCTGCTGGGATTCGGGGACGCGGAGGGTCTTGCCGACCCCGCCAAAGATCTCCTCGGCGTGGGCGACGTGTTCGGTCGTGGCGTGGCTGCCGGCGGAGATCACGGACATGCCTTCGTCGACGAGTACGGGGGTGTTGGGCATGACGCGGACGACAGGGGTGCCCGTGGCCAGGCGCTCCTCGATGAAGGAGGTGGTGATACCGGCGGCGGCGCTGATGACGAGGCGGTCGGCGGTGATGTGGGGGCCGAGTTCGTCGAGGAGCTTGCCCATGTCCTGGGGCTTGACGGCGAGGATCAGGGTGTCGGCGCGCTTGGCGGCTTCGGCGTTGGTGACGGGCTCGACGCCGTAACGGGTGCGCAGCTCCTCAGCGCGGTCGGTGCGGCGGGTGGTGACCAGCAGGTTCGCGGGCCGCCAGCCGGCGCGAATCATTCCGCTGAGAAGCGCTTCGCCGATCTTGCCCGTACCGAGGACTGCGACTGTCTGGGTCATGGCTCTGTTCACCTCGCCGGTGGGGATACGTGCGGACATCCTTTCACCAGGGGCCTGGTCACGCCGTGGTGTCCGAGTGTCGGTACGTGCGCTTCAGTGCGGCTTCGGTGCGGCCGTCGTCGGACGGTGAGCGTCAGGCGGTGCGGCGGCGCAGGGTGGCCGCGCCGAGGGCGAGGACGAGCAGTGCACAGGCGGCGACGACCAGGACGTCCCCGATGAAGTCTCCGGTGACGTCGGGGTGGCGCAGTACTTCGCTCATGGCGTCGACGGCGTAGGACATGGGCAGCGCGTCGGAGATCGCTTCGAGGGCGGGCTGCATGTTGTCGCGGGGTGTGAACAGGCCACAGAGCAGCAGTTGGGGGAAGATCACGGCCGGCATGAACTGGACGGCCTGGAACTCGGAGACGGCGAAGGCGGAGACGAAGAGTCCCAGCGCCGTGCCGAGGAGCGCGTCGAGGAGCGCGACAAGGAGCAGCAGCCAGGGCGAGCCGACGATGTCGAGACCGAGGCCCCACAGTGCGAGGCCGGTGGCGAGGACGGACTGAAGGACGGCGACGAGCCCGAAGGCGAGGGCGTACCCGGCGATCAGGTCGGCTTTGCCGAGCGGCATGGCGAGGAGGCGTTCCAGGGTGCCGGAGGTGCGCTCGCGCAGGGTGGCGATGGAGGTCACCAGGAACATCGTGATCAGCGGGAAGATCCCGAGCAGTGAGGCGCCGATGGAGTCGAAGGTCTGCGGGCTGCCGTCGAAGACGAAGCGGAGCAGGAACAGCATCACGCACGGCACAAGGATCATCAGGGCGATGGAGCGCGGGTCGTGGCGGAGCTGCCGCAGGACGCGTGCGGCGGTGGCGAGGGTGCGGGCGGAGCTCATCGGACGTTCTCCTGAAGGGCGTTGGCCTGGTCGACCAGATGGAGGAAGGCCTGTTCCACGGTTTCCGAGCGGGTGCGGATGCGCAGGTCGTCCGGGGTGTCCTCGGCGAGGATCTCACCGTCGCGCATGAGGAGGAGGCGGTGGCAGCGTTCGGCCTCGTCCATGACGTGGGAGGAGACGAGGATCGTCGCGCCGCGTTCGTCGGCGAGGCGGTGGAAGAGGTCCCAGAGGTCGCGGCGCAGGACGGGGTCCAGGCCGACGGTGGGTTCGTCGAGGACGAGGACCTCGGGGGTGCCGAGCAGGGCGACGGCGAGTGAGACGCGGCTGCGCTGTCCGCCGGAGAGCCGGCCGGCGAGCGAGTCCGCGTGCGAGGCGAGGTCGACGTCCGCGATCGCCTGGGTGACGTACTGGTCGCGGGTGTCGCGATGGTGGCGGCCCGGGAGCAGCACGGAGGCGAAGTAGTCGAGGTTCTGGCGGACGGTGAGGTCGTCGTAGACGGACGGCGCCTGGGTGACATAGCCGATACGGGAGCGGAGTGCGGCGTTGCCGGCAGGGCGGCCGAGGATCTCCAGGGTGCCGGTGACCTTGGCCTGGGTACCGACGACCGCGCGCATCAGGGTTGATTTTCCGCAGCCGGAGGGACCGAGGAGGCCGGTGATGCGGCCGGGGAGGACGGTGAAGTCGAGACTGCGCAGGACGGTGCGGTCGCCGCGTACGACGGTGAGGCCGCGGGCCAGGACGGCGATCCCGGAGGAATTCATCATACGATGAATAATGCGCCTGGGGGTACGAGCCGTCAAGCACTCGCGCCCGGGCACACCTTGACGGGTGTGACCGGGCGCGGGCCGAGGTCGTGGCTTTTGGATCCTGGCCGGCCGGCTGCCGGCCGCCTGGCTGCCGGCTGCTCAGCTGCGCTTGGGCCTGCCGCCCTTCGGCCGACGGCCCGCGGGGTTGCCGCTACGGGTGCTGCGCCGCTTCTCGTACTGCTTGAGCGCCGTCTCGTACTCGGCGCGACGGAGCTTCTCGCCGGGTGCCTCGAAGAAACAACGCAGGAAGTAGGCGATGAGCGAGCCGATGAAGCCGATCATCTTCAGGCTGCGCAGCGCGTCCTCGGCCCGGGAACCGTCGGGCCGGCGGGAGAAGCTCTCCCAGGTCTTGCGGAAGGCGATGGCGCTGCACACCGCGAACATGACCACGACGATGACGTTCACGAAGCTGCCGACCTCGGCGATCGCCAGGCCCTGGTAGGAAAGACGCAGCACCATGGCGGCCGCGAAGGCGGTGATCAGCGAGCCGGCGGCGAGACCGGCCCGGCGCAGCCCGTAGCCCCCGTCGTGGCCGACCCAGGTCGTGCCGAAGAAGCGGATGGGCTCGGGCTCGGGGCCGCCGGTACCGGCCTGGCCGTGCGCGTTACTGTTCTCGGTCTGGTCGCTCACGGGGTCGATTATCCCGCGTGCAGCGGTGACCGGTCAGGAACAGCGCGGAGCGACGTAGCCGTCACTCCCGGTCTGTACGTAGGCGTCGGAGACGAACTGGCCGTTGGCGATGTTGTCCCAGAGGTCGGTCGTCCCGTACGGGCCCGCGATGGTCTCGCCCGGCTTCTGGCAGTAGATCGGCACGCCGGCGCCGTACGGCAGGATCTTGACGAGCCGGTATTGGGTGCCGGGGCCGCTGCGGACGTTCAGCCGGACGCCCGGCGCGACCGGGTAGCGCTTGGCGGCCATGGTCTGCACCGCTTCGGCCGCACCCCCGACCTGGGCGCCCTGGACCTCGGCGTCGTGCGTGTCCGCGTTCTGCTTCTCCGCGTTCTGTATCTCTTCAAGTGCCATCGGACTTTCCCCCGTTGTCGTCGATGTGGATGTGCGGCGTGTCCGCCGCGCGCAGGCTAGCAAGCCATGGCCGGATCGCAGGCACCATCGACTAGGCTCCGAGCGTCGCGTGTGCGCACCATCAGACGGGGGTGGGAGATGCCACCGCTGCGCAGCACCGGGCCATTCCCGGAAGCGGAGCATCCGGAATTTGCGGGCCAGTACCGCCTGGAGGCATGCCTGGGCAACGGAGGCATGGGCGTCGTCCATCTGGCCACCTCTGCCTCGGGGTTGCGGCTCGCTGTCAAGGTCATTCATGCCGAGCACGCCTCCGATCCGGAGTTCAGAGCGCGCTTCCGGCAGGAAGTCACGGCCGCCCGACGGGTCAGCGGAGCATTCACCGCGCCGGTCGTCGACGCCGACCCGGATGCCGAACGGCCGTGGATGGCCACCTTGTTCATCGACGGACCGACGCTCGCGGAGCGGGTGAAGCGGAACGGTCCCCTTGATCCGGTCGAGCTGCGCAGGGCGGGCGCGGGTCTCGCGGAGGCGCTGCGCGACATCCACCGTGCCGGCGTGGTGCACCGCGACCTCAAACCAAGCAATGTGCTTCTGGCCGCAGATGGGCCGAAAGTCATCGACTTCGGCATCTCGCGTCCCTCGGACAGCGACCTGCACACGGAGACGGGCAAGCTGATCGGTACGCCGCCGTTCATGGCGCCCGAACAGTTCCAGCGGCCGCGCGAGGTCGGGCCGGAGGCGGACGTGTTCGCGCTCGGTGCGGTGCTGGTGCACGCGGCGACCGGACGGGGCCCGTTCGACTCCGACAGCCCGTACATCGTGGCGTACCAGGTGGTGCACAACGATCCGGACCTGGCGGGGGTGCCGGAGGATCTCGTACCACTGCTGGCGCGTTGTCTCGCCAAGGACCCACAGGAGCGGCCGACGCCGTACGAGTTGATGGTCGCGTTGCGGGCGTCGTCACCCTCGTCCGCGTACGACACCCAGGCGTACATACCGGCGCAGCGCGAGCCGGATCCCGTCGAGAACCCCCGGCCCGTCACGCGGGCGGCCCCGACCCCGGGAGCCCCGGTCCCCGAGACGGGCGGCGTCACCGGACCGGCCGGTTCGCCGCGGGGACGGCTCGGCCGGACGGCGCGCTGGTGGGCGAGCGCCGCGGCGTTCGCCCTGCTGCTCACGGGCGGGATCGTGGCCGTCGGCGCGCTGACCGACGACGGCGTGGACCGACCCACCCACACGACACGCGCCGAGGAACGCTCAGGGCCGTGGAACGCCACCCTGCCCGGCGGCGACGGCGCGACCGGAACCCCGGTCTGCACGGCGACCGGCGGCGGGCTCTACTGCAGCGCGCCCGGCGTGAAGGCCGCCCGGCTCAACCCCGCGGACGGAAAGGTGCTCTGGTCGGTCGCGGCGCGCGCCGACACGTCCACGCAGAGCGACGAGAGCCTGTTGCCCGTCGTCGCCGGGGGACTGCTGCAGGTGATGACGCCCGGCAGCGGCCGTTTCGAGGCGCTCGATCCCGGCACGGGTGCGGTGCGCTGGGACATGGATGTCTCCGCGTATCCCACGGTCCGCTCCGTGGGCGACACCGTGCTGCTGATGTCGGACGCCGGTGCGGTCCGGGCCGTCGACGCCGCGACGGGCCGTGACCGCTGGCGTGAGCAGCACGGCGGACCCGGCTCCCAACTGGTCGCCGCCGCCGGGGGCGGACCGGCTCTCACCGTGACCTCCTCACCGGACGGCGCGTCCACCCAGGTCACCGCCTTCGACACGGCGCGCGGCGAGCGGCTCTGGACGAAGCGGCTGCAGGGTTCGCTCCAACCCGTGCAGCTCTCGGACGAGGGCGTTCTGCTACTGCTCGCCGCAGACACCGACGGCTTCACCACCGCGGTCGTACGGCTCGACACGGCCGACGCCGGCCGGCCCGTCCGTCGCATCCCGCTCGCCGTCCCGGTCGACCAGGCACAGGCAGGTGTGGCCGGCGACGTGGTCCTGCTCGCCGGTGCGGGCGGCTCGCTTCTCGCCCTCGACACCACAAAGGTGCCCGGCGGCGCGCAGCTGTGGCGGCTGGAGACCTCGGCCGCCCGGCTCTCCCGCCCGGTCGCGGGCACAGGAGCGGTGTACGTGTCGGCCGCGGACGGTCGGCTGCTCGCCGTCGACGCGACGCTCGGACGACTCACCGGCCAGACCTCGCCGCGCATGGCGGACGACGGCTCCACGCTCGCGTCCACGCTGCCCGCGCCGGTCCATGCCGACGGCAAGGTGTTCGCGTCCTCCCCCGACGGGTCGGTCTTCGCGGTGGACGCGAAGGACCCGGCGCGCTGGTGAGCACGCCGGGTCCTTGAAATGAGTGGGTCCCCCCCGGGCGGGCCGACCCGGGGTGGGCCGGCCCGGGGGTGGGTCAGCCCAGCTTGGAGACGTCCCTGACGGCGCCCTTGTCGGCGCTCGTCGCCATCGCCGCGTACGCCCGCAGGGCCGCGGTGACCTTGCGCTCGCGGGACTTCGGGGCGTACACGCCGTTCAGCCCCTCGCGGCGGGCCGCCAGCGTGGTGTCGTCGACGAGCAGCTCGATCGTGCGGTTCGGGATGTCGATACGGATGCGGTCGCCGTCCTCGACGAGCGCGATCGTGCCGCCCGAGGCCGCCTCCGGGGAGGCGTGGCCGATCGACAGACCGGACGTGCCGCCGGAGAAACGGCCGTCGGTGATCAGGGCGCACGTCTTGCCGAGTCCGCGGCCCTTCAGGAACGACGTGGGGTAGAGCATCTCCTGCATGCCGGGTCCGCCCTTGGGGCCCTCGTAGCGGATGACGACCACGTCGCCGTGCGTGATCTCCTTGCGAAGGATCTTGTCGACGGCCTCTTCCTGCGACTCGCAGACGACGGCCGGACCTTCGAAGGTCCAGATCGACTCGTCGACGCCGGCGGTCTTCACCACGCAGCCGTCCTCGGCGAGGTTCCCCTTGAGGACAGCGAGTCCGCCGTCCTTGGAGTACGCGTGCTCCGCGGAGCGGATGCAGCCGTTCTCGGCATCCTCGTCCAGCGCCTCCCAGCGCTCGGACTGCGAGAAGGCGGTGGCGGAGCGGACGCAACCGGGCGCCGCGTGCCACAGCTCGACGGCCTCGGCGGACGGTGAGCCACCGCGCACGTCCCAGGTCTTGAGCCAGTCCGCGAGGGACGGGCTGTGCACGGAGTGGACGTCCTCGTTCAGCAGTCCCGCGCGCTGCAGCTCACCGAGGAGGGCCGGGATGCCGCCTGCCCGGTGCACGTCCTCCATGTAGTACGTGCGGTCCTTGGCGACGTTGGGCGCGACCTTCGCGAGGCAGGGGACGCGGCGTGAGACGGCGTCGATCTCGTCGAGGCCGAACTCGACGCCCGCCTCCTGGGCCGCCGCCAGCAGGTGCAGGATCGTGTTCGTCGAGCCGCCCATGGCGATGTCGAGGGCCATGGCGTTCTCGAAGGCCTTGATGCCGGCGATGTGGCGCGGCAGGACGGTCTCGTCGTTCTGCTCGTAGTACCGCTTGGTGATCTCGACGACCGTCGCGCCCGCGTTCTCGTACAGCGCCTTGCGTGCGGTGTGGGTGGCGAGCACGGAGCCGTTGCCGGGCAGGGAGAGACCGATGGCCTCGGTCAGGCAGTTCATCGAGTTGGCGGTGAACATGCCGGAACAGGAGCCGCAGGTCGGACAGGCGTTCTCCTCGATGCGGAGGATGTCCTCGTCCGAGATCTTGTCGTTCACCGCGTCCGAGATCGCGTCGACCAGGTCGAGCGTGCGGACCGTGCCGTCGACGAGCGTCGCGCGGCCGGACTCCATCGGACCGCCGGAGACGAAGACGGTGGGGATGTTGAGGCGCAGCGCGGCCATCAGCATGCCCGGGGTGATCTTGTCGCAGTTGGAGATGCAGATCAGCGCGTCCGCACAGTGCGCCTCGACCATGTACTCCACGGAGTCGGCGATCAGGTCGCGCGACGGCAGCGAGTAGAGCATGCCGCCGTGGCCCATGGCGATGCCGTCGTCGACGGCGATGGTGTTGAACTCGCGCGGCACGGCGCCCGCGGCCTTGATCGCCTCGGAGACGATCCGGCCGACCGGCGCGAGGTGCGTGTGGCCGGGGACGAACTCGGTGAAGGAGTTGGCGACGGCGACGATCGGCTTGCCGATGTCCTCGCTTGCTACGCCCGACGCCCGCATAAGGGCGCGGGCGCCCGCCATGTTGCGACCGTGGGTGACAGTGCGGGACCTCAGCTCGGGCATCGCGCTCGCTCCTTAGGCGTCCTGAGGACGGATGGGTCTCTGTCGAGCCTACGCCGTCGCTCCAAGATCTGGACATCGTGTCCGAAATGCGGGACGAGTGGCTCAGTCCTCGGGCGCCCCGGTGTCCGGTGTGTCGGCGGCGTCCGGTGAAGCGGGCGCAGCCGGGCCCGACGGGTCGGCCTCCGTCAGGTACCGCTGGAGAGTCGGCGCGACCATCCTCACGATGTCCTCCGGATCCGCCGACGCCAGCGGCTCCACCTGGATCACGTACCGCAGGATCGCGATGCCGACCATGTGCGAGGCGGCGAGCTCGGCACGGAACCGCGGGTGCGGTACGTCCAGTTCCGCCGCGACCCGCTCCAGCAGCCGCCGCAGCACGAACCCGCGCAGCACCTTCGCCGCCGCCTCATGGGTCAGCGCGGACCGTATGACGGCCAGCATCGGGGCCCGGGTCGCCGGGTTCTCCCACACGCCGATGAAAAAACGCGCCAGCCGCTCGCCGATGCCCGCCGAGCCCTGTCCCAGGATCTGCGGGACGACCATCGCCGGCTCGAACGAGACCTCGATGGCGGCCGCGAAGACGTCGTCCTTGGTGCCGAAGTAGTGGTGCACGAGTGCCGCGTCCACCCCGGCCGCCCGCGCGATGCCGCGCATGGTGGTCTTGTCGTAGCCACGCTCCGCGAACTCGGTGCGCGCCGCCTGGAGGATGCGCTCCTGTGCCCCCGGCCCCTCGTCCGCCGCTTTGCGGGCCGGACGGCCGCGGCGTCTGCGCTCCTCCGTCATGAGATGCGGGTGGCCGACGCGAGGTGCAGCCGCGTGAAGGCCAGCGCCTCCGCCAGGTCGGCCTCTCGTTCGGCGGCGGACATGGCGCGACGCGTGTTGACCTCGATGACGACATGGCCGTCGAAGCCCGTACGCGCGAGCCGCTCCAGCAGCTCGGCGCAGGGCTGGTCACCACGGCCGGGGACGAGGTGCTCGTCCTTCGCGGACCCCCTGCCGTCGGCGAGGTGCACATGGCCCAGCCTGTCACCCATGCGGTCGACCATCGCCATGGTGTCGGTGCGGGCGGTCGCCGTGTGCGAGAGGTCGACCGTGAAGTGGCGGTAGTCCTCCTTGGTGACGTCCCAGTCCGGGGCGTAGGCGAGCATCTCGCGGTCCCGGTAGCGCCACGGGTACATGTTCTCCACGGCGAACCGCACGTCCGTCTCGTTCGCCATCCGCCAGATCCCGCTGACGAAGTCGCGGGCGTACTGCCGCTGCCAGCGGAACGGCGGGTGCACGACGACCGTCGACGCCCCGAGCTTCTCCGCCGCGGCGCGCGCCCGCTGGAGCTTGACCCACGGATCGGTGGACCACACGCGCTGGGTGATCAGCAGACAGGGCGCGTGGACGGCGTGCACGGGCACCTGGTGGTAGTCGGAGAGCCGGCGCAGCGCCTCGATGTCCTGGCTGACGGGGTCGGTCCACACCATGACCTCGACACCGTCGTAGCCGAGGCGCGCGGCGATCTCGAAGGCCGTAGCCGTCGACTCCGGATAGACGGAAGCAGTCGACAGGACAACCTTCGCATCCGGGATGCGCACCACTGGTTCTGCCACGCAGACAGGGTACGGGGCCGAACTAGGCGGTAGGGAGGTGATCGAGACGGCGCAGGATGAGTCCCTCGCGCAGCGCCCAGGGGCAGATCTCCAGCTTCTCCACGCCGAAGAGGTCCATCGCACCCTCCGCGACCAGGGCTCCTGCGAGTATCTGGCGGGCCCGTCCCTCCGACACGCCGGGCAGACCGGCGCGCTGCTCGACGCTCATGGCGGCCAGCTTCGGCACCCATTCCTCCAGCGAACTGCGACTCAGATCACGCTGCACGTACAGCCCCTCCGCCGAGCGGGCGGCACCGGCGATACGGGCCAGCTGCTTGAAGGTCTTGGAGGTCGCGACGATGTGGTCCGGCCTGCCGAAGCGGCTGAACTCGCCGACCGTGCGGGCGATCTCAGCCCTCACATGGCGGCGCAGCGCCTTGACGTCGCTCATGTCCGGCGGGTCGCCGGGCAGCATGCCCGCGGTGAGCCGTCCGGCGCCGAGCGGCAGGGACACGGCCTTGTCGGGATCCTCGTCGATGCCGAACGCGATCTCCAGGGAGCCGCCGCCGATGTCGAGGACGAGCAGCTTCCCCGCCGACCAGCCGAACCAGCGGCGGGCGGCGAGGAAGGTGAGACGGGCCTCCTCCTCGCCGCTCAGCACCGTCAACACGACGCCGGTCTCGTCCTCGACCCGTGCCAGTACCGCGTCCGCGTTGGTGGCCTCGCGCACCGCGGAGGTCGCGAAGGCGAGGACCTCTTCGCAGCCCTTGTCCTCGGCGGCCTGCAGGGCGTCGGTGATGGTGTCGATGAGACGGTCGACACCATGGGGGCCGATCGCCCCGTCCTCGTCGAGCAGTTCCGCGAGGCGCAGTTCGGCTTTGTGCGAGTGGGCGGGCAGCGGCCGTGCACCGGGGTGTGCGTCGACCGCCAGCAGGTGCACCGTGTTCGAACCGATGTCGAGGACTCCGAGTCTCATGGACGGAACGCTACTGCGGCCGCGCGCATACGCTGGACCCGTGCCAAAGACGAAAAAGGCGAAGCCGGGCAAAGCCAACCCGTTGAAGAAGATCCAAGAAGACGAGAAGGGTCTGGACTTCGCCCGTGCCTGGGTGGAGTTCCCCGACCCCGCGGACGACGAGCAGGTCTTCCGCTGCGACCTGACCTGGCTGACCTCCCGCTGGAGCTGCATCTTCGGCAGCGGCTGCCAGGGGATCCAGGCGGGGCGCGCCGACGACGGCTGCTGCACGCTGGGGGCGCACTTCTCCGACGAGGACGACGAGAAGCGGGTCGCCGGGCACGTGGCGCGTCTTACTCCGGACCTGTGGGAGTTCCACGACGTCGGCACGAGCACCGGCTGGGTGCAGCAGGACGACGACGGCGAGCGCCAGACGCGCCGCTGGGAGGGTTCCTGCATCTTCCAGAACCGCCCCGGTTTCGCGGGCGGGGCGGGCTGCTCGCTGCACATCCTGGCGCTGCGTGAGGGCCGCGAGCCGCTGGAGACCAAGCCCGACGTGTGCTGGCAGCTGCCGGTGCGGCGCACGTACGAGTGGATCGACCGCCCCGACGACACACGGGTGCTTCAGGTGTCGATCGGCGAGTACGACCGCCGTGGGTGGGGCCCGGGCGGCCACGACCTGCACTGGTGGTGCACGTCGGCGACGTCCGCGCACGGCGCCGGCGAGCCGGTGTACGTGACGTACCGCCCGGAGCTCACGGAGCTGATGGGCAAGGCTGCGTACGACGTGCTCGTCGAGCTGTGCGAGGCCCGGCTCGCCTCGGCCCTGCCCCTCCTGGCTCCCCACCCGGCGGATCCGCCGCGCCCAGGCGCCCACTGACGGACGGGCGCCTTCTGACGGACGGGCGAGGGCGTCCCGGCGGGGCCGGGGCGCCCTCTTTCAGTTCGCCGGCGGGGGTGTCGCCGGTTCGGTGGGCGGGGTGGGGGTCGGTTCCGACTGGGTCGGGTCGGGGTCCGGCGAGGACGGCGGGGGACTCGACGGCGGCGTCGGGTCCGGATCCGGGTCCGGCGAGGACGGCGGGGGACTCGACGGCGGCGTCGGGTCCGGATCCGGGTCCGGCGAGGACGGCGGGGGCGTGGGAGTCATCGCACCGTGGCCGCGAATCGACACGACCGCGCCGGAGGGATCGACCCCGACGCGGGCCCGCCACGGCCCGGCCGGCTCGCGGGAATGGTCGACGACGACGTACAGGGTGATCGTTTCGCCGGGGTTCAGCGTGCCGGAGGCCTGGCTCAGGTACAGCCAGTGCGCACCTGTCCACGCGGACCAGCTGACCGGGGAGCCGCCGGACGCGGTGAGCGTGATGCGGGTGCCGTCACCGGCCGGCTCCGCCTCGACCGTGATCCGGCCGGGGCCCGGCTGTCCGGGCACGGTCGGCGACGCGGGCGCCTCATCGCTGATCACCTCGACCGAGACGTCCGGCGAACGCCGGTTCGCCGTGAACCGCGGGTCCGGCGTCGCGCTCGCGTTGCCCGCGTTCTCGTAGAGGTCGTACGGGGCAGCCGCCCCTCCCCCGTCCGTATGCTCGCCCGCACTGACAGCGGGGCCGCCCCGCGCTTCTCCGGTCAGCGGCGCTCCTCGGTACGCCGCCCACAGGGCAAGCACCGGAGCCGCCACCACCGTGGCCACGACCGTCGTCGTCACGGCCCGCGCCCGTAGCCGGTCACGGCGGGCCGCATGGTCCTTCGGGTCCAGGGGGAAGCCGCCGGGGCCGAAGCGCGGACCGCCCGCACGCGCACGGGGCACGTGCAGCATGGCCATGTACGCGGCGGCCCGCGGAGCTTCGACCAGCGGCAGCGCGGCCGGTGTGACGGCCGAGCCGGGCCACGGCCCGTCCGCGCCGGCGCGCTCCGCGGCGCGCCGGCAGCGCGGACAGTCGTCGACGTGGCGTACCAGTTCCTGGCGCAGCGCCGCGGAGAGCAGCACACGATTGTCGCCGGTGAGCCGTGCGACAGCCGGGCAGTTACCCTTCTCGACGACGGCGAGCGCGGCGCGGGTGCGCTCCACTTCGCAGGCCGCTGCCGCGAGGAGCTCGCGGGTGGCGGCCGGTTCGGCGCCGAGGACGGCGGCCACCTGACCGGCCCCGAGGCCGTGGCGCACGGCGAGTTCGAGGGCCTCGCGCTGCTCGGGCGTGGTGCCGGCGGCCTCGGGCCAGGCCAGCTCGGCCAGTTCGGCGCGGTGGCGCTCCGCGGTCTCCGGCGGGACGCGGGGCGCGTTCTCCTCTGATGCCGCGGGCCGCCCGGTGTGGGCGCCCTTGCGCTTGCGCCGCTGTTCGGTCAGCCGGCGCAGGCAGGCCCACCGTGCGAGCGCGTACATCCAGGCCTTCCGCTCGGCCGCGCCGGCCGGGCAGCGTCCGTGCTGTCGTTCGGCGATGGCGAGGACGTCACCGAGCACCGCCGTAGCCGCGTCGTGGTCGCACAGTACGGAGAGGCAGTAGGTGAACAGGCCGTCCAGGTACGGCTCGTAACGGGCGGGCGGCCTCTGCGGCGACGTACGGGGGGCGCGTCGGTGTGCCCGGTGTGCACCGGTGGTGGGGGGAAGGGGTTCCAGCCTGCTGCTCGTCACTCCGTGACCGTAGGGGCAGGAGCAGAGGCCGTTCGCACCCCTTGAACACTTTTAATCCCTACGGGTGAACAGTTCCCTCGAAGGGGGACAGGAACATCCAATTCCGGCGCCCGTGCACTACCGCCCACGCTCCCCGGCGCACGCCGCGCGCTGCCCCCTCCACAACTCCGGCGCACGCCTGCGCACTCCCCCTTCCCCACCCCCGGCGCACTCCCGCACGCTCCCCCATTCGCTTCGTCCTTCGGCCGGGCGGCGGCACTGTCGGTGGCCACCGTTACGGTTTGCGCATGGCTGCCCGTACGAAATCCGCGAAGGACCGGCCGTCCTACCGCTGCACCGAATGCGGCTGGACGACCGTCAAGTGGCTCGGCCGCTGCCCCGAGTGCCAGGCCTGGGGCACGGTCGAGGAGTACGGCGCACCCGCCGTCCGCACCACCGCCGCCGGCCGCGTCTCCACCGCGGCCCTGCCCATCGGCCAGGTCGACGGCCGGCAGGCGACCGCCCGCACGACCGGCGTCGCCGAGCTCGACCGCGTCCTCGGAGGCGGGCTGGTGCCCGGCGCCGTCGTGCTGCTCGCGGGCGAGCCGGGTGTTGGCAAGTCCACGCTGCTGCTCGACGTCGCGGCCAAGGCGGCGAGCGACGACCACCGCACGCTCTATGTCACGGGCGAGGAGTCCGCGAGCCAGGTCCGGCTGCGCGCCGACCGGATCAACGCCCTGCACGACCACCTCTATCTGGCAGCGGAGACCGACCTCTCCGCGGTGCTCGGCCATCTGGACGCGGTCAAGCCTTCGCTGCTGGTCCTGGACTCCGTGCAGACCGTGGCGTCCCCAGAGATCGACGGCGCTCCCGGCGGCATGGCCCAGGTCCGGGAGGTCGCGGGCGCGCTCATCCGCGCCTCCAAGGAACGTGGCATGTCGACGCTGCTCGTCGGCCATGTCACCAAGGACGGCGCCATCGCCGGCCCGCGGCTGCTGGAGCACCTGGTGGACGTGGTGCTCTCCTTCGAGGGCGACCGGCACGCCCGCCTGCGCCTGGTCCGCGGCGTGAAGAACCGCTACGGGGCGACGGACGAGGTCGGCTGCTTCGAGCTGCACGACGAGGGCATCACCGGCCTCGCGGACCCGTCGGGCCTGTTCCTGACCCGACGGGACGAACCGGTCCCCGGCACCTGTCTGACGGTCACCCTGGAAGGCCGCCGTCCTCTGGTCGCCGAGGTTCAGGCACTGACCGTCGACTCCCAGATCCCCTCCCCCCGGCGCACAACGTCGGGCCTGGAGACCTCGCGCGTGTCGATGATGCTGGCGGTGCTGGAGCAGCGCGGCCGTATCTCCGCCCTCGGCAAGCGCGACATCTACAGCGCGACGGTCGGCGGGGTGAAGCTTTCCGAGCCCGCCGCGGATCTGGCCATCGCCCTCGCCCTCGCGTCCGCAGCGAGCGACACCCCGCTGCCGAAGAATCTGGTCGCGATCGGCGAGGTCGGCCTCGCGGGCGAAGTCAGAAGGGTCACCGGAGTCCAGCGCAGGCTGGCGGAGGCGCACCGTCTCGGCTTCACACATGCCCTGGTGCCGACCGATCCCGGCAAGGTCCCTGCCGGTATGAAGGTCACAGAAGTGGCCAACGTGGGGGATGCTCTACGGGTGCTTCCGCGCGGCCGTCAGGGCGGCTCGGGCGGCGGCTCACGCAGAGAGCGGGCGGAGGCCCCACGGGAGGAGGAAGCTCGCCGGTAGACTTTGCCCTGGTCTCGCCCACCCGTACGAGCCGGAGGAGTGCAGTGGCAGCCAAGGACGGGGCATCAGCACCCGGAAAGTCCGGCGGAGGCTCCGGCAACGAAGCGCTGATCCGCGCCGCCCTGAGCGCCGTCGCCCCGGGCACCGCCCTGCGCGACGGACTGGAGCGCATCCTCCGCGGCAACACCGGAGGTCTGATCGTTCTCGGCATGGACAGGACCGTCGAGTCGATGTGCACCGGCGGTTTCGTGCTGGACGTGGAGTTCACCGCCACCCGGCTGCGCGAACTGTGCAAGCTGGACGGCGCGCTCATCCTCGACAAGGACATCTCCAAGATCCTCCGGGCCGGTGTGCAGCTCGTCCCGGACGCGTCGATCCCCACGGAGGAGACGGGCACCCGGCACCGCACCGCGGACCGGGTCTCCCGGCAGTGCGGCTTCCCCGTGGTCTCCGTCTCGCAGTCGATGCGCCTGATCGCGCTGTACGTGGACGGCGAGCGCCGGGTCCTGGAGGAGTCGGCGGCGATCCTGTCCCGCGCCAACCAGGCCCTCGCCACCCTCGAGCGGTACAAGCTCCGCCTCGACGAGGTCGCGGGCACGCTCTCCGCCCTCGAGATCGAGGACCTCGTCACGGTCCGGGACGTCACAGCGGTCGCCCAGCGACTGGAGATGGTGCGCCGTATCGCGACCGAGATCGCCGAATACGTGGTGGAGTTGGGCACCGACGGCCGTCTGCTGGCCCTCCAGCTCGACGAGTTGATCGCCGGCGTGGAGCCCGAACGCGAGCTGGTCGTCCGGGACTACGTGCCCGAACCGACTGCGAAGCGCTCGCGCACGGTGGACGAGGCGCTCGCCGAGCTCGACGCGCTCAGCCACGCCGAGCTCCTCGAACTGGCCACTGTCGCAAGAGCGCTCGGATACAGCGGCTCCCCGGAGACGCTCGACTCCGCGGTCTCCCCGCGCGGTTACCGGCTGCTGGCCAAGGTTCCGCGGCTGCCGGGCGCGATCATCGAGCGGCTCGTCGAGCACTTCGGCGGGCTGCAGAAGCTGCTTGCGGCGAGCGTGGACGACCTGCAGGCGGTGGACGGCGTCGGCGAGGCGCGGGCCCGCAGCGTACGGGAGGGCCTGTCGCGGCTCGCCGAGTCGTCGATCCTCGAGCGGTACGTGTAGCGCGGGGCTTCAAGCAACGCACCGCTCGTCGAGCGCTGCCTCAGCTCTTCTCGAGACGGAACGAGGCGGGCAGCACCGTCGCGCCGGGGAACGCGGCCTCCACCAGATAGGTGCCCGGCCCGACGGCACCGGCCGGCGGCGTCGCACACTTCGGCGCACTCCGCTTGCGGTCCCACTCCACGGTGTGCGTGATCGTCGAGCGCGCCGGGACCTGGAGCAGCCGACTTCCGGCCGGACTCGGGCAGTCCTTGGTGGACCACACGGCGTCGTCCTCGGTGTCGGTCACGGTGAAAACGGCCGTCTTGGGACCGAAGTCCGCCTTGCAGGTCGTCGCGGAGGAGTTGGAGACGACGAGCTGGAAAGAGGGCTTCTCCCCCGGCGCGTAGGAGACCTTGGCACTGCGCAGCGTCAACTTCAGCGATCCCGGGGCGCAGTTGGGAAGCGTCGAGCCTGCCGGCACGGGCCGGCCCGCGGGGCCCTCCGCACTGCCGGGGCCGCCGGCGCTTGTGCCGCCGCCGGTGGCTGCGCCCGTACCGCCCGTACCGCCTGAACTGGACGAGCCGTTTCCACCGTTGCCGGCGTCGCCGCTGCCGGTGCTGCTGCCGTCACCGTCACCGCTGCCGGTGCCACCGTCCGACTCGTCGCGTCCGCCGGGCTGTTCGCTGATCGCGGGCCCCGACTGGTCGGGACCGGGCGTGATCGAGGGCGCCGGGGCCTTGCCGTCGTCGCCCTGGTTGCTCGTCCCGCCGCCACCTCCCGCCGAACTCACGGCCCATACGATCAGCACCGCGAGCAGCGCGATCAACGACGCCGCGACTGCCCTCCGTCGCCAGTAGATGGAGGAGGGGAGCGGCCCGATCGGATTGCGCAGAGATCCCACGGCCCAAACTCTACGAGAGAACCGGGCCAACTCCCGCCCCACCCGCCGCCGTACTTCCCAAACTCTGCCGATCATCATCACGGCCCGTCCCCGCGAAGCCCGTTACTTTCGTCAGGGGTGGTCATGGCCGATCGCAGGGCGTGACCAATGCGGCGTGGAGGGTACGGTCCGTGACCATGGACAGCAGCATGACCCGCGATCTCTACCGCGACATAGTCGACTTCGCCCACACCACCCCGTCCTGGACGCAACAGTTCGCCGAACTCTGGACAGAGGCGGGCTTGTTGCTCTTCGGCCTTCTGTTCCTCGTGGCGTGGTGGCGGGCACGGACCGGCGACTCCCGCACCCTGGGGCTCGCGGTGCTCGCCCCGCTCGCGACGGCCGTCGGATATGTCGTCAGCGAGTCGCTCAAGTCGGTCGTGGACGAGGAACGCCCGTGCCGCACGGTCGCGGATGCGGCAGCCTCGCTGGTGCCGTGCCCGCCGACCGGCGACTGGTCCTTCCCCAGCAACCACTCGGCCATCGCGGGAGCGGCGGCCGTGGCCCTGGCGATCGCATGGCCGCGGACAGCCCTGCTCACCGTCCCGATGGCGTTGCTGATGGCCTTCTCCCGGGTGTTCGTCGGCGTGCACTACCCGCATGACGTGCTGACCGGCCTGATCGTCGGCGCGGTGGTGGCGACCGTGTTCGTCGCACTCCTGCTCCGCCCGGCACGGGCGCTGCTGGGCACGATGCGGATGAGCCGCACGCCCCTGTTCGTCTGGTTCGCCGGCCCGGGCGAACCGACGCACGCGACCCCACGCCAGGACACGTTCACGCCCCGCGCGTAACGCCCTCCCGCTCCTTCCGGACCGGGGTGCCGGCAAACCCGGCCCCGGGGCCGGCAACCCAGCCCCGCCGGCGACCGAGACGCGGGAACGCCTCACAGGACCCCAGGACCCGGGTGTCGGCAACCCAGCCCCGCCGGCGATTGAGGCGCGGGGTCTGGGGCAGAGCCCCGGTTCGGGAAGGGGCGGGGTGGGGAACACGCCCCGCGCAGCGGCCCCGCCCGCCGCCGAGGCCCCCCGCACCCGACCGGGCCCACGCGGCACAAACCAGCCCCGTCGGCCACTGAGGGGCGGGAGCGCCGCGGCGCGGGGGCGGAGCCGCCGGTCGGGAAGGGCCACAGACACGAACTCGTGGCTTGCCCGGCCCCCGCGTATGCGGCATCCGCACCGCCGGACGTGCCAGGATCGTTCTGCCATGACTGTCACTCACGAAACCCAGACGTCCCACACCGTCGACCCCGTCTCGCTCCACACCCCCGTCATCGCCTGGTTCGAGCAGCACGCCCGCGACCTGCCCTGGCGTCGCCCCGAGGCGGGCGCGTGGGGCGTGATGGTCAGCGAGTTCATGCTGCAGCAGACCCCGGTGAACCGGGTGCTGCCCGTGTACGAGCAGTGGCTGGCCCGCTGGCCGCGGCCGGCCGACCTCGCGCAGGAGGCGCCCGGTGAGGCCGTCCGTGCCTGGGGCCGGCTCGGCTACCCGCGGCGGGCGCTGCGCCTGCACGGCGCGGCGCAGGCGATAACGGAGCGGCACGGCGGCGAGGTGCCGAGCGAACATGCGCAGCTGCTCGCGCTGCCCGGCATCGGTGAGTACACGGCGGCGGCCGTGGCCTCGTTCGCGTACGGCCAGCGTCATGCCGTGCTGGACACCAACGTCCGGCGCGTCTTCGCCCGCGCGGCGACCGGTGTCCAGTACCCGCCGAACGCGACGACCGCCGCCGAACGCAAGCTGGCCCGGCTTCTGCTGCCCGAGGAGGAGCGGACCGCCGCCCGCTGGGCCGCGGCGTCGATGGAGCTCGGCGCGCTGGTGTGCACGGCAAGGAACGAGGACTGTGCGCGCTGCCCGATCTCGGACCGGTGCGCCTGGCGGCTGGCGGGCAAGCCCGCACACGTCGGTCCGGCGCGCCGGGGCCAGACGTACGCCGGTACGGACCGCCAGGTCCGCGGCAAGCTGCTGGCCGTGCTGCGCGAGGCCGTGACACCCGTGCCCCGGTCGGCGCTGGACGCGGTCTGGCACGAGCCGGTGCAGCGGGCCCGGGCGCTGGACGGACTGGTCGCCGACGGCCTGGTCGAGCCGCTGGAGAACAACCACTACCGCCTCCCGCACGGCTGAGCCGAGCCTGCGGCAACCACCTCTACCCCGCCCCCACCCCACCCCAAACATCCGCTGTTACACAACCGATGGATGGCCGTGCGCCCTCCGACGGCTGCCCCGCACAGTGCCGTGACAACGCCTCCGTAGCTTCTTGTGACGCAGGACTGACCACAAGAAAACGCGCGAGAACGCGCAAGCACAGAGCTTGGTCACGGGGACGGAGGCGGTTGGAATGGCGCACGGCGAGGTGCTCGAATTCGAGGAGTACGTACGCACCCGGCAGGAGGCGCTGCTGCGCAGCGCCCGGCGCCTCGTCCCCGATCCGATCGACGCGCAGGACCTGCTCCAGACCGCTCTGGTGCGCACCTACGGCCGCTGGGACGGAATCGCGGACAAGTCGCTCGCGGACGCGTACCTTCGCCGCGTGATGATCAATACGCGCACCGAGTGGTGGCGGGCTCGCAAGCTCGAGGAGGTCCCCACCGAGCAGCTGCCCGACGCGAGCGTCGAGGACGGCACCGAGCAGCACGCGGACCGCGCCCTGCTGATGGATGTGCTCAAGGTGCTGGCGCCGAAGCAGCGCAGCGTCGTCGTGCTGCGGCACTGGGAGCAGATGAGCACCGAGGAGACCGCTGCCGCGCTCGGCATGTCGGCCGGTACCGTGAAGAGCACGCTGCACCGGGCGCTCGCCCGGCTCCGTCAGGAGCTCGAGGCACGGGCCCTGGACGCCTGCGCCCTGGAGCGCGACGACGCGCGGCGGGCCCATCGGCGTGACGGACGGGAGCAGGAGCGGTGCGCGGCCTGAGAGGCAAGGGCGGCAGCGGGACCAGGGCGGCGAGCGGCACGGCCACGGCCGGGCTCGTCGCCGTGGTCCTGTTCGCGGCCGGCTGCTCCACGGGGGGTACGGGGGTGCAGGACGAGGGGGCGGCGCCGTCGGAGGCGGCGAGCAAGGCCACGCCCTCCCCGGCGTCGTCGGGGGGTGCAGGACAGTTCACGAAGTCGGTCGACGCGGTCAAGCTGCTGATGGCCGACCCGAAGGTCAGTCCGCGCGTCAAGGCAGACCTGCGGCCATGCGCCAAGGACTCGTATCCCGTCGACACCTCGTACGCCGTCCTCACCGGGAACGACGCGCCGGACGTCATCGTCAACGTGCTGACCTGCGGAGACGCGGTCGGCATGGGCACCTATGTGTACCGGGAGAACGGAAAGGCGTACGAGAACGTCTTCTCCGTCGAGGAGCCGGCCGTCTACGCGGCGGTCGACCGGGGCGACCTGGTGGTGACGAAGCAGGTGTACGCCAAGAACGACCCCGTCGCGGAGCCGTCCGCCGAGGAAGTGAGCACCTACCGGTGGTCGGCCGGTAAGTTCGCCCGGCAGTTCTGGGTCCGCAACGAATTCAGCAGAGCCGTCGGGGAGGGCGAGGTGGTCGCCTCCGAACCGTCCGCGCCGACCGAGAACTGAAGAGAACTGAGAGAGCAACCGGATGGCCGAGACCCATGTCCTTTTTGTCGAGGACGACGATGTCATCCGCGAGGCCACCCAGCTCGCACTGGAGCGGGACGGCTTCGCGGTCACCGCGGTACCCGACGGGCTGCTGGGCCTGGAGGCCTTCAGGGCGGACCGGCCGGACATCGCGCTTCTGGATGTGATGGTGCCGGGCCTCGACGGGGTGAGCCTGTGCCGCCGTATCCGGGACGAGTCGACCGTCCCGGTGATCATGCTCTCGGCGCGTGCCGACTCGATCGACGTCGTGCTCGGCCTCGAAGCAGGCGCCGACGACTATGTCACCAAGCCCTTCGACGGTGCCGTGCTCGTCGCCCGCATCCGCGCCGTGCTGCGCCGCTTCGGGCATGCGAGCGGCGCGGCGGGCGACGCGGCCGCAGCGGGCCGGCAGGAGCAGGGAGGCGAGCTGACCTTCGGCGATCTGGCGATCGACACGGAGGGCATGGAGGTGCGCAGGGCCGGTGAGCCGGTGTCCCTGACGCCGACCGAGATGCGGCTGCTGCTGGAGTTCTCCGGCGCGCCCGGCACCGTGCTGTCCCGCGACAAGCTGCTGGAGCGGGTCTGGGACTACGGCTGGGGCGGCGACACCCGGGTGGTGGACGTCCATGTGCAGCGCCTGCGCACCAAGATCGGCCAGGACCGGATCGAGACGGTCCGGGGCTTCGGATACAAGCTGCGGGCCTGAGGGACGCCTGTGAGAGCCGTCCCGGGAGAGCTGGAAGCCGCCGTATGAGAGCCGAGGAGAGTCCCACCGCATGAGGCGTCTCGTCCTGCGCACCGGCGTCCGCTGGAAGATCAGCATCGCGATCGCGGCGGTCGGCGCCCTGATCGCCATGGCGCTCAGCCTCGTCGTGCACAACGCCGCCCGGGTCTCGATGCTCGACAGCGCCCGCGACGTGCAGATGGACCGTGTGCTGCTCGCCCAGCGCTGGTACGAGACGTCCAAGAACAAGGACCCGCGCTTCAACAGCAAGATCAATGATCCGGCGCTGCCGCACGAGCTCCAGCAGCTCATGCGGGAGAACCGGCGCGGCTCGTACGTCGACGAGGGCGACGACGGCACGCCCGAGATCTGGGCGGCCGTGCCCCTCGCGAACGGCGACGTGCTCTCGCTGCACACCGACTTCGCGGGCCGCAGCGCCGTCGTGATGCAGGACCTGGACCGTGCCCTGATCATCGGGTCCGTGTCGGTGGTGCTCGGCGGTTCCGCGCTCGGCGTCCTGATCGGCGGGCAGCTCTCGCGCCGCCTGCGCAAGGCCGCCGCCGCGGCCGGCAACGTGGCGCAGGGCAACCACGAGGTGCGGGTACGGGACGCCATCGGCGGCGTCGTACGCGACGAGACGGATGACCTGGCCCGAGCCGTCGACGCGATGACCGACGCGCTCAACGCGCGCATCGAGGCCGAGCGCCGGGTCACGGCGGACATCGCGCACGAGCTGCGCACCCCGGTCACGGGCCTGCTCACGGCGGCCGAGCTGCTGCCGCCGGGCCGGCCGACGGAGCTGGTAAGCGACCGGGCGCAGGCCATGCGGACGCTGGTCGAGGACGTGCTGGAGGTGGCGAGACTCGACAGCGCCTCCGAGCGGGCCGAGCTGCAGGAGATCCAGCTCGGTGAGTTCGTCGGCCGCCGAGTCACCTCGGTCCACCCCGACGCGGAGATCCGCATTGTGCACAGCTCGTGGGTCAACACCGACCCGCGGCGGCTCGAGCGCATCCTCGGCAATCTGCTCACCAACGCCGTCAAGTACGGCAAGGGGCCCATCGAGGTCACCGTCGAGGGCCGTGTGGTGCGCGTGAGGGACCACGGGCCCGGTTTCCCGGAGGCCCTGCTGCGGGAAGGCCCGAGCCGCTTCCGTACGGGGGCGAGCGACCGCGCCGGAACCGGCCACGGCCTGGGGCTCACGATCGCCGCCGGTCAGGCCCGGGTGCTGGGGGCACGGTTGACGTTCCGCAACGCCGCACCTGAGGGGGCGACGCCGGTGGGGGTCTCCGGCGGTGCGATCGCCGTGCTGTGGCTGCCGGAGCACGCCCCGACGAACACCGGGAGCTACCCCATGTTGCCCCTGAGGGGCCGCGAAGACCGGGAGGCGAAGGGCGCACGAGCCCGCGGGTGAGGATCTCCGACGGACCGAAGGGCGCCCGTGGGTGAGGCCCCGCCGGGGCGGGGCCTCACCATGCAGCATTTACTGGTGGTGACCCGCCCGGCGACCATCGGGACGACGAGCATGGCCAGCAGCATCGGCAGCAGGAGCAAGCCGGAGTTGGTCGCCCGGTGCGGACCTGGTGAACCAGGTGCGCTGCTTCAGCGCGCAGCACCATGCACGCGGCGAAGTACGCCCTCAAAGACGTCGAGGGCGACCCCGAGGAGAAGCGTGAAGCCATCCTCGAAGTCGCCCTCGATCTGATCACCCAGGCACACCACACCCGGAGCTGACGTCCGCGTCAGGCGTGCGTCACAGGTTGACGCCGGCGGAGCGCAGGAAGGACGCCGGGTTGAGCGCCGAGCCGTAGTTCGGGGTCGTACGGACCTCGAAGTGCAGGTGCGGGCCGGACGAGTTGCCGGTGTTGCCGGACTTGGCGATGTTCTGGCCGGTCTTCACCGTGGAGCCGACCGAGACATTGATCTTCGACAGGTGCGCGTACTGCGTGTACTTGCCATTGCCGTGCTTGATCACGATGGCGTTGCCGTACGCGGGGCCGTCGCCGCCGCCGTTCGGGCCGGCCTTCACGACGGTGCCGCCGTGGGCGGCCTTGACCGGGGTACCGATCGGAACGGCGAAGTCCTGACCGGAGTGCTTGGCGGACCACATGGCGCCGCCCTGCGCGAAGCTCGCGGTGAGCGTGTACTTGCTGACCGGCTTCACCCACGACGGGGCCTTCTTGGCGGGCTTCTTCGCGGTCTTCGCCTTCGGGGTCTCCGCCTTCGCGGCACTCGCCTGGGCGTCGGCCTGGGCGGCCACGGCGGAGGCGGCATTTACGACGGCCGGCTTGGACGCCTTGCCCGCATCGGCGGAGGCGACACCCGCACCGGCTCCAACGACCATCACGGCGCCCATTCCGGCGGCCACGACAGCCCCACGGGTACGGAGCACGGACGGGCGGAGCTGGTGGATCATGGTGCGCTTCGACATACGGGAGAACCTCCGGGCATGAATGGACCCGGCACGCTCGCCGGGCTGGCTCCACATTGGTAACCCGAGCCCCCAAGTCGGCTCAAACCCCCCATCTACGACATCACGTCGTAGCGAAGGCCGTGGAAATACGACCCTTGACTCCGCTCCGGATCCCCTCCCGCACCCCCGAGAGAGAGCCGCTTATGCCCCACTCCGAATGGTTTAACCCCATGTCCGGCCCCTGGGACTGCGGGAGCGAGGGCCTCCGGCCGCACCCGACGCCCGAAGAGGCCAAAGGCCCCGGGCCCCCGCCTCCACCTTGTGGGACAAAACGGATATTCACGTCACTAAGCCGCCTAGTAGGCCTGAAAACGCCTGTGCGCCTTGTCACGGAGCAGCCCCCCGCAGACCCCCGGAATCGTGAGCCAGGCCACGCCGAACCACCCGGCCGAAAAGGAGAGAACCCCTCGGCGACAAGGGCATTTCTCGTGACCGGGGCCACAGAATCCCGCCCCCGCCATCGCTCGAAAGGCACGCCACGCGTCCTTCCCCCGGACACCCCGTTCCGGGATCCTCCTGCCATGAGCAGACCCGAGACCCCTGCCCACCGACCGTTACGCCGCCGCGGCTGGACCTGGACCCTCGCCGCCGGGCTGGCCTGCACCCTCACCTGGAGCTCACCCGCCGGGGCCGGCCCCTCCGACACCGGCCTCAAGGGCGCACTCGACAGGATTCTGGCCGACCCTCGGATGGACGGCGGGGCGGTGAGCGTGGTCATCGCCGACGCGGCCACCGGGAAGCGCCTCTACCAGCGCGACGGCGGCGACCGCCTGATGCCCGCCTCGAACACCAAGCTCGCCACGTCCGCCGCCGCCATGGCCGTCCTCGGCCCCGACCACCGCTACGCCACCGATGTGCTGACCACCGGCAAGCGGCGGGGCTCCACCCTCGTGGGCGACGTGTATCTGCGCGGGAGCGGCGACCCGACCATGCTCGCCGGGGACTACCAGCGGCTCGCCGCCGAGCTCGCAGCCTCCGGCATCAAGCGCGTCACCGGACGTCTCGTCGCGGACGACACCCACTTCGACGACCAGCGACTGGGCCGTTCCTGGGCGGCGGACGACGAGTCCGCCTACTACTCCGCCCAGATCTCGGCGCTCACCCTGGCCCCCGACACCGACTACGACGCCGGAACGGTCGTCGTCGAGGTGACGCCGGGCGACGACCCGGGCGACCGGCCCCGGGTGAAGCTGACCCCTCCCACCGACTACGTGCGCCTCGACATCAGCGCCACCACGGTCGAGAAGGGCAGGCCGGGCACAGTGGCCGTCTCGCGGGAGCACGGCTCCAACACCCTCACGGTCACCGGAGACGTCCCCGTCGGCTCGGCGGCCACCAAGGAGTGGATCGCGGTCTGGGAGCCGACGGGCTACGCCGCCGCCGTGTTCTCCGACGCGCTGGCCGAGCACGGGGTGCATGTCTCCGGCACCCCGCGCACGGGGCTGCCGACCCCGCCCGGCGCACGCACGCTCGCCTCGCACCGCTCCATGCCCCTCAAGGAGCTGATGCATCCCTTCATGAAGCTCTCCAACAACATCCACGCCGAGGCCCTCACGAAGTCCATGGGCCACAGAACCGCCGGGCACGGCACCTGGGACGCCGGGCTCGCCGCGATCGGGGCCCAGCTGGAGAAGGAGGGTGTCTCGACGTCCGACCTCCGCCAGGCCGACGGCTCCGGGCTTTCCCGGATGAACGTGTTCCCGGCCGAGGAGCTGGCCACGCTGCTGCTGTCCGTCCGTGACGCCCCCTGGTTCGCCGACTGGTACGCCTCCCTGCCCGTGGCATGCGCCCCGGACCGCGCCGTCGGCGGGACGCTGCGCTCCCGTATGTGCAACACCCCGGCCGCGCTCAACGCCCGCGGCAAGACCGGCTCGCTCACAGGGGCGTCCGCGCTGTCGGGATACGTCACCGACGCCGCCGGACGCGAGCTCGTCTACAGCGTCGTCCTGAACAACTACCTCGCCCCTTCGGTGAAGAGCATCGAGGACGCGGTCGTCTTCACCCTGGCCTCCTCCGACACCGCCGCGGGCGAGATCATGCCCTCGTCGGTGCGGGGCACGCGGAGCGCGGAGCCGGACGCCTCCCTGGAATGCGCCTGGCGCAAACCGCTGCACTGCTGACCGGCACCCGGTGACCGCCCGGCCCCCTGAGAAGCCCTCACCGGGCAGGGCCTTGGGAATCCGAGCAGCACCGGCACGCAGACGGGCCCGGGCCCGGAACCCTGGAGGGTTCCGGGCCCGGGCCCGTCACGTCATCCGGCCCGCAGGGCCGTTACGCGTCCTTCGACAGGTTCGGACCGGTCCCACCGGCCGCCTGCTCGATCGGCGGGACGTCCGGCAGAGCCGACTTCTCCTCGCCGCGGAAGGTGAACTTCTTCTCCTCACCCTCGCCCTCGGTGTCCACGACCACGATGTGACCGGGGCGCAGCTCGCCGAAGAGGATCTTCTCCGACAGGATGTCCTCGATCTCGCGCTGGATCGTCCGGCGCAGCGGCCGGGCGCCCAGAACGGGGTCGTAGCCCTTCTTGGCGAGGAGCGACTTGGCCGCGGGGCTGAGCTCGAGGCCCATGTCACGGTCCTTGAGACGCTCGTCCACCTTGGCGATCATGAGGTCGACGATCTGGATGATGTCTTCCTCGGTCAGCTGGTGGAAGACCACCGTGTCGTCGACACGGTTCAGGAACTCGGGCCGGAAGTGCTGCTTGAGCTCTTCGTTGACCTTGACCTTCATCCGCTCGTAGTTCGACTTCACGTCGCCCTGCGCGGCGAAGCCCAGGTTGAATCCCTTCGAGATGTCCCGGGTCCCGAGGTTGGTCGTCATGATGATGACCGTGTTCTTGAAGTCCACGACGCGACCCTGGGAGTCGGTCAGACGACCGTCCTCCAGGATCTGCAGAAGGGAATTGAAGATATCGGGGTGGGCCTTCTCGACCTCGTCGAAGAGGACGACGGAGAACGGCTTCCGGCGCACCTTCTCGGTGAGCTGGCCGCCCTCTTCGTAGCCCACGTATCCGGGGGGCGAACCGAAGAGACGGGAAACCGTGTGCTTCTCGCTGAACTCCGACATGTCGAGGGAGATCAGCGCGTCCTCGTCGCCGAAGAGGAATTCGGCGAGCGTCTTGGAGAGCTCGGTCTTACCGACACCGGACGGGCCGGCGAAGATGAACGAGCCACCGGGGCGCTTCGGGTCCTTCAGACCGGCTCGCGTACGGCGGATTGCCTGCGAGAGGGCCTTGATGGCGTCCTTCTGCCCGATGACGCGCTTGTGGAGCTCGTCCTCCATGCGCAGCAGACGCGAGGACTCCTCCTCGGTCAGCTTGAAGACCGGGATGCCGGTGGCGGTCGCGAGGACCTCGGCGATCAGCTCGCCGTCGACCTCGGCCACGACGTCCATGTCGCCGGCCTTCCACTCCTTCTCCCGCTTGGTCTTCGCCGCCAGCAGCTGCTTCTCCTTGTCGCGGAGCGAAGCTGCCTTCTCGAAGTCCTGGGAGTCGATCGCGGACTCCTTGTCGCGGCGGACACCGGCGATCTTCTCGTCGAACTCGCGCAGGTCCGGCGGCGCGGTCATCCGGCGGATACGCATCCGTGAGCCGGCCTCGTCGATCAGGTCGATCGCCTTGTCCGGCAGGAAGCGGTCCGAGATGTACCGGTCGGCCAGGGTGGCGGCCTGGACCAGCGCCTCGTCCGTGATGGAGACCCTGTGGTGCGCCTCGTAACGGTCGCGGAGGCCCTTGAGGATCTCGATGGTGTGCGGCAGCGACGGCTCCGCGACCTGGATGGGCTGGAAGCGGCGCTCGAGAGCGGCGTCCTTCTCCAGGTGCTTGCGGTACTCGTCGAGCGTGGTGGCACCGATGGTCTGCAGCTCGCCTCGCGCCAGCATCGGCTTGAGGATGCTCGCCGCGTCGATCGCGCCCTCGGCGGCGCCCGCACCCACCAGGGTGTGGAGCTCGTCGATGAACAGGATGATGTCGCCGCGGGTGCGGATCTCCTTGAGGACCTTCTTCAGGCGCTCCTCGAAGTCACCGCGGTAGCGGGAGCCGGCGACCAGCGCGCCCAGGTCGAGGGTGTAGAGGTGCTTGTCCTTGAGGGTCTCGGGCACCTCGCCCTTGACGATGGCCTGCGCCAGGCCCTCCACGACCGCCGTCTTACCGACGCCGGGCTCGCCGATGAGGACCGGGTTGTTCTTGGTACGGCGGGACAGCACCTGCATGACCCGCTCGATCTCCTTCTCGCGCCCGATGACCGGGTCGAGCTTGGACTCACGAGCGGCCTGGGTGAGATTCCGGCCGAACTGGTCGAGGACGAGGGAGGTCGAGGGCGTGCCCTCGGCCGGGCCGCCTGCCGTGGCGGCTTCCTTGCCCTGGTATCCGGAGAGCAGCTGGATGACCTGCTGCCGCACCCGGTTGAGATCGGCGCCCAGCTTCACGAGGACCTGGGCGGCGACGCCCTCGCCCTCGCGGATCAGGCCGAGCAGGATGTGCTCGGTGCCGATGTAGTTGTGGCCCAGCTGAAGAGCCTCGCGGAGCGAAAGCTCCAGGACCTTCTTGGCACGGGGCGTGAAGGGGATGTGGCCGGACGGGGCCTGCTGGCCCTGGCCGATGATCTCCTCCACCTGCTGGCGGACCGCCTCGAGCGAAATCCCGAGGCTCTCCAGGGCCTTAGCGGCGACACCCTCACCCTCGTGGATAAGGCCCAGGAGGATGTGCTCGGTGCCGATGTAGTTGTGGTTGAGCATCCGGGCTTCTTCCTGAGCCAGGACGACAACCCGCCGCGCGCGGTCGGTGAACCTCTCGAACATCGTTAATCGCTCCTCAGAGCGGTCAGGCAGTAAGGGGTCGGTCCCCTCCCTGTCCTTCCGCAGCTTAGTCCCGCAAGCGGGGACCGCTCATTCCAACTGCCGACACCCGTCTGTGGCCTCCTGACCCCTGAACGCCGACAACTGCTCCAACCCGATGGTGCGAGACGATGTTCCCGCAGGCCAGGCAGTTACCCTCTCCGCCACTACGCCGATGGCGAACGTGAGACTGCCCTACGAGCGTGTCGCCCCTCCCCACTAGGAATGTCTTACCCGCCGTCACCGACAGTCCATGCAGCGCGCACCCCCTGCCTCAGCTACGGGCGAACAACCTTGCGCCACCCGACGCGCTACTGCGCCCCCGTTTTCGCGACTGAGCGCCACCAAAGGGACACTCTGCGTGGCGGGCGCCGTAACCCGGCGGCCGGGTTGGGCGTTCCCGAAGACATGGCCCTCACCGTCCCGTCCCCCCGCGCGCCCTTCGAGGGCGACGCAGCGCAGTGGTACCGCAGCGAGCTCGGCTGGGCGGCCACGGACGGCAGCCCCGTGCAGCTGACGACAGGGGTGCATTTCGACGTGCTCGATGTCCCCGCGGAGGCCGGAGCCGCGGTGCTGAGCCGCGTGGCCCGTACCGGTCCGGTGGCCCTCACAGGGCGCAGAATGCAGCTGCTGGTGGCCGCGGGCAGCGCCGAGGAGCTGCCCGGACTCCTGGACTGGCTGGAATGGGGCGGGGTCGAGCTCGACCTGACCGCCACCGGCGCGGGCGGGCGGGTGACCGCCCCGCCGCCCCCCGGGTGTGCCGGCGCCCTGGAAGCCGCCGTATGGCTGCGTCCCCCGGTTCCGGGGCGCGAGGCAGAGCTACCGGCTCTCACCGGCCTCGGGGACAGTGGCAGTGCCCCCGATCTCGCACGGCTGGTGGACACGGCGGCGACGGAGTCCCACCGCATCCGACTGCTGCATACGGCACGCCGCCGGAATGCACGACGGACTGAAACTCAGCCGTTGGCCTTCTCGTAGGCCTCACGAACCGTCGCGGGAACACGACCGCGGTCGTTGACCTCAAAGCCGTTCGCCTTCGCCCAGGCGCGGATTTCGGCGGTGTCCTTGTTGCCGCCGGCCGCCGCGCGGCCCTTGCCGCGACCGGTCGCTGCACGGCCACCGGTACGCCGGCCGCTCTTCGCGTACGGCTCGAGCAGGCTGCGGAGCTTGTCCGCATTGGCGGTGGTGAGGTCGATCTCGTAAGTCTTGCCGTCCAGTGCGAACGTCACCGTCTCGTCCGCCTCGCCGCCGTCGAGGTCGTCGACAAGAAGGACCTGAACCTTCTGTGCCACCGGATTTCCTTTCATCGAAAATGCAGTACGCGGAAAGGAAACCGCTTTTCCCTGAAAAACACAAACCCTCGGCAGAGGTTCAGAACCGCGAGAACACGGGAAACGTGCGCGATTCGGACATAGGGATCCGTCGCTTGTGACGATCCGCCTTGTGCCGATCAGAGGTGCAGAAGCATCCGGCTGTTGCCCAGGGTGTTCGGCTTCACTCGTTCGAGCCCCAGGAACTCCGCGACACCCTCGTCATAGGAACGCAGGAGCTCTGCGTAGACATCGGTGTCGACCGGCGTCTGCGTCTCTCCGATCTCGACGAAGCCGTGCTTACCGAAGAAGTCGACTTCGAAGGTGAGACAGAAAACCCGGCGCACTCCCAGCCGGCGCGCAGTGGCCACCAGCTTCTCGAGAACCCGATGACCGATGCCGAGCCCCTTGAAGGCGGGGTCCACGGCGAGAGTGCGCACTTCGGCGAGGTCCTCCCACATGACATGGAGCGCACCGCACCCGACAACCAGGCCGTCCTCGTCGCGTTCCGCGACCCAGAACTCCTGGATGGCTTCGTAAAGCGTCACCGTCGCTTTGTCGAGCAGGATGCCTTCGCCGACGTATGGGTCCACGAGCCGGCGGACGTCCGGCACATCGCCGGTCCTCGCACGCCGGACAGTGAAGGCATTTGCTGCGGCATAAGGCATGACCTGACGCTATCGCCCCGAAGCCCCCGGACCCTCGGCGGCCTCGCCGCCCTGAACCAGGCGCACAGCGGCTTGCAGCGCCTCACGCTGCTCGGGGGACATCATGCCGAAGAAGGCGACAAGGGCGGCGGCAGGGTTGTCGCTCTTCGACCACGCTTCGTTCATCAGTGCGGCCGAGTAGGCGGCACGGGTGGAGACCGCCGTATATCGATAGGCCCGACCCTCGACTTCCCTGCGGACCCAGCCCTTCTGATGGAGATTGTCCATTACCGTCATGACCGTCGTGTAGGCGATGGACCGTTCCTGCTGGAGGTCTTCCAGCACTTCTCTGACCGTCACCGGCCGGTTCCATTGCCAGATCCGTGTCATGACGGCGTCTTCGAGCTCTCCCAATTGGCGGGGCACATCGCCACCATAGTGGGAGATCGGTGATGAACCGACTATTGACGTATCAAAAAGGACGTACGGCGGTGAATCCGCCGTACGTCCTCTGCGTTACGCCCTCTGCGGTGCCGTACAGGTCGCCTGCGTCAGTCGTCGCGCCCGGCCTGCGGGCCGGACTCCGCGCGGGCCAGCGCCGCGTCCACGGCGGCGTCCTCCTTGGCCTTGTTCGGGCCGCCCTGGCTCTTGACGATCGTCACGACCAGGCCGATGAAGAAGGCGGCCATCACCACAGGGGGCACAAGCGCGGATACGTAGTCCATGACGACCAGAGTAGCTAGCCGACTGCCCACTGCCCCGGCGGGGGCACGGGCTTGCGGCGCGGCGGGAAGACCTCCGACGGCTTGGGCACCGGGCGTTCGTCCGGTGCGGGCGGCTTGGGCTGCGGCTTCGGCTTCGGCTTCGGCTCGTCGGCGGCCCGGCCTCCGGGGAGAGCGAGAAGCCGGGCGCGCCGGGGGCCGGCGGGCGCGGCGGGCGCCGGCACGGTGACGGCTCGGCCGGCCAGCCGGCTCCGCACCGACCGCTCGGCCAGCTCCTGGCAGCGGCGCAGAACGGCCGCGGCTGCGGGGTTGCCGCGCAGGGAGCGCAGCGCCGCGAGATCGTCCGGGCGGGGGTCGTAGCCGGCGGCCAGGGCGTCCTGGAGGCGTTCCAGATAGCCGGTGGCCGTACCGGGCAGGGCGTCGCGGTAGCGGGCGAGGTCGGCGAGGAGGAACGCACGCAGTCGGCCTGCCTCGCGTACCGCCTCGTCGACGGAGTCGGCCAGGTGCAGACACTCCTGGACGTCGTGCTCCGCGAGGGGGACGGGGTGAAGGGCGACGGCGAGGGCGCGTCGGAGCACACGCAGCTCGTCCACACCGAACGCCATGCCGCCACGTGATCCGTATGGCGTGGGCATGTCCCGACGATACGTCCTAATTGGACAAAATCCGCTTAGCGTCACAAAAGGGTTCGCGTGTCGCCCTCATCGGCCAGCGCCGCCTGCTGGGTTCCCTCACGGGCGGCGCGGGCCCGGTCGCGCGCGGCGGCACGACCGGTGCACCGCGCTTCCGCCGTCAGAGGCGGGAGACGTTGCGTTCGTAGACCAGACGGAGGCCGATCAGGGTCAGCCACGGCTCGTGTTCGTCGATCGCCCCTGCCTCCCCCAGGACCATCGGCGCCAGACCGCCCGTCGCAATCACCGTCACGTCGTCCGGGTCCTCGGCAAGCTCCCGCTTCATGCGCTGGACGACACCGTCCACCTGGCCGGCGAAGCCGTACACGATGCCGGACTGCATTGCCTCCACGGTGTTCTTGCCGATCACGCTCCGCGGGCGGGCCAGCTCGATCTTGCGTAGCTGGGCGCCCTTGACGCCGAGCGCCTCGACGGAGATCTCGATGCCCGGCGCGATCACCCCGCCCGCGTACTCGCCGCGTGCGCTGACCGCGTCGAACGTCGTCGCCGTGCCGAAGTCGACGACGATCGCGGGGCCTCCGTACAGGTCCACCGCGGCGACCGCGTTGATGATGCGGTCCGCGCCGACCTCCTTGGGGTTGTCCATCAGGATCGGCACGCCGGTCTTGATGCCGGGCTCGACGAGAACAGCCGGGACGTCGCCGTAGTAGCGGCGGGTGACCTCGCGCAGCTCGTGCAGCACGGACGGAACCGTGGAGCAGATCGCGATGCCCTCGATGCCGTCGCCGAGTTCGTCGCCGAGCAGCGGGTGCATGCCCATCAGGCCCTGCAGCAGCACGGCGAGCTCGTCCGCGGTGCGGCGGGAGTCCGTGGAGATGCGCCAGTGCTCGACGATCTCCTCGCCGTCGAAGAGTCCCAGAACGGTGTGGGTGTTGCCGACGTCGATGGTGAGCAGCATCAGCCCTCGACCTCGCGGAGATCCAGGCCGATGTCGAGGATCGGGGAGGAGTGCGTCAGCGCGCCGACCGCGAGGTAGTCGACACCGGTTTCCGCGTACGCGTGCGCGTTGTCGAGCGCGAGGCGCCCGGAGGACTCCAGCACCGCGCGGCCCGCGACGAGCGCGACGGCCTCCGCGGTCTGCGCGGGCGTGAAGTTGTCCAGCAGGATCAGGTCGGCGCCGGCGTCAAGGACCTCGCGGACCTGGTCGAGAGTGTCCACCTCGACCTCGATCGGGAGGTCGGGGAAGCGGTCCCGCACGGCCTTGAAGGCCTCCGCCACGCCCCCGGCGGCGACCACGTGGTTGTCCTTGACCAGTGCCGCGTCGGACAGCGACATGCGGTGGTTGACGCCGCCGCCGCAGCGCACCGCGTACTTCTCCAGGGCGCGCAGGCCGGGCGTGGTCTTGCGGGTGTCCCGGACCTTGGCCTTGGTGCCCTCCAAGACGTCGGCCCAGGCGCGCGTCGCTGTCGCGATGCCCGAGAGGCGACAGAGGATGTTCAGCGCGCTGCGCTCGCCGGTCAGCAGGTCGCGGGTGCCCGCGGTGACCGAGAGCAGCTTCTGACCGGCCTCGACGCGGTCGCCGTCCTCGACGTGCCGTTCCACCTGGAACTCGGTGGTGCAGACGATCGACAGGATCGCTTCCGCGACCCGCAGGCCCGCGACCGTGCCCGCCTCGCGGGCGGTGAAGTCGCCGGTGGCGACGGCGTCCTGCGGGACGGTCGCCGCACTCGTGACGTCGATGCCCCCGTCGAGGTCCTCCTCGATGGCCAGGTGTGCGATGTCCTCGACCTGGACCGGGTCGAGTCCGGCTTCGGCGAGGAGGGTGGCGAGGGCGGGGTCGAGACCGCACTCGTACACCTCTTCGGCGCAGCCGCAGTCGTCCCCGCAGCCGCCGCCGGCGGCCGGGGCGCCGATCTGGATCAGCGGTACGTCCACGGGGCTCGGACGTTCATCGGGCGTGCTCACGGTTACGGCTCCCTGGGGGCGTCGGGGACGGACAAGGTATCGGTGTGCGGGAAGGCGGTTCCCTCGGTGCGCCGGACGACGAGCCGGCGGTCGGCCGCGAGCCGTACCACGAGGTGGCGGCGCCAGTCGGCGTCGTCGCGCTCGGGGCGGTCCTCGCGCCAGTGGCAGCCGCGCGTCTCCTCGCGCTCCCGTGCGGCCGTGGTCAGCACCCGCGCCACGCACAGCAGGTTGGAGGTCTCCCACGACTCGACGCCGGGCTCCGCCGTCTTGCCGGATCCTTCGCGGTCCTGCTCGGCGTTCGCGTACACGTCCTCGAGCGCGGCGGCCGCCGCGGCGAGCGACTCGGCGGAGCGCAGCACGCCCGCGCCGTGCGACATGATCCGCTGGATCTCCGCCCGCGCCTCGGGGGCGATGAGGGGCAGCAGGGACGGCGCCTCGGGCGGGACGGGTGCGACGGCCGGCCAGGGCCGCCGGGAGGCGATGTCGGCGGCGATGCGCTCCGCGAAGACGAGGCCCTCGAGCAGGGAGTTGGACGCGAGCCGGTTCGCGCCGTGGACGCCGGTGCAGGCGACCTCGCCGCAGGCGTACATGCCGGGAACGGTGGTGCGGCCGTGCAGGTCGGTGCGGACGCCGCCGGACGCATAGTGGGCGGCCGGTGCGACCGGGATCGGCTCCGTCACCGGGTCGAAGCCGTGGGCCCGGCAGGCGGCGAGGATCGTGGGGAAGCGCTGCTCCCACATCTCGGCGCCGAAGTGGCGGGCGTCCAGGAACATGTGGTCCGCGCCCTGTTCCTGCATGCGCCGCATGATTCCCTTGGCGACGATGTCGCGCGGGGCGAGCTCGGCCAGTTCGTGCTGCCCGACCATGAAGCGGACGCCGTCGCCGTCGACGAGATGGGCGCCCTCGCCCCGTACCGCCTCCGAGACCAGCGGCTGCTGGCCCTCGCTGTCCGCGCCGAGGAACAGCACGGTCGGGTGGAACTGCACGAACTCGATGTCGGAGACCTCCGCCCCGGCGCGCAGCGCGAGCGCCACGCCGTCGCCGGTGGAGACCGCCGGGTTGGTGGTCGCGGAGAAGATCTGGCCCATGCCGCCGGTGGCCAGCACCACCGTGGGGGCGTGGACCGCGCCGACGCCGTCGTGCTGGCCCTCGCCCATGACGTGCAGGCTGATGCCCGCCGTACGGCCCTGTGCGTCGGTGAGCAGGTCGAGAACGAGGGCGTTCTCGATGGTGCGCAGACCCTTGTCGCGGACCGCGTCGACGAGCGCGCGGGAGATCTCCGCACCGGTCGCGTCGCCGCCCGCGTGCGCGATACGGCGCCGGTGGTGGCCGCCCTCGCGGGTCAGTTCGATCTCGCCCGAGGAGGGGTCGGTGTCGAAGAGCGCGCCCGTGGCGATCAGCCGGCGGACGGCGTCGGGTCCCTCGGTGACCAGGGTGCGCACCGCCTCCTCGTCGCACAGGCCCGCGCCGGCGACCAGGGTGTCGTCCAGGTGCTGCTCGGGAGTGTCGCCGTCGCCGAGGGCCGCGGCGATACCGCCCTGTGCCCAGCGGGTGGAACCGTCGTCGAGGCGGGCCTTGGTGACGACCACCGTGTCCAGGCCCGTCGCGGCGCAGCGCAGCGCGGCGGTGAGGCCGGCGACACCGGAGCCGACCACGACGACGTCTGCCTCGATGGCCCAGCCGGGGACGGGGGCGGTCAGCCGTATTCCGGTCACGTGGAGGCTCCGTTGGTCAGGGCGGCCCCGGAACTCCCGGCCCGGGGATTCGCCGTCCCGAAATTCAGGGGGATGTTGTCGATGAGGCGGGTGGATCCGACCTTCGCGGCGACGGCCAGGACCGCGTCGCCGGTGTGGTCGTCGGCGACCTCCTCGAAGGTGGCCGGGTCGATGAGCGCCACATAGTCCAGGACGAGCGGCGGGTCCGCCTTCGCTGCCTCGTCCAGGACGGCGCGTGCCGCCGCCCGAACGGCGTCGGCTCCGATGGCCGGCAAGGCCTGGGCGACCGCGTGCGCGTCGGCCGCGGCGCGGGCCTCGCCGAGCGCGGAGAGGGCCGCGGCACGGGCAGGTGCCGCGGGCACGACTTCCGCCCTGGCGTGCAGGGCCTGCTGGGCGGCAAGCCGGTCCCGGGCCGCGAACAGGGCACGGGACAGGGCGAGCGCGGTCTCGCGCTGCGGCGCGGACAGGTAGCGATTGCGGCTGGACAGGGCCAGGCCGTCCTCCTCCCGCACGGTGGACACGCCGACGATCTCGACCGGGAAGTCGAGGTCTCGCACCATCCGGCGGATGAGGGCGAGTTGCTGGGCGTCCTTCTGCCCGAACAGCGCCACGTCGGGGCGGGTGAGGTGCAGCAGCTTGGCGACGACGGTGAGCATGCCGTCGAAGTGGCCGGGACGCGTGCTGCCTTCGAGGCGCTCGCCCATGGGGCCCGCGGTGATGCGGACCTGCGGCTCCCCGCCGGGGTAGACCTCGTCGACCGACGGGGCGAACACCACGTCCGCGCCCGCCCCTTCGGCCGTCGCGAGGTCGGCGTCGAGCGTGCGCGGATAGCGGTCGAGGTCCTCGCCGGCGCCGAACTGCAGCGGGTTGACGAAAACGGTGACGATGACGAAACCCTTGTCGCCGACGCGCTCGCGGGCGGCGCGGATCAATGCGGCGTGTCCGTCGTGGAGGGCGCCCATGGTCATCACGACGGCGGTGCGGCCCTGGGGGGCGAAGTGCTCCACCACGTAGGCCAGGTCCGCGCGCGTCGGTACCAGTTCGAAGGCGCGGCTCATCGCAGGTCACCCTCGGCCAGGACGCCCAGCAGATCCTCCGCGAGCTCAGGTTTGAGCATGCCGTGCGCGAGAGCGCGGTCGGCGGTCGTACGGGCCATCGCCAGATAGCCGGAGACGGCGGCGGGCGCGTGCTTGCGCAACTCGGCGACGTGCGCCGCGACCGTGCCGGCGTCGCCGCGGGCGACAGGCCCGGTCAGGGCGGCGTCGCCGGACCGCAGAGCGTTGTCCAGGGCCGCGCCGAGGAGGGGGCCGAGCATCCTGTCGGGGGCGGCGACGCCCGCAGTGCGCAGCAGGTCCATCGACTGGGCGACCAGGGTGACGAGGTGGTTCGCTCCGAGGGCGAGTGCCGCGTGGTAGAGCGGGCGGTTCTGCTCCTCGATCCACTCGGGCTCGCCACCCATCTCGATGACCAGCGCCTCAGCCGCCAGCCGCAGCTCCTCGGGCGCCGTCACACCGAACGAGCAGCCGGCCAGACGCTGCACGTCCACCGCGGTCCCCGTGAAGGTCATCGCGGGATGCAGAGCCAGCGGCAGCGCCCCGGCCCGCAGGGCGGGCTCGAGGACCTTGGTGCCGAAGCGGCCCGAGGTGTGCACCAGCAGCTGCCCCGGCCGCACGGCGCCGGTCTCGACGAGGCCGTCGACCAGGCCGGGAAGCGCGTCGTCCGGGACGGTCAGCAGCACCAGCTCCGCGCGCGCGAGCACATCGGCGGGCGGCACCAGGGGCACGTCCGGCAGCAGCGCGGCGGCACGGCGCCGCGAGGCGTCGGACACACCGGAGACGGCGACCGGACGGTGTCCGGCGAGCTGCAGGGACACGGCCAGAGCCGGTCCCACTCGGCCCGCTCCGACCACACCGACGGTGAGCCGGGCGGGGCGGTCCCGCGGGTCGAGCGGTTCCTGTGCTGCTGTGGGATTCACGCGACGGTGCCTTCCGTTCCAGTCCGCAGGGGTACCGGACGATTTCTCGTCACGATGCTACGCCAGCGTTTCCGGCACCCCCGCAGTTGTCCACAGGCTGTGGGCGATGATCGGACCGTGACCGACACGAGTGAAACGAACGAGCAGGACCAGAGGGAGCGGAGGCTCGCGGCGTGGCGCGCCTGTGACCGTGTGCTGGCCCGGGGCTCCGCCGACCGGCGCATCTCGGAGCGTCTCGCGGCGCTCGCCGCCCACGCCGGCGAGGTGTACGACCTCGAGGACTGGACGGACGTGTACGGCAACGGGGTCGTCGAGGAGCTGGAACGGCGAACCGCCGCCCTGCTCGGCTTCCCGGCCGCGGCGTTCTTCCCCACCGGCACGATGGCCCAGCAGGCGGCGCTGCGCTGCTGGGCGAGCCGCACGGGGAACTCGACGGTCGCGCTCCATCCGCGGGCGCACCCGGAAGTGCACGAACGCTCGGCCTTCTCCGTGGTGAGCGGACTGCGCACGATCCATCCCACGACCGAGCCGCGACTGCCCACCGCCGACGAGGTGCAGGACTGCGACGAGCCGTTCGGCGCGCTGATGCTCGAACTGCCGCTCAGGGACGCCGGCTTCGTGCTCCCCACCTGGGACGAGCTGGTGGCGGTCGTCGACGCGGCGCGGGAACGTGATGCGGTGGTGCACTTCGACGGCGCACGCCTGTGGGAGTGCGCCCCGCACTTCGGCAGACCGCTCGACGAGATCGCGTCACTGGCGGACAGCGTGTACGTCTCCTTCTACAAGTCCCTCGACGGCATGTCGGGGGCGGCACTCGCCGGCCCCCCGTCGCTGATCGACGAGGCACGCGCGTGGCGGCACCGTTACGGGGGGCAGCTGTTCCAGCAGTACCCGGCCGCGCTGTCGGCGCTGCTGGGACTCGATCGGGAGCTGCCACGGCTGCCGTCGTACGTGGCCCACGCGAAGGTGGTCGCGGCCGCGCTCACGGACGCCTTCCGCGCTGCCGCCGTCCCCTGGTTCCGCATCAACCCGGCCGTCCCGTACACGCACCAGTTCCAGGTCTGGCTGTCGTACGACAAGGACGTGCTGAACGCGGCGGCCCTGTCGCAGTCGGAGGAGACGAGCGTGACGCTCTTCCGCCACTGGTTCTCGGAGGGCTGCCCTCCGGGGGTCTCCGTCACGGAGGTGACGGTCGCCTCCGAGGGCCTGGAGTGGACGGCCGAGGACGTGGCAGCGGCGGTGTCGGAGTTCGTGCGCCGCGTGGGGCCGGCTGTGTCCGCACCTGACTGACGCCGGAAGCCGCGGAGGGCGCCGCCCGCCGTGGCGCGGACGCGGCGGCCCGCCAACACCGCGCGGAAGCGGCGATAGGTCCAGGCCTCGCGGATCGTCCGCAGGTCGTGGTCGCCGGGACGGGGCGGCGGCGCGTCGCCCCTCTGCGCGGCCCGGTACACGTCGATCATGTGCTGCTGCATCGCGTTCATGGCCCCACGCTCCGCCCGCGCCGGGCCCCGCGTCGCGTCGATTGACGAGCCACGTCAAACGACGACGTGCCCGTTCGCGGCACCCGCATCATGGAGGGCGTGAGCGTGACCATCGACATCGCGGGGCTGGCCCCGGAACGCATCGTCTTCGACATCTCGCCCCTCGCCGAGCTGGGCGTGGCCCTGCACGCGCTCTCAGAGCCCGGGCACCATCCGGGGCTGCACGGCTGGGCGACGGCGACGGCCGCCGGGCTCAAGCCCGACCTCGCCGACCGGCTGCACGAGGCCGACTTCCTGTGGCGGTCGACGTTCTCCGACATCTTCATGCCGTTCGCCGGGCTGTCGACGCGCCACGGACGAATCGGCGCGAGCCTCGCCGGGGAACTCGACGTGCTCGACCGGCTCGACGACGAGCGGTTCGTCTCGTCGGCGCTGGAGTTCACCTGCGCCAGCACCTACTCGACCGGTGGCCCCTCACCTCTCGTCGACACCGCCCGCCGCGCGCACGCGCTTGAACTGGCCGCCAACCGGGGCCCCCGTCAATTGGACTTCACCCGAAGGCTGCTCACCGATCCCGCTTCCGTACGGACGTGGCTGCGGCGGCTGTTCGAGGACTGTGAGGACGCCTTCTTCGCCGACACCTGGCGACGTGTCTCCCCCCAACTCGCCGCCGACGCCCGCCACAAGACCGAACTGCTGCGCCGCAAAGGCCTGGCGGAGGCCCTGCACGCCGTCTCACCCGCGCTCACCCTCGATGCGGGCGGCACCAGGATCAGCGCCGACAAGCTCGCGGACGGGCGGACGACCGCCACCGACCCTGCCGTCGGCGCCGGTCTCACCCTGGTGCCCTCCAGCTTCGGCTGGCCGCATCTGATGGTGCTGCACGCGCCGGGCTGGCAGCCCGTGATCCAGTACCCGATCGGGGCCCCTGAGCTGCCGGGCGCGGCCTCCGTCGAACTGCTGACGCTGCGCATGGACGCGCTCGCCCACCCGCTGCGCATGCGGCTGTGCCGCAATCTCGGCCGCGCCGCGTACACGACGAGCGAGCTGGCCGACTCTCTTGGCATCACGGCGCCGGAGGTGTCGCGCCATCTGTCCGTACTGAAGAAGGCGAAGCTGGTCACGACCCGGCGGCGGGGCCGCTACGTGCTCCATCAACTGGACGTGACAGTGGTCGCCCGACTGGGCAGCGACTTCCTGGAGACGGTCCTGCGGTAGACCCGGCAGACCGGATCCGGAGACCCGATCCGGCCTGATCCGGCCTGATCCACACAAGAGGCCTTGAACAAAGGCCCTACTCGAACCGGGCGTGCTTGACGCCCGTCCACGCCGTCCGCAGCCGCTGCCGTAGCGCGCCGTCCGTGTTCGGCGCCAGACGCAGTCCGGCCGACGCGGCGATCATGTCCGCCACCTCGGGCACGTTCGCCCGGTCGGTGTGGATGTGCTCGGCGAAAAGCGGCTTCCGCAGCCGTTCGAGGCAATGGTCCAGCTTCTGCACGGCGAAGCTCTCGCGCTTGAGGCCCCGGCCGAGTCCCCGCTCGCTCAGCCGTCGCAGCACGGTCTCCCGTTGGGCGAGCAGCGCGACGTGGTGGACCTCGTGGCCGGCCCCGTCCCGCAGTCGGCCCACGACCTCGTCGAAGTACGCGGGTTCGACGAGGGTCATGGGCACGATCACCACGCCCTCGTGCCTGCGCAGGGCCAGGTCCAGAACCTCGTACACGCCCTGCCGCCACGAGGCCATGTCCTGGAAGTCGCCGCGCAGCGCGGGCGGAGTCATCCGGTGGAGTCCGAAGCCGACATGCTCAGGGTCGCAGACGACGCTGCCCGGCAGCCGCCGCAGGATCTCGTACGCGGTCTGCGTCTTCCCGCCCCCGAACGGCCCGTTGATCCACAGCAGCACGGCGGATCAGACCGCCCCACCGCCCGCCCGGACCAGCCCCGTCTCGTAGGCGAGCACCACCACCTGCACACGGTCGCGCAGGCCCAGCTTGGTGAGGATGCGACCCACGTGCGTCTTCACGGTGGCCTCCGAGAGCACCAGCCGGGCCGCGATCTCGCCGTTGGACAGGCCCTGGGCGACGAGCAGCATCACCTCGCGCTCCCGTTCCGTCAGCCTGTCCAGCTCCTTCTGGCGGGGCTCGGGACCCGAACTCGGCAGCATCGGCGCGAAACGGTCCAGCAGCCGCCGCGTCGTCGACGGCGCCACGACCGCGTCGCCGCTGTGCACGGACCGGATCGCGCCGAGCAGCTCGGCGGGCGGCACGTCCTTGAGCATGAAGCCGCTGGCGCCCGCCTTGAGCCCGGAGAAGGCGTACTCGTCCAGGTCGAAGGTGGTGAGGATCAGCACCTTGGGCGCGCCCGGCTCCGCGCAGATACGCCGTGTCGCCTCCACTCCGTCCAGCCTCGGCATGCGCACGTCCATCAGCACGACGTCGGCCGCCGTGGCCCGCAGGACCTCGATCGCCTCCGCGCCGTCGCCGGCCTCCGCGACGACCTCCATGTCCGGCTGGGCGGCGAGCACCATACGGAAGCCGGTGCGCAGGAGCACCTGGTCATCGACGAGCATCACGCGGATGGACATGTCTGTTCCGTCCCTGGTTCTGTAGTGGCTCTGGTGGCCGTTGTGGCTCTGGTGGACGTTGCGGCTCTGGTGGACGTTGCGGCGCTAGTGGGCGGGTTTGAGGGGCAGCAGCGCGCTGATGCGGAAGCCTCCGCCCGGCCGCGGTCCGGCGTCCAGCGTTCCGCCGACCATACCGACGCGCTCGCGCATCCCGATGAGGCCGTGGCCCCGGCCGTCCGCGCCGCCGTCCTCGTACAGTTCGTGCGCCGAGCCGCGTCCGTCGTCCTCGACAAGCAGCCCCAGCCCGTCGTCGAAATAGACGAGTCGTACGCTCGCCCCTGCCCCCGGGCCGCCGTGCTTACGGGTGTTGGTGAGCGCTTCCTGCACGATGCGGTACGCGGTGAGCTCGACGCCGCTGGGCAACGGCCGCGGCGTTCCCTCGATCTTGAAATCCACGGTCAGCCCCGCGCCCCGCACGTGCTCGACCAGGTCCTCGATCTGCTGCACGTCAGGCTGGGGGACGTACTCTCCGCTCTCCGGACCGTCGCCCGTGCGCAGCACGCCGAGCAGCCGGCGCATCTCGGCGAGGGCCTGGCGGCCGGTGCTCGAGATGGTCTCCAGCGCCTGCTTGGCCTGATCGGGGGCGGCGTCCAGCACATAGGCGGCGCCGTCGGCCTGCACCACCATCACCGACACGTTGTGGGCGACGACGTCGTGGAGTTCCCGGGCGATCCTGGCGCGCTCGGCCGCGACCGCGACCTTGGCCTGCGCCTCGCGTTCCTTCTCCAGACGGGTGGCGCGCTCCTCGAGCTGGTCGAAGTAGGCGCGCCGAGTGCGTACCGAGTCGCCGAGCACCCATGCCAGGGCGAACGGCAGGCTCATGATGACGGTGATGAAGATCCTGCCGAGGGTGCTCGTCGACTCCTCCGGCCAGCGGATCTGCGCCAGTGACGCCGCGGCCAGCCCCCCGATGAGCGCCAGCCTGGACGCCCACCGCGGACCGCCGGTCGCGGCGACCGTGTAGATGATGACCATCATGGCGAAGTCGGCCGGATTGACGTCGATGTCGAACACGAGCTGCGCGACACCCGCCAGGGCGGCGACGACAAGCATCTGTTCCGGCATACGGCGGCGCAGCGCCACCACCAGACACAGCACCAGCACGATGACCGACGCCGCGATCACCGGCCCGGGCCCTCCCGGCACCTGGGTCACCCACATCGAGGCGAACCCGAGGAGCATGACAGCCCAGAAGGCGTCGACGCCCGTCGGGTGTCCGCGGAGGAAGTCATAGAGGCGCTGCACGTAACCCAGAGTAGGGAAGCCCGATAGGTGCATGGGTCAACCGGAGGATCGATCCGGTGAGCGGAGGCCTACTCCGCAAGGTGGAGACTTGTGACCGTGACGGATGACAACGGTGAATGGCGGGGGTGGCGGACCGCGGCCGGGACCGCCCTTTACGGGCCCGGCGGCTTCTATCTCCGGCCCGAGGGCCCGGCGGGGCACTTCCGCACCTCCGTCCACGCGTCGCCCCTGTTCGCCGCCGCTGTCGCCCGGCTCCTCACCACCACGGCCGAGTCGCTGGGACTCGAGGAACCGGCCCTGATCGACATGGGAGCGGGCCGCGGCGAGCTGTTGACGGGCGTGCTCGCCGCTTTGCCGCCCGGCTTCCCGGTCCGCGCCCACGCCGTCGAGCACGCGGCCCGGCCCCCCGGGCTCGACCCGCGTATCGCATGGGCCGCCGAGGCGCCTCGGGATACGAGTGGGCTGCTGTTCGCGAACGAGTGGCTCGACAACGTGCCCGTCGACATCGCGGAGATGGACGCGGAGGGTGTCGTCCGCCGTGTACTGGTGCGCGAGGACGGCGAGGAGCGCCTGGGCGAGGAGGTCACGGGGATGGACGCCGAGTGGCTCGCCCGCTGGTGGCCGCTGACGGAACCGGGGACGCGGGCGGAGATCGGCCGACCCCGGGACGAGGCGTGGACGACGGTGGCGGGGGGGCTGGACGCTGGGCTGGCGGTCGCCGTGGACTACGCGCACACAAGGGAGGCACGGCCGCCCTTCGGAACGCTGACGGGCTTTCGCGAGGGGCGCGAGGTACGCCCGGCCCCGGACGGACGCTGCGACATCACGGCCCATGTGGCGCTGGACTCCGTCGCGGCGGCGGCTGGGGGTTCCGCGCCCGCGGGCTCCGCGGACCGCGTCGAACTCGTCCCACAGCGGGAGGCCCTGCGGCGGCTCGGGGTTGTTTCCGAGCGGCCGCCGCTCGCCATGGCGTCCTCCGACCCCGCCGGATACGTCCGAGCCCTGTCCCGGGCCGGAGAGGCCGCGGAGCTGACCGCCAGAGGCGGACTGGGCGACTTCACCTGGCTCATACAGCGGGTGGGACCACCTCTGAGAGACTGTGCTGCATGACGGAGACGACGGTCGGCATCGGGGGCGCGGCGGAAAGCACCGACATGGTGCTCAACATCGGGCCGCAGCACCCTTCGACGCACGGCGTCCTCCGCCTGCGCCTGGTACTGGACGGTGAGCGGATCCAGCACGCCGAGCCGATCGTCGGCTACATGCACCGCGGCGCGGAGAAGCTCTTCGAGGCACGCGACTACCGGCAGATCGTGGTGCTGGCCAACCGGCACGACTGGCTGTCCGCGTTCTCCAACGAGCTCGGCGTCGTCATGGCCGTCGAGCGGATGCTCGGCATGGAGGTCCCGGAGCGCGCGGTCTGGTGCCGTACGCTCCTGGCCGAGCTGAACCGGGTGCTCAACCACCTGATGTTCCTCGGCTCCTACCCCCTGGAACTGGGCGGGATCACCCCCGTCTTCTACGCCTTCCGCGAGCGGGAAGAGCTGCAGGCGGTGATGGAGGAGATCTCCGGCGGCCGGATGCACTACATGTTCAACCGGGTCGGCGGCCTCAAGGAGGACCTCCCTGCCGGCTGGCTCGGCCGGGCCCGGCACGCGGTCGCCGACGTGCGCTCACGCATGGACGTGTACGACCGGCTGGTCCTCGGCAACGAGATCTTCCGCGGCCGGACCCGGGGCGTCGGCGCGCTCCCGGCGGAGTCGGTGCACGCCTACGGAGTGAGCGGCCCCATCGCCAGGGCCTCCGGTGTCGACTTCGACCTGCGGCGCGACGAGCCGTACCTGGCCTACGCCGAGCTGCAGGACACCCTGAAGGTGGTCACCCGGCAGGAAGGCGACTGCCTGGCCCGCTTCGAGGTACTTCTGGAGCAGACGCACAACGCGCTGGACCTCGCGGACGCCTGCCTCGACCGGATCGCGGACCTGCCGCCGGGGCCGATCAACCAGCGGCTCCCGAAGGTCCTCAAGGCACCGGAGGGCCACACCTACGCCTGGACCGAGAACCCGCTCGGTATCAACGGCTACTACCTGGTCTCCAAGGGCGACAAGACCCCGTACCGCCTCAAGCTGCGCTCGGCCTCGTACAACAACATCCAGGCGCTCGCCGTGCTGCTGCCGGGGACGCTGGTCGCCGACATGGTCGCGATCCTGGGATCACTGTTCTTCGTCGTCGGCGACATCGACAAGTGACCGCCGAGCGGTCGAGCTCCGGCCGGCCGCTGATCAGCAACCGACCGGCAGACGGGCGGACCCGCAGATCCGTAGACCGGCGGCGCGGCGACCGGGCAGAACCGCGAACCGGCGGCGCGGCGGACCCGCCGGCCCGCCCGCGGACCCGCAGATCCGCCCGCAGACCCGCAGATCCGCCCGCGGACCCGCGGGGACCGCTACGAGATCGCGCTGCGCAGCTCCGCGACGTCCACCTGTTCCGTCTCGTCGTGCACGGTCAGATCGATGACCTTGCCGACTCCGCGGTGGCCATCGGTGCGCTGCGCCGCAAGGGCTTCCTCGCCCACGACGTCGGCGAGATCCTCGTGCTGCACGGCCTCGATGGCCCTCTGTGTGCCGGGCGCCGCGATGGCCTTGAGCGCACCGGTGCCGTCGACGGCCTCGGCGTCGTTGCCTGCGGCACCGCCGGCGCCGGAGTTGCCGTTGCCCGAAGCGCCCTTACCGTCACCGCCGTTGCCCGTGACGCTGTTGCCCGCGCCGCCGTTGCCGGTGCCGAAGAAGTCGAAGCCGCCCTCGGGCCGCTTCACACGGGAACGCTGCGGCCCGTAGGGGACGATCGCGGCAGCCGCGGGGACAGGACGGCGAGCGGGGAGGGCGGACGGCGGACGCACGTGCTGCTCGGTCCCGGCGCCCGCCGCGTGCTTCCCCTGCGGCTCGTCCGCCTCCTGGGCCCTCTCAGCGAGGTCCCTGCGGCGGGCTTCCTCCACGGTGCGCCGGGCTTCCTGCGCCGCGGCGTTGCGCGTCAGATCCTCAAGTGCCTTCGCGGCGCGCAGGTACGTCCCCGACGTGGGCGTGGACCCGGCGGGCGGCAGCTCCTTCGCCGGGGCAGCCGCCTCGATCGCGAGCTGCCTGCGGCCCTCGAGCGCGCTGGCCCGCTCCGTCTCCGCGTTCGCGTACCGGCGCAGCAGCGCCGCGTGTTCGTTGCGCAGCGCGGCGAGTTCGACCCGCTTGGCGCGCAGCTTGGCGTCCAGCTTGAGGCGCAGCTCGCGGGACTCCTCGACATCCGCCTCGAGCTCGGCTACGCGCTCCTCCGCCTTCCACTGGTCGCTCGCGCGGCCGCGCGTCAGCTCCGCGACCCTGCGCCCGGCGCTGCGGTCCCAACTGCGCATGAGAACGGCACCAGTGACGGCGGCCACCGCCGCGGCCGCGACCAGGGCACGGAGCACGACGGCATTTCCGACGAACCACGCGCCGGAGGCGCACAGTACCGCCGCTCCGGCGACTGCGGACGGCGGCAGCAGCTTGTGAAGGGGCGGGGAATGGCGGTGGCGTCCTCGTGGCATGGCCAGGAATTTACCGTGCGTAGACACCGAATGGGGTGTCGGCCCGGCAAATCTCTGGTCGAGAACGCCGGGCCGCCCCGCGACTACTTCTTCAGCAGCCCCTCGGACTGCAGATAGGCCTTCGCGACATCCTTGGGCTTCGCGCGTTCCGCGTCCACCTTGCGGTTCAACTCGGCGAGATCCTCGGTGCTCAGCACCTTGGTGAGCTTGGCGAGAGCATCGGCTATCTCCTTGCTCCCGGCGTCCTTCGCATTGACCACCGGGAGGACGTTGTCCGCGTTCTGGAGCTTCTTGTCGTCCTCGAGGACCACCAGGTCGTAGCTCGCCAGCGTGCCGTCGGTCGTGGAGGTGAGCACCACCTGGTCCTCGCCGTCCTTGACCGCCTGCTTGGCCTGCGGGGTCCCGACCCCCTTCGGGTCGATGCCTACCACGTCGATTCCGTAGGTCTTCTTGAGGCCCGGTGCGCAGAACGGCCGCACCTCGCACTCGTCGCCCGCCGCGATCTTCACCTTCAGCTTCGAGTCACCAAGATCGGAAAGAGTCTTGAGCTTGTTCTTCTCGGCGAATTCCTTCGAGACGGCGAAGGCGTTCTGGTCGACGGCCTCTCCGGCGGGCAGCACCTTCAGCCCCACGGCCTCCGCGAGCCCGGTGAGCGCCTCGACGGTCGACGCCACATCACCGGAGGCGACGGGCTTCTCCTCCGGCGCCTTCGGCCCGTTCGCCTTCGCGTTCAGGAATTCGGCGAGGGTCGCGGCGTATTCCGGTACGACGTCTATCTCGCCCTTCTCCAGCGAAGGTTCGTACAGCTCGCGGTTCTTCACCGTGGTGATCGACGTCTTGTACCCGGCGTCACCGAGCACCTGCGCGTAGAGCTCGGCGAGCACTTTGGACTCGGTGAAGGCGGCCGCCCCGACAACGAGCGTGCCTTTCTCACCGGAGCCGCTTCCGGACGAAGCGCTGCCCTTCTCCTGTTCGAGGGATTCACCGCCGCACGCGGCAAGAGAACCCGTCAGGGCCACCACGCCGAGTACCGCACCCGCCATGCGGGAGGTCTTGCTCATCAGGTTCTCCGTCCACTGCGATATCAAAAAGCGTCGTACGAGGGTTTCGGGCATCGCCGTCAGGCCGGTGACGGCACGGACTTGCGCAAGGGGCTCAGCAGCCGGTCGGCGGCCACCAGCACCCCCTCCACGAGCAGCGCCAGCAGCGCCGCGAGCAGCGCGCCCGCGACCACTTGCGGGGTGTCGTAGGTGTTGAATCCGGCGGTGATGATGCGGCCCAGCCCGCCCTGGCCGACCATCGAGGCGATCGTGGCCGTGGCCACCACCTGGACGGCGGCGGACCGCAGCCCGGTCATCAGCAGCGGATAGGCCAGGGGCAGCTCGACCCGCACGAAGAGCTGGCCGCCCGACATGCCCATTCCCCGCGCGGCCTCCACCACCGCCCGGTCGACCTCCCGCATGCCTACGTACGCGTTCGTCAGCAGCGGCGGTATGGCGAACAGCACCAACGCGATGATCGTCGGCGCGTAGCCGGCGCTGCGCAGCGGTGTGAGCATGAAGAGGGCGAGTACGGCGAAGACCGGGACGGCCCGGCCCGCATTGGAGATGTTGACCGCGAGGGCGCCGCCCTTGCCGATGTGCCCGAGCCACAGGGCGATCGGAAGGGCGATCACGCAGGCCAGCGCGAGGGCGACCCCGCTGACGTAGAGATGCTCGCCGAGCCGGTGCCAGGCGCCGCTCTCCCCGGACCAGTTGGAACCGGTGGTGAGCCAGGTCCACGCGCCTGTGACCACGCCCATCAGACCTTCGCCTCCGCCGTCCGTATGCGGGTCCAGGGCGTGAGCAGTCGCTGGGCGCCGAGCAGCAGCAGGTCGGCCACGGCAGCGAGCAGCACGCACAGCACGGACGCGGCCAACACCTGCGCCTTGAAGGTCGTCTGCACGCCGTCGTCGATCAGATTGCCCAGGCCGCCCTTGCCGACCAGCGCGCCCACCGTCGTCAGGGCGATCGTCGACACGGTCGCTATCCGTATCCCTGCCATCAACGCGGGTAGGGCGAGGGGCAGTTCCACTTCCCACAACATCCTGACCGGGCCGTAACCCATGCCGCGTGCGGCCTCACGCGCCTCCGCGGGGACCGCGTCGAGCCCCGCCATGATGTTCCGCACGAGGATGGTGAGGGAGTAGAGCACGAGCCCGGTCACCACCAGCGCGGCGGACAGACCGAAGAACGGCAGCAGCAGCGAGAACATGGCCAGCGAGGGAATCGTGTAGAGCAGGGTGGTGAGCCCCAGCACGGGGCCGGCGAACCGCGGCCGGCTGCGGGCGAGGAGCGCCACCGGGAAGGCGACGGCCAGCCCGATCAGCACCGACGCGACCGTGATCCAGACGTGCTGGAGGGTCGCCTCGGTCAATTCCTGGCTGCGGGTGCGGAGATACTCGCCGCAGATCCAGTCGTTCGCCGCGAGACAGCTCTCCGCGGCCTGCTCCGTGACCTTCCACCCCGGACTCATCCACCCCCACCTCCCCGATTGCCCCGAACGTATGTCTGGCGACCCTATCCCCGACCACTGACAATCCCCCAGGACCGCCACATTGCAGCAACATGGCTTTCACACAACACCCGTCACAATGGGGAGCCATGATCCGATTCGAGCACGTCACCAAGCGGTACCCGGACGGCACCACGGCCGTGGACGACCTCTCCTTCGAGGTTGCCGAGGGTGAACTGGTCACGCTCGTCGGACCGTCCGGCTGCGGCAAGACCACCACGATGAAGATGGTCAACCGACTCATAGAGCCGAGCAGCGGCCGGATATCCGTGGACGGCCAGGACATCGCGGACGCCGACCCCGTCGAACTGCGCCGCCGTATCGGCTATGTGATCCAGCAGGTCGGACTCTTTCCGCACAAGACGGTCCTGGAGAACACCGCGACCGTGCCCCACCTCCTCGGTGTCAAGCGCTCCAAGAGCCGTGAGCGGGCCGCCGAGCTTCTCGACCTGGTGGGCCTCGACCCGTCCGTGTACGGCGACCGCTACCCCGAGCAGCTCTCCGGCGGCCAGCGCCAGCGCGTGGGTGTGGCCAGGGCGCTGGCGGCCGATCCGCCCGTGCTGCTGATGGACGAACCCTTCGGCGCGGTCGATCCGGTCGTGCGCGGCCATCTGCAGAACGAATTCCTGAAACTACAGTCCCAGGTCCGCAAGACGGTCCTCTTCGTCACCCATGACATCGAGGAGGCCGTGCGCCTCGGGGACCGTATCGCCGTCTACGGCCAGGGCAGGATCGAGCAGTTCGACGCGCCCGCCGCGGTCCTCGGCGCCCCCGCCACCCCGTACGTGGCCGACTTCGTCGGCGCCGACCGCGGGCTCAAGCGGCTGTCCGTCACACCCATCGAGCCGGCAGACCTCGAGCAGCCGCCGGTCGTCCACCTCGACGACCCCTTGCCGCGCGACCTCGGCTCCCGGTGGGCCGTCGTTCTGGACGCGGAGGACAACCTGCACGGATGGATCTCCGCCGAACGGGCCCAGGGCCACGGCTCGGTGCGCGACCATGCCCGCCGGATGGAGGCCTGGCTGCCGGTCGGCGCCTCGCTCAAGCAGGCGTTCGCCACCATGCTCCAGCACGACGCGGGCTGGATCGCGGTGATCGACGAAGAGGAGACCGGAAGGTTCCTCGGCGTCCTCACACCGGCCGGGCTGCACGAGGCGCTGCGACGTTCGATCGACGCGGACGCCCAGGACATCGCCCGCACGGAGGTCGCCCTGGAGTCCATCGCGACGGCGGCGCCGGCGGTCACCGTCAAGAAGCGCTGAGCCGACCGCCGAGCCACTCCAGGGCGGGCGGGATCTCGCGCCGCCAGGTGTTGAAGTTGTGCCCGCCGCTGTCCAGCACGATCGACGACACCCGCGTCGGCGCCTTCACCTTCCTGATGAAGGCCCGCGTCCCCGCGAGGTTTCCCTCGCCCTGCCGGGAGGTCTCGCCCTGCCGGGAGGTGGTGACGAGGAACGACGACTTGCGAACAGCGACAGCTGCGTCGCGAGCAGCAGACCGACCCGTCCGGCCACCGCGCGCCGACCACCACCCGCCGGCCGCGGCCACAGCCGAACGGTGGCGGCGAACAGCAGCACCGCTGCCGAGGCGGCGAAGGCCAGGACTTTGTCACTGGTCGGACCCATGAGTCGCATGTGCCCTCTGCGTCGGGGAATCTCCGGGACGAATGAACCCGCCTCCCCCAAGTCCCGTCCTAGAGAGCGCAAATCGTCCGGGCCGACCGACCTGAGGCCTTGGACACGGGATCTCATCCGGAGTCACGGGAAGCGATGTCTGCAACAGTAGATGGGGACAAATCAGGATTGGTTCCGAATAGGGCACCGGGCGGGGCCGCTGGGCGGCGGCGGCCGGACCGGATACCGGCTCGGGTCCGCCGCCTGCTGCGCGGCCCCCGTCCCGAGACGGTTCCGGGCCTGGTGGGCACCGCGTGCACCTTCGTGGGACTCATCGACATCGCGGCCGGGGTCTTTCCCCGCTTCCGGCACAGCCGGATGCACACCATCGTCGAAGTGATGCCCGGCACCACCGGGCCGTTCGCCGCCGCGCTCTCCCTGAGCGCGGGCATGCTGCTGCTCCTCCTCGCGCACGGCATCAAGCGTCACAAGCGCCGTGCCTGGCGGGCCGCCGTGATCCTGCTGCCCGCCGGAGCCGTCGCGCAGTTCGCCTACCGGCACTCCGTCGTCGGAACGCTGCTGTCCCTGGCCCTTCTGGCCCTGCTGCTGCGCCACCGGGCGGAGTTCGCCGCCCTGCCCGACCCGCGCAGCCGCTGGCGGGCGCTCGCCAACTTCGTTCTCATGGCCGCCGGTTCGCTCGTGGTCGGCCTGATCGTCGTCAGCGCCCATCCCGGCAAGATCGTCGGCAGCCCGGGCCTCACCGACCGTCTGGAGCATGTGTTCTACGGGCTCTTCGGCTTCGAGGGCCCGGTCAGGTACGCCGACGGCGTCTCCTGGACCGTGGGCTACTGCCTCGGCGCCCTCGGCCTGCTGACCGCCGTCACCACCGTCTACTTCGCCTTCCGCCCCGAACACCCGGCCGCCCGCCTGACCGAGGAGGACGAACACCGGCTGCGCGAGCTGCTCGCCGTCCACGGCGGCCGTGACTCGCTCGGCCACTTCGCACTCCGCCGCGACAAGGGCGTCGTCTTCTCCCCCAGCGGCAAGGCCGCCGTCTGCTACCGCGTCGTCTCCGGCGTGATGCTCGCCGGCGGCGACCCCATCGGCGACGTCGAGGCCTGGCCCGGCGCCATCGAACGCTTCATGGACGAGGCCAGGGCGCACTCCTGGACCCCGGCGGTGATGGGGTGCTCCGAGACCGGTGGCGAGGTCTGGACCCGTGAGACCGGCCTCGACGCCCTGGAGCTCGGGGACGAGGCGGTGGTGGACGTCGCGGATTTCTCCTTGAGCGGGCGCGCCATGCGGAACGTGCGCCAGATGGTGAAGCGCATCGATCGCGCGGGCTACCGGACCCGGGTACGCCGTGCACGTGATCTCACACCCGAAGAGGTCGAACAGATCCGCGGAGCCGCGGCCCAATGGCGGGGCACGGACACGGAGCGCGGGTTCTCGATGGCCCTGGGCCGCATCGGCGATCCGGCGGACGGTGACGCGGTGATCGCCACCGCCCACAAGGCGGACGACAGCGGGAGCTCCCCGTACGGCGATCTGAAGGCGATCATCCACTTCGTCCCGTGGGGCACGGACGGCATGTCGCTGGAGCTGATGCGCCGCGACCGGACCGCCGACCCCGGTATGAACGAACTGCTCATCGTCGCCGCACTCCAGGCCGCGCCCGCCCTGGGGATCGACCGGGTGTCACTCAACTTCGCGATGTTCCGCTCGGCACTCGCCCGCGGCGAGAAGATCGGCGCCGGCCCGGTGCTGCGGATGTGGCGACGGCTGCTCGTCTTCCTCTCCCGGTGGTTCCAGATCGAGTCGCTGTACAAATTCAACGCCAAGTTCCGGCCCCGTTGGGAGCCCCGCTTCGTGGTGTTCCGGAACACCCGCGATCTGCCCCGTATCGGCTTCGCGGCGATGCAGGCCGAGGGCTTCGTCAACGTGGCGCTGCCCCGCCCCTTCGCCCGCCGGCGCCCCGCCCCCACTCCCCGGCCCTGCGCCCACCTCGCCCGTCACGTGGAAACGCACGAAGCCCGCGCGGCGTAGCGGGGGGCCGGACCGCCCCACCACCGCCGGGCGAGGCGACCTCCGCCCCGGCCGGCCTCGAGCACTCCTCCAGCCCGGCCCCGTTCCCGGACAAGCCACGGACGAGCCGCACCCGTGCGCGAGTGGCATGGGGGTCGGCCGTGCGGGCCTAGGCTTGGTCGCATGAGTACGTTGCGCGGACGGGGCACGGCCGACGGCCTGCCGGAGTGGGATCGCTGTGCGGTCATGGGAGTCGTCAATGTGACGCCGGACTCCTTCTCCGACGGCGGTCGCTGGTTCGACACCACGGCCGCGATCAAGCGGGGCCTCGACCTGGTCGCACAGGGCGCCGACCTCATCGACGTCGGCGGCGAGTCCACCCGCCCGGGCGCCAGCCGGGTCGACGAGGACGAGGAGCTGCGCCGGGTCGTCCCCGTCGTGCGTGGCCTCACGGCAGAGGGCGTCGTCGTCTCCGTCGACACCATGCGCGCCTCCGTCGCCGAGCAGGCGGTCGCGGCCGGAGCCGTACTGGTCAACGACGTGAGCGGCGGTCTCGCCGACCCCCGGATGATCCCGGCTGTCGGCGCCACCGACGCCCCGTTCGTGGTCATGCACTGGCGCGGCTTCAGCGAGGACATGAACAGCCGCGCCGTGTACGGAGACGTCGTCGCCGAAGTCGTCGCCGAACTGCGCCAGCGCATGGAGGCCGTCATCGAGGGCGGTGTCGCGCCCGAGCGCATTGTCATCGACCCCGGTCTCGGCTTCGCCAAGGAGGCCGAGCACGATCTCGCCCTCGTCGCGCACCTCGCCGAGCTGCGGGCGCTGGGCAGGCCGGTCCTGGTCGCCGCCTCCCGGAAGCGTTTCCTCGGCCGCGTACTGGCCGAGGACGGCACCCCGCCGCCTGCACGCGAGCGGGACGCGGCCACCGCCGCGGTCTCCGCCATCGCCGCCCACGAGGGCGCCTGGGCGGTCCGGGTCCATGAGGTACGGGCAACAGCCGACGCCGTGCGGGTCGCAAGGGCCGTCGAGGGAGCCCGGTGAGCCTGACCGACACGGAGCTCGTCGAGAAGGCCAACACCGCCTTCTACGAGACGATGGAGCGCGGAGACTTCGACGAGCTGTCCGCCCTGTGGCTCGACGAGGGCATCTCGTGCATCCACCCCGGCTGGCCGGTCCTGACCGGCCGCGGCGAGGTGCTCCGCTCGTACGCGCTGATCATGGCGAACACGGATTACATCCAGTTCTTCCTCACCGACGTCAAGGTGAACGTGGCCGGTGACACCGCACTGGTGACCTGCACGGAGAACATCCTCAGCGGCGGCCCCGCGGAGGACGGCGGCGAGCTCGGACCTCTCGTCGGACAGCTGGTCGTCGCCACGAACGTGTTCCGTCGCACATCGGACGGCTGGAAGATCTGGTCCCACCACGGGTCGCCCGTTCTGACGGAAACCGACACCGAAGAGGACGACAACAGCCCCTCGTAAGTGGGTATGGGCCCAGGGAGAGGTTCGGCGACACCTGTCCGCGGGTAGGCGCGGCTACCAGTCCATGTGGGCCCTCCTCGCCCCCGTGGGAACGACCTGTCGGTGCTCGCAGGTAGATTCGAATGTGGGCACCACGCCATCCGCATGTGGCCGCGTGCCCGCAGACCTACAGAAGCAGGAGTGATTCGCGTGGATCGTGTCGCGCTGCGCGGCCTCAAGGCCCGCGGGCACCACGGCGTCTTCCCCAAGGAGCGGGAAGAGGGCCAGACCTTCATCGTCGACCTGGTGCTCGGCCTGGACACCCGCCCCGCTGCGGCCGACGACGACCTGGCGAAGACCGTGCACTACGGCGTGGTGGCCGAGGAGGCCGTCGCCGTCGTCGAGGGCGACCCGGTCGACCTGATCGAGACGCTGGCGGAGCGGATCGCCCAGGTGTGTCTCAAGCACGACGGTGTCGAGGAGGTCGAGGTGGTGGTGCACAAGCCGGACGCCCCGATCACGGTGCCCTTCGACGACGTCACCATCACGATCACCCGGAGCCGAGTATGAACCAGGCAGCAAGCGACCCGACCGTGCAGCCGGTGCCGTCCTCCGTCACGGAGCAGGTCGATGCGGCCGACGTCACACTGTCCAACCCCAAGGACGCCGTGATCTCCCTCGGCTCCAACCTGGGCAACCGGCTGGAGACCCTCCAGGGCGCCATCGACGCCTTGGAGGACACCCCGGGCCTGCGGGTCAAAGCCGTCTCGCCCGTGTACGAGACGGAGCCATGGGGCGTCGCGCCCGGCAGCCAGCCCTCGTACTTCAACGCGGTGGTGGTCATCAGGACCACGCTGCCGCCGTCCTCCCTGCTGGAGCGCGGCCAGGCCATCGAGGAGGCCTTCCACCGGGTCCGCGAGGAGCACTGGGGCCCGCGCACGATCGACGTCGACATCGTGGCCTACGCGAACGTGGTCTCCGACGACCCCGTCCTCACGCTGCCGCACCCCCGCGCGCACCAGCGCGCGTTCGTGCTCGCTCCGTGGCACGACGTGGATCCCGAGGCGCAGCTGCTGGGCCACGGCGCCGTCGCCGAGCTCCTGGCCGGTGTGGGCGTCGGCGGCGTGCAGCCGCGCGCGGACCTGGAACTACGCCTGCCCGAGTAGTCGTTAGGCTCCTGCGGGACGATCTCGTACAGCGTGGTGAAGGGCGGCTTACTCGGTGAAGCAACTACGGCTCGGTGTACTGGCCGGTCTCTTCGCCGCGGCCGCGGTGCTGTCCTGGGGCGGGGCCCGCCTGTGGGACTCGCTGGGCACGCTGCCGAGCGTGCCGCTGGCCGCCCCCGTCGTACTGGCGGTGATCGCCGTCGTCCTCACCGCGACCGCGCTCTCGATCCGGTCCCGGCTGCGCGCCCAGCGTGAGCGCCGGCCGGGGGCCAAGGGGGTCGAACCTCTGATGGCGGCGCGTGCGGTGGTCTTCGGCCAGGCGAGCGCGCTGGTGGCGGCGCTGGTGAGCGGGATGTACGGCGGGACGGGTGTGTTCCTGCTGGGCTCCCTTGACGTCCCCGCCCGCCGTGACCAGGCGATCTACGCCGGGTTCTCGGTGGTGGCGGGCATCGCGGTCATCGCGGCGGCGATCTTCCTGGAGCGGGTGTGCAAGCTCCCGGAGGACGACGACGACAAGGACGCGACGGCTCCCGCGTAGAGCCGGGGGCCGTCGCCTCGCTCGTCCTGGTCGGTCGGTCACTCGCCCTGGGCGGTCAGAAAACCGGCTGCCCCCGTCAGAGGAGCGTGCCGCCCTCGACCTGCGTGGCACCAAGGATGGCCGTCAGCCGGTCCGGTACGTCCTGCGACAGCTCCACCCGGCCCGCCGCCAGGTTCTCCTCGATGCGCGCCGGCGTCCGACTGCCGGAAACAGGGACCGCATGCTCGTCGTGGTGCAGCAGCCACGCCGGCGCCGGCCGGGCCGGCGTGATCGACAGCTCCGCCGCGATGCCGCGCACCGGCGCGAACCGGTCGTTGTCGGCCTTCAGGTCGGCTGCGTGGTGGCGGGGCGCGTTCTGCACCGACTGCCCGCCGACGCACGGGCATTGATCAGACGGCCCCCACCGGTCGGCGCGCCCTTGGACGCCCCTGACCAGTCAGCGCGCCAGTATGAGGCTCATCGCCTCGGCTCGCGTCGTCGCGTCCCGCAGCTGGCCGCGCACCGCCGAGGTCGTCGTCTTCGCGCCCGGCTTGCGGATGCCTCGCAGCGACATGCACATGTGCTCGGCCTCGATCACGACGATCGCACCGCGCGCCTCGAGGATGCGCATGAGCGAGTCGGCTATCTGCGTGGTGAGCCGCTCCTGTACCTGCGGGCGCCGCGCGAACACGTCCACGAGCCGTGCGAGCTTGGACAGGCCCGTGATCTTCCCCGTCACCGACGGGATGTAGCCGACATGAGCCACGCCATGGAACGGCAGCAGATGATGCTCGCAGAACGAGACCAGTTCGATGTCCTTCACGAGGACCATCTCGTCGTGGCCCAGATCGAACGTCGTGGTCAGGACTTCCTCGGGCTCCTGCCGCATGCCCGAGAGGAGCTCCCGATACGCCCTCGCCACCCGCGCCGGCGTCTCCAGCAGGCCTTCGCGGTCCGGGTCCTCACCCACCGCGATGAGCAGCTCACGCACCGCGTTCTCCGCCCGCTTCTCATCGAAATCGGCGATAGAACGCTCGCCGTCCAGCGTCACCGGGTCGGTCATCTGTGCCTCGTTCCTGTGCTCCGACATGGCGTGAAACGCCGCACCTCCCAGGCTAGAACCTGGGAGGTGCGGCGTTCATTCCGGGGACGGTGGCCCACGGCGACATAGTGCCTGGTCAGGCCTCCGGACGCTCCTCGGGAACCGCCTCCGCGGACGCCTTGGTGACATCGGTCACCGTGGTGGCCGTCGGCGCCGTGCCGTTGGCCGCGCCGTTGGTGAGGGCGAGCTCCTTGGGCGAGAGGACCGGCGGACGCGTGGAGGGCGTGCGCCGGGACGAGCCGGTCCACGCCGGGCGGGCCGGACGCTTCACGATCGGGGCGAAGATCTCCGCGATCTCCTCCTTGCCGAGGGTCTCCCTCTCCAGCAGCTGGAGTACCAGGTTGTCGAGAACGTCGCGGTTCTCGACGAGGATCTCCCAGGCCTCGTTGTGCGCGGTCTCGATGAGCTTCTTGACCTCTTCGTCGACCAGCGCCGCGACCTCTTCCGAGTAGTCGCGCTGGTGGCCCATCTCGCGGCCCAGGAACGGCTCGGTGTTGTCGCCGCCGAACTTGATCGCGCCGAGCCGCTCGGTCATGCCGTACTGCGTGACCATCGCGCGGGCCGTGGCAGTGGCCTTCTCGATGTCGTTGGCGGCGCCGGTGGTCGGGTCGTGGAAGACCAGCTCCTCGGCCGCGCGGCCGCCCAGCATGTACGCCAGCTGGTCGAGCATCTCGTTGCGCGTGGTCGAGTACTTGTCCTCCTCCGGGAGCACCATCGTGTAACCGAGGGCCCGGCCGCGGGACAGGATCGTGATCTTGTGGACCGGGTCGGAGTTGGGCGAAGCCGCCGCGACCAGGGCGTGTCCGCCCTCGTGGTACGCGGTGATCTTCTTCTCCTTGTCGGACATGATCCGGGTCCGCTTCTGCGGGCCCGCCACGACGCGGTCGATCGCCTCGTCCAGGAAGTGGTTGTCGATCAGCTTCTTGTCGCTGCGCGCGGTGAGCAGCGCGGCTTCGTTCAGCACGTTCGACAGGTCGGCGCCGGTGAAGCCGGGCGTACGACGGGCGACGGCGCCCAGGTCGACGTCCGGGGCGACCGGCTTGCCCTTCTGGTGGACCTTGAGGATCTCCAGACGGCCCTGCATGTCCGGACGGTCGACCGCGATCTGCCGGTCGAAGCGGCCCGGGCGCAACAGCGCCGGGTCGAGGATGTCGGGCCGGTTCGTGGCGGCGATCAGGATGACGCCGCCCTTCACGTCGAAGCCGTCCATCTCGACGAGCAGCTGGTTCAGCGTCTGCTCGCGCTCGTCGTGGCCGCCGCCGAGGCCCGCGCCGCGGTGCCGGCCGACGGCGTCGATCTCATCGACGAAGACGATCGCCGGGGCGTTCGCCTTGGCCTGCTCGAAGAGGTCACGGACTCGGGAGGCACCGACACCGACGAACATCTCGACGAAGTCGGAACCGGAGATCGAGTAGAACGGGACGCCCGCCTCGCCGGCGACGGCGCGTGCGAGCAGCGTCTTGCCCGTGCCGGGCGGGCCGTAGAGCAGCACGCCCTTCGGGATCTTGGCGCCGACGGCCTGGAACTTGGCCGGCTCCTGCAGGAACTCCTTGATCTCGTGGAGCTCCTCTACCGCCTCGTCGGACCCCGCCACGTCGGAGAAGGTCGTCTTGGGGGTGTCCTTGGTGATCAGCTTGGCCTTGGACTTCCCGAAGTTCATGACTCGGGAGCCGCCGCCCTGCATCTGGTTCATCAGGAAGAGGAAGACCACGACGATCAGCACGAACGGCAGGAGGGACAGCAGAACCGAGACGAACGGGCTCTGCTTGGACGGCGCGACCGTGTAGCCCTTCTCGATCTCGCCGGCCTGGAATTTCTCCTGCAGCTTGTCGGCCAGGTCGGCGCCCTGCGTGCCGATGTAACTGGCCTGAACCTTGCTGCTGTTGTCGACCTTCTGGTTTTCCTTGAGCTCGATCTTGATGATCTGCTCGTCGCCAGTGGTCAGCTTTGCCTGCTTGACCTGGTCCTTGTCGATCGCCTGGACGACCTCGCCGGTGTCCACCGTCTTGTAGCCACCGGACGAGCCGACAACCTGCATCAGCACGACCACGGCGAGGACGGCCAGCACGATCCACATGACCGGCCCACGGAAGTATCGCTTCACGTCCATCCATACGGAGCGGTGTCGCTCCGTCCCTCCTGCCCGTAGGTAAATGCTGCTGTGAGAAAAGACAACTGTTCTTCGGACGGTACCTCAGCATGGCCGCCGAGAACCGCCTTCCTCTGCTCCAACGGCGAAAAGGCGGTTCTGGTTCCCGTGCGTCAGCCTCCGTAGACGTGCGGCGCCAGTGTGCCCACGAAGGGAAGGTTCCGGTACTTCTCCGCGTAGTCCAGGCCGTACCCGACGACAAACTCGTTCGGGATGTCGAACCCGATCCACTTCACGTCGATCGCGACCTTGGCCGCGTCCGGCTTCCGCAGCAGCGTGCAGACCTCGAGAGAGGCCGGCTCGCGGGAGCCCAGGTTCGACAGAAGCCAGGACAGGGTCAGCCCCGAGTCGATGATGTCCTCGACGATCAGGACGTGCTTGCCCTTGATGTCGGTGTCCAGGTCCTTGAGGATGCGGACCACGCCGGACGACTGCGTGCCCGCGCCGTACGACGACACGGCCATCCAGTCCATCGTGACGGGGGAGGACAGCGCGCGCGCCAGGTCCGCCATCACCATCACGGCGCCCTTGAGGACTCCGACGATGAGCAGGTCCTTGCCCGCGTACTCCGCGTCGATCTTCGCGGCCAGCTCGACGAGCTTCGCGTCGATCTCTTCCTTGGTGATGAGCACCGACTGAAGGTCGGTGCTCATGTCCTTCTCGTTCACCCGCGTCGCTTTCTCTCGGCGGTTCAGCCTTGCCGAATGACCAGTCTGCCACCCTGGCGTCGCGCCTCCACCCGGCCGGGCAGGTTGATGGCCCGCTGACCGCGCCATCCGGTGATCAGCCGGTCGACTTCCTCGACGTGCCGGGCGAAGAGCGATCCGGCGGGCGCACCGGCCTGGATCACGGCGCGGCGCAGCACTCGGCGGCGTACCGCAGGGGGGAGCGCGTACAGCTTGGCGCAGTCCAGCAGTCCGCTCTCGTCCCGTACGGAGGCGTCCGCGTCGGCGGCCCAGCTGTCGAGGGCGTCCGCGTCGTCGCGGGAGAGCTGGGCGGTGCGGGCGAGGGCTTCGACCACGCCTTTGCCGAGCGCCTTCTCCAGGGCGGGCAGACCCTCGTGGCGCAGGCGGGAGCGGGTGTAGGCGGGGTCGGCGTTGTGCGGGTCGTCCCAGACGGGCAGCGACTGGACCATGCAGGCCTTGCGGGCGGTCTGCCGGTCGAGGAACAGGAAGGGACGGCGGTAGCGGCCGGCGGTCCCTGATACGGCGGCCATACCGGACAGCGAGCGGATGCCGGAGCCGCGGGCGAGTCCGAGGAGGACGGTCTCCGCCTGGTCGTCGCGAGTGTGACCGAGAAGAACGGCGGCAGCTCCCAGACGCTCTGCGGCGTCGTCCAGGGCTGCGTAGCGGGCGTCACGGGCCGCGGCCTCCGGTCCGCCGTGGCGGCCGACGCGGACCGCGATGGCCTCGACCGGGTCGAGCTGCATCGCGGTGAGGCGTGCGGCGACCTCGGCCGCGCGGACGTCGGAGCCGGCCTGCAGGCCGTGGTCGACGGTGACGGCGCCGGCGCGGACGGAAAGTTTGCGGGCCTCGAAGGCGAGGGCGGAGGCGAGGGCCATCGAGTCGGCGCCGCCGGAGCATGCCACGAGGACGAGCGGGGGTTCGCCCGCGGACACCGGGCTCGGGCCGGAGTGCGCGTAGCGGGCGGCGTTTTCTGAGTGTTCGGTGAGTACGTCGTGGAGTACGCGGCGGACCGCCAGGCGTATCGCCGCGACCGCAGGATGGGGACCCATGTCCGGTGCCCTTCGTGAAAGGTTTGGAGGGGGTGTCTCGGTCGAGTCGGGACGATCAGGAACGACCAGAGGACGAAGATCGCCACTCCGAGAGCAGTCACTCAGAGTGCGTCGATGGTGACAGAACCGAGCCAATACCCGAGCATTGCACGCCTATCCACAGCCCACGGTCCCTCGGATGGGTGATTGGAGGGGCATCCCTCTGCCGCCGCCCGCCCCGTCGCCAACGACGCTCCCCTACGGTGCGCCCTCGCCCTTGCTGTGCACCCTCGCGACCCAGTCCGCCGGTTTGGCGATCTCCGCCTTGGTCGGGAGCGTGTTCGGAGAGGTCCACACCCGGTTGAAGCCTGCCATGCCCACCTCCTCCACCACGGCCCGCACGAAGCGCTCGCCGTCGCGGTACTGACGCAGTTTGGCGTCCAGGCCCAGCAGCTTGCGCAGCGCCAGGTCCAGTCGGCTCGCGCCGCGCGCCCTGCGCTGCTGGAACTTCTCCCTGATCTCCGCGACCGACGGCACCACCGCCGGCCCGACGCCGTCCATCACGAAGTCGGCGTGCCCCTCCAGCAGCGACATCACCGCCGTCAGCCGACCGAGGATCTCGCGCTGCGATGGCGTCTGGACGATCTCCACGATGGAGGGTCCGCCCTCGTCCTGTTCGCCCTCCGGGCGCGCTCCGACGAGCGATTGCGCGGCCTCGCGGAGCCGCTCGAGAACGGCCATGGGATCCATCTCGGTCTCGCCGAGGAACGACTGGATCTCGCTCTCGAGATGGTCGCGCAGCCACGGCACGCCGGTGAACTGGGTGCGGTGGGTCTCCTCGTGGAGGGCGACCCAGAGCCGGAAGTCGTGCGGCTCCACCTCGAGTTCGCGCTCGACGTGGACGATATTCGGGGCGACCAGCAGCAGGCGTCCGCCGCCGTTGCCGCCGTTCTGCGAGGTGTCGCCCGCGGGCAGGTCGCGGGTGCCGGGCGCGAAGGTCTCGTACTGCCCGAGGACCCGCGAGGCCAGGAAGGACAGCAGCATCCCCAGCTCGACGCCGGTCACCTTGCCGCCGACAGCTCCGAGCACCGCGCCGCCGGGGGTGCCGGAGCGGCGCTCCTGCATCTTGTCCAGCAGGGGCCGCAACAGTTCCCGGAAGCCCGCGACGTTCGCCTTGACCCAGCCGGCCCGGTCCACGACGAGGACGGGGGTGTCCCGCGGTTCCGCGCCCTCCGGGATCATCCGGGTGTACTCCCGGACGTGCTCCTCGGAGGCCTTGGCATGCCGTCGCAGCTCGGCGACGACGGCGCGTGCCTCGTCCCGGCTCACGTCGGGGCCGGGCCGCACGAAGCGGGTCGCGGTCGCCACGGCGAGGTTCCAGTCGACCATCTCGGCACCACCGATGCTCGTCATGCGTCAACCGTACGTTCTCGGCTGCGGGAGCGGTGAGGTGTCGGCGGCGGCCGATTCGATACCCGGCCGCCGGCGGCCGGGTCCGTCACGAGGCGAGGGCGGCGGCCAGGCGGTCGAGGGCGGGCTCCGCGGAGTACTCGGAAGAGGTGTCCTTGGCGAGGAACGCGAACCCGAGGAGTCGGCCGCCCGGGGCAACGACCGTGCCCGCCAGGGTGTTGATGCCCCGCAGCGTGCCCGTCTTGGCTCGGACCAGGCCGGTGCCGTCGGAGTCGGCGGAGTAGCGGTCCTCGAGGGTGCCGCTGAAGCCGGCCACGGGCAGCCCGGTGAGGACGGGGCGCAGTTCGGGGTGGGCTGTGTCGCCCGCGCGCGCGAGCAGGCTGGTGAGCAGCGCCGCCGAGACCCGGTCCCGCCGGTCGAGGCCGCTGCCGTCGGCGAATCTGGTACCGGCGAGGGGCACCTGCAGCCGCCGCAGCTGCTTGGTCACTGCTCGTTCCGCGCCGGCGAAGGACGCCTTCTCGCCGGTGGCCAGGGCGGTCTGCCGGGCCAGCGACTCGGCGAGGTCGTTGTCGCTTCTGGTCAGCATTCGCTCGACGAGCAGCGAGAGGGGCTCGGAGAGCACCTGCGCAAGAGGGACGGCCTCGGCGGGCGGGAGGCCCGCTGCGGGAGGCGCGGTGCGGACGCCTCGTTCGGCGAGCATCTCCCGGAAGACGCGGGCCGCTTCACGGGCCGGGTCCTCGGCGCGGGTGGCCGCGCCGGTGGTGTGCTCGTCGAGCCTGCCCTGGCCGACCATGAGGGCGCTGACCGGGGCGATGTTGTCATTGGGACCGATGGGGTGGAGGAGAGGGCCGCGGTAGAGCGAGGTGTCGTACTCGAACCGCAGCTTGGCGCCCTTGGCGCCCTTGGCGGTCTTGCCGGCCTTGCCGTCGCGCAGGGCGCGTGCGGTCCTGTCGGCGAGTTCGCGCAGGCGTGCCCTGTCGAGGGTGGCGTCGCCGCCGCCGACCAGCGTGATCTCCCCGGCGTCGGGGGCCGCGACGACCGTGGTGGGGATGCGGTGGTCGGGTCCGAGGGCGGTCAGCGCCGCGGCGGCGGTGACGATCTTGATGGTGGACGCCGGGACCATGGCGGTGTCCGCCCGCTTCCCGTACAGCCGCTCGCCGGTGGCGAGGTCGATGACGCTGACGCTGGGGGCAGGGCCGAGGCCGGGGTCGGCGAGCAGCGGGCCGAGCGTCTCGGCCAGGGCACCCACAGCGGCTGCCGGCTCCTTGGCCGACACCGTCCGAGGGCCGCCGAGGGGCAAAAGGACAGGGGGCGCGCTGGGTGCCGGGGCTGGGGCTGAGGCTGGGCGCCGGGGTGCCGGCGGTTCGTGATGTGCACCACCCGCGGGGCTCTGGGCAGCCGCCCGCTCCCTCTCGGCCTTACGCTGACCGGAGTCCCAAGGACCCGCCGCGGTCACCGCCCCGGCGGCAAGGGTGAGGCCGACCACGGCAGCGCCCGCTGCAAGCTGCCACGTCCTGACCTTCGGCACCTCGCACCAGCCCCTTTCGCGATCACGCATGTGCGTGAGGGACACTTAATCACCAGTACTGCGTCTTGCTATGTGTTGATCATGGAGGAGCCACCCGTGGAGTTCGACGTCACCATCGAGATCCCGAAGGGTTCGCGGAACAAGTACGAGGTGGACCACGAGACCGGTCGGATCCGCCTTGACCGTCGACTCTTCACCTCGACCAGCTACCCGGCCGACTACGGATTCGTCGAGAACACCCTCGGTGAGGACGGCGACCCGCTGGACGCGCTGGTCATCCTTGACGAGCCGACCTTCCCGGGCTGCCTCATCAAGTGCCGCGCCATCGGCATGTTCCGTATGACGGACGAGGCCGGCGGCGACGACAAGCTGCTGTGCGTGCCGGCGTCCGACCCGCGCGTGGAGCACCTGCGGGACATCCACCACGTGTCCGAGTTCGACCGTCTGGAGATCCAGCACTTCTTCGAGGTCTACAAGGACCTGGAGCCGGGCAAGTCCGTCGAGGGCGCCAACTGGGTCGGCCGCACCGAGGCCGAGGCGGAGATCGAGGCCTCCTACAAGCGCCTGGAGGCGCAGGGCGGCGCGCACTGACGCCGTTGCCACAGAGCACCTGACGCGGGCGGGACACAGTGGGTGTCCCGCCCGCGTCGCGTGTCCGCCCATGTCCGTGCCCATACTGGGCAGAAGCGCCGGTCGGGGGCGGTACGAGAGGGAGCGAGGACAACCAGTGGTGGCGGAGCCCGAGGGCCCGGAGGACCGGAAGCCTCAGTCCGACGAGGCGCACAGCGCCTTCGCCCCGCCGGCGGGGGTGGGGCAGCCGGAACCGCCCGAAGAGGACCACCCCAGCTCCGAGTTCGCCGTTCCGGAGGGCCTGGCACCCGAACCGCCGCCCGAGCCGGAGGGCTCCGCGTTCGCCCCGCCCAGCGTCTACAGCGCCAGGAGCTCACCGCCGGCGTTCACTCCCGCGCACGGCATCCCGGTCGTACGGCTCACCAAGGACGCGCCCTGGCAGGACCGTATGCGGGCGATGTTGCGGATGCCGGTCGGCGAGCGGCCGGTGCCGGAGACACCGCACCGACATGACGAGGCCGGTCCGGCCGTGCCCCGCGTGCTCGACCTGACCCTGCGTATCGGCGAGTTGCTGCTCGCGGGCGGCGAGGGCGCGGAGGACGTCGAGGCGGCCATGTTCGCCATCTCGCGCTCGTACGGGCTCGACCGCTGCGAGCCGACGGTCACGTTCACGCTGCTGTCGATCACGTACCAGCCGTCCCTGGTGGACGATCCGGTGACCGCGAACCGCACCGTGCGGCGGCGCGGCACCGACTACACGCGGCTCGCCGCGGTCTACCGGCTGGTCCACGACATCAGCGTCGAGGAGTCGGACGTCACGCTGGAGGAGGCTTACCGGCGTCTCGCCGAGATCCGCCGCAACCGGCACCCCTACCCGGGCTGGGCCCTTACGCTGGCCGCCGGTCTGCTGGCCGGCTCGGCGTCCGTGCTGGTCGGCGGTGATCCGGTGGTGTTCGTCGCCGCCGCGATCAGTGCCATGCTCGGCGACCGGCTGGCCTGGCTGTGCGCGGGGCGCGGACTGCCGGAGTTCTACCAGTTCGTCGCGGCGGCGATGCCGTCGGCGGCGGTGGGCGTGGCGCTGAGCCTGTCACCGCTGGAGGTGCGGGCGTCCGCGGTGATCACCGGTGGACTGTTCGCGTTGATCCCGGGGCGGGCCCTGGTCGCCGGTGTCCAGGACGGACTGACGGGCTTCTACATCACGGCGGCCGCGCGTCTCCTGGAGGTCGGCTATCTGGTGGTCGCCATCGTGGTCGGCGTCCTGTCGGTGCTGTATCTGGGTTTCGCGCTGGACGCCGGGCTCAATCCGGAGACGAGCATCCACAGCGTGGCGCAGCCGGTGACCCAGACGCTCGCGGCGATGGCCCTTTCGCTGTGCTTCGCCGTCATGCTCCAGCAGGAGCGCGGCACGGTGGCGCTGGTGACCTTCAACGGCGGGGTGGCCTGGGTGGTCTACGGCGCGATGGCGGATGTCGGACGCATCTCGCCGGTCGCCGCGACGGCGGCTGCGGCCGGTCTGGTGGGCCTGTTCGGGCAGATGCTGTCGCGCTACCGCTTCGCTTCGGCGCTGCCCTACGTCACGGCCGCGATCGGTCCGCTGCTGCCCGGCAGCGCCACGTACTTCGGGCTGCTCGAGGTGGCCAGGGGCAATCTGAACAGTGGCCTCGCATCGCTGAGCAAGGCGGCAGCCCTGGCGCTGGCCATCGCGATCGGGGTGAACCTGGGTGGTGAGATCTCCCGGCTGTTCCTGCGGGTCCGTCCGGATGCGGTCGGTGTGCCCGGCGTGGAGACACCCGGCGGACGCCGCGCGGCCAAGCGGACGCGCGGCTTCTGACCGTGGTCGGGCGGGTCAGCGCTTGGCGTGGCGGCCGCCGCGCGGGCTCGACGGCGGGATCTCGGCGCTCAGTGCGTCGGCGGAGGCGGCCGCCGCCTTCTTGCCCCTGGAACGGGCGCGCAGGAACTCGATCGCGATCGGGACCACCGAGATCAGAACGATCAGGATCAGGATCGCCTCGATGTTCTTGTGGACGAACTCGACCTTGCCGAGCGCCGCGCCGAGCAGCGTCACGCCGGCACCCCACAGGACGCCGCCGATGACGTTGAACGTGACGAACGAGCGGTAGTTCATCCGGCTCACACCGGCGATGATCGGCGTGAACGTCCGCACGATCGGCACGAAGCGGGCGAGGACCAGGGACTTCGGGCCGTACTTCTCGAAGAACTCGTGGGCCTTCTCCACGTTCTCCTGCTTGAAGAGTTTGGAGTCGGGGCGCTTGAAGAGGGCCGGGCCGACCTTGCGGCCGAAGAGATAGCCGACCTGGTCACCGATGATGGCGGCCATCACGATCAGTGTGCAGACCAGCCACAACGGCATGTCGATCTTGCCGGCGGTCACGAGCAGGCCCGTGGTGAACAGCAGCGAGTCGCCGGGCAGGAAGAATCCGATCAGCAGACCGGACTCGGCGAAGACGATGACCAGCACACCGATCAGGCCGAACGTGGTGATCAGATAGTCCGGGTCGAGCCAGCTCGGTCCGAGCGCAAGGGTGTTCACGAGGTCCGGGCTCCTGTGGTGTGAGTCAGCGGCAAGGTCGGCAGCCAAAGCTATCAACGCACACGAGTGACCCCCGGTTCCACCGGCTGCCGCGGATGCGGCGGTAACGGACCGCCGCGATCCTTGCACCATGGGTATCGAGGACTACAGCGGCGGGCAGGGCCCGCAGGCAGATGTGACGGTCGTCACGACGAACGACATCCCGGGCTTCCGCGTGGAGCAGGTCATCGGTGAGGTCTTCGGGCTGACGGTGCGCTCCCGCCATCTGGGCAGCCAGATCGGCGCGGGCCTCAAGTCGATGATCGGCGGCGAGCTCAAGGGCCTGACCAAGACCCTGGTCCAGACCCGCAACCAGGCCATGGAGCGCCTTATCGAGCAGGCCCGCGCGCGGGGTGCGAACGCGGTGCTGGCGTTCCGCTTCGACGTGGCCGATGCCGCGGACGTCGGCACGGAGGTCTGCGCGTACGGCACAGCGGTGGTGATCGCCCGGGCCTGACGCTGCAAGGACGCAGCCGGGCGCCCCGAGCCTGACCTGCGAGGACGCGGCCGCGGTCCGGGCCGCGCCCCTGCCGGTCAGGTCCTAGAGGTGCCGGACGGCGTTCGCCAAAATCGCTTCCCGCTGGTACGCCGCCAGGCCGGGCTTCGCCTGGTCGATGTTGCGGGTGAACCGTTCGTCCGTGACGTACATCTCGGCCAGGCAGGTGTGGATCTCGAACGTGCAGGTGTAGTGGTTCCGCGTGATCCACTGACGGTGCTCCTCCGCGACGTCCATCGCGGCCTTTGACTCCGGCTCCTCGCCGGCCTCCATCAGGGCCACGAAGCGGCGGGTGATCTCGTCGGCCTCCCGCTGGATCCGCTGCCAGTCCTCCTTGGTGTAGGCGGCGGAGCGGCGCTGCGACTCCTTGTACGCCTCCGTGTCGCCCCAACGCTCCTTTGTCTCCTGCGCGTAGTCGTCCGGGTCGAAGTCCCCGAAGACCTCGAACTTCTCCTCGGGCGTGAGGTTGATGCCCATCTTTCTCGCCTCCATGGCCTTCTCGACGGCGACGGCCATCTCCTGGAGCCGGGTGATCCGGGCGGACAGCAGCTCGTGCTGGCGCCGCAGGTGCTCCTGCGGGTCCGCGTCCGGGTCGTCCAGCAGCGCCGCGACCTCGTCGAGCGGAAAGCCGAGCTCACGGTAGAACAGGATCTGCTGCAGCCGGTCGAGGTCGCCGTCGTCGTAGCGCCGGTGGCCCGCGTGGCTGCGGCCGCTCGGGCGGAGCAGCGCGATCTCGTCGTAGTGGTGCAGCGTGCGCACCGTGACGCCGGCGAATCGGGCGACCTGTCCGACGGAGTGGCTCATGGCTTTCCGCTCCTTCGTTTCTGTTACGCGACCCAGACTGACGCCTCACGTTGCGTGAGGTGCAACCCCGTACGAGCCTGAGGGCTATGGCACTCCATCAGGGCGCGTCCGACTCCGCCGAGCAGGAGTCCGAGCCGCGCCGGCTCTCCATCAACCCCTTCTACGGGTCGGCCGACCCCGTCACGGAGATGACCTCGGCGCCGCCGAAGCACCGGCTGCCGGACGGCCCGATGCCACCTCCCACCGCGTATCAGCTGGTCCACGACGAGCTGATGCTCGACGGCAACTCCCGGCTCAACCTCGCCACCTTCGTGACCACCTGGATGGAACCCCAGGCGGCCGACCTGATGGCGGAGTGCCGGGACAAGAACATGATCGACAAGGACGAGTACCCGCGCACCGCCGAGCTGGAGCGCCGCTGCGTCGCCATGCTCGCCGACCTGTGGCACGCGCCAGACCCGTCAGTCGCGGTGGGCTGCTCAACCACCGGGTCGAGCGAGGCCTGCATGCTCGCCGGGATGGCGCTCAAGCGCCGGTGGGCGAAGAGGAACGGGGCCCGCTATCCGGGGACTGCCCGGCCGAACCTGGTGATGGGCGTCAACGTCCAGGTCTGCTGGGACAAGTTCTGCAACTTCTGGGAGGTCGAGCCCCGGCTGGTGCCGATGGAGGGCGACCGCTTCCACATCGACCCGCAGGCCGCCGCCGAGCTGTGCGACGAGAACACCATCGGTGTGGTGACGGTACTCGGCTCGACCTTCGACGGGTCCTACGAGCCGGTCGCCGACGTCTGCGCCGCGCTGGACGCCCTCCAGGAACGCACCGGGCTCGACGTCCCGGTGCACGTCGACGGGGCGTCGGGCGCGATGATCGCCCCGTTCCTCGATGCGGACCTGGTGTGGGACTTCCGGCTGCCCCGGGTGTCCTCGATCAACACCTCGGGGCACAAGTACGGGCTGGTCTACCCGGGTGTTGGGTGGGCGCTGTGGCGTTCGCCGGACGAGCTCCCGGATGAGTTGGTCTTCCACGTGAACTATCTGGGCGGCGACATGCCGACGTTCGCGCTGAACTTCTCCCGTCCTGGAGCACAGGTTGTGGCGCAGTACTACACGTTCCTGCGGCTCGGACGGGACGGCTACCGGGCCGTCCAGCAGACCGCCAGGGACATCGCGACTCGGCTCGCCGGCCGGATCGAGGAACTGGACGGCTTCAGGCTGTTGACCCGTGGGGATCAGTTGCCCGTCTTCGCCTTCACCACCGCGCCCGAAGTGAAGGCCTTCGACGTCTTCGACGTGTCGCGGCGGCTGCGCGAGAAGGGCTGGCTGGTGCCCGCGTACACCTTTCCGGCCAACCGCGAGGATCTCTCCGTGCTGCGGGTGGTCTGCCGCAACGGGTTCTCGGCGGATCTGGCCGCGCTGCTCCTGGACGACCTGCGGTTGCTGCTCCCCGAACTGCACGAGCAATCAGGCCCATTGCGCAAGGACCCGGCGGCAGCGACGTCGTTCCACCACTGATGGTGCGGGCCCGGCCCCGCGGTGTGCTGGGGCCGGGCCGGGTGCCTGGCGCGTCAGCGGCCCAGGCGGCGGAAGCGGGCGACGGCCAGGGGGAAGAAGACCGTCACCAGGAGCAGCGGCCACACCACCGCCAACAACTGGGCGTTTTCGGCCGGCCAGGAGCCCGTGGCCGCCTCCGGGATGCCGGAGAGGTCGCGGACCATCGTCGCCGTCGCCGAGATCGGGTTCCACTCGACCGCCGCGCCGAGCCAGCCGGGCATCGAGTCGGGCGTGGCGAAGGCGTTGGACAAAAAACCCACCGGCCAGACCAGGATCTGCACCGCCTGCACCAGTTCCGGCTTCCCGGCCACCATCGCCAGGTGGATGCCGACCCACAGCATCGCGAAGCGCAGCAGGAGAAGCAGCCCCACGGCGCCGAGCAGGGCCATGAAGCCGCCTCCCCAGCGCCAGCCGATGGCATGACCCACGCCGATCATGACCACGAGGCTGAGCGCCGACTGGAGCATGTCCGCGATGCTCCGCCCGACGAGCACCGCCGAGGACGCCATCGGCATGGACCTGAAGCGGTCGATGACGCCCTTGTTCAGGTCCTGGGTGACGGCGAGCATCGTCGCCTCGAGCCCGAAGGCCATGGTCAGCGCCAGCATGCCGGGCACCAGGAAGTCGACGTACGTGCCTTCCACGCCCCGGCCGCCGCCGATGAGGTAGCCGAACATCAGCAGGAGCATCACGGGGAAGACCAGGCCGACGACGACCTGGACCGGCTGCCGTGCCCAGTGGGCGAGTTCGCGCCGGGTCATGGTCCAGGAGTCGGTCAGTACGTAGGTGCTCATGCCGCGTTCTCCTTGGTGAGGTGGAGGAAGACCTCGTCGAGGGTGGGCCGGCGCACGGAGATGTCCTCGGCCTCGACGCCGGCCGCCTCCAGGGCCCGTACGGCCTCGGTCAGTGCGGCCATCCGGTCGCTCACGGGGGCGCTGACCATGCGCCGGTCGACGTCGACCGTCGCTTCGCCGGGCAGCAGGGCCGCGACGAGTTCGAGCCGGTCCGCGTCCCGCAGGACCACGTCGATCCGGTCGCCGCCGGTCTTGGCCTTGAGCTCGTCCGCCGTGCCCTCGGCGATCACCCGACCGGCGTCGACGACGGAGATGCGGTCGGCCAGCTGGTCCGCCTCCTCCAGATACTGCGTGGTGAGCAGGACGGTCGTGCCGCCGCCGACGAGCGAGCGCACCGAGTTCCAGACCTCGGCCCGGCCTCGCGGGTCGAGCCCGGTCGTCGGCTCGTCGAGGAACAGCACCTCGGGGTCGGTGATGAGCGAGGCCGCCAGGTCCAGCCTTCTGCGCATGCCCCCGCTGTACTGCTTGACCGCCTTGCGGCCGGTGTCCGCGAGGCCGAACCGTTCGAGGAGTTCGTCCGCCCGCGCGCCCGCTCGCCGTGCGCCCAGGTGATACAGCCGACCGAACATCTCGAGGTTCTGCCGGCCGCCGAGCTCCTCGTCCACCGCCGCGTGCTGACCGAGCAGGCCGATGCGCCGGCGCACTTCTCCCGCCTCCTTGCGGACGTCGTGTCCGGCGACGCGCACCGCGCCCTCGTCGTGCCGCAGCAGCGTCGCCATGACGCGTACGGCGGTGGTCTTGCCCGCGCCGTTGGGCCCGAGCACCCCGTGCACGGTGCCGCGAGCGACCGTCAGGTCCAGCCCGTCCAGCGCGCGCTTGTCCCCGTACCGCTTCCGCACGCCCTCCACGACGATCGCGTCTGTCATCCGTCTCCTCCAGCAGCCCTCGAAACACATGTAGTCAAATTTGACCACCGCCGTAAAGTAGTACCCGTTTCCAGATTGGTCAAACTTGATTAGCCGAGATCCCCTTCGTGGTGCTCCCCCGTCGCGTAGGGGTTCTCCTCGCCTTCGGCGCGCACGCCGACGAACGGCTCGCCCTCACCCGCGAAGGTGTATGCCCCGTCCTCGATCCGCCGGATCAGGCCGCGGGTCCATTCCGCACCGAAGTCGGCGGAGGACACCCACATGTGCATGATCTCGCCGATGTGCCCCAGCGACTGGGGCCCCTCCTCCGGCGTGTAGTACTCGGTGACCGAGGACCGCCACTGCTCCAGGCCGCGCACACGTTCCTTGAGCAGCGCCACGGCCTCCTCCCTCGGGAGGTCGACGATGAAGCCGACCGCGGCGGAGAGCACGTCCATCTTCTGGTCGTAGGCGGTCAGCGAGTCACGGAGCAGCGCGAAGAACTCCTCGGTCCCGTGCTCGGTGACCTCGTACTCGGTGCGGGGCGGACCGCCGGCGGTGGAGGGGGCGGTCTCGTGGGCGCGCAGCAGCCCCTGCTTCGCCATCTGCTTGAGCGCGTGGTAGATCGACCCGGGCTTGGCGTTGGACCACTCGTGCGCGCCCCAGTACTCGAGGTCGTTGCGGACCTGGTAGCCGTGCGCCCTTCCGTGCTGGCGCACGGCTCCCAGGACCAGAAGCCGGATCGCTGACACCTGCGTACCTCCTACTCAATCTTGACTACGGTACGCAGCGTACGCAACACATCACGCGCCCCGGTCGCCGCCCTGCTCCTCCGCGACAAGATCGAACGCGCCCTTGCCGTCCAGTGACTCGCGGACGATGTCCGCATGGCCGGCATGGCGGGCGATCTCCTCGACCAGGTGCAGCATCAGCCAGCGCATCGAGACCCGCGCGTCCGCCGGGAACCAGGGCGCCGGCGGCAGCGGGAAGGTGTCGTCCAGGCTCGGGACCGAGCGGATGAAGTCCTCGGTCTCCTTCGCGACCGTCTCCCAGAAGGCCAGCGTCCCCGGGATCGTCTCGGCGCCGACCAGCCGGAAGCTGTCGCCCCAGGTTTCCTCCGAGCGCTGCCGCTCGTTCGGCCGCTGCTGGGCCAGCCGCAGCCAGTTCAGCTCCATCTCGGCCACATGTTTGAGCAGCCCGGACAGCGACAGCTCACTGGCGCTCGGCCGGCTCGCCGCCTGCTCCTCGGTGAGCCCGAGGACGGAGCGCCTGATCGCGCCGCGCTGCGCCTCGACGAAGGAGATGAGCGCGCCGCGCTCGTCGCCGTGAGTCTCTGCGGGAACGTGAGTGACCATGGGTCCACCTTCCGGATCGCGGGGCCGGCGCCCCTCCTGCCGACACCCCGAAAGCTACGGGCCCTCGCGGTCACCTTCTGTCCGCAAGGGCCCGGCGCACGAAAGAATTTTTCAGAACGGGAAGCGCGAACGCCCGTGCTGCACCGAGATCCACTTCTGCCTGGTGAACGAATCGACCATCGAGTCGCCGTTCAGCCGACCGAGACCCGACTGCTTCTCCCCACCGAAGGGGACGATCGGCTCGTCGTGCACGGTGCCGTCGTTGATGTGGATCATCCCGGTGTCGATGCGCTTCGCGAGCCGCACACCGCGCTCCACGTCGCCGGTGTGCACGGCCCCGCTCAGGCCGTACGGAGTGTCGTTGGCGATCCGGACCGCCTCCTCCTCGCCGTCGAACGGGACGATCAGGGCCACCGGCCCGAAGATCTCCTGCGACAGGACCGGCGCGTCCGCGGAGAGTCCGGTCAGCACCGAGGGGGAGACCAGATTGCCGTCCGCCCCGCCGTGCAGCAGCGCCGTCGCACCCGCCTCGACAGTCTGGTCCACCAGCGACGAGACCGCCTCGGCCTGGGAGGAGTTGATGAGCGGGCCGATGTGGGTCGCCGGGTCCGCGGGGTCGCCCACCTTGAGCGTCCGCACCTTGGCGACGAACTTCTCGGTGAACTCCTTCTCGACGGACCGGTCGACGAGGATGCGGTTGGCGGCCATGCAGACCTGGCCCTGGTGCACGTAACGGCTGAAGACCGCCGCGTCCACCGCGTAGTCGACGTCGGCGTCGTCGAGCACGATCAGCGCGCTGTTGCCGCCGAGTTCGAGGATCGCGTGCTTGAAGTTCGCGGCGCAGACGGTGGCCACGTGGCGGCCCACCTTGTCGGAGCCGGTGAAGGAGATCGCCTTGGGGATCGGGTGCGCGATGAGCGCGTCGCCTATCTCGGCTATGTCAGTGATCACCACATTCAGCAGACCGGCCGGCAGACCCGCGTCCTCGAACACCTTCGCCACCAGGGAGCCGCCGCAGATCGGGGTGTTCTGGTGTGGCTTGAGGACCACGGCGTTGCCAAGGGCCAGCGCGGGCGCGACCGACTTGAGCGACAGCAGGAAGGGGAAGTTGAAGGGGCTGATGACGCCGACGACGCCGACCGGCACCCGGTAGACGCGGTTCTCCTTGCCGTCGACCGGAGAGGGCAGGATGCGGCCCTCGGGCCGCAGAGCCAGGTGGACCGCCTCGCGCAGGAACTCCTTGGCGAGGTGCAGTTCGAAGGCCGCCTTCAGATGCGTCCCGCCGAGCTCCGTGATGATCGCCTCCGTGATCTCCTGCTCACGGTCCTCGATGATCCGCAGGGCACGCTCGAAGACCGCCCTGCGTGCGTAGGGATTGGTCTCCGCCCACGTCCGCTGCGCGCGATCCGCCGCGCGGTAGGCCAGGTCCACCTCGTCCGCCGTGGCCACTGCGATGGAGGCGAGCTTCTCCCCGTCGTACGGATTGAAGTCGATGATGTCCCAGGAACCGCTGCCGGGCCTCCACTCGCCGTCTATGTACTGCAGGGCCAGATCGGTGAAGAAGGACATGTGATCCCTTACTCCAGACGCGTGAGCACGAATGCCTGATGTGGCGTCATCGTACTTACGTCTTAAATGAGTTGGAGCAGTCCACGGAGAAGATCGCGGGTTTCGGCCGGATCGGGACTGTCCTCCGCCAGCCGCTCAAGCACCCGCTCGTACTGCGCGACCTCCTCGCGCTTGTCGAGGTACAGGGCACTGGTCAGCTGCTCGAGATAGACGATGTCGGAGAGGTCCGACTCCGGGAAGCGCAGCATGGTGAACGCACCGCTCTCGCCGGCGTGACCACCGAAGCTGAAGGGCATCACCTGCAGTGTGATGTTCGGGTGCTCCGACACCTCGATCAGATGCCGCAACTGGGCCTGCATCACGGCACGGTCGCCGTACGGGCGGCGCAGCGCGGCCTCGTCCAGCACGACGTGCAGCCGCGGGGAGCGTTCGGAGACGAGGGTCTTCTGCCGTTCCAGGCGCAGCGCGACGCGGCGGTCGATCTCCGCCGGGGGCGCGTCGGGCATACCGCGGGTGACGACGGCGTGCGCGTACGCCTCGGTCTGCAGAAGGCCGTGCACGAACTGCACTTCGTAGATGCGGATCAGCGAGGCGGCGCCCTCGAGGCCGATGTAGGTCTGGAACCAACCGGGCAGGACGTCGCCGAAGCTGTGCCACCAGCCGGCGACGTTGGCCTCCTTCGCGAGGCCGAGGAGGGAGTCGCGCTCGCGGTCGTCGGACACGCCGTAGAGCGTCAGCAGGTCCTCCACGTCCCTCGCCTTGAAGCTCACCCGGCCCAACTCCATACGGCTGATCTTGGATTCGGACGCACGGATCGAGTAGCCGGCCGCCTCCCGCGTGATGCCTCGCGACTCCCTCAGTCTGCGCAGCTGTGAGCCCAACAGGATGCGCCGCACCACCGAACCTCCGCCCGGACCCTCGGCGCGGGGGTCACCCCACGACCACGCTGCCTCGCCTGCCGCCACGACTTCGACCCTCCCCATCCCTGCTGCACTTCGCTCTGTTCGCGCAGCCCCGATGCTGCCTCGTGGTCCCCCCGAACCCCAAGAGCCGGATTCTGCCACCAAAAAGCTTCAGCCCGTACTCGTTCGGTTACGGAAACGAGAGGCCGCCAGGCTGGGAAGGAAAGAGATCCAGGGAAGAAATGAGCAAGAAACGGCACGGGTTCGGACAGGACTGGCACGTGCACGTGCATCTGCCCTTGCATCTGCCCTACGCATTCGGAACCATGGCTGTCGCGCACCTGCGTGCTCGTTCGTGTTGTAACGTCAGCCGCGATTTCCGGGAGTGCCTCGCATGGGACCGAATGGATCGACCATGCTCGAGCCGTTACGGCAGGGCCTCCCCCCGATCGACCCCTCGGCCGTCTCCACTTCGGCCTCCTGCGCCCTGCCGGCCCGCTACGAAGCGGTGCGCGGAGCCCGGCACTTCACCCGGAACACACTCCGCCAGTGGGAGCTCGACGAACGTTTCGACGATGTGGCTCTGGTCGTCTCCGAACTCGTCACCAACGCCCTGCGGCACGCCCTGCCGGCCGACAGCACCCCGCGTGAGCCCGCCAAGGAACCGCCGGTGCGGCTGCACCTGATGCGGTGGACGGGCCGACTGGTGTGCGCGGTACGCGACCCCAGTCACGACGGTCCCAGGTCACGGCAGTCCCACGAGGACTTCTCCGCCGAGTCCGGCCGCGGGCTCTTCCTGGTCGACTCCTTCAGCGACGGCTGGGGCTGGCACCCGCTCGCCGGGGCCCTGCGGGGCAAGGTGGTCTGGGCGCTGTTCCGCCTGGGCTAGGGCAGTGGTCGGTGGCCGCGGCCGCGGTTTCGACCCCCGGCTCACGCCACCAGATGGTCGAACTCGCCGTCCTTGACGCCCAGCAGCAGGGCCTCTATCTCCGCCGGCGTGTAGACGAGCGCCGGTCCTTCCGGGTGCCGCGAGTTGCGCATCGCGACATCGCCGCCCGGCAGCTTGGCGAACTCCACGCAGGAGCCCTGCGAGTTGCTGTGCCTGCTCTTCTGCCAGACGGCCCCCTGAAGCTCCGTGGCCGCCATGCCGTTGTACACGTGGTGCACAAGTCGCTCCCGGGGTGCAAGGTGCAGGTGTCAACTATCCCGGATCATAGCTCTGTTCATATGCCGATGCATGAGTCGTCTGCACGAGCAGATGCACGTGCACGGCGGGTGTTCCCGCGGTTACAGCGGCAGTTCCGGACGGATAGACGTCCCTGCCCGGCGATCGGTGCCGTCCCCTGCGCACTTTCCGGCGCCGCGCCTGGACACGCAGGAGCGGGGCCGGTTCGTTTCAACCGATGCGCGTGCAGGCCCAGCCGGATTCCTCCTGGCGTCCGCAGGTCCTCCTGGTAGCTTGGCGCGGTCTTGCTACCGATCAGGGGGACTGATTAGTGCTCAAGCTCGTACGTACGGCGGCCGTCGCGGCGGGTCTCGCCGCCGCCCTCGCGCTCACCGGCTGCGGCAGCAACGACAGTGACGACGCCGGGAAGGACAAAGACCACGCGTCGGCCTCGCCCACCGAGGCGGGCGGCGACGCCGACAGCGGTGGCGGCAGGCCCCGCGACATCCAGGGCACCTGGACGGGGGTGAGCGACGGGAAGCCGGTCGCCCTCTCCGTCAAGGACTCGAACGCCGCGATCGTCGCCGACGGCCACGCCTGCATCGGCGAGGTGCAGGACATGGGCGAGCAGACGCTGGCGCTCAAGTGCGCGGACGGAAACACCGACCGCACGATGGGCTCGATCGAGTCGAACGACGGCACGACGCTGGTCATTTCGTGGAACGCCGGCAAGAAGGACACGCTCAAGAAGAGCGAGACGGGCGAGCTGCCCGAGGATCTGCCGACCGGCCTCCCGACGGAGTTCCGAATCCCCTGACCGAGCGACACGACGCGCCGGGCCGCGCCCCCCGCCGCGCGTCACGGACCACACATCCTGTGGTGCGTCAACGGCCCGCGGACCCGTCACGGGTCCGCGACCCTTCGCCGTCCGCGGCCCTCGCCAGGGCGTCACTCAGGTCGTCCAGCGCGGCGAGGAGCTGCACGGCGCCGCCGCGCAGCACCGCGTCGGACACCTCTCTCGTGTCCCAGCGGTCGACGACCTCGTGGACCGGGCCCCAGTCGGGCACTCGGTACTCCCGTACCGCCTTTGCCGCCTCCTCCGTCGTATGGCGCAGCACCTCCGCAAGAGCGGCGGCAGCGGGCACCGGATCGGCTCCCTGCTCCGCGCCGGGCTCGGGCAGGTGCGCCTCGATGAGCATCGCGACCCGTCCGGCCTGGGCGAGCGCCTCGCCCGCCGCCTCGGCCGTGTCGCGGGTCAGGGTCCGGGCGCGCACGGGTTCGTCCCTGGCCTTCGCCAGCGCCTCCCGCCAGGCGATCCGGGCGTCGCGCGCGGCGAGCAGAGCCTGGCGTACGTCGACGGTGTCCTCGGGGTCGGCATAGCGGTCAAGGACCGCGGCGGCGTAACGGCCGTTCGCGACCAGCCAGTCGGCGAGCCGGTGATGCAGACGCGGGGTCTCCCAGGCGGGGTAGACGGCGTAGGCGAGCATCGCGAGCAGCCCGCCGATCAGAGTGAGCAGCACACGCTCGGGAACGGTCTGGTCCCACTCCTCGCCGCCCGTGCCGAGCAGGAAGACCACATACGCGGAGATGAAGACGCTGGCCGCGGCGTAACCGGTACGCATGACGAGGAACATGCCGAAGGCGCAGAGCACGGCGATCGAGGCGGACAGGTACGTGCCCGGGTCGGCAGCGCGGACCACCGCCGTGGCCACGCCCACACCGACGAGCGTGCCGCAGAAGCGGGCCACCGAACGGGAGTAGGTCTGTGAGAAGTCGGGGCGCATGACCATCACCGCCGTCAGCGGCGCCCAGTAGCCGTGGCCGAGCGGCAGCACGCTACCGAGCAGATAGCCAGTGGCCGCGACCGTCGACGAGCGGATGGCGTGCCGCAGGAACGGAGAGTCCGGACGCAGTTCGGCGCGGACCTCGCGCAGGGCGCCGGGGAGGAGCCGCAGCAGCCCCTGGCGCGTGCGGTGGTCGGATTCCACGACGCCCGTCCCGCGTACCGTTTCGACGACGTCGTCGAGCAGCGCCGCCAGCCGCACGGCGGCGCGGCGCGGCGGGCCGGAGAGGATCGCGCCCGTGTCGGGCGTCCGGAGCGCGGCGACCGCGGCGGGCGGCACCTGCACCGCTTCCCCGTGGCGTACGGCGCGGGCGGCGGCGTCGAGGACGGTCCCGGCGGCGTGGAGGAGTTCCCGCACCCGATCGCGGGCGGGCCCCTCCGCCGGGACGCCCACAGCCGGATCGGCGAGGGAGGCGAGCACGGGCCTGATGCGTTCGGCGACCCCCCGCGCGCCGTGCAGTTCGGCCGGACGGCGTCGGGCCTCGCGCGCAGTGATGGCGGCGGCGCTGCGGGCGTGCATCAGGGGGGCCGGGTCGAAGGCGGCGGTCGGGTCGTCCCGCAGCCTGCGCGCGTAGTCGGCCTCCGCGGCGAGCGCGTCGGCGAGCGCGTCGCGCTGCGCGCCCCAGCGGCGTACCGGAAACAGCACGACGAGGGCAGCCTGCACCACACCGCCGACGGCGATCATGGCCGCGTGACCCGCGGCGGCGGCGACCGAGGTGGGCAAAGTGACGGTCACCAGCATGATGGCCACGTTGGACGACGCCATGATCCCGACGGTGGGGCCGAGAGCCCAGGCGAGACCGCCGAGGAAGGTCCACAGGGCGAGCAGCGCGACGAACAGGCCGATGTGCGTGCCGGTGAGATAGCCGAGGAACGTGGAGACGGCAAGGGTCGCCCCGGAGAGAAGCGCGAGGACGGGCCTCGGCCGCCAACTGCGCTGGAAGGTCGCGATGGCGGCCTGGAACGCGCCGAAGGCGGAACTGACGGCGACCGCAGGCCCGAAGAGGGCGAGGGCGACGCCGACGACGAGCGCGAGCCCGGCCGCGCCCCGGACGGCGATGAGGGGCTCCAGCCGCTGCCGCTCGATCTTCAGCCCCGAGCGAGCGGTGTCCTTCAGCGCCCGCAGCCAGCTCATGGGCCCGAGCGTAACGGCCTCCACGGACATTTCGCCGGGGGACGAGGGCTGCTTCGGCCTGTGGCCCGGAGACACGGGGTCGCGCCGGACCCCGACATCGGCCTGCCTGCGGCCCGGAGACACAGGGTCGCGCCGGACCCGGACATCGGCCGCTACGGCCCGCGTTCCGCCGGCGAGACCCGTCCGGCCTGCGGCGGCGCGCTCACGGCACGCGCTCGGGCAGGATCTGGAGATCGGCCCCTACGACCGCCTTCTGCCAGCGAGTCCGGGTCGGCCTGCTGCGCCATGGCGCACGCGCGGCCAGGATCCGGAGAACGCGGCACAGGCGCACGCGCTCGGGCAGGCTCCGGAAACCACCCCGCCCGCGGCGTCACGGCGCGCGCGGCCACGACCCGGAGATCCGTCCCTACGATCCCCGTCTGCGGGCGAGGCCGCCCGACGGCCCGCCCGGGCCGCGACGCTCGGCGCGGTCGGCCGCCGCGCGGCCGTCCTGCCAGCCGTCGGGGTCCGTCGCTCCCCGGACGCGCGTGGTCGTCGTCTGCGGGAACATCCGGTCGGTGTGCGACGCCACCGCCACGTCCCGTGAGGCCAGCACCGGGAGCAGGTCCGCCGTCACCACCTCGTCGGCGACCGCTGCAAGATGTTCGCCCAGTCGACTGGCGTACGCCGTCCAGAACGACTGCCGGAACGTCTTTGTCCGCTTGCGTCCGCCCGCACGCTGAGCGGACTCCGCCTTGGCCAGCGCGCCCGCACCCTGGACGAGCAGCGAGGTGTAGAGCAGCTCGACCGACTCCAGATCGCCGTCGAAGCCGACGACGGTCGAGAAGTCGAAGGAACCGTTCCACACGGCCCGGCAGCGGTTCGCACGGGCGACCGCGTCGAGGAGGATCGCCTTCGCCGTCTCGTACGGCGCATCCACCCCGATCCGGCACGCGGACGGGGCGTCCGGACTGTGCGTGCGGGCCGCCAGCAGCGCGTCGTCGATGCTGTGGCGCGCCATCAGCTCCTGCGCCTTGGCGGTGAGCGCCTCGGCCTCCTCCGGGTAGCCGGTGGCCTCCGCCTTCGCCAGCAGCGCCCGGATACGGGTGAGCATGCGCGGTTCGTGAGGCGACGCGGGCACCGAGGCCAGGGCGGCGCCCGGGATCGGGCCGACCGGCTCGATGGCGGGGAGGCGGGCCAGCAGGCGGTACAGCTCCAGCAGGGCCGTGGCGTACGAGAAGCGGTCCGCCCGGGGCGGCTGGGCGTGGGCCAGTTCGGCGAGCTGGGCGCGGAAACGGGGGGCCAGACGCTGCCCGTAGCGCTCGGTCTCCGCCGTGATCAGCCCGGCCGCCAACTGTTCGTGCACCTCTTCGAGGTCGCGGCGGACCAGCCGTACGACGTCGGCGGGCTGCCAGCCGCGCTCCCAGGCGCGGCGCAGGAGTTCCTCGCCCCGCAGGCGCAGTTCTTCGTCGGCGGACGGGTCGGCGGCGAGCAGGGAAGCACCGGTGTCGAGCGCCTCGTCACCCTCCGCGTACAGGGCCGCTGCCAGCGCCTTCTCGACCGTGCTCATACCTCGGATGGTCCCATGGCCGCCTCCGACGGTCCCAGGGGGTTCGGACGCTCCGATGGCCGTCTTCGACCGGTCAGGAGGTAGTGCCTGCCCTACCCCAGGAACACCCCTCAGTGGTCGTGATCACTTCGCCTGGGAACGGAAGCCTTGAGCCCATGACCACACCAGCCGTACGGCTCACCGCGCTCCGCCGCGTCCACCGTGACGTCGCCGCGCTCGACGGCGTCGACCTCGACTTCTCCGCGGGCTCCTTCACCGCTGTCATGGGGCCCTCCGGGTCCGGCAAGTCCACCCTGCTCCACTGTGCGGCCGGGCTCGACCGGCCGACCTCCGGGACCGTGGAGATCGACGGCATCGCGCTCGGCGCTCTGAGCGAACGGCGGCTGACGCTCCTGCGGCGGGACCGCATCGGCTTCGTGTTCCAGGCGTACAACCTCGTCCCGTCTCTGACCGCCGCGCAGAACGTCGGCCTGCCGCTGCGGCTGGCCGGCCGGCGGCCGTCTCGCGCCGATGTGCGCGAAGCGCTCGCCCGGGTGGGCCTGCAGGGGCGGTCGGGGCACCGGCCCGGGCAGCTGTCGGGCGGGCAGCAGCAGCGGGTCGCCCTCGCCCGAGCCCTGGTCACCCGGCCGGCCGTGCTGTTCGCCGACGAGCCGACCGGGGCGCTCGACACCGTCACCAGCCGCGAGGTGCTCGGGCTGCTGCGAGGTCTGGTGGACCGGAAGGGGCAGACGATCGTGATGGTCACGCACGATCCGGTGGCCGCCTCCTTCGCGGACCGGGTCGTCTTCCTGGTCGACGGACGGGTCGGCGGCAAACTCGCCGCGCCCGCGGCCGAGCAGATCGCGGCGCGCCTCGCAGGTCTGGAGGCCGTCCCGTGCTGAGCGTCGTCGTCGCCTCACTGCGGGCGCGCTGGGCCACGTTCGCCGCGAGCTTCGTCGCGCTCGCGCTCGGCGTCGGGATGCTCACGGCGATGGGTCTCGGCCTCGCCTCGACGTTCGACGCGCCGCAGCGACCGCCCGAGCGGTTCGCGTCGTCACCGGTGGTCGTGATGGGGCAGGACAGACTGACCGTGGAGGTGCGGCGAGGTGCCGGCACCACGGAGGTGTCGAAGCGACTGCCCCATCCACACCCTGTGGACACCGATCTCGTTCGGGAGCTGCGTGAGCTGGGCACCGTCGTGTCGGCCGGCGGCCCGGACGCGGTCGGCGTGGACGCCCCCGTCGACACGGTGCGTCCACTCGTGGGCGACAGGGCCCAGGTGCTCACCGGGGACGAACGGCGCCGCGCCGACCCGGATCCCGAACGCGACGCGCAGGCACTCGTCGCGCTGAACGCGCTGCTCGGCACCGCCGGGGGCGTGTCCGCGTTCGTCTCCGTCTTCGTCGTCGCCTCGACGTTCGCCTTCGCGGTGGCGCTGCGCCGGCGCGAGTTCGGACTGCTTCGGACGGCGGGGGCCACGCCCGGCCAGGTCCGACGGCTGCTGCTGACCGAATCGCTGGTCGTCGGCGCGCTCGCCTCTGCTGCGGGTTGCGCGCTCGGCGGGCGGGGCGCGCCGGTGCTCGCCGGAGCGCTGGTCGACGGGGAGGTGGCACCGGAGTGGTTCGCGATCCGTGAAGGCGTCTCCTGGCCGTTCCATGTCGCCTTTTGGACAGGGCTTCTGGTGGCACTCGCCGGCGTCTGGGCGGCCTCGCGCCGGGCGGGCCGCATCGGCCCCGCCGAGGCACTGCGCGAGGCGGACGTGGACACGGGGGTGCTGCCGCCCGGCAGACTGCTGGCAGGGATCGTCCTCGCGACGGCCGGCCTCGGGCTGCTGGTCTGGGATCTGGCCACGGACCCGGCTGAACTGCTGAAGCGCAAGACCTACACGACCCGGCCGATGATCCTGATCACCGCCGTGGCGCTGCTCGCCCCGCTCCTTGTGCGGCGCACCGCGAGACTGCTGCCGCTGCCGGGCGCCGCCGGGATGCTCGTACGGGAGAACACGGCCGCGTCCGTGCGCCGTACGGCGACCGTCGCCGCCCCCGTACTGGTCACGGTCGCGCTCGCCGGGTCGCTGCTCGGCGCGGCGCAGTCGGTGAGCGGGGCGCGGGAGGCCGAGGCGCGCGAGCAGACGGCAGCCCAACTGGTCGTCACCGGCGAGCGGTTGCGGGTACCGGAACTGCGTGGCGCGACCGTCTCCCCGTCCGCGTCCACCGCCGTCTTCGTACGGGAGGAGGGCACGGCGCTCGTCGGGTTCGAAGCACGCGCGGTCGGCGACCCGGCCGCGTTCGCGCAGTTGGCGCGGCTGCCGGTCCGGGCGGGCGACCTGCGGGACCTGGACGACGGGTCGATCGTCGTCAGCGAGGAGTGGGAGCACCACAAGGTCGGCGACCCCGTCGACGTGTGGCTCGGTGATGGCCGGCCTGCCAGGCTGCGGGTCGCCGCCGTACTGGCGATCGGGGCCGGCGGCAACGGCGCGTTCGTCACCGCCGCCAACGCGCCGACGGCCCCGGTGGACCGGATCGACGTACGGGCCGCGGGGGCCACGACCCCCGCCTCCCCCACTGCCCTGTCCGACCTCACCGCCTTGTCCGACCTCACCGCCTTGTCCGACGAACTGCGGCACACCACCGGCGGAACGGTCCGTGGCGTGGACGACTGGGCCGCAGCGACGCACCCCCGCACCAGCCCGCAAACCCGGCTCGGACTGCTCGTCGTCCTCGGGATCGCCCTCGTCTACACGGCGATCGCCCTCGCGGGAACACTGCTGATGGCCACGTCCGCCCGGAGGGGCGAGTTGGCCTCGCTGCGCCTCGCCGGAGCCACCCGCGCCCAGGTTCTCCGGGTGGTCGCGGGCGAGGCGGTGCTCGCGGTCACCGTCGGGGCGGTGCTCGGCGCGGCGGTCACGGCGGTGAACCTCGCGGGGCTGGGTGCGGCGCTCGCCTCGCTGTCGGCGCCCGTCACCATCGCGGTGCCCTGGGGAACGACGGGGCTCTCGCTCGGGGCGTGCGCCACGATCGCGGTGCTCGCCGCGTTGGTCAGCTGCCCGCGGGGGCAGGGCTGGTGAGGGCGGGGACGGTGAGGGCAGGAACGGTGAGGGCGCGCCCGCCACAGGCCGCTCTCAGGAGGTGCGCAGGGACTTCCTGGCCAGTTCGTACACCGGGAGCATCTGCTCGTGCTCCTCCGAGTCGAATCCACCGAGATCCACGATCACCACGCCCTTCGGCGTCGACACGGCGAAGGCGCGCTCCTTCTTCGGCTCGTCGAGGAACTCGTTGGTGTTGAGGTACGTCACCTCGGTGGCGGCGAACTTCCCTGCCTTCGTCTCCCTGTACGCCTCGTCCTTGCGGTCCTTGGCCCCGTCGGCGACGAACGCCTCCAGTGCCTTGCGGGTGTCGGCGCCCGCGTCGGCGCCGACCCACACACGGAGGAAGGCGATGTTCCCGGCCGGCTTCGCGTCGATCTCGCAGACGAGAGACACCGGCCCCTGCCCGAAGAGGGTGGCGAATTCGTCGTCCGGGTCGTTCTCGACCGGGTCCGGCTTCCAGTCCACGGCCAGATCGAAGGTGACCGGCATGGGGCACGGCGAGCCGGGAGCGCCGACCGTGCCGGCCTTCGCCGCTACCCCCGTGTCCTCCGTGTCTTCCATGTCCTTCGCATCGGCCCGCTCCGCCGTCCCCGGCTTCCCGCTCGTCGAACTGCCGGCGTTGGCCCCCCGGTCCACCTCCGACGAACAGCCGGTCACGGCACCCGCCACGAGCGCCGCCGCAACCGCCCCGAGAGCCGCGCCACGCACGCGCCGCCCCCGCACCACGCCTCTCACCGAACGATCCCCGCCCTGTCATGACCTCGCCCTCGCCGTCGTGGGCGTAGAAGGATCGATCCACGGAGAGCGGGCGCGAGGAAGGACCGAATGGATGGGCGAGAACAAGGACCGGATGCTGGCCGGCAAGTGGTACCTGCCCGACGACGAGGAGTTGGCCGCCGACACCCACCGCCGATTCGAGCTGTGCGCCGCCTACAACGCGAACGGCGGCGCCGCACCCGCCGACCGGGCAACGATCCTCGGTGAACTTCTCGGCTCGCTCGGCAAGGACGTACGCATCCGGCCGCCGTTCCAGTGCGACTACGGCTACCACATCAGCATCGGGGACCGTACGTTCGTCAACTTCAACGCGGTCTTCCTCGACGCGGCGCCCATCACGATCGGGGCCGACGTGCAGATCGGGCCCGGTGTCCAACTTCTCACTCCCACCCACGAGATGGATACCGAGCGCCGCCGGGCCGGCTGGGAGAGAGCGGCACCGATCACGATCGGCGACAACGTGTGGCTCGGCGGCGGCGTGATCGTCTGCCCCGGTGTCGCCATCGGCGCGAACACGGTCGTCGGGGCGGGCTCGGTGGTCACCAGGGACCTGCCCCCCGGAGTGCTGGCCGTCGGCAACCCGGCCCGCGTCGTCCGGGCCCTCTCCCCGTGACGGGCCCACGCGCGGAGCCTGAGCGGCCGCGAGCGGAACGGCACCGGCACCGTTGGACAAGGGGGGCACCGGTTCCCCGCCCGCACATGTCCCGTGGCCCTCGGCTCCCACCCCGCGGTTGTCGTACCCGGGTGCCACACTCGACCCCATGGGCGAACGGTGGGCTCTGGCGGCGGCTGAAGGGGGCGGAGCGCGACTCGTCCCCCTCGGCTCCGACGGCCTGCCCGCGGGACCGGCGCTGGACGAGCCGGATCTGGTCGGGGCCGTGCGGTCCCGCCCGGAGGTCGGCAGGTGGGTGTGGCGGTCCACCGCGGAGATCTATCCGGCACTGCTGGCGGCCGGCGTCCGGGTCGAGCGGTGCTACGACATCGAGGACGCCGAGCTGCTGCTGCTCGGGCACGAGGGACGGCTCGGCGAGCCCCGTTCCGCGGCGGCGGCGTGGGCGCGGTTGCACAACGCTCCCGTACCGCCCGACCCTCCGGCCCGCGCGGCCGAACCGGGCTCGCAGTCCTCGCTCTTCGAACCGCGACCGGTCCACGTGCCGCTGGAGGCGCTGCTGGAGGTCTACGCCGATCAGCAGCGAAGACACACGGCCGCCGAGCACGCCGGCCGAATGCGTCTGCTGACGGCCGCCGAGTCCGCCGGGATGCTGGTGGCCGCCGAGATGAACCGCGCGGGACTTCCGTGGCGGGCGGACGTGCACCGCGAGGTGCTGCACGAACTGCTCGGTGAGCGGTACGCGGGCGGCGGTGAGCCACGGCGGCTGGCTGAGCTCGCGGACGAGGTGTCGGCGGCGTTCGGCCGCCGCGTACGGCCCGACCTGCCGGCGGACGTGGTGAAGGCGTTCACGCAGGCCGGGATCAAGGTGCGCTCGACGCGCCGCTGGGAGCTGGCCGGCATCGACCATCCGGCCGTGCAGCCGCTGATCGAGTACAAGAAGCTGTACCGCATCTGGACCGCGCACGGCTGGAGCTGGCTGCAGGACTGGGTACGGGACGGCCGGTTCCGCCCCGAGTACGTGCCCGGCGGCACCGTCTCCGGCCGCTGGACCACCAACGGCGGCGGGGCACTGCAGATCCCGAAGGTGATCCGGCGTGCCGTCGTCGCGGACGAGGGCTGGCGGCTCGTCGTCGCCGACGCCGACCAGATGGAACCACGGGTGCTCGCCGCGATCTCGCGGGACCGAGGGCTGATGGAGGTGGCCGGACATGACGGCGACCTCTACACCGCCCTGTCCGACAAGGCCTTCTCCGGCGACCGCGACCACGCGAAGATCGCGCTGCTCGGCGCGATCTACGGCCAGACCTCGGGCGACGGCCTGAAGAACCTGGCCGCGCTCCGGCGCAGGTTCCCCCGTGCCGTGGCCTATGTGGACGACGCGGCGAAGGCCGGCGAGGAAGGCCGGCTCGTACGGACCTGGCTGGGGCGCACCAGCCCGCGAGCGGTCGGCGCGGGCGACGACGACGAGGCGGGCATCCCGCAGGATCCGCTCGAACAGCCGTCGGCGGAGGACGAGTTCGTCCCGGGCTACGCCTCGACGAACGCCAGGGCCCGGGGCCGCTTCACCCGGAACTTCGTGGTACAGGGCAGTGCCGCGGACTGGGCACTGCTGATGCTCGCGGCACTGCGCCAGGCGACCGCGGGGCTCCACGCGCAGCTGGTGTTCTTCCAGCACGACGAGGTGATCGTGCACTGCCCCGCCGAGGAGGCCGAGGAAGTGGCGGAGGCGATCCGCTCGGCCGGTGACCTGGCCGGGCGGATCGCTTTCGGAGACACTCCGGTGCGGTTCCCGTTCACGATCGCGGTGGTGGAACGCTACTCGGACGCGAAGTGAGGCGGGTGCGGCGTCCCGGCGGCTGCTCGCAGCGTTCTTCCGGGCCCGCTCCGGCGTCCCACGGTGCGCGGAGCGTGCCGGCGCGCCCCTGCAGTGCTCCCACTCACTGGGCGGCTGTGCGTCTCACTGGGCAGCTGTGCGCCACTTCTTGTCGAGGACAACGGCCTTCATCTGCTCGATCGTCAGAACCGGCTCGGCCCGGCCGGCATCCTGCCCGTATCCCGGCGCGTTGAGCGCTGTCATCACGACCCGGAAACCGTCCGGGCGCAGCGTGTCCACCGTCCAGCCGACCACGCCGGCGCCGCCCTTCTGGTCGGGGTCGTTCTCCTTCTTCACCATGACCAGAGTGCCGTCCGGGAGGGTCGTGACATCGCCGCTGAAGACGTCCTGGACGATGTCCTGCATGCCGGACTGGGCGTTGACCCCGAGCATGCTCCCGCCCTTGCCGTCGTCGGCGACGACGAAGCCGTACCCCGGGTCGCCCTGCTTCTCGACGATCTTCAGACCCTTGGGAAGCAAGGAGGCAAGGATCTCGTCCACCCGGGCGCCGCCCGGCGGGTCCGCGACGGGCTTCTCCTTGGGCGCCTCGCCCAGCGCCGCCCCGACCGCCGACCACGCATCGGCCGTGACCAGGGCCTTCAACTGCGCTGCGGTCAACGGCGGGTTCGGCCGGCTGACCTGGGCGCCCTTCTGAGCGGGAGCGTTCCACTCGCTCGCTCCGACCATGACACCGGCCGGGGTGATCAGGGTGGCCCGCCAGCTCTTGGTCTCCTCACGCCGGTCGGGGTACTCGTACCCCTGAAGCAGCATGTAGGTGGATCCGTCGGCGAGCGTCTCGGAGGTGCAGGAGTCGTGCTGCACAAGAGCCTGGGACGGACAGCTGACGGCCTCCTCGGCCGTGCGTCCGCCCGGGTCCACGGCGTTCAGGCCGATGCTTACGGCCGCCGCGCCCTTGCCGTCGTCGAACACGACCGAGGCGTAGGGAGACTGCAGGTCTTCAGGACCGTCGTGGATGCCGCGGCCCTCCTCCTGGCTGACCTTGCCCTCGGGGAGCAGCTTCTTCAGCGTGTCGATCATCTTCCGCCTCGTCACCTCGCCCTCGGGGGCCGGCGACGGCGGGGCCGTGGGCCTGTCCGCGACCGACGGGGCCTTGCCGTCCGCACCGCCGCCGCCCGAGCCGGACGCTCCGGTCATGGCCGCGCCGGTCACAGCGACCGCTGCCAGCGCCAGGACGCTGCCGGTGACGGCGACCGCCCGGCGCCGGGCCAGTCGGCGGCGGCCGCGCGTCAGGCCGCCCTCCACCAGCCCGGATCGGTCGGACGGCCGGAAGGTGTCTCCGGTGCTGCGCATCGCGTCACCGAGCTCGTCCTCAAAAGGCATGGGAGACCACACTCTCTGATCGAAACAGACGGAAAGAAGCTGTCGGGTGAAGGGCCCGGAGGCCTGGGCCAGGGGGCGAGAGCCACGCCTGCCCGGGTGCCGCTGGGCCCGAGCGCGCCGAGGCCTCAGCGAGCCGCGAACTCGACGAGACTTCCGCCGAGTTGCTCACGGAGCTTCGCGAGCGCCCGTACCGCTCTGGTGCGTACGGCGGCCGAGCTGACGTTCATGGCGTCGGCGGTCTCCTCGATGCTGCGGTCCTCCCAGTACCGCAGCACCACCACCGCCCGGTCCTTCGGCGAGAGCCGCCCGAGCGCTCCCAGGAGCGCAAGGCGCAGCTCGGGGTCGTCGCCGGAGAGCAGAGCGGAGTCGGGCAGTTCACCGACGGGACGTTCCGAAGCGGAGCGCCGGCGCTTATGGGTGAGGAACGAGCGGACGAGCACGGTCTGGGCGTATCCCGCCGGATTGTCGATCCGGGCGAGGCGGCCCCACAGCACATACATCCGGCCGAGCGTCTCCTGCACGAGATCCTCCGCGAGGTGGGTGTCCCCGCTGGTCAGGAGGCACGCCGAACGGTAGAGGTGGGTGGCGCGGCTCGCCGCGAACTCCCTGTACTCCTCCGCCCGGGACGCTCTCATGCCCGTTCTCACTCTCCCCCGTAGTGCGCCTGCGACCCCTTCACCTCATTGACGCGCCGACGCCCTCACAATGTTTCAACTTCTTCCAGCTGTCGTCCGGCCGGGGGGCCGCGCCGGCCACGGGTCACCGGCAACCGGTCACGGCAGCAGCTCCAGCGGCTGGTACTGGTGCGGCCGACCGCCCACCCACTCCACCAGGGTCGGATCCGCCAGGAGGTCCTCGCCACCGCTGATTCCTGCCTGCGCCACCAGCTCCAGCACATCGAAGTCGGAGTGCGCGAGCCCCATGATCCGTCCGCGCACGGTGATGCGCCGGCCGCCGGAGGCGGAGATCCGGTGGACGACGATCGGCGGGTTCCCGGCCATGCCTCCAGCGTGCGCCGCCGACCGTGTCCACGGCTACCCGGACGACACCGCTGCCTGTCCCGCGCCCGTTGACATCGCGGAGACCCCGTTGCTTGTCTGGCGGCAAGCGCTTTCCGACCGAACCTTGGAGCGTTCAGGTGGAGTTCTCGCGTCGTTCCGTGTTGTCCATGATTCCCGCCGCCACGCTGCTTGCTGTGGCAGAGCCCTTGCGAGCCCGGGCAACACCCCGGTCAGGCCCGGCCGCCGCCGGTGACGCGACGGCGGCGGGCGCCGCCTCGGATCACGCCGTACTGATCGGCAACATCGTCGCGATCTTCGCAGGCACCGCCGAGTCCAACGCCCGTCCCGAGGTCCGCGCGAAACTCGCGTCGATCGAGTCGACGGCGCGGGCCCACCTGACGGCGATGGACGGTGCCGGAGAGGGCGAGCTCTTCAAGGGCGTTCCGCTCGGCACGAGCGACCCGAACCTGAACAAGTCGTTCCAGAACCTCTACGAGATTGCCCTCGCCACCCGCACTCCCGGTCCCGCGGCGTCGGACCTCCGCGACGACGTCACCGTCCAGCGCCGGATCATCGACGGTCTGGTCCGCCTCCACGACGACTACTACCGCGACCAGTCGAAGGGGTACTACGGCAACTGGTTCCACTGGGAGATCGGCATCTCCACCCATGTCAGCAAGATCCTCGTGCTGCTCAAGGACGCCCTCGCCGCGTACCGGCCCGAACTCCCCGCCGCCTACGTCGCCTCGATGGACGCCTACCTCCGCAACGGCAAGGACGGCGACGTCGACCTCGACTCGCGCTTCCACACCGGCGCCAACCTCGCCGACATCACGACGAACCGCATCCTCCAGGGTGCCGCCCTCGGCGATGACGCCCGCGTCACCAAGGCCGTAGCCGACCAACTGACCGTCTTCGCGACGATCGACCCGTACGACCTCCGACACGGCGTCACCGACGGTTTCTACGCCGACGGTTCGTTCATTCAACATTCCTCCGTCGCCTACACCGGCTCCTACGGCAAGGGCCTGCTCACCCGTGTCGTCCAGACCGTCAAGATCCTCGACGGCACGGCCTACGTCCCCGGGGACGATCTCGTCGGTGTCGTACAGGGCTGGCTGGTCGGCGGTTTCGCCCCGCTGATCTTCGAAGGCTGGATGATGGAGATCGTCAAGGGCCGGAGCGTGTCCCGGACGACGACCGGGTACGCCGATGTCGCCGCCGTGGTCGAAGCGGTCGTCGACCTCTCCGGCCATGCGACCGGTGCGGACGCCGAAGCGCTCGAGGGTTACGTCAAGTACGTGCGGCAGACCTCCAGGACGGCGATCGACCCGACACGCTTCGTCTCCCCCGTCAGCGTCGCCCGCCACGCCGAGATCCTCGCCTCGCCCGCCCCGCCGAAGGATCTCGCCGCCGCCGAGTGCACCGTCGCCTTCAACGCCATGGACAAGACCGTCCACCGGCGGCCCGGTTACGCCTTCGCCCTGGCCCGCAGCTCACAGCGGATCAGCAAGTACGAGTACATGAGCGGCGAGAATCTGATGCCCTGGTTCCAGGGCGACGGCGCCCACTATCTGTATCTCTCCGGCGAGGACCAGAGCCAGGCGTTCGGCGTCGACTATTTCACCGCTGTCCCGCCCCACCGCCTCGCCGGCGTCACCGCCCCCGCGGAGGAGCGCCGCACCGTCCCCGAGCTCTACGGCACGCTCTGGTACGACAATCCGGAGCGCGGGTTCACCTCTTCCTCCGAGTCGCAGAACACCTACGTCTACTTCCCTTGCGGCACCAACACCCTCTCGGGCGGTGCCGTACTCGGCGCCTACGGTGCCGTCGGGCTGGTCCTCGGCGACGACGTCGCCTACGCCGCGAAACAGGCCGGCACCCTCCCGGACGACTTCGTCGCCTATCGGGGCGCCCGTGGCACGAAGTCGTGGTTCCTGCTCGACGAGGAAGTCGTCGTCCTCGCAGCGGGAGTCGGCGACCCGGCGGGCCGGGCGGTGACCAGCACGATCGACGCCCGCATCGCCGACGCGTCGGAGGCCGTCACCCTCACCGGCCAACTCCGCGACGGCACCCCCTGTTCCGGCACCGGCACCGCCCCACTGGCCTGGCTCCGCTACGCCAACGCCGACCGGAACACCGCCGTCGGCTATGTCTTCCTCTCCGGCCGACAGCCCACCGTCGCGCTGGACACCGTCACCCGCAACCGCCGCGTCGTGCGCCTGTCGAACCCCGACACCCCCGTGACCAAACAGCTCTTCACGCTCTCGCGCGACCAGGCACCCGCCGAACCCCTGACTTCGATGGCCCACGCCCTCGTACCGAACGCCTCTGAGCACCGCCTCCGGTCCTACGCCCGGGGCCCGCTGTCCGTCCTGGCCAACACGCCCCGTGTCCAGGCCGTCAAGCATGGGCGTCTGGGCCTCGTCGCGGCCAACACGTTCGTGCCCGGCACACACCACGCCGAGCGCCTCTCGATCGACGGCCCGGCCTCCGTGATCCTGCGAAGGTCCCGGAGCGGCACCGTGTCCATCGCGGTGTCCGACCCGACGATGGAACGCCCCACGATCTCGGTCACGCTCCACGGCCGGACCCTGAAACCCCTGTCGACGGACGACGGCGTCCACATCCGCCACGTCCCCGGCGGCACCCGCATCGACGTCACGACCCACCAGGCGTACGGGCGGAGCTTCAGGGCCACGCTGCGCTGACGTCCACATGAGAAAAAGCCGGGTCGGACAGAGTCCGACCCGGCTTCCGGTGGAGCCGCCTTCGGGATTCGAACCCGAGACCTACGCATTACGAGTCAGCACGTGATCAACCCACTCTTGATCGACATTGCCTGACTCTGATGAGAATTGCAGGTCAGACTCGGTGCAGGTGCCCGCTGTCCGCTGTCCGCTGGGGCTTGCTGCATCGTTCCTGATCCTTCTGTTCCCATGAGGTTCCCATCAGTTCCCGTGCGGAGGCCCGAGAACCGTGATGAACGGCAGGTCGCTGGTGGGAGTGGGGAGCTGAAAGAGCGAGCTGGTGCACCCCGATTACGCGGCCGAGCGGGGCCTGGTCGACGACGTCATCGACCCGCGCGACACCCGGCAGGTGCTCAGTCGCGCGGTGTACATGCTCGCCTCCAAGACCGCCGACGTTCCGAGCCGCAAGCACGGCAACCCGCCCCAGTAGGTCACCATGCGGGGTGCCATGTTCCCTCGGGGCCAACCTCCTTCAGGCACATGTACCACGGCCGAAAGTGCAAAGAAGCCGCAGGCCAGATTCTGGCCTGCGGTTTCGGGCGGAACCGAGCCGACTTCGGGGTACGAACGCCGGACCTGCGCAGGGCACCTGCGCCGTCTTCATGGTTCACCGGCAGATGTCGCGCGGCCGGCTCTTCTCCCGCTCAGGCGGCGGAGCTGCTGTCCATGTCCGGAATGGTCGCCAGCAGTTCCCGCAGCAGATCGATGGTCTCGTCCGCGGCATCGGTGCCGAGTTCCTCGTTGAGACGGTTGAGCCGATCTGCGGCCTCGAGGATCGCGGTGCGGTCGCCCACCGCCGCATGCGCACGGAACAGATCCCGCGAAAGCAGTTCGCTCTCCGGAGATGCAGCCAAGCCTCGCGTCGCCGCCGCGACCGCTCCGGTGTGGTCGCCTGCCGCAAGGCAGCGACTCGCCAGTTCATGCGCAACGTCCACGATCGCCGACAGCATGTCGTGGAACATGGCGTCCGCCCAGAGGTAGTTGCGCGGATTGGTGGCGGCGAACGGACTGCCCTGGACCAGCGCCAGGGCCTTCGCCAGAGCGGCATCGGCTGCTTCACCCTTGGCATGCATGCCGTCCCGGTACAACTCCTGGAAGTCCGACCAATCACAGCGCACGGAAGACGCAAACATGTAGCGGCCGTCCGAGACGAAGGGGAGGTACGCCTGCCCGCCAACCCATGCCCGCAGCTTGCTCATATTGGAGTTGCGCAGCGAGTGGCCGACCTGGCGCCCGGGCCAGATCGCCTCGTCGAGGGCATGGTGCTCCAGACCCGGGTGCAGCACGAGCCATGCTGCCATCTCGGTCAGTCGGCCGCGGCGGTTGGGCTCGACAGGACCTTCTGCGGAGACCAATTCCACTTTGCCGAGTACACGGACGTACGGCGCCGCGGGAGCAGGCAGCGAAGCCGAGATCATTTCGGCGACAGGTAGGCCCGTGCCTTCCTCGTGCTCGTCAGCGGGATCCAGGTCCGGAACCGCCGCCACAGTCAGTGCCACACGGGGGTCCTCAGGCCGCGCCCATGCCGGCGTCGGCTCGTCCCCGGAACGGCCGGTGATGTCCATGAGCCCCAACAGGCCTTCGTACTGGGCAGGTTCAAGTCGCTGGAGCGCTACCTCGAGCTCGGTTTCGGGGAGCCCGATCACGACGTCGGGTGCCGCCGCCATGGTCCAGGTACCCGGAACAGCGAGCGCCTCATCGGCGCTCGTCACTGCCGCCAGCGAGGTTCGCGGCTGGGCCCCGATCAGGTCCACCAGATCGAGGGCGCTCTCGTCCGCCTCCGTGAGCGGCAGCGAGCAGAGAACGATCTGCGGGGCCCACGCATCCGCCCCCGTGGCGAGCAACCGCGCTTCGCGCAGGCTCTCTGCACCGCTCTCCGCAAGCGCACCGCGCTGTGCCGCGTCATGTCCGCGCAGCCCGGCGATGGCCGAGGCCAGGGTTGCATGGTGGACGACGCGGCCGGGGAACGCCGCTGTCAGCTCCTGGCCGAAGCCGACCAGCCGGATCGTGTGCTCCGCGTGAAGTGAGTCGGAAGCCAACTCAACGGCCAGGGCGAGGAGTACGGCCCGAACGTCGTCCTCGTCGCCATCGAGCCGGAGCATGCCGATGCGTTCGAGGTCGACGAGCACCGGATGTCCGTCGGAACTGGTGCCGAGACTGATCAGCGCGGGGTACGGCAACGCGGTGCAGGACGCCTCCTCGGCGGAGAGAAGCGAGTCCGTGTCCTTCGGGCACCACCAGATGTCGTCCCCGCTGATCACCGGTGTGAAGGGCCGCATCGCCGGAGCCGGCTCGGAGAGATGGAGGGCGGTCCCCTCCGGGGTGATGACGGCGGCGGTGATCGGCGGAAGGGCGCTGTCGTCCTCTGCCAGGCCGGCGGCAAGAGTGCGCAGCGCGCGATCCAGCAGGTCGAGGCCCTCGGGCACGTCCGCTGAGGCCGCGCGCATCTCCCGCTCGAGTGCCGCGGCTTCACCTTCGGGCAGTGAGATTCGGCGTCGGGGGCGACGCCGACGTTGCTGAACGATCCGTCGGACACCGAGCACGCCGAGGACGCCGGCGGCGAGCAGGGCGCCGAACCCTGCGACGGTCCGGATGGCCCCGTCCTCGTCTTCCTCCCCGTCCTCGGCCGTGTCGACGGTGTCCGACTCGCCCGTCTTCTCGTTCCCGGCCGACGCCGACGGCTTTCCCTCACCCGCGGACGGGGCGTCGTCGGGCTTCGCGGTCTCATCGGGCTGAGCGGGCGCGGGCCCTTCGCCCTTTCCGCCCTCTTCCGGTTTGGCGGTTTCCTCGGGCTTCGCGGTCTCCTCGGGCCTGGCGATCTCTTCCGGCTTCGCGGTCTCTTCCGGCTTCGCGGTCTCCTCCGGCTTCGCGGTCTCCTCCGGCTTCGCGGTCTCCTCCGGCTTCGCGGTTTCGGTCGGCCCGCCGGCCTCCCCTCGCTCGGCACCACCCGCACCGTCTGCGCCACCGGTTTCACCCGAGTCATCGGCGCCACCCGTATCCCCGGGCTTCGCCGACTCGGCCGGTTCTGAGGGCACTGTCGGCTCCGAAGGCCTCTCTTCGCCTGGCTCGGGCGTGTTCCCGTCGTCGGAGGCGTCGGCCCCCGCCTCAGGGAGCTGCAGTTTCTGTCCCGGAAAAATGAGGTTGGGGTCGGTGAACGTACCGCCGCCCGGCTGCGGAGCGCCCCGGTTGAGATCGAAGATCTCGGTGTAGCGGGCGGGGTCGCCGAATTCGCGGTCCGCGATCGAGCCCAACGAGTCGCCGGGACGCACAATGACGGTCTCCTGGACAGGCGCCGCGCTGGTGCCTCCCGGCATACGGAGCTTCCAACCGGGCTGGAGGAATCCCTGCGCGTGGAAGACGCTGCCGTCGGTCATCACGCGGCCTTCGTTGAGCGCGGCGATCTCGTGCCAGCGGTTTCCGTCGCCCATCCGGCTCTCAGCGATGCTCCACAGGCTCTCGGCAGGCCGGGTGTCCCGCACCGTGTAGGTGTTCTCGTGTGCCGCCCGGTCCACGGCTCGGGCCTCCGATGCGCTCGTGGCGTCGGAGGCCCGGGCCTGGGTGTAGGACTGCGACACCGTGGTCGGTGCCGCGGCAGGCGCCGCGAAGGCCGCGCCGGCGGTCGGCAGGAGCACAAGGATGCCGCCGATCAGCGAGGCGGCGGCCCGCTGGCTCGTCCCGAGCCCGCTCACCCGCCGCGCGGTGCGGCCGCGCAACTGGGCGGGAATCTCCAGTAGTACGGCAACAGTGAAGCCTGCCCAGCCGATCCACCCCGCGGCGGCGAGCAGGAGCAGGAAGGCACCTCCGGTGTCCTGACGCGAGAACAGATGAGTCAGGTCGTCCAGACCACTGTCCAGAAAAAGCCCGGTGGCCCACCACAGCAGCACGGGGAGGCCGAACACCAGAACGATCAGTAGGGCCAGACTCAGCAGAGCTCTCAGCAGATGACGGAGTGTACGCATCGCGATCAGGCTCCTTCCGGGGCGACGACACCGTGGATCAGCGTGGCCTGCCCGTGCCCGGTGACCGGCATGGAGCCGACGCCGACGACGCTCAGGAAGCGTGTGGCGTACGTCGTGTCCACGCGGACGGTGAGGGTCTTCCCGTCACCGGAGACGGTCACCGAGCCGGTGACCCCGGCTTTGTTGAGATAGGCGGTGGCGGCGGCGCGCGCGCCGGCGGGGTCGACAACGACAGCATTGCCGGGAATTGCCTGGCCGGGGTCGATGGCCTGGCCTCCTGCCCTCGCTGCTTCCATGGCGATGGCGTCGGCGCGTTCAGTGGCTCGCAGCTTTCCGCCACCGTCCACCACGACGCCGATGACGGCCAGCAGTGCCACGGTGATGATGGCGCAGTAGATGGCTATTCCGCCGCGGTCGTCACACGCACGCATCAGTTGCGCTCCCGGTAGGCATCGACCGCCGAGGTGAAGGTCGAACTGAGTGTCTGACTGCCGGGCGCTCCCGGCAGCACCAGATCGGACAGCGGAACGGTGCAGCGGACGGTCACGGTCACCGTGCCGACCGTGCCGAGCGGGGCGTTGAGCCCTGAGGCGTCCACCGAGACAGCGGTTCCGGCGCACTTGAGGCCCTGGTCCGCCAGCGTCTCGTTGGCCGCCGCGTAGGCATTGGCCTGGGCCGTCCCTGCGGTGCGCGCGATGGATGCTTCGCGTGCTGCGTCCTCTGCGGCGGCGTCCACCTTGCTGCCGGCGGTCACCACGCGGCCGGCAGCAAGTGCCATGCACAGGAACATGATCATCAATGGTGTGACGATCGCCGCCTGGATCGCCTCACTGCCCCGGTCGTCCCAGTTCAATTCATCCCCCGGTCGTCCAGCGTTCCACCGGCCCGGACGCGCTCTGTGTGATGGTCAGGCCCGGAACCCCAGGCAGCAACGACGGTGCGGTACCCGAAACCTGTATGCGGATGCGCTCGGCCGAACTGCCCGCTGTCGACACGGTCGGGCCGAGCAGGCTGTTGCCCGCGACACGGTCGAGCACGTCCTGAGCGCGCGCCGCGCCGGCGCCCGGGCCTGATTCGTAGACCCGGGCGGCGGCCACACCCTCCCTTGCAGCGGTGAGAGCCACATTGCGGGCGTAATACCACATCGACGCCTGGACGACCGCGATCGTCAGCAGGATGACGAACGGGAAGACGATCGCCATCTGGATCGATGTGTCGCCGCGATCGTCCAAAGGCCGGCGCGCGACGGCCGGACGGTGCACTAGATGCCCGCCAGCCGGCCGTTGTACCTGGCGACGATCACAGCGATGGTGCCGGCGATCAGCAGGGCGCCGGCGACGGCGGCGACCCAGATGATCACTGTGGTGATGCTGATGTCGCCGCGCTCGGGGTCCTGGGTGCCGCGCTCAACGCGCTCCGCCAGGACAGCGAGCACGATGGCCAGGGATGCGCCGGCCCGAGTCGTGAGCCTGTTGAACATTTCCATAAAGACAACCCCCTTGTTGTTCGGACCGTCAACTCTGCGTCTTCGCGAGCTGGTTGACTGCCTAAATGTTCTGTCTGGTTACGTGGTCAGGATATTGATCACGGCCGGGAAAGCGACAAGCAGCATCACGAGCACCGCCAGCAACGCGCCCGGAGCGGTCATCTTCTCGCTGTTCTCGTTCGCTTCGGTCGCCTGCTTCGACAGCAGTTCTACCCGCAGCGATTTGGCCCTCGCCCTCAGCGTCGTGTAGACCGCCGCACCGTCGTGCGCCGACATTCGCATGATCTCGGCGACATCCTCCAGGACCGGCAGGTCGAGCTCTTCGGTGAGCTGCACCAGAGCCTCCCACGGTGGGATCTTGTCGACGCGTGCCCGCAGCATCGCCTCTTGGAGCCTGGTGAAGGCCCAGCCCTTGCCGATTGCGGCAGCCCGCTCCAGCGCTTCGGTGGGGCCCGAGTCGGCGGCTCGCTTGAGCGCTACAAGATCGAGATAGGCGGCCACCGCGTGGGCGAACTCCTCGCGCGCCCGGATGGCCTGATCCCGTACGGACAGGTCGGGAATGAACCACAGCAGGCCGCCCAGTCCGAGCCCCACCACGACGGGGATGTAGAACGGTACGCCCAGGCCCATCAGCGTCCAGGCGCCCACAAGCAGCGGAGGGATCAGCAGACCGAAGCCGGCCAGGGCGGACTTGAGAAGCAGGAAGCGCTCGGCCGACTGTCCGACCAGCGCCAAGTCCTTGCGTGGAATGGTGACGCCGGGAAGGCCTTGCAGGTTCTCCAAGAGCCATGCGCCCCACTTGTCGTCGCGGTTGGCCGGGGCGAGGGCTGCATCCTCGAGTGCGGAGGTGTTGAGCCGGCGCACTGCGGCGGCCAGATCCGGCTGCGGCCGGACGAGCTCGCGCACGAGCAGGGCGAGACCTCCACCGACAGCGAGGCCCGCGAAAATCGCGGCGGGCGGGATCACGAGACCTCCTGGAGCGGATCGGGCAGTTCCGGCAGCTTGACCCGGCTGCGGGGATCGGCGATGAGGAATCGCGGCACCGGCTTGTGGTCGGCGAGAGAGCGCATCCAGGCCAGGACCCCTGCGAAGCCGGCCGCAAGCAGGCCCAGTACGAGCTGGCCGAGGAACGTGCCGTAGGGAGCGGTGTAGCTGGGGGTGAGAAATCCGGCCCCGACTACGCACAGCGTGATGATGGTCATCCACCGCACGGTCGTGCGCGGCTTGGCCCGGTCGGCCTCGATCTGTCGGCGTTTGGCGACCTCTTCCCGTACTGCCTCGGACAGATCCTCGAGCGCCTGAGCAAGTCCCGGGCCTCGGTCGGATGCGCAGAGAATCAGGGAGGCCAGGACCTTGTCCGCCGTGACATCGTCGAGCGCGTCCGCGAAGGACTCCAACGCTTCGGCCGGTCGCCAGCCGACCTGCAACCGGTCGGCGAGATCGGCGATCTCGTGTTCGAGGTCACTGGGCGCACCCCGGCGGCTGGCGATCATCGCCTGCTCCAGGCCCATGCCGAGGCGCAGCACATCGGAAAGGCGCTGGGTCCATTCCCCGAGTGCCTCCAGCTTGTCGATGCGTACGGAGGCGTTCTTGGTGGGGGACAGCAGCCAGGGCACGCCGACAACGGTGAGTCCCGCGAGGACACCGCCCACGAAGACACCGCTGAACAGCCATACGCCCAGACCGATGACTGCAGCAGCGGCCCAGCGGGTCCGGCGCCGCATGGACGCCTCGTGATCGGCACCCCCGCCCTTGCCCCGTGCGAAACGCCGGGGCGTCCGCGGGGCGGTCGTTCCGACGAAACCGGCCACCACTCCTACCAGGCCGCCGACGGTGGCCAGCCCTGCGAGCACCCACAACAGCATTGTGCTCATCCGGCCATCACACGAAGATCCAGCGGACGCTGCCAGGAGCCGCGCGGGTTGTCGAGGAGATGACCGGGAAAGCCGACCCGCACAAGATCCTCCAGGCAAGCGGGGTGCATATGCGGTACGGCCCTCGGCTCACCGGGCGCCGGGGCGAAGATCCTGTTGGTGGCGGGCCGGCCGTTCTCGCCCATGCCCGTGACCTCCAGGACGTGCGAGACGAACCTGTGCCGCTTGCCTTCGATCCGGGTCTCGTCCCGCATGGACACGAAGACGATGAAGTCGAGGCCGTTGGCCGCCTGGCGGTAGGCGAGTTGTTCGGTCATGTTGGCCTGAGCCAGGAGATACAGCTCGGCGATGCGGTCGAAGACGATCTCAGGACGGCGGGCGTGGATCGTGCAGAGGTTGCCGCCCTTTCCATTGGTCATCGCCTGCATCATCGCGACGATCTCCTGACCACGGACCTCCCCGACGACCACCCGGGACAGTGACATGCGCAGTGCCCGGTGGATGAGGTCGAGCAGGGTGATCTCACCCGCGCCACGGCCGTCCGACCCGCGCTCGCCGTTGGACTCCCGGGACTCCATCGGCACGACTTGACGATGGAAGTTGTTAGTGTGGGCGAAGAGTTCGAACTCGGTCTCGATGGTGGCGAAACGCTCGTCCGGGTCGATCTCCTTGAGCAGCGCACGCAGGAGCGACGTCTTGCCCACCGCCTGCTCGCCGGTGATCATGATGTTCTTCTCGGCTCGCACGGCGGCGGAGAGAAAGGCCGCCAGGGTCTCGTCGATGGCCCCGAGCTGAACCATGCCGGCCAGGTCCACGTCCTTGACGCGATGCCGGCGGATGGTGACGAACGTCTTCGGCGTGACCCCGGTGACAGCCTGCAGGCGGGACCCGTCCGCGAGGCGCAGGGCGAGGAACGGGTCGGCGGTGGAAAGGGTGCGCTCGCTCTGGCCGTTGCGCCGAGCCAGATCCCGGAGCATGTCCTGCAGTTCCTCGTCGGATTCCGCTACGGGCGCGGCACGGACCCGGTGGCTGTCGCCGTAGTCGAGCCACACGTCGTCGTAGCCGTTGATGAGGATGTTCTCGACCCGCTCGTCGTCCAGGTAGGGCTGGAGACGGCCGGCCCGGAACAGCATGTCGTACACGGCCGCGGCAAGGGCGGTGTCCTCTGCCTTGGTGGTGCTCGCACCGCGTTCGACGGCGATGGCGTCCGACCAGACAGCGACAGCCTCGTTGATCAGAGCCCGGCCGCGCTGTGCCTGTGACTCCAGGCCCATCCGGCCGGAGGACTTGATCTCCTGCGCGAGACGGTCGGCGACGCCCTTCTTGATCTCTCCGGCGACGCGATAGTCAACAGTGATCTGCGGAAGCGCGTTCTCGCCGAGCGCACGGAAGGAGGACGCCCCCGTCGGCTCGCTCCCGGCGGCCGGCGCAGCGCCGAACCGCCCGAGGATCACGGTGCGTTCGGCGGTGGGCTCGGCATGCACCCCAGGGTTCGGGTGCAGGGGATTAGCGCGCACGGGCCGGCTCCTCTCCTCCGTAGGGTCCCGAAGGCCGCGGCGCGAGACGGTCACGGCGAAGCAGCACGCGCTGCCGCAGCGGACCGGTGACCGAGCGGGCAGCGCGCATCAGATCGGAGCGCGCGAAGCGGCTACCGCCGTCCGCTCCGTCGGACAGCACCGCGGCCTGCTGCGGCCGCCATGGCATCGCGCCCAGAACCGGCGCGTGCAGCACCTTCTCGACCTCACTCGGTTTGTACGGCCCGCTCTCGACCAGGAGCACGGCGAGTGCGTCGGCACCGGTTCCACCGGGTCCGGCCAACTCCTTGCGCAGCGTCTCGGCTCGCACCTGTGCGCTCTGGACACCGCGCACGGTGTTGCGGACCACCAGCACCACGACGTCCGCACGTCTGGCCAGTACGGCGGAGGCGCCGAACGCGCCACGTCGACCGAGGTCGACCAGGACGTCGTGATCGTGATCCTCGATCCTGGCGAAGAGTTCGGCGAGGCTCCCCCATGCGGGGTCGAGACCCGCTGCCTGCGCGGGATCGGTGATCCCCGGGAGAAGCAGCCGCGTGTGGCTCTCGTCCTCGGAGAGGTCGACCAACTGCCGCCAGAACGCCTCGACCAGTTGATCCTTGCGCGAAGCCACGGCCAGATTGCGCAGTCCGTAGCGGGAGTCCATACGGCCCTGGAGAGCGCCGGCGAGCACGGCACCGCCGTCCGGGTCGCACTCGGCCAGGATCAGTCGCCGCCCCGGCTCCACGGGCCAGGCCAGCAGCAGCGCAAGTGCTGTGCTGGTCACCCCCGGAGCTCCGGTGCTACCGACGAAAGCGATCACTGACATCAGGAACCGCTCCCGCTCTTCACCACGATGGCGACCCGGCCGGTGGCGGCACGCGCCGCAAGCGGTGGACCGTCCGTCGCCGGTACGGCCACGTCGACCGTGACGATCCCCGTCGCGTCGGCAGCCTTGCCGACCGACACGACGGTGGCCGCAATGGTCTGGGGCGGGGCCGACGCCACGTCTTCGTCCTGGCCCGGTGTGCTGACGATGAGTACCTTGCGTCCGGGGAACAGCCCGGACGTGGGGCGTTGGGACGGCTTGAGGGATATACCGACCAGTGTGTCACCCTGCGCCAGCAGGGACTTGTCCGTGACCTGGTCGCGGGCGAGCAGTGAACCCGGCGTCAGCTCGACCGCAGCACGCTTGCCGACGACACTCTGCCTGTCTGCTGCCTTGACCGGCTTGAGCGCCGGGTCGAGAGAGATGGACGCCTCGGTGAGATCGCTCTCCTCGATCACCTCACCGGCCGGTACCTCACGGGCGATCGCGAGCACCTCCGTCCGCTCCCCGGTCGCCGTGAACAGCACCGCGCCCGAGAGGCCTCCGGCTGCGGTCAGCGCGAGGGACAGCGCGATGAGCGCCGGCCGTCGCCGTCGCTGCTTCAAGGCCCGCGGCGGTGCCACGGGGGTGTGGGCGGAGCCGCCGCTCCCGCCCTGGACGGGTGGGGCGGCGGTCTTCGTCCTGCTCAATTCGTGCCTCCAGCAGATCTGTTGCTGCTCATGCTCGCCACTAGCCCACGACCTGGAGTTCGCCGATGGCGATCTCGGTGTCGGACTCCCGGATCTCGGTCAGCTCCCCGGTCTCGCCACCGCCCTCCCAATGGATGGTCCAGGTGGCAGTCGTGGTGATCTTGTACTTGTTGCCGCTCTTGCCCTTGGAGGTGCGGCTGTAGACGTGACCGCAGTCGGGCGACTTCCGCTTGCCGTAGTCGGCCTTGTACGGCGTGCCGGGCTTGGTGCAGGTGACGGAGGTGCCGTCGCCCATGTTCCAGACGACCTTCTCCACCTTTGCGGATGCGGTGACGGTGACAGCTCCCGCGGAAGCGGTCACGGTCTGTGGTCCGGTGGTGGTCTCGCCCTCGTTGTTCCACATCCACACCGGAAGACCGACCAGGCCCGTCTTGCCGGGTTCGGGGACGATGCCGATGTCCGGCCCGTTCAGCGTCATCTGCTCGACGGCGCGCTGAGCGACCTCCGCCGGGGTGACCGTTGGGGCCGCGCCAAGTTCACCGTCGGGGAAGAACGTGTCACGGGGGACGAATGTGCCCGCGCCTTCGTAATCGAAATCAGGGCACAAGGTCGGACGGTAAATGGCGCCCTCGCTGGGCTTGTTGTCACCCCAGACGAGGGCATCGGCCGGCGGCTGGGGATCCACCAGCAGCCAGTAGCACGTGTTGCCGCCCCAGTCGCCGAGTCCCGGAACGGAGCACGGGATCTCCTCTCCGTTCGCCCGTCGGCACCCGCTCGAGGAGCCGCCGTCGCCCGACCCGCCGCCCGACCCGCCGCCTCCCGGGTCGCTGTCTCCGGTATCGCCAGGGTCCTCAGCCGTCACATCACACTTAGGTGCACTGGGCGGGCACTTGACAGGGTCGGCGGCGGTTGCCGCCTGCGGTCCGGCGAGCATCAGGCCACCGGAGGCCAGGAGCACGAGGGCGGCGCGCAGGATGCGCGCTCCGCTCAACATGTCCTGTCCTTGTCAATGGTGTAGTCGGAGATCCGCCACTCGGTGCCACCCGCCTTCGCGGTGGTGGCCGTGGCGGTCCAGGGACGCCGGTTGTCGTCCTCTGCCACTGCGACAGGTTTGCCCGAGGTACGCTTGACCAGGACGTAATCCGTCGTATCAACGCAGTCGCTGATCGTGGCCGTGTAGGGGTCGGACTTGACGTCGATTGCGGTCACCTTCGGGGTCACCTTCGGCTTCCCCTTGAACGTGAGACCACGTCCGTTGTAGTAGGTGAAGGCGCTGATGACGTTCTTGGCGGCCTCGCCGGTCGTGTAGTCGCCGAGCCGGGCGTTCTCCATGCTGCCCGTGGAATAGGCCTTGACCTGGGCGTCCCACATGCCGCGGTATGCGGCCAGGGCCCCGCGCTCTGCCGCCGACCTCTCCTTCTGCTCCTTGCCCTGCGCGGTGCTGCTCGCCTTGGGCGGACCGGGTTCCTCCTCACCCGACGAGCTGCAGCCCGTCAGCAGCAGGAGTACAGCCGCGGCCGCACCTGTGCAGGCTTTCAGGGCAGCGTTCTCCCCGTGCGCCATCAGACCCCCTTGGTCATGCGACGTAACGCTTCTTCTGCGTCTGTAAAGTGACCCGCCGTCATTCTGTATCAAACACTGCCGCCACTACGGTGCTGTTCTGTCACAACCGTGTGCCCCTGTGGTCACAAAAAGTCGCTACGGGTGCACAGTTGGGGCAGACTTCGATCATCTCATGGGTCTCTGAGACCACTTGGACAACCGTGCCACACCGGCGGAGCCGGGTCGCGCGGATATCCAGTGCCGCCCGACCACCGGGACCTCGGCCGTAGGCCTCCTCCAACAAGATCAGGTGCCCGCGCCAATATCCGTGTGACAGCGCCGAGTTGACCGGCCAAGATCTTGACCGGCCCGCGTCCGGCAGCGTTTTCCCTGGACCGCATGGGTGCCGCCGGTGGTCCCGGAAGCAGACAAGGGGGGAGTGGAACCATGGTCATGTTCCGCAGCACGACACAGGGGGGACCATCCGTGCGCAACGAAACCGCCCGCACCCACACCCAGGGACTTGTCGCCCGCCTCAACGCCGAGTGGGCACTGCTGAGTCAGGACGAGACCGCGTTGCTCAGCGTGCCTGACTGGTACGGGGAAGGGGAGTTCACCGGCCCGCAGCACGTGCTCGATGCCTTGCGTGCCTGCCAGGACCACACCGGCCAGGACCGCCTTCTGTTGCCTGCCCTGCGCGCGGCGGTCGTCGGCGGCCCCGGGTCTCAGCTCGCCGCACGCATGGTCGTACAGGCGATGCTGCCGAAGGCGATACGCATAGCCCGTAGCCAGATGAGTCCGCAGTACGGCTGGGAGGAGACGATCTCTCTGACGATCGGCGCCTTGTACGAGGTCATACGGACGTACCCCGTCGACCGGCGGGTGGAGCGCATTGCCGCCAACCTGGCCCTCGACACGCTGCGGCTGACGCACCGTCTGATCGATGCGGAAGCGGACGCTGTGCCGCTGGAGGGCGGGACCGCCACCCGGCTCACCGCACCTGACACCTGCCCGGCCTCACAAGCAGAACTGACCTTGCTGCTCGCGCAGGCGGGCGAGTACCGGCTGCTCGCCGACGACGAGCCCGGCCGGGTCAACGGGTGGGACGCCCGCGCGGAGCTCGTCGAACTCCTCGTATGGGCGCTGGACACCGGTGCCCTCGACGTGGAGGACGCCCGTCTGATCACCCGCTACTACCGGGACGGTCCCACTCCTGACCTGATCACTCCCGGGCCTTCGGACCGGGTGGGAGCCCGTCAGCGTCAGCGCCGGAGTCGGGCCGTCCGCCGCCTGGCGCACGCAGCTTCTGGCAGATTCGCGACAGCGAAGTGACAGGTCCGTGACACAAGTCACTCTAAATTTGGGTCCGTTGAGTGTCACACCAGTCCCGTCGGGAGCACCTCCCCCACGAGGAACCCAATTTCCCGCCCACCATCCCAGCCATCCGAGAAGCCCCGGAGGACCCGTGACCGCCATCCCCACCGCGTCCCTGGACGAGGGCGGACGCACTGGCGTCGATCCCCGGCGCTCGGTGCTGTGGACCGCCCATGGAGGCATGCGATGAAGCGCGGCCGGAAGCTCAAGACCAAGGAGCAGGAGAGGGAGCAGCAGCCGCCCGCAGGCCGCACGCCCGGCCGGGCGGCGCGCTACCAGGCACGGCCGTCGGAGGAGCTCGACGAGGTCAACGATGTCGATGAGCTCGACGAGGCCAACACCGGGTGGCAGCAGACCACGGCCAAGATGGCCGGCCTCACCAGGCTCGTCACCGTCGGCATCTGGGCACTGCTGCTGGCCGGCCCGGCCATCGGTCTCGTCGCGGTGGCCGCCAGCGGCTCTTCGGCTTCCGCGCCGCCCGCGACGAGCACGCAGAAGGCAACCCAGCCCTCGGCCACCGGACCTGCCGGCTTCGCGGAGCTTTACCTGGCGGCGTACATCTCGGCGGGCGAAGGCACAGAGGAGAGTCTCGCGCCGTACTATGCGGAGCCCGTGACGCTCGCCAACGAGCCGGGCTCGCGCACTGCCACCCGCGTCGTCACGGTGGCGGCCCAGCCGGTCAGCAAGGGCTATTGGGCCGTTACGGTCGCAGCGCATGTCTCGGCGAAGGACGCGACCGGCAAGACCGCGGACCAAGGTCTGCGTTACTACCGGGTCGGCGTTCAGGTCGCCGGGACACCCGAGGCCGGCGGTGCGGCGAAACCCGCGAAGTCCGGCGGCGGGCAGGCGCTCTACGCGGCGACCTCGCTGCCGGCCGAGGTCAACGCGCCGACTGCGGCGAGTCACGGAGACCTTGGTTACGGCTCCGACAGCGGCGTGAGTTCCAACGATCCGGTGGCCGACACGGTGAGCCGTTTCATCGCCGCGTACCTCACCAGTCAGGGGGAGTTGGGCCGCTATGTGTCCCCCGGTCTCCAGGTCGCACCGATCGTCCCGGCCCCCTACACATCGACGCTCGTCACCAGCCTCCGGGACGACCAGGAGGACGGGAGCGCCTCGGACGACGAATCCGTACCGGCGGACGGCGCACGGCGTCGTGTTCTGGCCACGGTGAGCGCCACGTCGGGAGACCAGGACTACACGCTCAACTACGCACTCACTCTGAGCACCCGGGACGGACGCTGGGAGGTCGCGGCGTTCGACATCGCGCCCGCCCTCTCCGCCGAACAGACTGGACCCGTGGCCGGGAGCGCCTCGCCGACGCCGAGCCCCGCCCCGACCCCGGACACCGCCTCCCCGTCGGCTCCCGCCGGGAACTGACAGAAACACAGCTCATCAACGAGGGGAACACACATGAGCTACGCGAGTACTGAAATGGTCCAGCTGGCCGCGAACGGCGACGTCTTCGATTGGCTCAAGGACACACTTGCCAACGTCAAGACGCTGGCCACCACGGCGGCCGGTGTGATGGCCATCGTCGCCACCGTCATGGCCTACTGGAAGACGCGTTCGTGGGCGGGCACGCTGACCGCGGCCATCCTCGGCGCAGTGGTCGTCTACGCCGTCGCGAACATGGATGACCTCAGCAACATGGTGGACAGCGAAGTGCCTGACGCGCCCGCGAAGGCGGCGAGCGTCAGCGTCGTCGACGGGGCGTCGGACCATGTCTCCGTGGCGGCGGTCCAGCAGTCTCTTGCGAACCCCGACAAGGGCGCTGACCTGGCGTGAGCAAGCCGGCTTCCGAGGAGGGGGTGCTGGTCGGGCGGTCCTACACCAGGGCACGCAAGCACCCCCTCGTCATCGGCAAACTCCCCGGTGGCGGGCGGATCCCGGGTGGCCCGTACACGATCACGCAGATCGTCACCATGGTGGTGGTCTTCGTGCTGCTACTGGCTCTCAGGGATCTGTGGGCGGTCTTCGGACTCGGTAACGCGTTCATCATGATCGCCGTCCCCTGGGGGCTCGCATGGATGGCGAGGTACGCGCGGATGGACGGCCGCGACCCTGCGCGGGCGCTCCTCGGTCTGATCACCTACGGCACCGCTCCGCCGGGTGGTCGGCTGGGCGGACGACCCCAGCGGCCGTTCCGGACGAAGCTGGTCACCGGCCAGGTGACCATCCGGCTGCGGCCACCGAACCCGGCGCAGGCGGCCGACGCCCCGTCGGCACAGCACGGCGGCACGGCACGACGAAACGTTACGACTGGTGCCGCGCAGACCGTCCCCGCCCAACGTCCCGCGGGCCGGTCCGCGGACCGGCCCGCCCCTGTGGCCCGGCCCCGCACCCGCCTCCAGGAACTGCTCGACGAAGCAGAACGGCAATGAACCGGCTCTGAACGGAAGGATGGACCACCTGCCATGCGCCTACCTGTGCGCCACATCAGCGGCAATCTGATCTGGACCACCAACGCAACAGTGTGGGCTGTGTGGCGGGTCGACTCCGACAACTACAGCCACGCTTCGCGGGCAGCCAAGCGCGAGCGGTTGAACGCGCTGGAAGCGCTGTTCAAGTCACTCAAGGGCGAGGCCCTGCTGCTCAGCCTCTGCCCGCAGGTGGACGCCGCGAGCGTGGTGACTCGTATGACGGCGGGCATCGACCTGGACGCCTCCCCGGAATACGTCGACCTCTCCCTGCGCGTTCTTGACGAGCTGGAGGAGATGGAGCTCTCGGGGAGGGTCGACTTCCTCGCGGTACCCATGAAGCACGCCGACTTCAAGCAGGCCGCCAAGTCGGTACTGTCGTCCGCCCATTACGAGGTGATGAGCGGCTTCGGCCTGCCCACGACGCCGATCGGAACGGCCGAGGAGGAACGACGGATAGAGCAGGCACGGCATCTGGCCGCAACCTGGCCGTCCGCCGTGCGCCTGCGGCCGGCAACGGAAGGGGAGATCCTGTGGATCTATGGGCACTGCGCCCGTCGGGGGCTGGCGGAACCACTCCTTCCTGAACAGGACGAGCCCCGCGGTGTGGTGGGCCGCGGCCGCGCCGTGACGGCGTACTCTGAGGTGATCCTTGACGAGGGCGGCCGCAGCGACGGCATCCAGGAGCGCCGTGGCGTGCCCATCAATCCCTTCCAGCACCGGTATGTGAAGGCGACGACCGAGTTCGGGGACAGCTACCAGTCCTTCTCCATCCTTTCCGAGATGCCGGACTCCTTCGCCTTCCCCGGCAGCGAGTACCTCGCAGCCCTGGACGACTTCGGCTTCCCGGTGGACTGGGCGGTGCGGTTGCACATCGAGCAAGGCTCCAAGGCGGAGCCCAAATCCCGCCGTCAGGCACGCGAACTGGCGCATCAGCGAACCGAGTACGACGGGGAGACTGCCGGGATTCCGGCCAGCCTGGACAAGGCCAGCGCCGCCCTGGACGACTACCGCTCCCGTCTCACCTCGTCGTCCACCGAGGTGGAGATCCGGGCGAGCGTCGTCACCTGCGTATGGGGCCCGACCCCCGAAGAAGCCGAGGAGAAGGCGTCCGCGCTGATCAATCACTTCGGTGGCAACGATTACACCCTGGTACGACCGATCGGCGAACAGGCGTCGCTGTTCCACAGCATGCTGCCCGGCACGCCCACGCCCCGGGTGATGAACGACTATGCGCAGTACCTGCTCGCCAGGGATTTCGCGATGGCGCTGCCCTTCTGCGGCCAGCAGCTCGGGGACGACGGCGGATCGCTCTACGGGCTGCAGCTAAACGGCGGTGGAGTGCGCCCGGTCCTGGTCGACTTCAGCCTCGGGCCCCGGCTGAACGCCTCGGCTTCTGCCGTGTTCATCGGAGAGCTGGGCTCGGGCAAGTCGGTGGCCATGAAGACGGCCATGTACTCGATCCTCACCACGGGCCGCCGTATCGGCCGGGCACGCAGCCGCGGCCGTGCACTGGCCATCGACCGTACGCCGCAGCAGGAGTGGGCCCGCTTCGCCCGCGCCTGCCCCGGTGAGACCCAGGTCATCACCGTGGACGAGGACGCCGAGGTGTCGCTGGACCCGCTGCGGGTATTCCGCGGTCCGCGTGCCGCCCGCTACACCGAGTCCTTCCTCACTCCCCTGCTGGACATCGCGTCGATGAGCACGGAGGGCGTCACCCTCGCGGATGCCATCGACGCCACGCACAAGTCGCCGAACCCCAGCATGCGACTCCTCATGGAGACCCTGGCGGAACGGGCCCAGACGCCGGACCCGAAGGACCCGGACGACCACAACGTCCGGGCGTCGGCGAGCGAACTGTCCCGCAAGCTCCGGTCACTGGCCAAGAAGGATCTGGGACGGGTGGTCTTCGACCCCGACCTGCCGGTCGTGGAGATCTCTGACGCCGACACGATCGTCTTTTCGGCCGCGAACATCGGGCTGCCCAAGAAGACGGAGCTGGAGGGCCATCGGCTTTCCAGCCTCGAGGTGGAGAAGAAGTTCGGCTGGCGGCTGATGTATCTGGTGGCCGCCCTGTGCCGGGAGGTCGCGTTCGCCGATCCCGAGGAGTTCGTCGGGGTCTTCCTCGACGAGTGCTGGTGGCTGACATCCTCGGCCGAAGGCACCGAACTGCTGCTGGAGATCATCAACGACGGCCGTAAGCACGGCTGCGGTGCCTTCGCCGGCTCTCACGATCCCTACGACGTCGGTCCGGCGAACTCCGAGTACGGAGAGAAGATCCGCGGTCTGGTCTCACACCGCTTCCTCTTCCGTCACCGCAACAAGCAACTGGCCGCACGGGGACTGGAGTTCCTCGGCCTGGACGGCGGCGACGCCCACCTGGTCAAGCTGGTGACCGAGAACCTGTCGCCGATCAATGTCTCGGACGACGAGCGGCTGCTGCGGGCAGGTGAATGCCTCTACTACGACCTGAAGAAGCGGATCGGTGGCATGAAGGTGCTCATCCCTGCCGACGAAGCGGCAGCCGAGGCCATCCACACCACTCCGGGGCGCGCAACGCTCGACGAGCCGGTGGAGGCTGCCGGGCCGGCAGAGGAAGACGAGGTAGCGACGATATGACGCTGCTCACGGGGGCGGTCCGGCAGCCGCGCTTCTGGTTGCGCCTGCTGGTCCTGGTGGCGGTTCCGCTCATGGTCACATTGCTGCTCGGGCAGCAGGCGTGGGCGGCGCCCGCGCCCGAAGACCCATGCAAGCCCAACCATTCGATACCGAACCTTGAATGCGAGCCACCGCCGCCGCCCAAGAACCTCGGCAAGGTGCTCGGCATTTTCGACGTCGTGGACGAGAACGGGGTGCCGCTCAGCGCCTACGGCCTCAACGTCGACCAGGGCGGCACTCTCGATGTGATCAGCAAGATCATTGCATTTCTCATCGGTCTCGGCTTCAACGTCATCAAGGTCGTGATCGGCTTCGCCTGCTGGCTCGTCGACTGGGCCTTGGGCTTCGGCCTTGCCAAAGCACTGCTCAACCCGGTGTCGGACATCGCCGGCACCATCAGGGCACAAGTGATCGACAATCTCGGTCTTCCAGGGCTCTTCCTGATGATCGTTGCCCTGTGGGGCGGGTACCACATTCTGTTCAAACGGCGGTCCAAGGGATGGTCCGAGATCGCCATGTCTCTCGTCATCGCTTCGATCGCCGGCGTGACGCTTGCGGACCCGGGCCGTGTGCTGATCGGCAACGCGGATGACTCCGGCGTGCTGGGGACTACGAAGCAATTCTCGATGCACATTGCTGATGTCGTACTCGATGACATGTGCAAAACCCCTCCGGCTCCTCCGCCGGGCGAGGAACCCAAGAAGAGGGAGGATCTCTCGACCACCTGCACCGACGAGGCGAAGAAGTCCTCGGAGGCGCAAGCGGTGAGCCGGCCGATCACCGACGGTCTGGTCGATGCCTTCGTCCAGCGTCCGGTCTGGGTTCTATACACGGGCAAGCCCATTGACAGTGCGTGCAGCGACGCGTACGGCAAATCCGTCCTTGTCCGGTACAACTTCAACCGCCTCGTCATGCCGAAGCTGATCGAGGAACAGAAAGACAAGGAAGACGGCTGGCTGAACGGCCTCCGCGAGGTGTTCAGCGAGGCATTCTCACTCGATGGACTGACGGACAGCCTGCTGCTCGCCACCGGCAACCCCTGGGCCATCTACACGGTGATCGAAGGAGAGCAGCAGGAGGCCGTCGAAAAACTCAAGAACGTGGCGGTCAACCACGACGCCTGGAAGCAGTACGTCGTACCGGCGGACGCACAAGTCAAGGAGAAATGTGGCGGCGCTGAGGGCCCCGTCGAGGACCAGCAGATAGCCGCCTCCGTGGACAACCTGATCAGCGTCTGGTTCATCGCGATCGCCGCGATCATCGTCGTATGTCTGGTACTTGCGGTCTCGATCACCTTCCTCGTCTCGCAGGTCTGGATGGCCGTCGAGGTCATCCGGGCACAGCCTGCCCTGGTCGCCGGCATCCTGCCGGGCGGTGGCCGGACGGTGATGTGGAACTGGGTCGCAGGCGTATTCCGGGTGGTCTTGGCGATCTTCCTTTCGGTGATGTTCCTGGTCTTCTTCCTCGTCATGGTGATCGCGCTGTTGAATGCCGACACCGGCGAGGTCATGACGGTCAAGTTCCTCGCCATCGACTTCCTCGCCCTGGCATTCCTGATGTTCCGCAAGAAGGTCACCGCGGCCGCCAAGACCATCTCCAAGAATCTCGGCGACAAGCTGAACTCGAGCACCGGAGGCGGCGGAGCCTCGGTCTTCAACGGCGCGGCGTCGGGCGGGCCCAAGGCACTGGACCAGCTCAAGAACGACGCGTCGACCCTGAGCAGTGTGGGCCGAGGGGCCCGCAGGCTGTGGGCCGGCAAGCCGGGGGGTGGTGCAGGCGGTGGCGGCGGCCAGGCCGGTGGCGACGGAACGGCCGGCAAGCCCAAGAAGAATCTCAAGCAACGCGTCCAGGGGGCCGTCAAGTTGGGCACCCAGGTGGCCGCAGCCGTCGGAACCGGAGGTACGACCGCCGCGGTGCAGGCAACCGCCAAGACCGCCCTGAAGAACCGGCTCAAGAACGCGGCGAAGAAGCGTCTGGAGAAGAACCGGGTCGGACGCGCCACGCTGGCGACCGCGCGCACCGGCCGCTACCTCGGCAAGGAAGCACCCATCACCCGCAGCCGGTTCAGGAATGCGGTCGCAGCCGAGCGGCGCAACCTCGAGGATGCCTCGCGGCCGCCGGCGGACAACAGTGCGCGGCGTACCCGCGACGCCCAGCGGGATGCCTCCAGGCGTATGCGTGACGCACGGAGTCAGACACGCGACGGTGGCCAGCGGTTGAACGGGGCCGTGAACGGACGGCGGAGCCAGCAGCGAAACCAGCGCCGCTCGTCTGGTTCGTCAGGTTCGTCCGGTGGAGGCAGGGGGCTCAACAACCGTCCCGGAAGGGCTGGTGGAGGTCGTGGCAGGTGACCACGGCCGACTCGAAGGAGCCGATGAGTGGTACCAAGAAGGTGCTCATCGCGCTCGCCATCGCCACTGTTCTCCCCTGGGTGGTGCTCTTCCTGGGCTTCTCCATGGCGGCGGGACTGCTACCCGGGGGAGAGGACGACCAGAAACCGCAGGTTCCTGTCGAAGTCAGCTGTGTCAAGGTGGCCGGCATCCCCAAACCGACGTGTGAGGCGTACCTGGCAGCCGAGATCAAGATCAAGGAAGTCCGCCCGAAGTGCAGGAAGCTCAGCTGGACGCTGCTGGCGGGCATCGGAAAGATCGAGTCCAACCACGGCCAGTATGCCGGCGCCAAGGTCATCGACAAATACGGGGAGAAGTACGGCAACGTCGAGCCACCGGTCATCGGCATTCCGCTGAACGGCAGCGAGGGCACCCAGCTCATCTACGACACCGACAACGGCAAGTACGACAAGGACACCGTGTACGACCGGGCGGTCGGCCCCACCCAGTTCATACCCCAGACCTGGGAGAGCGTCGCCCAGGACGGTGACGACGACGGTGACACCGATCCGCAGAATGTCTTCGACTCGGCGCTCAGCACCGCGGCGTACCTCTGTGGGACGGGCGAGGCGGACTTCTCCGACAAGAAGACGGAGCACGACGCCATCCTCCGCTACAACCACTCGGAGAAGTACGTCTCCGACGTCCTGGCGGCGAAAGCCGAGTACGACGCCCTCGGTGACGTCTCTGGTCCGATCGACGCCTCCGAGAAGGCCCAGAAGGTCATCGCGGCGGCGCGGAAGCACAAGGGCGCCGACTACTCCTGGGGAGGCGGCGACGCCAGCGGCCCCTCCTACGGCATCTGCTGTTCCCCGGGTGGGCACGACGCCCGCAAGACCTTCGGCTTCGACTGCTCGGGCCTGACCGAGTACGCATATGCCCAAGTCGATCTCCTGATCGGCAGCACCGCGCAGGCGCAGCACGACAGTGGCAAGGTTCGGGTCACCAGCTCACCCAGAAGTCTGGCCGGCGCAAAACCAGGTGATTTGCTGTTCTTCTCGGACAATCCAGGCAGCGGCAAGGGCCTCTACCACGTCTCCATCTACCTCGGTAAGAACATGCAGATCGAGGCACCGCGGACGGGGGACGTCGTCAAGGAGTCCCGAGTACAGACAGGCAAGCTGGACAGCATCGGACACCTCGAATGATGACTCGTGCGGAGCGCCAGGGAGTGGCGATGCTCGCGGCATCCGCTGTTCTCTCCGTGATCGGCGTGATCCTCCTCTGGCCGGACCTCAGGCCCAGCCCCTCCGCCGCGGCCGGGCCGCCGACGCCCCCTCCCACAACGTTGGCGTCCCCGACCGTCCGGCCGACGGTCCCCAGCGACCCGAAGCCGGCCCCCTCTTCGCCGTCCCCTACGCAGTCCGTCACGTCCTCGCCGGACGGTGACGCGCTCGCCGGCGAGGTGAGCGACGCCGCGCTCCAACGGGCACTGGAGCAGAGCCGACCGGTATCTGTCCCACCCAGCCTCGAGAGGCGACTGGTAGAGCTCGGGGGCAAGGTCCTGCTCGCCGATGTCACCGGCGAAGGCCGCAATGCCTTCCCCGAGTACTTCAGGGGCCAGCCCGCCACGGACCGCTGGCGTGACAGCCGCATCCGGGCGGGCGTCGCCGAACGCTACAAGGACCGTTCCGACGCGGTCCAGGTCCACCTCGTGTGGGCCGGCACGAGCCCCGAGGGCGTGCGCGAGGATCGGCAGCCGACGACGGTCCTGCTGGTCAGGGATCAGGCCAGCGGCGTCTGGGCGCCACGGCCGTTCTCGGTCGAGCCGGATTGACCCCGGTATTCTGAACGTGCCGTACGTGGTCCAGAAGGAAAGGCAGCGGAGGACCGGCCCCGAGAGGCGTCGTGCTCCCCACACCGGTGCCAGCTATCCCGCGGGATCGTTCACTCCAAGAATCACCGGTCCAAACACCCCACGTATCAGGGAACTCGTCGCGTTGCGTCGCCAGCGGTCTCGGCAGAAGCCATCCCCCGAGGAAGTGGACGAGCAGGTCCGTTTTGATTTCACTTGCTCGAATCCAGCTATTCGAATCGGAACGCCACAGCTGCACGCGATGCCCCGTATGTCGACGCGGGGGATCGCGCCGTCTGTCCGGCCAGGCCTTTGTGCCGAATGCCCAGTCCGATGCACCCTCGACTGCAACCAAATCCAACTGATTGCACCTCATATCCCCTGTAGAACCTGAACTGCGAGTTCAACAGGGCTCAACGGAACTCGGTCTACTCTTGATCGACATGAGCAACCTGAGTGAGTAGAGAACCATGTGGCTGGATCCACTATATGAGTGGACATCAGACATGGTGCATGTGTTGCCACAAGCGGCTGGCACCACCCGATGACCGCTCCGTTCGGGACCGTTGCTCACCGCGCCATCAAGGCCAACCGACGTGCCTGCCTCAGCCCGGATCCACCGGCTTGATTCAGGAGTGATCATTCCGGGGGCGTTCGAGTGGTCTGGCGGCTGATCTGCGGTTTCGGGCAGGGAGTATCCGCTGGTCTGCCCATCTCTTCCACAGGTCTCGGGCCCCTTCGGGCGGGTTGGGCAGGGCGCGCCAGGCGGTCGGTGGTGGCGCGTGCACTGCGCGGAACAACTGGCTGAAGTCCTCGCTCGAGGGCCAGCGTTCGGGCAGGTGGAGGGTGAGTCGGCGGGCGGAGCGGGCGAGGCGGGCGGGCACGTTGATGAGGTGGTCGCGGATCGTTGCGGTGGTCGCTCTGGCTTGGAACGTAGAGGCCAGTGCGCCGGCGGCGCGGGTGAGGTTGTGGGCCAGGGCGGCGAGGGTGAGCCAGGCGGCATTCGCCTGGAAGTGTCCGGACGGCGCGCGCCCGAAGGCGCTGTTCTTGATGTCCGCGATTACTTGTGCCACCACAGCGTGCCGCCGGTGCTCACGCTCGGCGTCCCTCATGGAGAGCGGAGAGTCGGTGAACGCGGCGTGGTAGCGCCAGGTGTCGAAGAGCGTGCCCTGCCCGTCGGGCTGGGCAGCAGTGCCCAGGCGCGACGCGACGCACAATCAGACGGGTGGTGACCTGCTGTTTCTTCGGTTTGGAACGGAGGCGTTCATCCGCACCGTGATGGAGAAGCGGGCGTTCAGGGACCGGCAGGCGTTGATGACGTCGGCGCCGTAGAACGCGGAGTCGGCCCGCACCACCAGCAGGCCGCTCGCGCCGCAGGCGCGGGCGGTGCGGATGGTCTCGGCGACGAACGCGGCCGCCCCGCGTGTGGAGTTCGAGGGCCCTTTGTGCAGCCTGGTGGCGGCGATCACCGGGGCGGCCAGCGGTGTGGAGACGACGCCGAGCAGCGCGTTCACCCCTTTGACCTTGCTGTATCCGTATCCGGTGCCCTGCTTGGCGTAGCCGTGGGTGCGGCGGATGGTGTCGTCGATGTCCACGTAGGCGACCTGGTCCGCGCCGGGCAGCAGCGGGGTGTGCGCCGCGAGACGGGGCAGCAACCGGCGGGCTACGGCGTGCAGTTGCTTCACGTGGCCGTGGGTGAAGGAGCGCAGGAACGAGCCGAGCGTGGACGGGGCCCGCACTCTGGTGAACAGGCGGGGCATCGCGCCGTGCCGCAGCCGGTCCATGTCCTCGATGCTGTCCGCGCCAGCGACCATGCCACCCACCAGCGACATGAGCTTTGCGGCGGGGAAAGCTCCGGTGCGTCCTTCGAGCACGGCAGGTGGATGTGCTCGTTGGCCAGCGCGGGCAGACCGCACCGCTCGACCAGCCGCACCACCGGCCCCAGCCCGCCGTATGCGATCAGATTCGGGTCATCGAACGCGGACGAGACCGCCGCCGCGGCATGGGAGGATTGCATCTCAGAAGTGCCTTGCCGATCGTGCGTGCTGGAAGCTTAGAGAACCCCCATCATCGTCCGGACCGGGTGCGCCGGTATCCGTCGGACATGACGGACGCGGAGTGGGCGGAGGTCCGGCCATTGCTGCCGGTGCCGGCCTGGCTCCAAGGCCGAGGCGGGCAGCCCGAGGGCTATTGCCACCGCCAGATGCTGGACGCGATCCGCACCTGGTCGCGGGCGGGATCTCCTGGCGGGCGATGCCCGCGGACTTCCCCGCATGGGCCGCGTTTACGCCTTCTTCCGCCGCTGGCGCGAGCACGGACTGATCACCGAGTTCCACGACCGGCTGCGCGGGACGGTCCGTGAACGCGAAGGCCGTGAGGCCGAACCCACAGCGGGGATCACCGACGCGCAGTCGGTGCGGGCCGCCGCGACAGTCCCGGCCCTCCTCGCGCGGCTACGACGGCAGGAAGAAAGTGCCCGGGCGAAAGCGGCACATCGTGACCGACTGCCTCGGTCTGCTCCTGGTCGTCGCGGTCACCGCCGCGAACATCGGCGACCGGGACGCCGCGGCGGGCCTGTTGCAGCGGCTGCGCCGCCTGCACCGCGACATCACCCTCGTCTGGGCAGACGGCGGCTACACCGGCGGCCTCGTCGGCTGGTGCCGGGACAAACTCGCCCTGACCTTGGAGATCGTCTAGCGCACCGACGACATGACAGGGTTCGTGGTGCTCCCCAGACGCTGGGTGGCAGAGCGCACGTTCGCCTGGTTGATGAACTCCCGCCGTCTGGCCCGTGATTACGAGACTCTGCCCGTGTCCAGCGAAGCGGTGATCCGGTGGTCGATGGTCACGCGGATGGGCCGGCGTCTGGCGCGGCCACGGGCCGCCGGCCGGCGCTGAACATCCCCGACGTCTCCTGCAGGAGCCCCCCGCGCTCTGCCAGGCGCCTGGCCTTCGAGCGCACCCCCTCGACCTTCGCAGGCGCCGTCCCCAGGCCCAGCCCCACCGCGATCTCCTTGGCCTTCGCCGGCCCCCTGCCCGCGGACCGCCGCTCCTCCAGCACGCCCAAAATCCGCTGGTAGTCCGGTGTCAGCACCGTCACCGGCAGCCCGTCCCGTCATGGCGGCACCGTCGAGCCCGGCACCGGTGCCGGTGAGCACGCCGTTTCCTTCTCCGCCCCGGTCACGGCAGTCGTCCCGGCGGCGGACACAGCCAGGGCCTCGACCAGCTCCTCCCGCGCGATCACTCGCCGGTCCAGTTCGATCTCCGCGGCCTCCAACACCTCAGCCAACCGCGCAGCTTCCTCCCGCAAACCCTCCACCCGCACGCGGGCAGCCGCCTCCCGCTCCTCCAGCATTCCCAGCACCGACGCCACCGCGCACCCCTTGGTCAGCAAGCGGACACAAGACGCCGCACGCCTCCCTCACCTGGAGGGAAACCATGCCTGACCAGCAGGAATCATGGGATCACGTTCGGTTGAGATACTGCTTCTGAGCTTGGCGTTTATCCTCGGCGGGCTTGGTGTTCCTTGATCGACGCGGCGCGTTTGACGGTCTGGGCGCCTGCCAACGCCGCCTGTTGGCAGGCACATGCGCTGCTGCATTGCTGAGCGTGACGGTGATCAATTGCTGCTGTTTCCGGGCAGCGAGGGAGCGTCGACGGGGCGGGCCGCGGGACCGTGCGGCTGCCGTCACGGCGCCGCGAGGCCGAGCGCTGTGCGGTAGAGGGCCGCCATCCGGTGCGCGTCGCCGCCGACGTCCGTAGGAGGTCCGCACCGCGCGCCGAGCAGCCCGACGACTCCATCCGCCAGGGACCCGGGATCCATGGGGCGGGCCAGGAACAGCGGGTGTCCGGGAGTGTGCCCCTCCCGGGCATAGGGCGCGTTGGCGGAGACGACGGGGAGACGTTTGGCCACCGCTTCGGCGAAGGTGCGCGGGTATCCCTCGTACAGCGACGGGTGGAGCAGAATGTCGGCCCACTCGTAGAACGCGTCCACGTTGGGTGTGGAGCCGGTGAAGGAGACGTTCTCGGCGATTTTGAGACGATGCGCCAAAGAGCGCAGTACGTGGTGTTCGGGTCCCGCGCCGAGGACCACCAGATGGACGTCCGGATATTTCGCTTTCAGGGCGGCCGTGGCGCCGAGTGCGTCCCTGACCCGTTTGTGGGGCGTCAGTCGGGAGACACACAGTAGCCGTGGCCGCGCGGTGAGAGGCGGTGCCGGCACGAGGCTTCCCGACGCGTCGGATCCGGGCATCGTGGGTCCATGTCGCAGGATGTGCGTCCTGCCCGCGGCACGAGGGTACGTCCGCGCCAACTGGAGCCCCACGCTTTCGGATACCGCGTGGAGGGCATCGGACCGGTGGGCGAGCAAGGCTTCGAGGAACGTCTTGACGGCGTCCTGTGCCGCCAGGGGCGTGAACGGGCGGTGCCGGTGAAGGCAATTGGTGTAGCTGTATACGAAGGCCCCGCGAGTCAGCCTGGCCAGCAGCAGCCCCACTACCCCGGCGGTAGGCATCGCAGCGTGGACGACAGGCCGCTCCCGCGTGGCCAGTGTGTGCAGCAGCCGACCCACCCGCATGGGATGGAGCAGACGGGTCACGGTGATTCCCGCGTCGCTAAGCCGCCGCTCCAGGGCCGGATGGACCGAGCGAAGCAGAACCAGGACGTCGACGTCGACGCGGTCTGCCGCGAGCCCCTCCGCGAGGTCCACAGTCCGTGTCTGGGCGCCGGCCAGGCGGAGGTCGGGCAGTACGAACACGACACGCGTCACGTATGTGGCTCCACTCGCCTGACCCGGCCCATCAGATGGTCCCGAAACTCGTTGAATCGGCGTTCCGCGCTGAGAACGTCCTCGACATAGCGGCGGCCGGCTTGACCGAGCCGGGCACGGAGGGCGTCATCGCGGTGCAGGGCCAGCAGGCAGTCCCGCCACTCCTCAGGAGTGGTGGCCTGGAGTCCGGTGTTGCCGTGGCGCACCATGACCGCCTGCGTCCCGACAGGGGAGGCGATGACGGGCAATGCGGCGGCGAAGTAGCCGAGGATCTTGCCACCGCACTTGGCACGGGCCCAGGCACTGTCGTCCAGGGGTGCCAGTGCCGCGTCTGCACGCGCCAGCGCGAGGCGCTCTGCATCCTCGGACCATTCGGTGAGCCTGACCTGAGCTCCGTCGAGCACATTGTTAGGCAACTCCCGCAGGCGGGTGACCAGCTCGACTTCCAGGTCGATGACGTCACGCAGTTCACGCAGGGCCGGATTCACCTGGGCAAGGTGGAGCGCGTTGGTGGGGGTGCCGGCCCACACGAGGCGCAGTCTCGAGCCCGGTTGGTGGTAAAGCCGCCGCGGAGCTTCCCCCGGTTCGATACAGGTTGGGTAGATATGCAGTTGCCGCGCGTGCGGAGCGAGGTTTTCGGCTATCGCCCAAGAGCCAGCGAGCACCACGCAGGAGGATCTGGCGATGAACGCGATCTTTCGCCCCATGTGTGCCAACTGCCGCTGTGAGGTGCCCAAGTACACGGCATCGTCGAGATCGAAAATCACGCGGACGCGGCGTCGGCGTGCCACGAGGAACAGCAGCCGTTCCAGCAACTTCACCCGGGTGCGGAACAGCAGGTCCTTCTGGAGCAGTACCACGTCGACACGGGGGACGACAGTGAGGATGTGCCACAGCCGCTGCGCCACGATGGCCAGCATTCCGGCCACCAGATAGGCGAGACGGCACACCCGAACGTCGGGCAGCCACCCAGGCGGCGGTAGGTATTTCGAGGGCCGCACTGCACACACCTCGACCTGGATGCCGTTCTCGCGCAGCCGGTCCACGTACAGCAGGGCCCGGAGTCGGCTGGAGGCGGACGTGCGGTCCGCCAGGAACATCGCCACCGCTGGCCTCGGGCCCCGGATCGTGCCGCTCCTCACCACAGTGAGTCCAGGAGTTCCGCGTAGTGACGGACCAGTCTGCGGGGTGCGTGATGCCGTGCCCTGGCTCGTGCCGCACGGCTCATCCGGATCCGCTGCTGCCGGGGCAGCGCGAGGAAACGTACCAGGGCACCGCCCAGGGCGGCGGGATCGGGTGTGTCGAGGAGGAGGCCGTTGCTCCCGTCCTCGACGAGGTCGCTCACCGCGGTGCGCGTCCCGATGACCGGCAGTCCGCTCGCCATGGCTTCCAGCGCCGCGTTGGAACAGCCCTCCATGTGCGACGCAAGCACGAAGACGTCGTGGCGGGCGTAGACCTCGGGCATGTTCGCGCCCGCGACACGTCCGGGGAGTTCCACGTCGGCACCCGACCGGGTCACCCGCGTGAGCAGCGTGTCCCGCAGCGCCCCGGCCCCGACCACGGTCAGCCCTCCGCAGCACACGCCGGTGCGGGCCATCCCGCCGAAGGCCTCCACCAACACCTCGGGATTCTTGTGCCGTTCGAGCTGGCATACGGACAGAAACCGGGGCGGCCGGTCATGTGTGGGTATGGCGGCGTCGAAGTACCGCTCGTTCACGGCGTTCGGCACCAGGTGGATCCGATCGCGGGGCACCTGGGCCGCAAGCAGGGACCGCTCCAGCTCCGACTTGACCACCACGGCATCGGCTCGGGCGAGCAGAAGGTGAGTACAGGGCCTGAGGAGGGAGGTGGTCCGAGGATAGCGGCTCCAGGACGACGACAGTTCGGGCCCGCAGGTGCGCACCACGTGCGGGACTCGGTGGGCACGGGCGAGGAGGCTGCCCGGGAGGGCCGCCGGCAGAGGCTGCCAGCTGATCACCACGTCCGGGCGGGGGAGAACGCCGGCCAAGGCGCCGACTGCGGCTCCGGCCGCGTAAGCGACCAGCCGGAGCCGACGGCTCGCGGTCGGCGACGGGTGGATCGCGATCTGACGCAGACGGGTGTCCGGGCGCCACTGCCCGGCACACTTCTCCCGGGGAACGACCAGGACGAGCTCCCAGTCGGTGTGGCGCAGCACGGCGTCGGTGAACGTCCTCAGGGCCGTCGCGGATCCGTAGCCGCTGGTGAGGGGTTCACCTGAGAAGATGAGGATCCTGCGACGGCGCTGGAGTGAGGGCGTGATGGTCATGAAGGTTGTGCGGAACGCTGATCAGTAGTGCCCGAGCTTGTCGATTGAGTCCGACCTGATATCGATCTCGGCCCAGTTGGCGACGAATGCGGGGGCGTAGCTGAACGCCATGAGCAGACGCTCGCCGTCGCTGCTCTTCGGCAGGGTGCCGTGCAGCAGTGCCTCGTTGAGGAGAATGGCGTCTCCGGCACGTACCGGGACGTGGTCGAGGGACGGGAAGTTCTCCTTGGTCAACTCGGGTTGGCGGCCGGATGCGGCGGAATCCGGGAACCAGGGGTAGTTCGCCTTGTGGGACCCCTGCAGGTAGCAGAACGGCCCGTCCTCCGCGTGCTCCACATCGCTCAGGTACACGAGGACCTTCACGAACATGCAGAGGATTCTGCCGTCCTGGAAATCATGGCTGAAGCTCATGTTCCGCTGAACCGAGCGGCCGTCCCCGTACTCCAACACCTCGCTGTTGCCGTTGTGCAGGTAGAAGACGCTCTGGCTTTCCCGGCGCAGTGCGTAGCTCTCGATGAGCCGGTAAGGCTGATTGACCACGGGCTCAACCAGATTGCGCACGGCATCGCTCTCGGCGAAGTCCTTGACCAAGGAGCTGCGCACCGCGAGGTCGTCGAAGCGCTCTTTGTCACCCCGGCCTTCCATGAAGCGCGAGGGGAAGGAGAGCAGCTCCTCGCGGTAGGCCATCGCAGTGTCACGGGAGACGAACCCAGGGACGCGCAGGAAGCCTGTCGTGTCGAACAGATAGAGCTCCTGACGGGACAGCGGTTCCTTGCGCAGGGGCATCAATGACACGAGGACTCTCCGATCTCAAGGGTGTAAGCGGCGACCGTGCCAGCGGCTGCCTGAGGGAGGAAGGAATGCTGTACGAGCAGGGCACCGAGGCCCGCTGCCGGCAGGCCGATAACGCTGACGGTCTCGGCTCCGGCGTGAGGGAGCGTCACGTTCACGGCTGCGTCACCCACGCTCACCCGGTCGCTCAGGTGACCGTCCACATAGAAATGGACCGCCGCTTCGCCGCTGGCGGCCACCCCCGCCCCGTTCTCCCGGGCCGCCACCGGTTCCAGGATGAACTGCGATCCGTGGGACTCGGCCGGGACGAGCCAGGTCAGACACAGAGGGAGAGCCAGAGTCCCGTACGAAGCGGCAGGTGCCGCGGGGGAGGACTTGGACAGCGCTGCAGTTCCACGCAGCAGGGAGCGGGCGCCGTCCGCGGTGTCGCTGGTCGACCCCCATGGATACAGGTGTTCTTGTGAGACCCCCGGAGGCAGCAGACGCACGCTGTCGTCCAGCACCATCGCCTTCGCACGGTGCCCGCCGTAGTGGGCTGCGCAGCCGAAGACGCCGGGGTCCTTGACGGCGTCCGTGATGTAGTTCCATTCGTGCCCGAGCGGTAGCAGCCGCTCCCAGCAGGGCCCGCCCTCGCCGAGGAGGGCCGACACCACGCACATGTCGTCCCAGGGCAGTTCGGTGAGCATGTCCGACTTGGCTGCCTGGATGGCGAGCCGCCAGAAGTGCCCGTAGAAGTGGCCGTCGTCCCGGGGATTGCTGTAGATCATGCCGGCTTGGAGCAGCGGCCCGCCGCTCCCGGCCGCCGGCAGCAGGCCCGTGCCGGGGGCTGCCGCGGTCGACGCCAGCCTGCCGTAGTACTCGATGCTGGACTCGTCGACTGCGGCGGCGATGCGCCCTCGGGACAGGGGCCCCAGGAGTGCTCCCAGGTCCATCGGCCGCAGAAACAGGATGTCAGCGTCGCAGTGGACGTCGTAGCGGTCGGTCGGCGGGAGGGCGTCCAGCAACTGGGGCGAGTGCCGCCAGTAGAAGAGGTGGTGCCGGGCGCCCCGGCCCACGGCCTGTGCGACCTCGTCGTTCGAGGGGACCACGTGCAGCACGGTGACACCCGGAATGTTCCCGAATTCCTCCTGTCGTAGTGCGGGGGTGTCGTTGGCATCCACCACGACCACCTCGACGGCGGGGTGACACAGCTTGAGGGACCTCACGGCGAGGACGGAGAGCCTGGTGGCCTTCTCCCCACGCACGACGAACCGGAACCGGAAGTGTTCGGAGGCGCCTTTCATCAGCTCTCTTTCGATAGGCGTCAACGTTTGAACCACTCTCGGTAGACCGGGCTCCCGTGGATAAGAGCATTTGTCAGCGAACATCCCTGCCAACCGCGTTGGGCGTATGCATCCAGAACGCGCCGGGTCAACGCACCGCGGTCGAACACCGGTGCAGGGCCGTCTTCGACCCCGTCCTCGATGGCTGCGAAACCGTCGTGCGCGAGGAGCACGGCCCCTGGGTGGGCTCCGTCGAGCCCGTTTTCCACGTGGTCATCCGCGTCCAGAGCGTGCCAGTCCTGCAGTGCTGGGCCCCAGCCGACGGACGTCAGACCGCATCGGGCGATCGCGCTTCGAGTCTCCGGTGTCTGAGCACCGTACGGAGGGCGGAACCAGACGACTTCCCGTCCCAGGACGTCCTCGAGCTCGGACTTCGCGTCCCGGATCCGCGCCTCCACCTCCTCCGCGCCGAAGCGTGACAGCCGCTGGTGGTCGGGACCGTGCAGACCTATGTCGTGCGGTGAGTCGGCGAGCCGCTGGAACAGTGAGGGGTGTCTGCGGACACGGGACAGCAGGACGAAGAAGGTCGCCGTCGCGCCGCGGTCGGCCAGCGCGTCCATGACACGGTCCGTGCCGCCGGGTTCGGGACCATCATCATAGGTGAGCACGATGTGCGGCAGGTCGGCCGTGACCTCGACTATTGTCCCGGTCATCTCGATCGCCGGGGAGCCGTCGCGTACCTCGCTCATCCGCCTGTCCCTCCAGACACCACCGTGTCCCCGGTGGCCGCCGACGACGTCCATGGGGTGCAGGCCTCGCGGGCCCTCTGCTGCAGAACGTCGTCCCGCGACACCGTCTCGGTGTGCCGGCGCCAACGGAGAACGCCCTTGGCCATTCCGAGGGTTGCTCCTGTGGCACGCAGCGAGTAGCGGGCCGATGCCCGCCGCAGCCCCGGACGTTCGGCCACGGAGAGTGCGAGGCGCACAAGGAGCCCGGGGCCGACGAACGCGGCACGGGCGAGCCGGGACAGCGTATCCGCCGTCGAGCGGTGCCGTACTCCCGTGTACGTGGCAGCAAGTTCGCGGATCAGCCGTTTCGACACCTGGGCCCGGTAGCCGACCGTGTACCCGCTGCGCCATGTCATGCCGCGCTCGTAACTGATCACGGCGTCGTGTACGAAGGCGACTGAGTGGCCGTCCATGACGAGGTCCACGACGAAGGCGCGGTCCTCGGCGTACATCAGGTCACGGAAGGGATGGGCGAGCGCGGCCTCCCGGCGGAAGGCACAGGCTGAGTTCGAGAAGAGCGCGGCCTCGTAGGGATCGGTGCCCCGTGCGCACAGGTCGACGAACCTCTTCTGGTCCAGGACGCGATCGCCGGCGGGAAAGACGCTGAAGCGTCTCATCTCCAGGCGGGACCTCGGGGCCGGGGGAATCTGGTTGCAGAAGACGGCGGCTGTGGTCGGGTCGGCCTGCATAGGCGCGATGAGCTTCGCCAGCCAGTCCTCGTCCTGGGGGATCGAGTGCGACGAGAGCAGCACCACATACCTTCCCCGGCACAGTTCGACTCCGAGGTTGATGGCACGTCCGTAGCCGAAGAGCGCCCGGGGGAGGGTGAAAACCCGCGCTCCGCGTTCCTCGGCTGTGTCGGCACTCTCGTCCGTCGACTCGTTGTCGAGGACGACGATCTCCATGGGCAGGGAGACGCGTTGGCGTCGCAGTCCGTCGATTGCCTGACCAAGTACGCGTGCCTCGTTGCGGTTTCGGATGAATACGGAGATCAGCGGCTCAGTCATTCCCGCCCTCCGCCGCCAGTTTGGCCGCTGCCGCAAGCGGAAGTGTGCTGCGGTTCCAGAAACCGATATCGCCACGGCGCTGTGCGAAGAAATACTCGGTCTCCTGGTCCGGCTCGTGGGGATCGCGGTACCAGGGCATATGGCGAGCCAAGTAGGGTGCGTCGGTCCGCAGCGCCTCGGTGACCTTGTACGGCGTACCGGGCCGATGGACGGAGAAGGTGGTGTCGACGTGCGCAGCGAAGACTCCCTTTTCGACCTCCTTCTCCCAGAACGGCCTCTCCCAGGTAATCACGGCCTCTTTGTGCGGGTACCGGTCGGGGATGTCGTCGATATGGAGACCGAACCCCGTCTTGTCGAAGTCGGGGTGGCGCAGCAGAAGCTCCTGGAAGTATTCCACGGCGTCATCCGGGCACGATGTGTCGGGAAGGACGTCCGGGTCCGTCACGACGAAGGGCTGCTCGTGGCCCAGTCTTTGCGCCAGTCCGCTGAGCCAGGGCGCCTCATGGCCCAGATTCTCGGGGAGCGTGATGACGTTGTGCGGAGTTGATCCGAGGTATTCGAGCAGCGGAGGGTAGGTGGAGGCGTTGTCCAGGAGGTGAATCTCCTCGTGACCCGATTTCTCCAGCCACGTGACGAGCCTGCGAAGATCCGACAGGAGATTGTGACAGATGATGATCACGGGTATGTCGGCGCGCGACACGGGTTTGAATTTGTTTCCGTTCATGCGTCCACCTTTTACAGACCGGCTGGCCTGTTTGCCCCTTCCGCCTGCTGACGGAACCACTCGATGGTGCTCTTCAGCCCGTAGCCCAGATCGAACGAAGGAGTCCAGCCGAGCAGCTCTTTGGCCTTGGTGATGTCAGGGCGCCGCACATTGGGGTCGTCCACGGGGCGCGGGGTGAAGACGATGGGCGACGGGGATCCCACGGCGTCCCGGATGCGGTGGGCGAGGTCGATCATCGATATCTCTTCCGGGTTACCCAGGTTGACCGGGCCCGGCAGATCAGAGGCCGCCATGAGCAGGACGGCCTCCACCAGATCGTCCACGTAGCAGGTGGAGCGGGTCTGGGAACCATCGCCGGCCACCGTCAGGGGCAGCTCGTTCAGCGCCTGCCAGATGAACGTCGGGATGGCGCGCCCGTCCTCCGCCCGCATGCGCGGACCGTAGGTGTTGAAGATGCGGATGATTCCTGTGTCGACCCCGTGGACTCGGCGGTAGGCCATGGTGAGGGCCTCCCCGTAGCGCTTTGCCTCGTCGTAGACGCTGCGTGGCCCGATGGGGTTGACGTTGCCCCAGTACTCCTCGTGCTGAGGGTGTATTTCCGGGTCGCCGTACACCTCCGAGGTGGAGGCCAGGAGGAAACGTGCCCGCTTGTGGCGGGCCAGTTCCAGGGCGGTCTCGGTGCCCGTCGAACCAGCGCGCAGGGTTTCCAGGGGCAGCCTGAGGTAGTCGACGGGAGAGGCGGGACTCGCGAAGTGGAGGACGAGGTCGAGCGGACCCTCCAGGTGCAGGGGCTGCGCGATGTCGTGGGTGAGAAGGGTGAATGCATCCAGGGATGCCAGTGGCTCGACGTTCCGTCGGTCGCCGGTGGAGAAGTTGTCCACGCAGATGACCTCGTCACCGTTTTGTAGAAGACGCTCACAGAGATGCGAACCGACGAGTCCGGCTCCTCCGGTGACGACTACGCGACGACTCATCTCCGCGGGCTCCGTTCGTTGTGGCAATGCTGTGGAAGTAAGAGGCGTGACGGGCGCTACTGCGAGCCCGCAATGTGACGCCCTCTTGCGAGCGAAAGGGAGTAGCTTTCCTGGGCAATACGTATCCCCCGTATGCGGCCCATGAGTTCGGAAGTCGGCAGCATACCGCAGTGGCACTGCGCCGCAACTGGGATGACATCAGCGGGAATTGCTGCCCTCGCCCCGAGTCCGACGGGTGCAGTGCGCCGGGTGTTCACACCCCCGCATCGGCATCAGCCCCGGCAACACGCTTTCACTGGCGGCCAGTCAACTTCTGCTGCTGTACCTCATCTTGAGCGTGGCAGGCGGAAGGATGCCCCTCGTCCGGGCGGCTGAAACCCGGTTAAAAGTCGGCAACGTCACAGGTCAAGTTCACCGATACGGCACGCAAAGTGATTCCGTGATCACCCTCCGTAGGATGGCTTGAGGGTCATGTCCCTACTGTGCTTAAACTGGCCCGAGTTGACGGTCGCCAACAGGCTCGACGGACTTTCTCACGGGGGAAAGGCAGATGCTTGACTGTAGCCCTTGAATGCGCGCTTGCACGAAGCCACTTGGCGTTCCACCAGAGCTTCCAGGTCGGTCTTCGGTACCCATCCCGTAATCGCGGCAAGGCGTGAGGTGTCGGCGCGTGTGTGTGGCGGATCATCGTGCGGAGCCGGTGCCGACTGCACTCGCGGTTCGCGCGACAGCGCCCGGCCCACGGCGGCGACGAGAGAGGCGAGTGTGTGCCCGGTTCCGGTTCCGATGTTGACGGTTCCGCAAAAGCCTCGCTCGGCGAGTACCGTCATCGCGCGGGCCACGTCACGGACATCCGAGACGTCCCGGGTGCGGCCCGCGGATCCGAGGATTCGCACGGGCCGGTCCTCGGCCACGGCGGAGATCCACTGCGCGAGGGCCATGTCGGCCCGCTGGTTCTCGCCGGCGACGGTGAAGGGTCGGCACACGGCTACGCGTCCCCCGGCACACAGACGTCTGGTACAGAGCTGCTCCACCTCCGCCTTGGAAGCGGCGTAACCGCCCCGAGGACGCAGTGGATCGTCTTCATGGCTCGCACCACCGTCCCGGGTGCCGCCGTACACCGACGAGGACGATGTCACCACTAGGGGGACAGAAAGGGGAACTCGCTCCAGAACAGCAGCCGTTGCCAGGACATTGTCCTGCCTGCGCCACTTCTCGGCCTCGGGTGATCGATCTCGTACTCCGGGGCGACCCGCGAGATGGAACACCGCGTCGGCGTGACGCAACGCCCGTATCAAGCCCGAGTCGTTGTCCAGCAGGTCCGCGGTGATCCCGGTGAGACCTTCGCGTGCAGCGATCGGACGCCTGTCGATGCCGGTGACCCGGTAGCCCGCACCGAGCAGGAACTCCGTCAGATGTGAGCCGATGAATCCGGCCGCTCCCGTCACGACGACTGGCACGTCGCCTCCTTCGCTGCCCTGTGGTTCCGTACTGCGGATCTTGCGGTGTCACTGTACGGGCCACCGATCCACATCAGGTCACCAGTCGTACGACGCCCAGCTTCGACCCCGTTCCCGAAGGAGTTGTCACGTGCTTGCCACTGACGCCATGAATTCCGTGCTGCAGAACCAGGTAGCCCGCGTCAGACCGGTGGACAGCCTCGTGCTGGATCGGCTCCGTCACGAGGCGCTGACGGTTCCCGACGAGTGGGTCGCCGAGTACGGCCAGTTTCAGTCCGGCGGCTGGTGGACCGTGTCCCTGCTCAACGACAGCGGTGTGCCGACCGACGTGGAGATCAAGGACTGCGACCCCGTCGAGACCTCACTGCTCCAGCGCATGCCTGCAATGCGTAAGTTCCTCTCAGAGCTGGGACTTCGCTACATGTGGGTACGGCTGGCGCGCCTGGAGCCGAACTCATTCCTGTGGGAGCACCGGGACTACACCGAACTCGACGAGTCGGAGCACCAGCGACTGCACGTCCCGCTGGTGACCAACAGCTCCAGCGCTCTCGTCACAGGTGGCGCGCGTGTCCACATGCGGGAGGGGCACCTCTGGCGGCTCAACCCCACTCATGTGCACGGTGCCTGTAACATGCTCGGCCCGGACCGCATCCATCTCGTCATCGACTGCTACGCCGATGACGTGCTCGCTGACATGAGGTCCGGCGAGGCGCTCACCGACGACGACGTCACCTGTCTTCACCCGGTCACACGGGAGCAGCTCGATCAGTACGTCGACGTCGCCCGGACCCTCATGAAGCTCGGGTACGACCAGCAGGCCGAGAGCTACCTCCTGCGACTCTTCTACCAGCACGCGCTGCCCGAGGGAGAGATCTACGACCTGATCGCGTCGCTCCACGAGCCGTTCGGCCGGGTGGAACACGCCGCCACCTGGCTCGCCAACAAGTCCGTGCTGCTCGGCCGGGCCTGAGGGCGCCCGGTCGTCGAAGGAGTTCGATCGTGAACAACGCTGTACTGGATTCGCTGGCGCAGGCCAATCGGCCCAACCAGTTCGGGCTGCTGGAAAGAGCCATGGGGCTCTTCACAACGAGTGAGGCGGTCACCCACCTGTTGGTGCGCGGCTCGCTGGCCTCCGGAACGGCCGACAGACTGTCGGACGTGGACTTCGTCGTTGCCGTACGGGACGAGTCGTTCATCGACTTCATCGCCTCGCTCGATGCGCTCGTACAGGTCGACCTCGGCGGCATCCTGCCCGGCTGGCGGGACACCATCGTGGGCAACATGGGCGGGCTCGGCTTCGTCTTCCTCGTTCCGTGGGCGGGCCACCTCCAGCAGATCGACCTGTACGTCATCCCCTCGAGCCGGGTGGAGGACGTGCACCGGCACACTGTCGCGCGAACGATATTCGTTCGCGACCCGGACGCCGAGTACGAGCCGAGCGCGACGGTGCCAGAGTTCGTGGCCGAGAGCCTCGCCGCGCCGCGGTCCTGTACCGACCTGCTGATCGAGGTGCTCGTCCTCGGCTATCTGATCCGCAAGCGCATCGCCCGTGGACAGGACTTCATCGCCTACTCCGAGAGCTACCGTTTCAACGAGGCGACGAAGAACCTCATCAAGGCCGCGCTCGCTCCCACCTCCCGCTTCTACGGCTGGTATCAACTGCGCGAGGAGGTCGGCGCGACGCCGATCGGCCGCCAGTGCCTGCAGGATCTCAGCGCGATGGTCGCCGCGTCCCCGGTCCCTACGCTCGCCTCGCTGACCGACGGGCTGAACCGGGTCGATGCCATCGCCGAGCGGGCGGCCCCGGAAGCGCTCGACTCGCTGCGACCGGCGATTCAGGCCTACCGATACCACCTGGAGCTGTCATGACCGTCGAAGAGATGCAGCGCGGGCAGTTCCGGGCCACGTTCTTCGGCGGCGTCGTGCCGGCCTCCAAGGAGGAAGAACTGCTCGCCCACGGCATCGGGAGAGCCCTCGGCAAGGCCGGCTTCGTCGTTCAGCACGGCGGTTACAACGGGCTGATGGAGCAGGCGGCGTGCGGAGCAGCGGAGGCCGGGGGCACGGCAGTCGCCGTGACGTTGACCGACGTCGAATGGGGGGCTTTCAACCCCCATGTCACCGAGGCGCTCCGTTTTCCCACGATGGGCGAGCGGCTCCACCAGTTCCTTGACGGCGTGGACCTCGTCGTGGCGATGGGGGGCGGAGTCGGCACCCTGCACGAGCTCACCGCCGCGATCTGGTACGCCGGCAACATCCGGCCGGTACCGGTGTGGCTTGCGGGCGACACGGCCCTGCGTCTCCTGGCGTTCTTGAAAGAGGACCGCTGGGTCTTCGAACGGCCCACGCGCCCCTTGGGCTTCCTGAAGGAGTTCCAGGACCTGGGCTCCTTCGAGTCGGCGCTGTCCGACACCTTTGTTTCCCGCGGCGACAGTTCGCTGCCGAGGCCGCAGAAAGGGTGGAGGACGACATGACTTCGGCAGGTCTGCTGGCCCGCATACGCGAGACCGCGTTCCGGCAAGGGGAGTTCCACCTCCCTTCGGGACAGGTTGTACATGAGTACTTCGACGAGTTCCTCCTGGCCGCCGACCCCGCCCTGCTCGGTGACGTGGCCCGGGCCCTGGCTCCCGCGATACCGCCGGGCACCGAGGTGCTGATTGGGCTGGAGCTGGGCGGAGTCCCGCTGACGGTCGCCCTGTCGGCCGCTTCGGGGATCCCTGCGGCCTTTCTGCGCCGCCGCCCGAAGGCGTACGGCACGTTCAAGCAGGTCGAGGGCCAGGCCGTTGCTGGCCGGAACGTCGTGGTCGTGGACGACGTGGTGCGTTCGGGCGGTCAGGCGCTGGAGGCGGCCGCGGTACTGCGCCGACTGGGGGCGACGGTCGGCGGAACGGTGTGCGTGCTCGACCGCGGCCTGGAGGGCAGGGCCCGCTTGGCTGCCGAGCACATCGAACTTCGGTCGCTGCTGCTGGCTCGGGACGCCGGCTTCCAAGAAGTCAGCCTGGCCGTCGTGTGACGGAACCGGACCGGCCTCGGCGTTCCTGGTGCGCTGCCGCACCGGAACGGCCGAGGCCGGTCCCTTGCTTCCGGTCAGGAGCCGACGGCCGCCTGCACAGCACGGACGATGTGCTCCAGAGCATCTGGGATGCCCTGCGGGTCGGTGCCACCGCCCTGGGCGATGTCCCACTTGCCGCCGCCGCCGCCCTTGAGGACCTTGGCGGCGTCACGGACGAGGTCACCGGCCTTCACACCGCGCTGCTTGGCGGGTTCGTTGAGCGCGGCGATGACGAGGGGCTTGTCGTTGGCGAGTGCGGCGACCGCGACGACGGCGGGCCCGCTGAACCGGTTGCGCAGATCGAGTGCGAAGGTCCGCAGCTCGTCCGCGCTGACGTCGTCCGTCACGTGGTGCGTGACCACGTGCACTCCGCTCACCACGACCGACTCCTGCACCAGACGATCAGCCTGGCCTCGCAGCTGGGCAGCCCGCAGTGCGCTCAGCTGCTTCTCGGCGTCACGGAGTTGCTTGATGAGCGTGGAGACCCGGTCCCCCATCTCCTCGACCGACACCTGAAGCATCTCCGACACGGACTGGGCCATTGCCCGCTCCTTGGCAAGGAAGCGGAAGGCGTCCATACCCACGAAGGCCTCGATCCGACGCAGGCCCGAGCCCACGGAGGACTCGCCGACGACCGTCAGCGGGCCGATCTGGGACGAGTGCGACACATGCGTTCCACCGCAGAGCTCGCGAGACCACTCACCGCCGATCTCGACGACCCGCACGACTTCGTCGTAGGTCTCGCCGAAGAGGGCGATGGCGCCCATCTGACGGGCCTCGGACAGCGAGGCGTACAGGGCCTGCACGGGCAGGTCCCTGCGCACGGCGAGGTTCGAGACCTCCTCGATCTCGCTGCGGGTCTCCGCTGACAGGCCCCCGGTCCAGGAGAAGTCGAGGCGCAGGTATCCCGGCTTGTTGTAGGAACCGGACTGAAGGGCGTTGGGGCCGAGTACCTCCCGCAGGGCGGCGTGGACCACGTGCGTACCGGAGTGGGCCTGGCGGGCGCCCAGACGCCACTCGGGGTCGACCTTGGCGAGCACCTTGCGGCCCTCGGTCAGCTCGCCCTGGCGGACGCGTACCCGGTGCACCCACAGCTTGCGGTTCACCTTCTGGACATCCACCACCTCGAGCTCGAGGCCGTCGGCGATGATCACGCCGGCGTCGCTGTCCTGACCGCCGGATTCCGCGTAGAGGGGTGTGCGGTCGAGGACCACCTCGACGATGTCACCCTCTACGGCCGCCTGGACCCGGCTGCCGTCACGGAGGAGACCGCGGACCACGGCCTCGCTCTCCAGCTCGTCGTAGCCGGTGAACTCGGTGGGGCCGGAGGCCAGCAGGTCTCGGTAGGCGCTGCTGTCGGTGTGCCCGCCGGCCTTGCGCAGGGCGCTGTCGGCCTTGGCGCGGGCACGCTGCTCGGCCATCAGCTTGCGGAAACCGTCTTCGTCCACGGACAGCCCGCGCTCCTCGGCCATCTCCAGAGTGAGGTCGATGGGGAAGCCGTAGGTGTCGTGGAGCTGAAAGGCCTTGCTGCCGGGGATGCGGGTGCTCTTCTGCTCCTGCGTCTCCCTGGCGGCCAGGTCAAAGATGGCCGTGCCGGCCTTGAGGGTCTGGAGGAACGTGGACTCCTCGGCGACGGCGATGCGGTCGATCCGGTCGAAGTCACTTGCCAGCTCCGGGTAGTTGGAGCTCATCACATCGACGGTGCGTCGCGTCAGTTCATGTACGACCGCGTCCTGCGATCCCAGGAGCCGGACCATGCGCACGGCCCGCCGCAGCAGTCGGCGCAGGATGTATCCACGGCCCTCGTTGGAGGGCGTGACGCCGTCACCGATCAGCATCACGCTTGCGAGGATGTGATCGGCGACGACACGAAGCGACACGTCGTCCTTGGGGTTCTTGCCGTAGGAGGTGCCGCTGAGTTCGGCGGCCAGGTCCAGGATCCGGCCAGTGGTGTCGATTTCGAAGATCGTCCGGACATCCTGGAGCAGCGCGGCCACGCGCGCCAGACCGAGTCCCGTATCGATGTTCTTCGCTGGCAGCTCACCAAGAATCGGGTAGCCCTCCTTGGCAGGGCCCTCACCTCGGATGTTCTGCATGAACACGAGGTTCCAGATTTCCAGGTACCGCTCGTCATTGGCCATGGGGCCACCGTCGCGGCCGAAATCCGGGCCGCGGTCGAAGCAGATTTCCGAGCTCGGCCCACACGGCCCGGGCACGCCCATGGACCAGTAATTCTCCGACATCCCGAGTCGCTGAATTCGGTCGGCGGACACTCCCACGTCCCGACGCCAGATTTGCTCGGCCTCATCGTCGTCAGTGTACACAGTAACCCATAGCTTGTCCTCGGGGAGCCCGAGTCCACCGTCTGCTACCGAGCTCGTCAAGAATTCCCAGGCAAATGGAATTGCCTGCTCCTTGAAATAATCGCCGAAGGAGAAATTTCCGAACATCTGGAAGAAAGAGCCGTGCCGCGTGGTCTTTCCGACCTCCTCGATGTCCACGGTGCGTACGCACTTCTGGACACTCGCCACCCGCGGGGCGGGAGGGGGGGCCTCGCCCAGGAAATACGGCTTGAACGGTGCCATGCCTGCGTTGATCAGCAGCAGGGTCGGGTCATCCGCGAGCAGGGACGCCGACGGTACAGCCAGGTGCCCCCGCTCCTCGAAAAACCGAAATGCTCGGCTGCTGATTTCTGCCGACTTCATGAGGCGCCTTCCAGATGGTCGCTCGTCTGAGTTACGAACAGCGCAGCGTTGCGCCATACAGACTCAATGGTACGTTGTCGTCCACTCATCGTAGGCAGTGCGGTGCACCGGGCTCCAGGGATTAGCGGGGCGACGAGGGCCCAGCCTACCGTTGCGTGGGCGGCGCCGTGTGCGGCTTTGTCAACAAATCGAGGGATGTGCGATGCGTCCACTTCAACTGGTGGTTCGACCATGCCGCGTGAAGTTCCAGGCGTCTTCGATCATCTCAACCATATCGGTCCGGGCGGGACGCCAGTCCAGGAGTCGATGAGCGCGCTCCGGTGAGGCGACCAGTCGCGCGGGGTCGCCTGGGCGGCGCGCGGTGATCTCCTGGGGTATCGGATGCCCGGTGACCTTACGGGCGGTCTCGACGACCTCATGAACCGAGAAACCCCGTCCGTGCCCGAGGTTGCATATGTCATGGCGGCCGGGGCGGGCGGCCCGGAGCGCGAGTACGTGTGCCTCTGCGAGATCTGCCACGTGAATGTAGTCGCGCACACAAGTTCCGTCCGCGGTCGGATAGTCGTCGCCGTAAATGGTGACGTGGCTCCGGCGATTTTGTGCCACTTGCAGGACGATCGGAATCAAATGCGACTCGGGATTGTGTCGTTCCCCCGTATCGTCCGTAGGCGCCGGCCACATTGAAATAGCGAAGAGAAACGGCTGCCAGGCCATGAGCGCGAGATTGACTCGAGAGCATGTGATCCACTGCAAGTTTGGAGGCGCCGTATGCATTGATCGGCCGGGTGGGTGCATCCTCGCAGATGGGAATCACGTCGGGCTCGCCGTAGACCGCGCACGTGGATGAGAAGATGAAAGTTCCGATCCGGGCTTTCGGGCGGCCTCCAGCAGGGCGCGCGATCCTTCCGTGTTGTTGTACCAGTATTTCTCCGGGGTTCGTACAGACTCCGCGACCTCGGCGAAAGCGGCGAAATGCAGTACGGCGTCGAACGAGGGGTCGAGTACCTCCTCGGCCCGATGGATCGTCCCCTCGACGAATAGCGCGCCGTCAGGCACTGCGTCACGGAACCCGTTGGAGAGGTCGTCCAGCACGGCGACCCGGTAACCGGCCTGCAGGAGATGTGCCGTAGTCACCGAGCCGATGTAACCCGCCCCGCCCGTGACGAGAACCTTTCTTGGGGAGACTTGGTAAGTCATCTCTACCTCCTGGTCCTGGAGTGGTGTCGTCCGCGGGGTGTGCGTCTCGCGTGGATGACTTGCCCAGTTCGCCTCGCTCGGCGGCGCGACGGACCACATACTACTTTCTGTCCTCCAGACTCCGTCGGCGGGCACTCTTGCCGTTTCAGGGTCGGCCGCCGAAGCCGCACGGCCAGGCCGCAAGGTCAAGGATCGCCCAGTAGGCGACTGCCACCGCAACCGTCCATACGCCTGCACTGACAGCATTTCACTGCGCACTACTGCGGCGCGAAGGCGAACTGGCCGTGCTCATTGGCGGCTTCGCCTACACCGTTACGATCCGGCAGGAGTTCCCGCAAGCCACTGAGCTTCTTCGAGTTGGCCACCGATCGGGTGATGGCCGTGAAGCGCAACGAGCGAGGCCCCCGGGCTGTTGATCGAGATGTCTGACGTCTCAATCACGTTGCTCGGGGGTCTCGTTGGTCATCCATCCTGCCGCACTCGACCTGCCGCATGCGCTCGTGGAGTGGGTCACCATGCTGATCATCACTCGTGAGGGCGACCGGCGCTGCAAGCTCCGCCCGTCCCAGCGCGCGATGGTGGCACTGGTGTACCTGCGCGAACACACCACTCTCGCGAAGATCGCCACCGGGTTCGGAATGAGCGAGTCCACCGCCCACGCCTACACCAGCGCGGTCATCGACCTGCTCGCCGCGCGTGCGCCGGGTCTGCTGAAGACACTGCGCGAGCACGAACCCGACTTCGTCCTTCTCGACGGGACCCTCGCCGAGTGTGACCGGGTCGGCGACGGCCGAGCCGACTACTCCCACAAACACCGGCGCCACGGCGTGAACAGGTCGTCACCGACCCCGGCGGCCGGCTGCTGTGGCTCTCGCCCGCCCTGCCGGGCCGCACCCACGACCTGACCGCCGCCCGTACCCACCGGATCATCCGGATCTGCGAGCGCCAGGGCGTTCCCATCGTGGCCGATCTCGCCTACCAGGGCGCAGGCCCGTGGCTGACCACCGGCATCAAGCGCAGGCCCCTGAAGGAACTCACCCCCACCGAAAAGACCCTCAACCGTGCCCTGGCCGCAGCACGAGCACCCGTCGAACGCGGCGTCGCCCGCCTGAAGTCCTGGCGGATCTTCCGCAGATCCCGCTGCAGCCCCAACCGCATGACGTCAATCGCCAAGGCCATCCTCACACTGGAGCTGCAACGCTGAAGAAGCTCACTGATCCGGAGCTCCGAGAAACTCGTGATCGAACTCGGCTACGGCCGGTCCGGCAGGCAGCGCCGCTGGGCTGATTGAAAGCGCTGGGTGCTGGAGGACATCCTGGGTGCTGTGCTCCGGGAGATCGAGACTCGAGCGGTGGAGGACGTCCAGCGCAAGGTTGTACCAGCGGCCGAGAGTTGCACACCTCCTGGACTGCACTGGCATGTCTTTCCCCGCAGCCCGCGCCTGTTGACTCAGCCAGGCACGCCGGGAAGGTGTCGGGCCACTCGGGCAGGTCTCATCCTGATGCCGCTGAGCCCTCGAGGAGTCTCCTGCGCTCCTGTCGTCCCACGACGAGGTGTCCATCGTGGCCGTTAGCATCTTCGCCGTCGTGCTGCTGGGCCTGCTCGTCTTCATCCTCGTCAGGAAGAGCGACCTCCATGTCGCCCATGCCGTCGTCTGCGGGCTGCTCGGTTTCTTCCTTGCCAGCAGTGGTACCGCACCCGGAATCAGGACCGGCGTTCAGAACGCCGTCCATCTGATCGGAAAGATCACCTTCTAGCGCCCCGGCGTCCGTGGTGGCGGGCATCTCGACACCCCGTGCCTCCTCTTCCGTCAAGGGTCGCCCGAGATTGGCCTCGATTTCCGCGTACTGGGTGTGGGTGTGCTCCAACGCAGCCCGCAACTGGGTGAGGGCGTCAGCCACGAGCCGGGTACCGCCTGCGGGAGCGGGGCAACCGCCTTGACCACAACTCCACCCGGTCGCCCCTGATCACCTCGGCGAACGTGGTCGGTCCTTGCTCGGTGTAATCATGAGTCAGCCGTAGCAGCCGGTCGATCGTATGATCCACATGGCCCAGCGTCGCGACCACGTGAAGCTGGCGGTCCGGCAGCCAGGAGCACTCCACGTCGCAAGGGCTCATGGCACGACCCTAGCGGCAGACTTCCCGATGCCCACGGCCATCTGACGGCTCGAGGTACGGGGGGCAGCCACCGTGTCCACGAACTTGGCCGGCTCGTCGAGCACCCCGATCGGGATTTCCGCTGCCCCGTCGGCATGACGCTTCACGAGGGCGCCCCGATCTCGGTGACGAGGTCAAGAGATGGGCCGCTGCCACACCGTCGTCATTGAGGCCGGTGTACTTTCCAGCCTGGCTGGCCGCCATGATCAGGTTCCCCAGGGACTCGACAGGGGCCTGGACGGCGCGGTTGTCGATCCGCACCGGGCGAACCGCATGCGGTGCGGCGGCTCCCTGATACTCCTCGGCCATCGCCTTCATGATGATCTCGGCGACGGCCTCCGGGGTCACCAGCTGGGCGGCTTGCTCGTGGTCCATGCCCACCTGCTGGGCCATGGTCTCGACGAGGTGAGCCTCGACACCCTGCACCGATGTCGACCCCACCACGACTCCGTGGGTCAGGAGCACGGCGCTCGTCTGCGTCACGAGGGTCTTGAACGGGAGGACGTCCATCAGATCTGCCACGACCCCCAGCCTAGAAGCGAGCGTTGGCGTGTTTCCACAAAACCGGTCTGCTCGCCAAGAAGCCTCGCGGGACCGTTCGACGGCGCTTCGGCGACTTCGCTGGAGCACCACTTTGCACAAGCTCTGCGCTCATGCGCTCCCCTCGCGCACCCCTTGGATTCGGTGGCACGAGCCGGGGAACTTCGTCGGCCGACGAAGGGGGGCGAGAAAAACAAAGCCCCAGGTCACGGTGAGTGAGTCCTGAGGCTTCTACAGAGCCGCCTTCGGGATTCGAACCCGAGACCTACGCATTACGAGTCAGCACGTGATCGTCCCGCTCTTGATCAACATGACCTGATTCTCGGGAACGTTGCAGGTCAGGGTGGGTGCGGGTGGCCCCCTCGCTCGGCCTTGCCGCATCGTTCCCGATCCTTCCGTTCCCACCAGGTTCCCATCCGTTCCGTGCGCTGGCCCCAGGAACGTGCTGAGCTGCAGCGTTGCTGGTCGGAGAGGGGGCCGAACTGGGGAGCTTCGCACCGGCATCGAGATGAACGCGGGCTCGCTTCCCCTGCGCCCGAGGTCGAGCCAGTGACCGTTTTCGCAGGTCAGCCGCGCACCGGTAGCTTAGCGTGCGCATACGAGCGTTGTGGCGGGTGCCACAGGAGCCACGTTCGGAGCGGCGACGTCAATGCGCCTCGGAAGGGGCGGCTGCCCGCGAGGGCGCGGGCAGGCGGTGAGACTCACTAGGGTGCTGGCACGCCGGGCACAGTTCGTGGCGGCCTTCCGTGGTGACCACGGTGCCCCATCCGCGGCACTCTTCGCAGTCACGAGTGAGGTCGATGTCCGCTCGTGGGGCTGGGGCGGGATCGATTCCCAGGGGTCAGTGGATGCCCGGGGAGATCCTGCGTCCGGCGACCCGTTTCGATCAGTCCGGTCCGGCGCCTACGCGTCGGTCCCGTAGGTCCCGTACTTCGGAAGGCCCGTCGACTCGTAGACGCGCACCGCAATTCCGCTCGGCGTCGTCTCGTTGTGCAGCAGGCGCAGGCCGGCCGGGGTGCCGCCGTCCGGGAACAGGTGTCGTCCGCTGCCCACGACCACCGGGGCGATCGCGAGCCGCAGCTCGTCGATCAGGCCGGCTGCCGGCAGGGACTGGCCGAGCCGGGCGCTGCCGTGGATCTGGAGCTCGCGGCCGGGCTGGCGCTTCAGTTCGGCGACCTGGGCGGGGATGCCGCCGGAAAGGATCGTGGTCGGCTCCCACCCAACCTTGGTCAGGGTCTGGGAGGCGACGTATTTCGGCGAGCCGTTCAGAATGCGGGCGTTCGGGTGGTCGGTCATCTCCGGCCAGTCCCGAGCGAAGTTCTCGTACGTACGGCGGCCGAACAGGAACGCGTCCGCCTTGCCGAGCGAGGTGGCGGCCACGCGGTCGAATGCCTCGTCCGGGTGCGGCACGAACCAGCCGCCCTGGGCGAACCCGTCGCTGGTGTCCTCGTCCGGGGAGCCGGGCCCCTGGGAGACGCCGTCCAGCGACAGGAACTCCTGCAGCACCAACCTCATTGCGCACCACTTCTCTCTCGGGCAGGGAGGCATCCGTCCCCGCCCTTTCAGACTTCGTGACGTGCGGTAACTCATCGGTCACCCCGCGGCGCATCCTCGGTCGATCAATACGACCGACGACCTGTTGAAGGAGCGTCCGGACCTGGCACCTCGGCGTCCGCCGGTCGGCATCGCACCTCGCCTGATTTTTCGTGGAGTACCACTGCTGAAGCTGACCGGACGGCCGGTGATTAAAATCGTCTCTCATGTCGAAGCCTGACGAACTGCTTGTTGACGTCGCCGCCCTGGTGGAGTCTGGGCACAGCAATCAGATGTCTCTGACAGTGGTCGCCGGTGGTGCTGTCATCACGGGTCGACTGGCTCCCGAAGTCGTCTGGAGGCAGCGGGTGTCGGAGGTTTTGGCGGACTCGGCCCGCCTGAGCGATTTCTCCGCCGTGTTCACCGCTGCGACGCACGGGGAGGGGCCGCCCAGGCATCTGCATTTCCATGTGGCGCGGATTTTGCAGGGTTCGGTGGGGATCCCGGAGACGGGCGGGATGTATCGCGTGGCGATCAAGGACGTCAGTGCCTGGACGATGGGCGACTTCAGCTACTCCGACCACTGACCCATTGCCGCACCGAGAAACCTCGGTACGCGGTGAGGGTCCGACCGGCGCACCCCGGTCGGACCCTCACCGCTGCTTTGACGCCGGCTCGCGCCCGCCCGTCGGTCAAGCGGCCACAGGGGCGCCGAGCATCGCGGAAGCCTGTTGGAGCGGGTCGAGAACGCGGGTGGGTGCGGGGGCCTGGGGAAGTTCGCGGCAGGTGAAGCCGAGCTGGGTCATGGCTCGGAGGACTTCGCCGGCGCTGAAGTCGCGGCGGTCCTGGCGTGTGATGACTTGGCCGACCTGTTTGACGGGGTAGGTGCGGCGGCCGATGATCACGGACTCGCCGGAAGCCTGCTCGGGCTTGATGCCCTTCATGGATTCCAGGACGCCGCTCTTGGTGAGGTCGAACGGGAAGCGGGCGATGACACAGCGCATGATGCCTCACAGGGAGAGGAACGAAGAGGGAGTGGTTCTGCCGCGGTTGAGGCGGTTCAGCGGGCAAGGGCGAGGACGCCCAAGGCGCTGCCGTGTTCGTCGACCACTGGCAGGGCATCGACGTGGCTGTAGCGCATCGCGTGCTCGGCTTCGGCCATGGTGGTCACGGGCGAGGTGAACGGTCCTCGGTCGCCGAGGATGTCCCGCAGCTGGATCCGGTCCGTGTACGTGGAGCCGTCACGGGCTGCGGTGAGCTGAGCCTGGGTGACCAGTCCGATACACAGGCCGCTGTCGTCGCAGACAAGCAGATGCCCGGTGCGGGCGCTTGCCATGACGCACAGGGCCACCTCGACGGTCATGTCGTCACAGACCTGCGGTCCGGCGGTGTTCATGGCGTCGGCCACCGTCCTGTGCACGGGGGTGGCACTCATCGAGCGGGGCTGCATCTGAACCAGCGTCAAAAGGTGCCTCCTGCAGTGGTGGGCCAGTTTCCTGATCACGAAGTTTCTAGGCCGCCGCGTCGAAGGAGGTCTGCCGCGCTGTCACGCGCCGGGCCGCCGAAGCGGGGCTGCGCCGGCCGCGTGAGGCCGCGCTGCGCTTACGCCGCTCGACTACCGGCGCGGTGATCGTCACGGGGATGCCGGAGGGGGCTTGGGCGCCGGTGATGCGGCCGAGTGCCTCTTCGCCGGAGCGGACCTGCGTGGTCTGGGGCACGATGCCGGCCGCGGCCATGAGGCGGGTCATGTCCCGGCGCTGGTTGGGGGTGACCAGGGTGACGACGCTGCCGGACTCCCCGGCCCGCGCGGTGCGGCCGCCGCGGTGCAGGTAGTCCTTGTGGTCGGTCGGCGGGTCGATATTGACGACGAGGTCGAGGTCGTCGACGTGGATGCCGCGGGCGGCGACGTTCGTGGCCACGAGCACGGTGACGTGTCCGGTCTTGAACTGGGTCAGGGTCCGGGTGCGCTGGGGCTGCGACTTGCCGCCGTGCAGCGCGGCGGCCCGCACCCCGCTGTTCAGCAGGTCTTGCGTCAGCCGGTCGACGGCGTGCTTGGTGTCCAGGAACATGATCACCCTGCCTTCGCGGGCCGCGATCTCGGTCGTCGTCCGGTGCTTGTCGGCGCCGTGGACGTGCAGCACGTGATGCTCCATCGTGGTGACCGCACCTGCGGACGGGTCGACGGAGTGGACGACCGGGTCGGTGAGGTAACGGCGGACCAGGCGGTCGACGTTGCGGTCGAGGGTGGCGGAGAACAGCATGCGCTGGCCCTCGGGGCGTACCTGGTCCAGGAGCGCGGTGACCTGGGGCATGAAGCCCATGTCGGCCATCTGATCGGCCTCGTCCAGGACGGTGATCGCTACCTGGTTCAGTCGGCAGTCACCGCGGTCGATGAGGTCCTTGAGCCGGCCCGGCGTCGCAACGACAACCTCGGCGCCGCCCCGCAGCACATTGGCCTGCCTGCCGATCGACATTCCGCCGACGACGGTCGCAAGCCGCAGCTTCACCGAGCGGGCGTAGGGGGTGAGTGCGTCGGTCACCTGCTGGGCAAGCTCACGCGTCGGCACGAGGACCAGGGCCAGCGGCTGGCGGGGCTCGGCGCGCTGCCCGGCGGTGCGGGCCAGCAGGGCCAGGCCGAAGGCGAGGGTCTTGCCGGAGCCGGTGCGCCCGCGTCCCAGGGCGTCGCGGCCCGCGAGAGTGTTGGGCAGGGTCGCACCCTGGATCGGGAACGGGACGCTCACGCCTTGCGCGGTCAGTGTGGCTAGCAGCTGCTTGGGCATGTCGAGGTCGGCGAACGCCTCGACCGCGGGCAGCGCCGGAGTGATCGTCTTCGGCAGGGCGAACTCACCCTGGACCGCGGCGGGCCGCCGGCCGTGGCCACCCGAGCGGCCCGGACCGCCGGAACGGGTCGGGGCGGGCGAGCCGAAGCGGGCGCCCCGCCTCGAACCGGCGCCGGACCCGAAAGCGGGGCCCTCGGTCCGGCGGGGGCGGGAGGAACGGCCGTTCGTACGTGTGGGGTTCATCGAGAACCTTCCTTGATACGGCGCGTATCAAGGAATTCCCGCAGCGAAAGAGCAGCGCGGGGAATCACAAGAACGAACCGAATGGAATGCGAAAAGGAATGTGGCTTGCAGTGAACCCGGTGCAGAATGCAAGCTATGAAATAGGTGACGTCATGTGGACGTGAAATCCCGGACGTCGACCGGTACAGCTCCGAAAAGGCGCGCACCCCTGAGGATGGAGCTGCGGGCAGTGTTGCCCCACAGGTGACACCGCTGTGGGAAATGTCCGTAGCTGGGGCCCGCACCCCGAGGGATGCGGGCCCCAGCTACGAAGTCCGCGTCGGCGTCAGGCGGGAACGATGTTCTCGGCCGTCGGGCCCTTGTGGCCCGCCGCGATGTCGAAGGTGACCTTCTGGCCTTCGAGCAGCTCACGGAAGCCCTCGGCGGCGATGTTCGAGAAGTGGGCGAACACGTCGGCGCCCCCACCGTCCTGCTCGATGAAGCCGAAACCCTTGGCCGCGTTGAACCACTTCACGGTGCCTGACGCCACGTCATATCTCCTTTGGGGCAGTACGCCGGGACCCGCGATGCGCGGATGCCGGGTCGCCGCGATGATGCCCCGTCCGGAAAAAGACCGGCAATACAAAAGCTTCCAATGGCCGGGAAATTCCGGCGAAGGAGCTTGCAAGTTTTTGGGAACCACAACTGCAACTGAGGTCGACGGTAGCACGAGGTAGCGGCCCATGTACGGTAAATAACTCCACTCCGTTGGCTGCCATAAAAACACTCCCCGCACTGCGGGTTAAACCCTCATCTCGCGGTCATAGATATTGCCCCACCCGGACCGTAGCGTTTCAGGAAAGGCGGGCGCTGCTCACGGCTCGGAGGGCACAACTGTCCCGGTGGCACCATCTCGCCCGGCGTCCGCCCGTGTAGCCGATCTCGACACAGATCGGGGGCGCGGTCAGGAGATGGCCAGAAAGATGGCGATGTAGTGCGCGGTGAAGGCTGCCACGGTCAGCGCGTGGAACACCTCGTGAAAGCCGAACCAGCGGGGTGAGGGGTCGGGGCGCTTCAGGGCGTAGACGACTGCGCCCGCGCTGTAGAGGAGACCGCCGGCCACGATCAGGGTGAGTACGGCCGCTCCGCCGGTATGCAGGAAGTCGGGCAGGTAGCGCACCGGTGCCCACCCCAGGGCCAGGTAGCACGGGGTGTACAACCAGCGCGGAGCTCCGACCCACAGGACCCGGAACGCGATGCCGGCCAATGCGCCCGTCCATACGATCCACAGCAGCATGGACCTCTGGTCCGGCGGCAGGAGAAGCACGGCCAGGGGGGTGCAGGTGCCGGCGATGATCAGGAAAATGTTGGCGTGGTCCAGACGTCGCAGAAGAGCCTCGCCGAGCGGCCCCCGGGTGCCGCGGTGGTAGAGGGCGCTCGTTGCGAACAGCAGCCAGGCGGTGACCGCGTACACGGCGCAGGCCCAGGCCGCCTGCGGGGTGCCGGCCAGGCAGATGAGTACGATGCCTGCGATCAGCGCGGTGGGGACCATTCCGGCATGGAGCCAGCCACGCAACCTCGGCTTGATCGGTTCTACCAGGTCGGCCGCCTGCTCCACCAGAGCGGCAACCGAGTGACCCTTTTCTCCTGCATCGTCACATTGTGGCCCGGGGGCCAGTCCGACTTCGCGGTGTTCTCCACACTCTGAGGCGACGTGGCCACATTCGACCTCAGCGGCGTCACGGCACATGGCTTCCCGTCCTCCCCCGGACTCCTGGGCGTCGCTGGCAATCATGCGCTCATGCTAAGAGACCTCACAGGACAGCCCCTTCGAGAGGTCGGCCTGAAATCCAGGCCCAAGACGCCGGGCCTGGGCTGTTTCTCCGCCGTGTGTACTCCGGTCTTCTTGGTCCCGCCGATGGGCCCCCGAGGCTGAGTAGATCGGCCGATCGTGGGAAAGATCAGGGCTTCCGAACGGGCACCACTGCTCGCCTAGCCGCAAGGATCGCCGATGCTTCCTGAAGTCCGCCCACACGTATCCGCCCCCCTCACAGACCAGTTGGAACTCCAGTTGGGTCTGGCTCCAGACCTCGAAGCCAGCCACCTCGATGTGGAGCGCGTCGCCGGCATCGCAGTCGTCGCAGCTGCTCACTCCGGTGGCTACGCGGCCATCGGTCATCTCCTCGGGCTGCTGGCCGCGCTCCCTGCTCCCACCGAGGCAGGCGAACGCTTCTGGTTGGACCTGTGGAGGTCTTCGGGTGCCGCCTACCTGCTACCCGCCAACATCAAGGCTGAGGTGCTTCAATCCCTGGCAGGCGAAGGAACCGCCCTGGCCCGACAGATCCTCTCGGCTGTCGATGAGATGACCCCGCCCCAACGCGTCGCGGCCGGGGAGGTGATCGGTCAAGCCCTCGCCGAGTCCGACCACCTTCCCGACCTCAAGACACAGGTCATCGGAGAACTATGGCTCCGAGATCTCGAACTCACCGCCTGGCGCGTGCTGCACGCCGACGGCAGGTCGGACGACCCCGCTGGACGCAAAGCCTTCCTCGAAGCCTGGAAGAGTGTCTGAACGTCTGCTCCGCCGTCCTGCGGGATGGAGCTGAAGCTCTTCTCCGCGTTGAACCCCTTCACGGTTCCCGTAGCCATGTCTCATGCCGTCCAGCCGGTGTACGCCTCCCGCACCGTGCGGGAGGCGGAGGTGATCGCCTTGGTTCCTGTGGCACGGACAGCAGAACGCCCACGCCGTAGACGTGGGCGAAGGGGACCTTCCGAACCATGACAGCCAGCCCGGACGGGACATGTCCGCACCCTGCCACCATGGGAGACGACCCTGCGTCACACCCTGACACGTGTGTGCGAGGACCCGCCGGTACCCGGCGGGCGCGCTGCCTCAAGCCACGGGCGGTCCCGCCGATTCGGCGGTGCGGCGGTATTCGGCGTTGATGCGCTGGGCTTCCTCGAGTTGGTCTTCGAGGATGACGATGCGGCAGGCGGCCTCGATGGGGGTGCCCTGGTCGACGAGTTCGCGGGCTCGGGCGGCGATGCGCAGTTGGTAGCGGGAGTAGCGGCGGTGGCCGCCTTCGGAGCGCAGTGGGGTGATCAGGCGGGCTTCGCCGACGGCGCGGAGGAAGCCCTGGGTGGTGCCGAGCATCTCGGCGGCCCGGCCCATCGTGTAGGCGGGGTAGTCGTCGTCATCGAGACGGCTGAATGAATCGTCTGCTGTCATTGCACCTCTCTGTGGAACGCGTGGAGGGGCCTTGGTGCCGTACTGGCACCAAGGCCCCGAAGGAACTGCTACACCATCTGCCGGCCCTAGTGCCGCGCCGGCCTTCTGTGTCCGCACGCCCACCCGGGAGAGGGCAGGGAATGCGGGGATCGCGGTTGCTTGACCGGAGACCACCTCACTATCGATGTCCTGCGGTACCCGGACTCAAGACTTCCGCCCGGGCGATCCTGATGGCGCCTGGCTCCTCCGTTCTTCCCTCGGTGATCAACTACTTACCAAGCAGGGGACTGCGTACTGCTGGTACTGCTCTACTGCGAACTGCTGGTGATGCGAACTACCCAGTGGCCTGCGACAGCGCCACTCTTCGGCAGCCAGCCCCGTCGCCCGTCCTGCGTCTGCTCTGGCTTAGAACCCCACTGCCGAACTTCCCGGTACGCGCGCCCGCAGCCGACGCCTTTACCGAGGTGCTGCTCACTGACTTCACTGCTGGGTACTGCGCACTGCACTTACGGGTACTGCACTTGCGTTAACTGCGGTACTGCTCACGGCGGCCCCTGATCACTGCGGGCCACCCGGTCCGGCCGTCAGTCCCGTCGCCGTCCTGCAACAACCCTGGCTTCGGAACTCCACCACCGCACCGTCCTGCGAACTGCAACTACGTACTGCTGCCCGGCAGTTCGTCTCTGCCAGGCCCTGCTGTCTCTCTGGGCTACGAGAGAAACCATAACCACACCGCCGCCCAATGTCTACTCCGGCCGACATAGATTTCCGCGAGTTCGGCAGGGAGGTAATCGACCTCGAACAGCGACGAGGGCAGGCGCGAGGCCGTCACTGCCGACGGGTTAACCGGCCGCAGGCCGGGGCACAAGCCCAGGCAGACTGGACCGGGCATTGACGACAGAGACCAGGGTGACCTGATGGACACGATGAGCGTCAGCGTCGCAACCGTCCGCTCCGCCACATCCGTCGCCGGGCGAACGCCGCAAACGCGGCCTCGGACCGGAAGCGGCCCGGGTGCGACCAGCTCACCAGGATCTGACCCGCGCTGATCGGACCCACGCCGGGCAACCGCAGCAGCTTGGGCGCCATCGCCTCGACCAGTACGACGATCTCGGCCTCCAGCTCCTCCGCCTCCGCTCACAACGCCTGGACCCGAACGGCGGTGGACCGCCACGCGCGGTCATCCGGGGCTCGATGGTCTGGATCTGCCGCTCCCGGAGCTTGGCGCAGTGCTATATCACCGCCTTGCGGCCCTCGCCGCGCAGCTCGGCCCGCAGGTCCTCGGGCGCGGACACGATCAGCGCCTTGAGGTGATTGATCGCCGTCGCGCACGAGGTGACGGCGCCCTGACGGGTGGCCAGCAGGACCCGCAGCGCCTCGCGTTCGCCGCGGCGACGCGGGTGAATCAGGCGCTCGGCGGTCAACGCCTCCAGTCGGCATCAGGCTACCCTCGGCCCGTCTTCGACTAGCAAGAATCCAGACATAGAAGACTTATCGGAGAATCGCCGCTCCCAGGGCGTTCCCATCTGGGCGCAGAAAAAGCCCCCCACGATCTTCGCGGGGGGCTTTCAAGGCTCTGACCTGGGCTTTCTTGAGCCGCCTTCGGGATTCGAACCCGAGACCTACGCATTACGAGTGCGTTGCTCTGGCCAACTGAGCTAAGGCGGCAAGCTGCGGATGCACGCGTCCTCGCGAGACACGCTCTCATCAGCAGCGGCGCCAAGTCTACAGGGTTCTTCAGGGTGCCCCGAACCACCTCCCGCGGCACCCTCCGGCACTCGTCAGCAGCGCTTGCCGTCCTCGGGGGCCTTGCCCTCCAGGAGGTAGGTGTTGATCGCCGTATCGATGCAGTCGCTGCCCCGGCCGTAGGCGGTGTGGCCGTCGCCGTCGTATGTCAGCAGCCTGCCCGACGACAGCTGGTCCGCCAGGCTCTGCGCCCACTTGTACGGGGTCGCCGGGTCGCGGGTGGTGCCGACGACCACGATCGGGGCCGCGCCCTTCGCCTCGATGCGGTGGGCCTTGCCCGTGGGCGGAGTGGGCCATTGCGAGCAGTTCATGGCGGCCCAGGCGAAGCCGCGGCCGAAGACCGGGGACGCCTTCTCGAAGTCGGCGATGCCGGCGCGCACCTCGGCAGGGGCGGTGAAGGCGGGTGGGAGATCGAGGCAGTTCACGGCCGCGTTGGCGAACATCAGGTTCGCGTACGAGCCGTCCGTCTGGCGCTCGTAGTAGCTGTCGGCCATGGCCAGGAGCGCGGCGCCGTCGCCGTTCTGCGCGGCGCCCAGGGCCGAGCGCAGCTGGGACCACGCGCCGTCGTCGTACATCGCGGCGATCACACCCGTCGTGGCCAGCGACTCGCCGAGTTCGCGTTCCTCTCCCGTCGGCACGGGCGACGCGTCCAGCTTCGCGAAGAAGTCCTTGAGGCGGGCCGTCGCGTCGGCGACCGACTCCTGGCCGAGGGGGCAGTCCGCCCGCTTGATGCAGTCTGCGGCGAAGGACTTGAACGCGGTCTCGAAACCGGCCGTCTGGTCACGGTTGAGCTCGCGGGCGGGGAGAGCCGGATCCATCGCTCCGTCGAGTACGAGGCGACCGACCCGCTCGGGGAACAGCTCGGCATAGGTCGCGCCGAGGAAGGTGCCGTACGAGGCGCCGACGTATGTCAGCTTCTCGTCGCCCAGCACCCCCCGCAGGACGTCCATGTCACGGGCGGCCTCTGTGGTCGAGACATGCGGCAGGACCTTGCCGGAGCGCTTCTGGCAGCCGGCGGCGAAGTCCTTGAAGGCCTTCTCCAGCGCGCCCGCCTCCGCGGCATCGTCGGGGGTCTGGTCGACCTGGGTGTAGGCGTCCATTTCGGGGCCGGTCAGGCATTCGACCGGTTCGCTGCGGGCGACGCCGCGCGGGTCGACGGCGACCAGGTCGTACTGGGCGCGGACCGAGGCGGGGTAGCCGATGCCCGCGTACCCCTGGAGATAGCCGATGGCGGAGCCGCCGGGACCACCCGGGTTCAAGAGCAGGGAGCCGAGACGCTTGCCCGGGCCGGTGGCCTTCACGCGGGCCACAGCGAGCTTGATCGCTTCGCCGTCCGGCTTCGCGTAGTCCAGCGGAGCCTTCATGGTGGCGCACTCGAAGCCGGGCACGCCACATGCCCGCCACTTCAGCTTCTGGCCGTAGTACGGCTCGAGGGCAGCGGCAGGAACAGGTCCGCCGGCTGCTCCCGCGGCGTCGGAGGCAGGCCCATCGGGCGACAGGCTTCCGCCGCTGCAGCCGGAGAGAAGCAGGCCGGCAGCGGCCAGCGGGATGGCGAAGGTGTGGAGCAGGCGCCTGGTGTCCATGCAACGGAGCGTAACGGCAGCAGGCTGTCGATGCCGGTAACCGCTCGTACGGGTGAGCCGGTCAATCCGATCGTGATCACGGTCGCGCCGGATGCGTCAACCCGACAGCCCGAGCGTGACCGCCGTCGCGCCGGATACGCCAACCAGGCAGCCCGGGCGTGACCGCCGTCGCGCCGGATACCTCAACCGGCCCGGAGTGCGACCGCCATCGCCTCGACCGCGAGCAGCGGCGCGACGTTGCGCTCCAGTGCCTCCCGGCAGGCGACAACGGACTCTATGCGGCGCAGCGTCGCCTCCGGCGTGGAGCTTCGGGCGATGCGGTCCAGCGAATCCCGTACGTCGTCGTTGGCGAGCGCGACCTGCGACCCCATCTGAAGTGCCAGCACATCCCGGTAGAAGGCGGTCAGGTCGGTGAGGGCCAGATCCAGGGTGTCGCGCTGCGTCCGGGTCTTGCGGCGCTTCTGCCTGTCCTCGAGCTCCTTCATCGCGCCGGCCGTCCCCCGCGGCATCCGGCCGCCCGGGGCTGCGCCGAGAGCAGCCTTGAGGTCGTCGGTCTCCTTGACGTCCACGTCGTCGGAGACCTGCTTGGCGTCCTCGGCGGCCGCGTCGACCAGCTCCTGGGCAGCCCTGAGGCAGCCGCCGATGTCCTCCACGCGCAACGGCAGTTTGAGAACGGCGGCCCGCCGGTCCCGCGCACGCTCGTCGGTGGCGAGCCGACGCGCACGGCCGATGTGGCCCTGTGTCGCACGGGCGACGGATGTCGCGAGGTCCGGCTCGATGCCGTCCCTCCTGATCAGCACGTCGGCCACGGCGGCCGCCGGAGGAGTGCGGAGCGTCAGGTGGCGGCAGCGGGACCGGATGGTGGGCAGCACGTCCTCGATGGACGGCGCGCACAGCAGCCAGACGGTACGGGGAGCCGGTTCCTCCACGGCCTTCAGGACGGCGTTGGCCGACTTCTCGTTCAGCCGCTCGGCGTCCTCGACGAGGATCACCTGCCAGCGCCCGTTCGCCGGCGAGGTGAAGGACTTCCGCACGGTGTCACGCATGTCGTCGACGAGGATCTGCGTGCCCACGGCGGCGATCGAGCTCACGTCGGCGTGGGTGCCGATCAACGCCGTGTGGCAGCCGTCGCAGAAGCCGCACCCGGGCACGCCGCCCAGAGCGCGGTCCGGGCTGGTGCACTGCAAGGCCGCCGCGAAGGCACGCGCGGCGGTGACTGTGCCGGATCCCGGAGGCCCGGTGAACAGCCAAGCGTGCGTCATCTTCGAAGCGGCGGGAACGGGCTCCCCCTGTGCATGGGCGGTGACATGCGCGTCGGCGTCACGAGCGGCGGCGGCCAGCTGCTCCTGCACTCGCTCCTGGCCGACCAGGTCGTCCCACACGGCCATGTGCCGTCACCGCCCTTTCGTGCTGCGATCTCCCATTGTGGGGGAGGCCACTGACAGCGCGGCCCGCGCCGGCCTTCCCGGTCTTCTCCGGAGTCGGGAGCCGGGCCCGACCGGCCCGGCACTGCAGCGCCCGCAGAGTCGCCGCCGAGGGGCCGGAGCCTCGCACCGTGCCGGTCGTCACCGACGACCGGCACTCCGGAACCGCGCCGCCCGAGTGTCAGCCGCGTCGGCCGCCCCGCCCGTCGCCTCGCTCGTCGTCCTCGTGCGGGCCGAAGAGTTCGTCCGCCAGAGTCGGCAGATCGTCGAGCGGCGTCTCCTCCGCCCAGTCGGAGCGGTGGCGACGGCGGTCCGCGGCAGGGTCGACCTGCGGGAGCTCCGCCGTACGCTCGTTGCGGCTCTCACCCGTCCCGCGCCCCGCGTGACGCGGCTCCTCGCGCTCGTCGCGGAAGATCCCCCGCGGCACCCGGTCCGTCGGAGCGGACGGCCCCGCGTCCCGTACCGGAGGCATGACCGCCGTCTCGTCTGCCGCACGGGCGTCCCGCACCGGCGGCAGCGTGGTGGTCTCGGCCTCGTCCGGAACCTTCGGGAGCACGCTCGTGGCATCGGACGACCCGCCCGGCATCGGGACCTCCTGCGTGATGTCGTCCGGCTTCACGACCGGGGTCGGCACCGTGATCTCGGACGCGGAAGCCGCCGACGCGGCGGCAGCAGACGCCGCGGCCGCCTCCGCCGCTGCCCGGCGGGCCTCCTCGGCGCGCAGCAGTGCCTCCTCGGCCTTGCGCTGCTTCTCCAGACGGCGTTCCTCCGCCTCGGCGCGCAGCCGGGCCTCTTCCTCGGCCTGCTTGCGGAGTCGTTCCTGCTCCGCCTGGCGCACCTTCTCCTCGGCCTCGCGGCGCAGCCGCTCCTCTTCGGCCCGTCGGCGTGCCTCCTCGGCGCGCTGCCTGGCCTCCTCGGCCTGCCGCTCGGCCTCGCGCTGCCGCGCCTCCTCCAGCTCGCGGCGTTTGCGCTCCTCCTCCTCGGCGCGGAGCTTGGCGAGCTGCTCCTGGCGCTCGCGCTCGAGGCGCTCCTCCTCGGCCTTGCGCGCGGCCTCTTCCTCGACCTTGCGGCGGGCTTCCTCCTCGGCCGCCTTGCGTGCCTCCTCCCGGGCCTTGATCTCGGCTTCGGACAGGGGCAGCAGCTGGTCGAGCCGGTGCCGTACAACGGTGGCGACGGATTCGGGCTCCTGGCCGGCGTCCACGACCAGGTAGCGGCCCGGGTCGGCAGCTGCCAGCGTCAGGAAGCCGGAGCGCACCCGCTGATGGAACTCCGCAGGCTCCGACTCCAAACGGTCGGGCGCCTCCGTGAAGCGTTCCCGCGCGGTCTCGGGCGAGACGTCGAGGAGCACGGTCAAATTCGGCACGAGACCGCCCGTCGCCCACCGGGAGATCCTGGCGATCTCGGTCGGCGACAGGTCGCGGCCGGCGCCCTGGTAGGCGACGGACGAGTCGATGTAACGGTCGGAGATGACGATGGCGCCGCGCTCGAGCGCCGGGCGGATCACCGAGTCGACGTGCTCCGCGCGGTCCGCCGCGTACAGCAGCGCCTCCGCGCGGTTGGACAGGCCGGCGCTCGACACGTCGAGCAGGATCGAGCGCAGTCGCTTGCCGACCGGTGTTGCGCCCGGTTCGCGGGTGACGACCACGTCGTGGCCCTTGGCGCGGATCCACTCGGCGAGGGCCTCGACCTGGGTGGACTTGCCGGCGCCGTCGCCGCCCTCGATGGCGATGAAGAAGCCGTTCGCGGCCGGGGTCTGCGCCGGGTCGGCTCCGCCGCGCAGGGCGTCGCCGAGGTCACGCCGCAGCGGTACACCGGACCGGTCGTCCGTCTTGGCGAGGACGATCGCGGCGACCGGCAGCAGCAGCGCGCCGACGAGCATCAGCGTGAACGCCGCACCGCCGTGCGCGAAGACGAAGTCGCCGCTGGCGAGCCGGTGCGGGCCGATCGCGGCGGCGAGCAGCGGGGCGGCGACAGCGGCCAGTGCGATCGACACGCGGACGACCGCTTGGAGGTGCGAGGTGATCCTGGGCCGCCGGAAGTCCTCGGTCTCCTGGTCGATGAGGGCGTGGCCGGTGTTCGCGGCGACACCCGCCGCGAGGCCGGCAACCGCCGCGATGAACAGCACGGTGGCCGTGTCCGGCACGAGGCCCATCGCGAGCAGCGCGACTCCGGTGACGGCCAGCGCGAGGACGAGCAGACGGCGGCGGGACAGCGAGGGCAGTACGGCTCCGGCTCCGCGGATGCCGACGCCCGTGCCACCGATGAGCGCGAGGATCAGCAGGGCGAAGGCCGCGGGTCCGGCGTTGAGGTCGACTGCATGCAGGACGGCGACGGCCGCAGCGGAGGCGATGGCGCCGGTGACCGCCGCGCAGGCAATGACGAAGAGAGGTATGGCGCCGGTGCGGCCCTTGTCCAGGCCATTGCCGGCGGACGGCCTGCGCAGGCCCTCGAGCGGCGAACGCGGCCTGGGTGTCTGCGAGCCGGGCAGTTCCACGAAGTACAGCGTCGAGACGGACGCGGCGAACAGCCCCGCCGCGAGGTAGGACCCGAGGGCCGCCTGGTGCAGCGAGAACCACTCGATCCCGGAGCCCAGCAGGTTACCGATGAGCGTGGTGACGAGCAGCACGGCGGCCGCGGCCGGAATGACGGCGAAGCCGGTGCGCAGCCACAGCCTGCGCAGCGCGTCGAGGTGGTCGGGGAGCGGCCGCACCGCCGCGCCCTCCAGCGGCGGGGCAGGCAGCAGGGCGGGTGCCGCGCCCTCGCGGGCGACGGTCCAGAAGCGCTCGGCGACGCCGGTGAGGAAGACGGTGACGAGCAGCACGGCGAGCGCGTTGTCGGGCGTCCAGTCGATCCACAAGGGTGCGACGACAAGAAGGGCCAGTCGCAGCCCGTCGGCACCGATCATGGTCCAACGCCGGTCGAACGGGCCGTTCGGCGCCGTGAGCGATGTCATCGGACCGAGGAGCACGGCCCCGAAGATCAGGGTGGACAGGACGCGGGCGCCGAACACGGCGGCGACCGCGAAGGCCGCCCCCCGGTATCCGCTCCCGAACGAACCCGATTCCACCGCCGCCTGCAACGACAGCAGCAGAAGCACAAGGACGGCGAGCGCGTCGCCGATGCCGCCGATCACCTGTGCGTTCCACAGGCGCCTCAGCGGTGGGTGGCGCAGCAGGGAGCGCACGGCCCGCTCACGTGAGTCCGCGGCAAGTGCGTCGGAATCCGATGCGTCTGAGGCAGTCTCTGAAGCGGTGCTCATGACCGCCTGCTGCTCGGCTGGCTGCTCGGCTCGCGTCATTCGGCCAGCCTATCCGGAGCGGAGTGCTCCTCGGAGGGGTGTCCGAACATACGGGCGCTTTGTGGCAAGGGTGTGAAGGTCCCCTGCCGCAAAGCGCCCGTGTGACAACCGGTCCCGCAGGCCCGTTCCCGGGCCCCGGTGGCTACTCCTCGGCCGACGCGGCCGTCTTCTTCGCCGCCGTCTTCGCAGTCGTCTTCTTGGCCGCGGTCTTGGCGGTCGTCTTCTTGGCCGTCGTCTTCTTGGCCGTCGTCTTCTTCGCGGCGGTCTTCTTCGCCGCCGTCTTCTTCGCCGGAGCCTTCTTCGCCGTCTTCTTGGCAGGTCCCTTGGCGCGCTTCTCGGCGAGCAGCTCGTAACCGCGCTCCGGCGTGATGTCGTCCACGCTGTCGCCGGTCCGCAGCGTGGCGTTCGTCTCGCCGTCCGTCACATACGGGCCGAAGCGGCCGTCCTTGACGACGACAGGACGCTCGCTGACCGGGTCCGTGCCCAGCTCCTTCAAGGGCGGCTTGGCGGCGGCGCGGCCACGCTGCTTGGGCTGGGCGTAGATCGCCAGCGCCTCTTCGAGCGTGATGTTGAAGAGCTGCTCCTCGTTCTCCAGGGAGCGCGAGTCCGTGCCCTTCTTCAGATACGGGCCGTAGCGGCCGTTCTGCGCCGTGATCTCGACACCCTCGGCGTCGGTGCCCACCACCCGCGGCAGGGACATCAGCTTCAGCGCGTCCTCGAGGGTGACCGTGTCCAGGGACATGCTCTTCAAGAGCGACGCCGTACGCGGCTTCACCGCGTTCTTGCCGGTCTTCGGGGTGCCCTCGGGCAGTACCTCGGTGACGTAGGGGCCGTACCGCCCGTCCTTGGCGATGATCTGGTTGCCGGTGACCGGGTCGGCGCCGAGCTCGAAGTCGCCGCTCGGCTTGGCGAGCAGTTCCTCCGCGTGCTCGACGGTGAGCTCGTCGGGAGCGAGGTCCTCAGGGACGTCGGCGCGCTGGTGGCCCTCCGCGTCCTTCTCGCCACGCTCGACGTACGGGCCGTAGCGGCCGACGCGCAGCACGATGCCGCTGCCGACGGGGAAGCTGGAGATCTCCCGGGCGTCGATGGCGCCCAGGTCGGTGACCAGTTCCTTGAGGCCACCGAGGTGGTCGCCGTCGCCGTTGCCGGCCTCCGAGGCGACGCCCGCGGCGTCGCCCTCACCGAAGTAGAACCGCCGCAGCCACGGCACGGCCTGCGCCTCGCCCCGGGCGATGCGGTCGAGGTCGTCCTCCATCCGCGCGGTGAAGTCGTAGTCGACGAGTCGGCCGAAGTGCTTCTCCAGCAGGTTGACCACGGCGAAGGACAGGAACGACGGGACGAGCGCCGTCCCCTTCTTGAAGACGTAGCCGCGGTCGAGGATGGTGCCGATGATCGAGGCGTATGTCGACGGGCGGCCGATCTCCCGCTCCTCGAGCTCCTTGACCAGCGAGGCCTCGGTGTAACGCGCCGGCGGCTTGGTGGCGTGGCCGTCGACCGAGATCTCCTGAGCGGACAGCGCGTCGCCCTCGGCCACCTGCGGGAGGCGCCTCTCGCGGTCGTCGAGTTCCGCGTTCGGGTCGTCGGCGCCCTCGACGTAGGCCTTCATGAAGCCGTGGAAGGTGATCGTCTTGCCGGACGCGGTGAACTCGGCGTCACGGCCGTCGGTGCCCCGGCCGCCGATCTTGACCGTGACGGAGTTTCCGACCGCGTCCTTCATCTGGGAGGCGACGGTCCGCTTCCAGATCAGCTCGTAGAGCCGGAACTGGTCGCCGGTCAGTCCGGTCTCGGCGGGCGTGCGGAAACGATCGCCCGAAGGCCGGATCGCCTCGTGCGCCTCCTGCGCGTTCTTGACCTTTCCGGCGTAGGTGCGCGGCTTGTCGGGCAGGTAGTCGGCACCGTAGAGCTGCGTGACCTGCGCACGGGCCGCCGCGACGGCCGTGTCGGACAGCGTGGTGGAGTCCGTACGCATGTAGGTGATGAAGCCGTTCTCGTACAGCTTCTGCGCGACCTGCATGGTCGCCTTGGCCCCGAAGCCGAGCTTGCGGGACGCCTCCTGCTGCAGCGTCGTCGTACGGAACGGCGCGTACGGCGAGCGGCGGTACGGCTTGGACTCGACCGAGCGGACGGCGAACGAGGCGCCCTCGAGCGCGGTGGCCAAGGACCGGGCGTTCGCCTCGTCGAGGTGGAGCACCTGGTCGGACTTGAGCCGGCCGTCGGAACCGAAGTCACGGCCCTGGGCGACGCGCTGCCCGTCGACCGTGTTCAGGCGGGCCGTCAGGGTGGAGGGATCGGAGGCGTCTCCGGCCCGGCCGGTCGAGAACGTGCCGGTCAGGTCCCAGTACTCGGCGGAGCGGAACGCGATGCGCTCACGCTCGCGCTCGACGACGAGCCGGGTCGCGACGGACTGCACACGGCCGGCGGACAGCCGCGGCATGACCTTCTTCCACAGGACCGGCGAGACCTCGTAGCCGTAGAGACGGTCGAGGATGCGGCGGGTCTCCTGGGCGTCGACCATGCGCTTGTTGAGCTCACGCGGGTTCGCGACGGCGTCACGGATGGCGTCCTTGGTGATCTCGTGGAAGACCATGCGGTGGACGGGAACCTTGGGCTTCAGGACCTCGAGGAGGTGCCACGCGATGGCTTCGCCCTCGCGGTCCTCATCGGTTGCGAGGTAGAGCTCGTCGGATTCGGCGAGCTGCTCCTTGAGCTTCCTGACCTGGGCCTTCTTGTCCGCGTTGACGACATAGATCGGCTGGAAGTCGTGTTCGACGTCGACGCCGAGGCGCCGCACCTCACCGGTGTACTTCTCCGGCACCTCGGCGGCGCCGTTCGGCAGGTCGCGGATGTGCCCGACGCTCGCCTCGACGACATAGCCGGGGCCCAGATAGCCCTTGATCGTCTTCGCCTTGGCAGGCGACTCGACGATCACGAGTCGGCGGCCGCCCTGTGCGGTCTCGCTGGTCGGGGACAACTTCGCTCTTCTCTCCGGTCGACGCTCGGTGTGCGCTCACGGTAGTGCGGCAGGCGGTGGTCCAAGCCTCGCCGTGCAGCCGTGACGCTGCTGTCGCTGCGGAGTGTGACGGTACAACCCGCCCCCGTGTCAAACGGCAAAAGCCCGCAACGGCCACTCGAACGGTAACCCGACTCCAGACATTCCTGCCGCCCGGACCCGGCAGGTCGCCATGCGGGCGCCGCGTCACAGGCGGCCGAAGCACCAGACCGCGAGGGTGAGGAACGCCGCGCCGAAGATCGTCCCGAAAGCGACGGCCGTGGCCGGGCTCACTCCGTGGGCGACGGGCTCGCGATGCATCAGGCGCATCCAGGTCCATGCCAGCAGCCCGCCCCCGAACAGTGCGAATGCCGCTCCGGCGAAGATCGCAGGCCCGCTCTCCATGCCCGTACCCGGTCCTTCCTGGTGCCGATGTCCCCCGTGCAGGGCGAGGCTGGCACCCCCGGGCGTCGTCGGCACGAACTCCGGGTGAACGCCGCATACGGTTCACCCGCGCGGTCGCCGGAAACGGGTCGCAAATCGAACATTGGCCGGATTTCGGTGCCGAATCCCGTCACCGTCCCGTTCACCGAGGGGTCGGCTCGAGGAAGCCCTCCTCCACCAACAGCCGTAGGGCCTGCGGCGTGCGGTCACGCAGCAGGACCGGGTCCTCCTCGATCAACTGGGCGATGGCGTCGAGAATCTGCCCCGCGCTCAGCCGGCCGTCGCACGCCCCCGAGAAGCCGGCGCCGACCGTGTCCACCTTGGTGGCGCGACGCATGCCTCGGTTCTGACGCAGGACCACATGCTCGGGGTCCTCGGCGCCGGGCAGGCCGACCTGCTCCTGCATGACCTCGTCGGCCAGCACGAAGTGGTCGGCGAGCAACGCCGCGTCGTCGTGCGAGCGCAGATACTCCTGCCGATCGAAATGCGCGACGACGCTCTCGCCGAGCGGCTGCTCGACGGGGTGCGGCCATTCCTCGGCGACGACCGAGGGGCGATCGGACCCGGACTTCCTCAGCGTGATCCACCCGAAGCCGACGGCCTTGGCCTTGCGCGCCTCGAACTCGTCCAGCCACGCGTCATACCGGGCGGCGTACTGTGCGGGATCGACGCGATGGTCCCCGCTGTCGCGCAGCCACAGCTCGGCGTACTGCGTCACGTCCTGCATCTCACGCTGCACGATCCAGGCGTCACAGCCGCGCGGCACCCAGGAACGCAGCCGCTCCTGCCAGTCCTCCCCCTCCACGTGCAGCCAGTTGGCGAGGAACTGGGCGTATCCCCCGTCGTTGAGCCTGTCCCCCGCCTGCTGAACGAGCGAGCGGCACAGATCGTCCCCGCTCATCCCGCCGTCCCGGTAGGTCAGCCGGGCTCCGGGAGAGATGACGAACGGCGGGTTCGACACGATCAGGTCGAACGTGTCGGAGCCGACGGGCTCGAACAACGAGCCCGCGCGCAGATCGGCCTCCCTCGCACCGGACAGGGCGAGCGTGAGCCGAGTGAAGTGCAGGGCCCGCGGATTCAGATCGGTGGCCGTCACGCGGGTCGCGTGCTGAGCGGCATGCAGCGCCTGGATGCCGGAGCCGGTACCCAGGTCGAGCGCGGACTCCACCGGCGTACGGACCGTGATCCCGGCCAGCGTCGTGGACGCACCGCCGACGCCGAGGACGACCCCCTCGCCCCGACCGCTCGCGCCGCCCGCTCCGCCGACCGCACACCCGAGGTCGGACACGATGAACCAGTCCTGGCCCTCCGGCCCGCCGTACGGACGGACGTCGACAGCGGCACGCACCTCGTCCCCGTCGTGTACCACCCAGCCGTCGGCAAGGCACTCCTCCAGGGGCAGCGCGGCTCTCGCCTGCTCCTGGGGGACGGCGCACTGGAGCAGGAACAGCCGCACCAGCGCCTCCAGGGCGCTGTCCCCGCGAGTGGCGCGCAGGGCGGGCACGGTCTCGCTGCGGGCGAGCGCCGCGTAGGCGGGCGCGCCGAGCAGATCGAGCAGCCCGTCGGCGGTGAACGCGGCGGCGAGAAACGCCTCGCGGAGCCGGGGCGAGTGGTCGGGCACGGGAAGGCTGGTCGTACTCACCCGCCCATTGTGGCCGCCGCCACTGACAATCGCCGCACGACCCGGGCTCGTAAGCCCTGCCCGTCGGCTGCCGGGCGGCTTGCGGCGTTCGGGCTTGCGAAGCGTCCCGCCGGTCAAGTCTCGCCGGAACCGGTCAGGCGTTGCCGTCGGACGCGGACGCACCACCGGCGGGGTTCGACGTCTTGGCCCGCTGGCAGCCGGGCTGCTTGGCCATGGCCTGGCCCAACTCACCGGACTGCAGCTTCGCCAGAGCCGCCTGGTCCATGCGCTCGATCTTCTTCAGCCCGTCCGCCACGGTCTGCAGACCGTCCGCGAACTTCTGCTGGTTCTTCGGGTCGAGGTCGTCGACCTTCTTCTTCAGGTCGAGGTAGGCGGCAGCGGTGGAGTCGAGCTCCTTGACCGCGTCCTGTTGGAGCTTCTCCCCGTTCTCGACCGGCGGCACGCCCGCGTCCCTGACCGCCTTGGCGAGCGCCTTGTCCGCTGCGGCGATGTCGGCGAACGCCTTGGAGTCGGCGGCCTGGATGTCGGCCGGCTTGCCGTCCGCCGCCGTCGAGATGATGGTCTGCTGGGCGTCGGCTCTCTTCTTGATCTGCGGCTGCGCCTGGTCGCAGACCTCCTTCGCCCAGGCGTTCACCTTCTCCTCGCCGTCGTCACCGCAGCCCGACAGCGCCAGTACCAGTACCGCACCGCCGGACAGTGCGGCTGCAAGCTTCTTGTTCACCGGATTGGTCCCTTCCAAGGCTCTCGGCCCCGGAACATACACGCCAACTGGGCGACATCCGCGTGTCGTGCGACCCATTCATGGGGTATTGAATCCATTTGTACCAAGGGAGACAAGGCTCACCCGCGCCCCCGGAACACACACGGACGGGCGGGCGACGCATCAATGTGCGCCGCCCGCCCGTCCGTTGATCCTGTGTCAGGAAACCACCGCCGGATCGGCCGGCTTCGCGTTGCGCTCAGCGGTTCCGCTTTCGTCGTCGACAGCGATGCCGCGCCGCTTCGAGATGTACACGGAACCGACGATCACGAGGATCGCCAGCACCGCGATCACGGCCCGCACTCCCGGGTTGGAATCGTCCCCGTAGCTGAACTGGATGATCGCGGGCGCGATGAGCAGCGCCACCAGGTTCATCACCTTCAGCAGGGGGTTGATGGCCGGGCCCGCGGTGTCCTTGAACGGGTCGCCGACGGTGTCGCCGATGACGGTCGCGGAATGGGCCTCGCTGCCCTTGCCGCCGTGGTGGCCGTCCTCGACGAGCTTCTTGGCGTTGTCCCACGCACCACCGGAGTTGGCGAGGAAGACGGCCATCAGGGTGCCGGTGCCGATCGCTCCCGCGAGGAACGAACCGAGAGCGCCGACGCCGAGTGAGAAGCCGACCGCGATGGGGGTCATCACGGCGAGCAGCCCCGGTGTGGTCAGCTCCCGCAGAGCGTCCTTGGTGCAGATGTCGACGACGCGTCCGTACTCCGGCTTCTCCGTGTAGTCCATGATCCCGGGGTGCTCGCGGAACTGCCGCCGCACCTCGTAGACCACCGCACCCGCAGAGCGGGAGACGGCGTTGATGGCCAGTCCGGAGAAGAGGAAGACGACCGCGGCACCGAGGACGAGGCCCACCAGGTTGTTGGGCTGCGAAATGTCCATCACCAGGTTCATCGGCGCGCTGTCGCCCAGCTTCTGGCCCACCTCGGCCGCGGCTGTCGAGATGGCGTCGCGGTACGAGCCGAAGAGCGCCGCGGCGGCGAGCACGGCCGTGGCGATCGCGATGCCCTTGGTGATCGCCTTGGTGGTGTTGCCCACGGCGTCCAGGTCGGTCAGGACCTGGGCGCCGGCGCCGGTGACATCACCGGACATCTCGGCGATGCCCTGGGCGTTGTCGGAGACCGGACCGAAGGTGTCCATCGCCACGATCACGCCGACGGTGGTGAGCAGACCCGTGCCTGCCAGTGCCACCGCGAACAGCGCCAGCATGATCGACGTACCGCCGAGCAGGAAGGCCCCGTACACGCCGAGACCGATCAACAAAGCGGTGTAGACGGCCGATTCGAGACCGATGGAGATACCGGCCAGGACCACGGTGGCGGGGCCGGTCAGGGACGACTTGCCGATGTCCCGCACGGGGCGCCGGTTGGTCTCCGTGAAGTACCCGGTCAGCTGCTGGATCAGCGCCGCCAGAACGATACCGATGGCGACGGCGACAAGTGCCAGGACCCGCGGGTCCCCGTCGTGCGCCCGGACGGCAGCGTCACCGACGCCGTCCAACTCGGCGTACGAGCCGGGCAGGTAGGCGAAGGCGGCGATGGCCACCAGCGCGAGCGAGATCAGCGCGGAGATGAAGAAGCCGCGGTTGATCGCGGTCATCCCGCTGCGGTCGGCGCGCCGCGGGGCGACCGCGAAGATGCCGATCATCGCGGTGACCACGCCGATCGCCGGGACGATGAGCGGGAAGGCGAGTCCGGCGTCACCGAACGCCGCCATGCCGAGGATGAGGGCCGCGACGAGGGTGACGGCGTACGACTCGAAAAGGTCGGCCGCCATGCCCGCGCAGTCACCGACGTTGTCGCCCACGTTGTCGGCGATGGTGGCGGCGTTGCGTGGGTCGTCCTCGGGGATGCCCTGCTCGACCTTGCCGACGAGGTCGGCGCCGACGTCGGCCGCCTTGGTGAAGATGCCGCCGCCGACACGCATGAACATGGCGATGAGGGCCGCTCCGAGGCCGAAGCCCTCGAGCACCTTCGGCGCGTCCGCCGCGTAGACGAGTACGACGCAGGAGGCACCCAGCAGGCCGAGGCCCACCGTGAACATGCCGACCACGCCTCCCGTGCGGAAAGCGATCTTCATTGCCTTGTGCGCGACGGCTGTCAGGTCCTTTTCCGGCTCGCCTTCCGCCGGTGTGGCCTCACGCGCGGCCGCGGCCACACGCACATTGGCCCTTACGGCAAGACGCATGCCGATGTATCCGGTGGCCGCCGAGAAAAGCGCACCCACCAGGAAGAACACCGAGCGCCCGGCCCGCTGCGCCCAGTCGTCGGCCGGGAGCAGCATCAGCAGGAAGAACACCACTACGGCGAAGATGCCGAGAGTGCGCAGCTGCCGAGCCAGATAGGCATTCGCACCTTCCTGTACGGCGGCCGCGATCTTCTTCATGGAATCGGTGCCCTCGCCTGCGCTCAGCACCTGGCGCACCAGGAGCTGGGCCACGACGAGCGCCGCCAGGGCGACGACCGCGATCACAATCACGATCAGTCGGTTGTCATCCGTGAGTACCGCGGCTGCGAGAGAAGTGGGGTGATCGATCAGTTCTGGAGTGAAGAGCCCCGCCATTCGTCCTCCTTGACGTTCAGAGCTCAAGATGTGGACGGATTGTAGGGAGCGGAACCTGATCAAAACAGGGCGCGGAAAATGTAATTGACCTTGACTTGCTACTCAGCAAATGATCGCGCCAATAAATCGGCCCCGAAAGCGGTAACGGGACAAAGGCATTGACGCCGGTTCGATGATCTAGAAAATAACAAAGAGGCCCTGCTCAGCAGGGCCTCTTTGCGACAAAATGATCAGAGCATGAAAAGATCGATTCCCGGGGCGGTCGGGCCCGTCAGCAGGATGCGTCCGGGACGCCGGCCCCCAAGACTGTCCGGTCCGGCACCGGTCCGGAACCGCCCGGACAAACCGGCGCGGGGGCTCAGGACGCGGTGAGCACCGACGACGGCCAGCTCATCCGGATCACCCCGCCGTCCTCGGTGGAGGAGACCTCCACGTCGTCGACGAGGCCGCTGATGACGGCGAGACCCATCTCGTCCTCGCCCTCCGCGTCGAAGTCCTCCGGCGCGTCGCCACCGTTGCCGGAGAGCGCCGCGGAGCCGGCGCCCGACGTCGGCACCTCGTCTCCGACCTCGATGGAGAAGGTCTTTTCCTCCTCCGACAGCACCACCCGTACGGGCGCGGTGATGCCGTGGCTGCGATGCAGCCCGACGGCCCGGCTGCAGGCCTCGCCCACGGCGAGGCGGACCTCGTCCAGCACTGCCTCCTCGACCCCGGCACGGCGAGCCACGGCAGCGGCGACCAATCGGGCCGTCCTGACGTGCTCGGGCTGGGCGCTGAAGCGGAGCTCAACGATGGCCATGCGGTCCCCCTCGGACGTACGGGCAGGCGTGCCTCTCAGGGGCCCGGGCTGGATGCCCGGTGCCCCTCTCTGCTTCCGGCAGTCTCCGGCCGACGTCAGTCGGTTGCGGCGACGGCTTCGTCGACCGTGGTGTGAATCGGGAACACCTTGGTCAGACCCGTGATCCGGAAGATCTTGAGAATGCGCTCCTGGTTGCAGACCAGGCGTAGGGAGCCCTCGTGCGCACGGACACGCTTGAGGCCACCCACGAGCACGCCGAGGCCGGTGGAGTCGAGGAAGTCCACGCCCTCCATGTCGACAACCAGGTGGTAGCTGCCGTCGTTCACCAACTCGACCAACTGCTCGCGCAGCTTGGGCGCGGTATACACATCAATCTCGCCACCGACCTCGACGACCGTACGGTCGCCACCAGGGCCGGACACATTGCGAGTCGACAGGGACAGGTCCACGGATCCTCCAGCACCTTGCTATCGAGCGGCCGCCCCCTGAGGTCTCCCCGACGGAGCCGGAGGACGATCGCCAGCCGCGATGGCATTCAATCACTTACCGGCAGCCATGCACGACGCCTTGGGACCATTGTCCGTCACGCCAGTGACACACTCGGTGCCGATGGCCAAGAAACACCGTCCCAGTCGACCGCCCGAGAGCGGGGAAAACCGCCCCTCTCCCGGCACGATTCTCGACCGGCTCGCCGCAGGTGCAAGCCGGGCTGCGCGCATCACTCATACGGAGCACCTGCCCCCTCGACCGGGCAGGCATGCCCTCTGGCCGGACCGCATCCGCACAGAAGTGATCAGCGCTGTCCGGCATGCCGGGATCGACCACCCCTGGGCCCACCAGGCGGCCGCCGCCGAGCACGCCTTGGACGGCGAGTCCGTGGTCATTGCGACGGGCACCGCGTCGGGCAAGTCCCTCGCGTACCTCGCGCCCGTTCTCAGCACCCTGCTCGACGGTGCCGAGGCGGCCAACGGCCGTGGAACCACCGCGCTGTACCTGGCACCCACCAAAGCGCTCGCCGCCGACCAGTGCCGCGCCGTCAAGGAACTGGCCGCCCCGCTGGGCAACCGCATCCGCCCGGCGGTCTACGACGGCGACACGCCCGTCGAAGAACGCGAATGGGTCCGCCAGTACGCCAACTACGTCCTCACCAACCCCGACATGCTGCACCGCGGGATACTTCCCTCCCACCCCCGCTGGTCCTCCTTCCTGCGCTCCCTGCGTTACGTCGTGATCGACGAGTGCCACACCTACCGGGGCGTGTTCGGCTCCCACGTCGCCCAGGTGCTGCGCCGTCTTCGCCGTGTATGCGCCCGCTACGGTGCGAATCCGGTCTTCCTGCTCGCCTCCGCCACCGCCGCGGAACCGGCCGTCGCCGCGGGCCGGCTCACCGGCCTGCCCGTCCACGAGGTCGCCGACGACGCCTCGCCTCGCGGCGAGCTGGTCTTCGCCCTGTGGGAACCGCCCCTCACCGAGCTCCACGGCGAGAAGGGCGCGCCGGTACGCCGCACGGCGACCGCCGAGGCCGCCGACCTCCTGACCGACCTGACGGTCCAGGGCGTGCGCAGCGTGGCCTTCGTACGCTCCCGCCGCGGCGCCGAACTGATCTCCGTGATCGCCAAGGAACGCCTCGCAGAAGTGGACCGCTCCCTGCCCGGGCGTGTCGCCGCCTACCGGGGTGGCTATCTGCCCGAGGAGCGCCGGGCCCTCGAGCGGGCCCTCCATTCCGGCGAGCTCCTCGGCCTGGCCGCCACCACGGCCCTCGAGCTCGGCGTCGACGTCGCCGGCCTGGACGCCGTTGTCATCGCGGGATACCCCGGCACGCGGGCCTCCCTGTGGCAGCAGGCCGGCCGGGCGGGGCGCTCCGGCCAGGGCGCCCTCGCGGTCCTCGTGGCCCGCGACGACCCGCTGGACACCTTCCTCGTCCACCACCCCGAGGCATTGTTCGACCGACCGGTGGAGTCCACGGTTCTCGACCCCGACAATCCCTACGTGCTCGCCCCGCATCTGTGCGCGGCCGCCGCCGAAATGCCCCTTACCGAGGCCGACCTCGAACTCTTCGGCTCCGCCACGGCCGACCTCATGCCGCAGCTCGAAGCGGCCAGGCTGCTCCGTCGGCGCGCCTCCGGCTGGCACTGGACCCGCCGCGAACGGGCCGCGGACCTCACCGACATCCGCGGCGAGGGCGGCCGGCCGGTCCAGATCGTCGAGGCCGCCACCGGCCGGCTGCTCGGCACGGTCGACGAAGGCGCCGCCCACACCGCGGTCCACGACGGCGCAGTTCACCTGCACCAGGGCCGCACCTATCTCGTCGAGCGACTGGACCTGGACGACTCCGTCGCCCTGGTCGCCGAGGCCAACCCGCCCTACTCGACCACCGCCCGTGACACCACCTCCATCTCCGTGCTCGAAACCGAGACCGAGATCCCCTGGGGCGACGGTCGCCTCTGCTACGGCTCCGTCGAGGTCACCAACCAGGTCGTCTCCTTCCTGCGTCGCCGTCTCATCACCGGGGAGGTACTCGGCGAGACGAAGCTCGACCTGCCTCCGCGGACCCTGCGCACCCGAGCCGTGTGGTGGACGGTCACCGAGAACCAGCTGGACTCCGCCCGCATCAACCCGGAGCAGCTGGGCGGGGCACTGCACGCCGCCGAACACGCCTCCATCGGGATGCTTCCACTCTTCGCCACCTGTGACCGCTGGGACATCGGAGGAGTCTCCGTACCGCTCCATCCGGACACCCTGCTGCCGACCGTCTTCGTGTACGACGGGCACCCGGGCGGGGCCGGCTTCGCCGAACGGGCCTTCCACACTGCGCGCGAGTGGCTCACCGCCACCCGAGAGGCGATCGCCTCGTGCGAGTGCGAAGCGGGCTGCCCGTCGTGCATCCAGTCGCCCAAGTGCGGCAACGGCAACGATCCGCTGCACAAGAGGGGCGCGGTCCGGTTGCTCACGGAGCTTCTCCGGGCGGCCCCGGCGGCTCCTTAAGACAGCTGCGGCCCCGCCCGCGCCCTGACCGCCGGGGCGTACGGGCCGAAACGGGCCCGGGCCGTGATGTCGGCGATCTCTCCTGTCACGGCGCAGCGCACCACCTCCGTGTTCTGCGCCCGGGCCACCTCGGCCGCCTTGGCGCAGGCCTCGGCCGTGCCCCGTAGGGCGTTGTCGGCCGCTGCGAGCGCCGCGAGGTCGGCGGCGGCTCCGGCGCGGTGCCGGGCGACCACTGCCTGGCCCATCGCCAGGACGATCGCGAAGACCGCGCACAGCACGGTGGTCGCCATGGCCACCCAAACGGTCGCCGAGCCGCGGTCCCCCTTCACGGCCCCATTCCCTTGTCGCCCACCGGGGCGGCGGATGAGCGGTCGCTCGGCAGAACCCTCATCGCTGCGCCGACGCCCCGTTCGGCCAACCGGGCCACCCCGGCGACGCTGACGCGCCCCGCCCGGTCCGCGCGGTACGCCGGCCCCGCCCGGTCCGCGCGCACGAGGAGTCTCACGCCCTCCTGGTTCTCTCCCCGGGTCGCCCGGTACTCGGCGGACCCGGGCTCCTGTCCCGTGGTGTCCTCGGCGAGCGCCGCCGCGTCGGCGCTCAGGGTCAGCGCCATGGCAGCCGGCCCGGGGGTGTCTGCCTCGACGCGTACGCGCCAGAAGTTCCCGGTGCGGGCCAATGTGACCGCGGCGCCGCTCGGCGCCGCGGATCGGGCGGCGGCGAGAGCAGCCGCCCGTGGCTCCGACCTGGCCGCGGCGCGAGCACCGGCGCGCGCTGCGTCCACGCACTGGATCTGCGCGGCGGCGGCCATCAATGCCCAGACGAGCGCCATGGTGAAGACCACGAGGGCCGGCACCGCGACCGCCGCCTCCGCCGTCACAGAGCCCTTGTCGCGACCCTTGGCGCCCTGCGGCTGCTCAGAACTGCGCATCGAGCGCCTTCCCGATCACCGCTTCCAGCGCTCCCGAGACGGTGCCGCTGGTGACGATCTTGTAGAGCACGGCCGCGAAGGCACAGGCGGCGATCGTTATCTTGAGGAACCAATCTCCCTCTGGCACATGAGTTCTGAGTGCCAGTCATTGTGTTCCTGAAAGGTATCTACTAGGTGTCTGGCACGTCTGGTACGTTCGCTGTCATGCCTTCTACGTACACGGCAGAACGCGCCGTCTCGCCCCGCGATGAGTCCGTTTCGTGGGTGGTCATCTCCTCCGAGTACGAGCTGCACATGGAGGCGTGTGCCTTCTCGGCGAGCCTTCGGATGGCGGACCGGTCGGTCAACACGGAGCGTTTGTACGCTGGCCGCGTCGCTCTGTACTTGTCGTACTGCGCCGACCATGGTCTGGACTGGAAGAAGCCGGGGCTGCCAGGGCTGGCCCGGTTCTTGCACTGGCTCGTTGATGAGCCGCTCCCGCCGCGGGCCCGGAAGAAGCCGGTCAAGGTGCGCTTCCGTGAGAAGAAGACCGCGAATCAGATCATGACGACGGTCTGCCAGTTCCTGCGGTTCAGCGGCCTGCAGGGGTGGGTGGATGCGGAGACGGTCAACCAGCTGTCGGAGCAGAAGTACCTGGCCTATCTGCCGGAGGGCTTCAATCCTGGTGAGGACGGGCAGTTCCGCACGGTCCGGGCGAAGGCGATCAAGTTCGAGGTGGCAGTAGAGGGCTACGAATGGCTGAATCCTGAGCAGTTCGCACGGATCCTCGGTCTGACCCGGCGGGCTCGGGACCGCTTCTTGGTCGCGCTGCTGGCAGGCACAGGCATGCGGATCGGCGAGGCCCTTGGCCTGCGACGGGAGGACATGCATCTGCTTTCGAACTCATCCGCGCTGGGCTGCCAGGTCGCGGGGCCACATGTGCATGTGCGGCGACGGCAGAACTCCAACGGAGCCCTGGCCAAGGCCAGAATGCCGCGCTCGATTCCGGTAACGGCCGAGCTGGTGACTCTTTACGCCGACTACTGCTTCGAGCGGGACCAGGTGGCCGAGGCCGCTGATGTCGACATGGTGTTCGTCAATCTGTTCCGGGCGCCGCTGGGCCGGGCGATGACCTATCACAACGCCAAGGACCTGTTCGATCGGCTGGCGAAGCAGGCGGGCTTCGAGGCCAGGCCGCACATGCTGCGCCACACCGCGGCGACCACATGGATCCGCAACAAGGTCCCGCGCGATGTGGTGAAGGACCTCATGGGGCATGTGGCGGATTCGTCGATGGCTCCGTATGTGCACGCCACGGACGAGGACAAACGCGAGGCCGTGGAGCGCGTCGCGGCGATCAGGAACGGTCAGGTGCAGGCATGAGCGGGAATCTCGCGGCGGTCCTCGAGATCGCGGAGAAGTCCAGTCGTGACCATGATCTGTGGGTGGCCTGGCTGCGCACTCAGCTGGTGGAGGACTGGCGGCCGGGTGAGTGGGATCCCGACACGCTGCTGTTCAGGGGCGACGTCAACAATCCGCAGACGGCCGCCATGCGGTGCAGCACCGAAGGGTGTGAGATCGTCACCAAATCTCGCGGCCGGTGCACTGCCTGCGCCAAGGAGTTCCGGGCCAGCGGGCTGAGCGAGGAAGAGTTCAACGCGACCGTCCGGCCGGCGGCGAACCGCCGCTATCTGGAACCGGGCACGTGCACGGTGGAGCGGGACGGCCTGGGGTGTCAGCGCGAGTTCCATTCCCGAGGACTGTGCCGGGCCCACAGCCTTCAGTGGATCAAGGCGACTCGTGCGGCGAGCAAACGGAAGCCGTTCCAGGGAACGCTTGAGGAATGGATGCGCAGTGTCGCTGTCCCCCACGACGCTTTGGCTGAATGCCGCGTGGCTGGTTGTTCCCTTGAGCAGGTGACGTTGCACGAGGGGTTGTGCCGTGTTCACGACCGGCGGTGGAAGGACCTTCGGAAATCCCTCGATTACGTTCCGGTTCTTGATCGCTGGGTCGAGCACGAGACTCCCTACATGGCCGTGCACCATTTCTCGCTGGCGCCGCTGAGCGAGGTGGGCCGCCTGGAGATGCTTTACGCCCTGCAGCAGCGCGACCTGCGCCATCAGAAGATAGAGCCCTCGGCGATCCGCGCTGTCGTCAAGGGGCTGGAGGGGGTCGAGTGCCTGCTGGTAGCTGGACCCGGCGTGTTCGACACATCGAATTTCAGCGGGGCCGCGAACGTCGTGGCCCTGGTGAAGGAAGTGGCCTGGTCCATACAGCAGGGGCATGATCGCTTCCTGGGGATCGAACCCATGGACAAGCTGGTCTGGGACATGAAGGCAGTGATCTACGCGTCGGGCCGCACCGAGAAACGGGCGCCTGGGACCCGCACGGCCCTCGTCGATTTCAACACCGTGACACAACCGTGGCTGAGAGAGGCCGTGATGGAGTGGGCACGCTCCACTCGCCCGGCCAACACACGCTTCCGCAGGCATGTGGCGGCCTGCGTCGTCGCCTCGACCGTGCTCGCGCGGCTGCCGGGGGGCGGGATGGACCCCACCAGCGTCAGGTTCGCCGAGATGACCCTGGTCGCGGACGCCTTCCGGAAGCAGACCAAGCGCGACGGCGACCTGCAGACCAGCAAGCACCGTGCTGATTCGCTGGCCGCGTTCTACACGATCCTGGACTTCGGCCGCAGTGCCGGACTGCTGAATGAGCTGCACGGCACGTTCGCCCGTCACAGCCAGCATCGCATCATCCGCGAGGACTCCAACGAAGACGAGATCGGCAAGGCGATACCGGAGTCGGTGATACGCCAGCTCGATGCTCACCTCGACCACTTCGGGGACGAGTTTCCCTATCGCGGCTACCCGCCGGAAGACATCTCGGCCATGCTTCGGGCCATCTACCAGGTGCTGCGGGACACCGGCCGGCGTCCGCGTGAAGTCTTGAGCTTGAAGCGGGACTGTCTGGAGTTCGACGGCAACGACTGCCTCCTGATCTGGAACAACTACAAGGGCAAGCGCATGCGTCGGCGACTGCCGATCTCTCGGGAGACTGCCGAGCACATCCAGGCATGGGCCAAGCACCGCGAGGGGCTGGTCACGCCGTCGCGAAGCCGGTCGTATCTGTTCCCGGCGGTCAGCGAGGCCAGCGAGTTCGCCCACATGAGTACCCAGTACCTGTCTCGGGCGATGCGGTTGTGGGTGACGTCCATCGACGAGATCCACTCCGAGGGCACAGGCCGTGACGGACGTCCGGTTCCGTTCGACCGGGACAAGATCTACCCCTACGCCTTCCGGCACTCCTACGCCCAGCGGCACGCAGACGCCGAGGTTCCAATCGACGTTCTGAAAGACCTTATGGATCACCGGAGTACAGATACGACGGCCCGGTACTACAAGGTGTCGCTCAAGCGGAAACAGGAGGCGGTGAAGAAGATGCGGCTCCATGTCGTGGACCGGCACGGCAACCCCGCTCCGATGGCCTCGAACAAGGCTTACGAGCTCAGGTCCGTGGCGGTGCCGTTCGGGGGCTGCACCGAGCCGTCCAACGTCAAGGCGGGCGGGCATGCATGCCCGATCCGGTTCCAGTGCGCCGGCTGTGGTTTCTACCGCCCCGACCCGTCCTACCTGGCGGCGATCGAGGACCAGATCCGGGACTTGAAGGCGGACAAGGAGACCGCTCTGGCGATGGGCACGGATGAGTACGTGATCCGCAACTTCCAGGATCAGATCGACTCGTTCAAGAAGGTCGCCAAGAACATGCACGAGCAGATCGACCAGCTGCCCGAGGATGAGCGAGAGGAACTGATGGAGTCTGTCAAGGTCTTGAGGAGGTCCCGGGCCGCCAGGGGCCGCATGCTGCCCCTCACCGTGATCAAGCGCGGGGAGTCCAGCGCGTGAGTGCCAAGCGCAAGCCGAGCGAGGTGCTGGCGGAGTCGCGTCGCCGGGACAGCCGCGCGAAGCGGGAGAAGGTCCTGGCGGTGGTCGATGAGATGGCTGCCCGCGGCGATGCGGTCACCTTTGCGGCGGTCGCGAAGACGGCCAGGGTGTCGAACTGGCTCGTCTATGCGGAAGGCGTCCGTGAGCACATCGAGGCCGCCCGCAAGAAGCAGGCGGGCCAGCCCCGGCGGGAGGCTCAGGCCGGGCTGTCATCGAGTACGGCAAGCCTGCAGACCGACCTGGAGCTGTCCAAGCAGCAGATCACTGCCCTGCGGACGGAGCGGGACCAGCTCAAGGCCGCGCTGCAGAGGCAGCTCGGCCAGCAACTCGATCAGGTCGGGGCGGCCGACCTGGTGGCCCGGGTGGACGAGCTGACCCGCCAGCACGAAGAACTGACCGCCGAGCGGGACACACTGCGGCGGGAGAAGAAAGAGCTGGAGGAACGGCTGGCCGAGACCGAGGAGGACCTGGCCGCCGCCCGCTCCAGCCTCCGACGGATGATCCGGGCCGAGAACGCTGGCCCGGCCTGAGACCGAGATCCGTCCGTACGCAACTGGGCACGTTCGGCCGTACTTCCCCCTCGAGGAGGGGGAAGTATGGGGATACGTTCTCAGGCGGCGGTTTCCAGCGCGGTCTGGGCGGCGGCGACGGCCCGCAACCGCTCGGCCAGGACGGCGGGGCCGAGCGTTGCCAGGGCCCACAGGGCACTGATCTGTCGGCCGGAGGGCCAGATATTGGTCGTCGGCGGCCGGAACGGGACGACGGTGATCGCCTGGGCCGCGAATGGGGTCTCGTCCAGGTATTTCATGCCGCCGGTCCCGCACAGATACTGGCGGGCGCCGGCTGCGGCGGTGAGGTCGGCGAGCCTCTGGGACCGGCAGGGCCGGGCGGGTAGTTCGCTGCTGCGGAGGATCTGGCCCTTCCAGCCGAGCAGGTCCAGCAGGATCCGGGCGGAGGTCTCGGCGACGGTCGCGGTCCTCCCGGTGCCGAACGCGGCCGCCACCGGCTCCATGGCCTGAGCGAGGACGGCCCAGTGCAGGCTGGCTCCGTAGTACTGCCTCAGCATGGCCGTGGTCCGGCGCCGGGCCAGGGCAGGATCGGCGATCAGGGCGTCCTGGATGGCGGTCTGGCGGCCTTGGGGCAGGTGGGTGGGAATAGACATCCACCGCGATGTCTGCGGGTCTCCCAGGGACGCGAGGCGGGTGCGGTGCTGGTAGTCGCGGCGGGTGAACTGGACGTCGTCGAGGATGATCCAGGTGTCCGCCGCGAACAGCTTGGCCAGCGTCGTCAGCCGGGGAAACAGGTTCGGCTGGTGGATCGCACACAGCCCGCCCGGCGCCGGGAGGTCAGGAGATGAGGCGGCTGGTGAAGCCGTCGCTGATGAGGGACTCGTATGCGGCATGCACGTCCTCCGGGACGTCCTGGGCGATGGCGAACCCGAGCTTCGGATACTCGATCACCCGCTGGAGGTCGCCGACGAGCATGTCCAGGACGAGCTTCTCGTCGCCGATGCTCTTGAGGTAGTCGTCCAGTTCCAGCGGCTCCGAGGCACAGAGGATCTCGACCTCGGGCCACAGCTTGCGGGCGGTGGCGAAGGACCGCCTTTCCATATAGGGCTTGGAGACCAGCAGCACGGTCTTCGGGACGATGCCGTTGGCGGCCAGCAGATCGCGGGAGAGCGTGATGTTCTGCCCGGTGTTGGCGGCGTTCGGCTCCACGAGGATCGCTTCGTCGGGGACGCCGAGTTCGAGGGCGTGCTTGCGGAAGTGGACGGCTTCACCGCGCGGGAAGACCTTGGCGGTGGTGGGGCTGTTGCCGCCGGTGAAGACCAGGGTCGGGAAGAGCCCGGAGTGATACAGGTCGGCGGAGGCCGCGGCGACGCCGAGGTCGTGGCTGCCCAGGCCGATCGCGACGTCGGCCGGCGCGAGGTCGTGGCCCATCTGGTGGTAGTCCCAGATCAGCTTGGCCTTGCGCCACTGGTCCTCGGTGATCGTCTGCTGGTTGTCACTCACGCGATCTTCTCCCTGGTCACCGTCGCCGGGGCCCGGTGGGCCCCTCGCTCATGGCCTTGATGTTCTCGATGCTGGCGAGCTGGTGGCTCAGGCCGAACTGCCCGGCCAGTCGCGCGGCTTCGTCGAGGACGTGAAGGCCATCATCGCGGGTTGCGGGATCGGTCAGCAGGACGTGACCGTGGGCGGTTTCCAGACGGACCCGCTGCATCGGCGCGTCCGTGGAGGCGGTGCTGCGGGCAATTCCAATGAAGTGCAGGGCCGAGGCCAGGTCACCGGCCCCTCGGTGGGCCAGGGCGATCTTCTGGTGGGCCACCGACCAGTCCTCGGGCTCGGAGAGGTCTTCGAACTCTCTGGTCGCCGCCGCCATGACCCGGGTCGCATAGTCGTGCTGGCCGTCCTTGCTCAGCGCGGTCCCCACCCACAGCCGGGCTCTTGCCCGGTCGCGGCGGGAGAGCCGGTCATCGGCGGCAAGGTGTTCGTACTGGTGGGCGGCGATCTCCAGCTTCCCGGACATCTCCGTGACCACGGCCAGGGACAGGTCAAGCTGGGCGACGCGGCGGGGGATGTCTAACTGGGTGAACAGGGACCTGGCTGCCGAATAGGAGTGCTGGGCCGACAGCGGTCCGATCACGGCGCCCTGGTCACGCTGGAGATCGCCGAGGAGGGCCGTTGAGCGGGCGAACAGGTACAGGCCCTTGTCATCGAGGCTGACCGGCTTGAACCGGGTGGTCCAGCGGCCAATCAGGCTCTCGGCGAAGGTGAAGTCCTGCCGGGCCAGGGCCACCACGGCCCGGTCCAGGTCGTCCGTCCACGTCTCGTATTCCCAGGCTAGCGGCCCGCTGGCGGTGACCCTGCGGCCACCGCCAGGGCCGGCGGTTCTCCCGGCTTCGGACAGGAACGTCTCGAACCGGAGATGGACGGCGGCGTCCGCGCGGGCCAGTGCGGTGTCGAGGATCGCCTGGGTGTCTGGGCGGGGTTCAGTGCCGCCGAGGAGCTTCTCCCACTTGGAGATCGTCCGCACGCCGACGCCGAGGTGATCGGCGAAAGCGCGGACGCTCAGCCGCAGCGCAAGACGCAGGGCCTTGGCCTCCAGGCCGGTCCAGTGGTGCACGGTCGCCACACGTCGCTCCCTTCCCGCCGTCATCGAAGCACGGCCCGGACGGGTGGGGGGACACAAGTGCAACGGAAGTACAACAGGCGGTCATTCCCCCGCGGTTGGGGCGGGTTCAGGCTGACCGGTGACACCAGTTGCCGGACTTCTTGGATGGTCACGAAGATGGAACCCCTCACCGAGCATCGCGGCGTTCGCGGCCCGGTCGTCTATGGCTTCCTGCGGCTGGTGCGGGTCTCCGCCGCCCGGCACGAGGCTCTGCACGCCGCCCTGGCCGAGTACTGCCGCCAGCATGAGCTCGCTCTGTCCGGGGTCTTCACCGAACGCACGGCGAATGCGGAGAGGTCGGCGGCGTTCACCGGTCTGCTGGACGTCCTGGAACTGCCGGACACCTACGGCGTTGTCCTGCCCGCCGCATCGCACCTGGGCCCCAAGGCGATAGCCGCCCCACGGCAGGCGCGGATCACCTCCGCCGGAGCCCGGCTGCTGCTGGTCCGCGGCCCCCGCGACGGCCATCCGGCCGGCCCGGGGCCAGCCCGGGCGGCCCCTGCACGTCTCCGCCGCCGCAGTCCCGGTCCCGCCCCCGCTCTGGACACCGATACGTGAGGCTCCGATGCCTGATGCGAAGCAGAAGTTCTTCGACCCGCGGCCCGAGTCGGTCGGCCTCGCCCGAGACTTCGCCGTCACGACCCTGACCTCCTGGGGCCTTCACGCCCCCGCCGAGGACATCCGGCTCTGCGTCTCCGAGCTGGCCTCGAATGCCCTGACCCACGGGAGCGAGCCCGGACACGGCTTCCTGGTGAGGCTGGACGCCGAAGGCGACTTCGTCCGCCTGGAAGTACACGACAGCCGCCCCCGCCACCGCCGCCAGCCCGCCATCGCACACCCGGCCGAGACCGACACCGCCGGCCGCGGCCTGCAGATCGTCGCCGAGCTCGCCGACAGCTGGGGCGTCGAGGAACGCAAACCCCGCGGCAAGATCGTCTGGACGCTGTTCAAGACGGGCCAGCCGGCCGGACTGGTCCGAGCATGCTGACCCGCAACGTCCCCACCCTCACCGGCCCCGACACCGGGCTGCTGACTTCACTCGGAGCCTGGACCTGGCCCGGCACCGCCCCCGACGGCAAGCAGGTCGCCCACATCCTCCTCGCCCACCGGCTCGGACGGACCAGCCACGACACCCCCGCGGCGATCGAGGCCCGGATGCGGCACCTCGCAGAGGTCCTCGGCGGCCTCGCCCAGGCCCAGGACTCCGTCCCCGACACCCAGGGCACCCTCGTGACCATCGGCCCCCGGTCCCTGCTGAAGTTCCCCGGCGCCCGCTGGGGCCTGAGACTGCCCGCCCACCACCAGTGGACCCGCCTGGCCCAGGACAGCGGCCGGGCCGCCCTGATCGTCGGCCTCGACCCGCTCGCCCAGTCCGCCGACGCCGTCCGCGTCGACGCCTACCTCGACGCCGCCCTGGCCGCCGACAGGCTGCTGTTCGGCTTCGCCCGAACCTCCCGCACCGCCTGAACCACCCAGCCCCCCATGCACGGCCCCCATCTCGCCACGAGAGGTCACTGCCATGGAAACCCACGAACGCGCACGGCTGGACGCCTACTTCGCCAACGTCGCCGCCCAGTTCACCCCGGACGAGCCGCCCGCATCGTTTCTGGTCACACACCTGCTGCCCGAGCGGCCCGCATTCGTCCGCGCGGTCGCCGCGATGACCGCCCTGAAGGCCGTGCTGCCCAAGCCCAAGTCGATCAGCATGGCCGCCCAGCGCGAGGTCGAGCACACCGCCCCGGTCGACGCACTGACCCGCGAACTGTTCACCGACCCCGACACCGCCCTGGACTACCTCGAGTCCCGGGCCGGAGGCGAGGCCCTCGCCCTGCTGGACGTCGGCGGCTACTTCGCCCCCACCCTCGAGGAAGTACACAGCCGCTTCACCGGCCAGCTCGCCGGGGTCATCGAGGACACCGAGAACGGCCACCGCCGCTACGAAGACCTCGACAAACTGCCCTGCCCCGTGATCTCCGTCGCCCGATCACCTCTGAAGGACCCCGAGGACTTCCTCGTCGGCCAGTCCGTCGTCTTCTCCACCGAGGCCGTCATGCGCGGCCGCGGCGACATCCTCCACGGCCGCCCCGCCCTCGTGATCGGCTTCGGCAAGCTCGGCTCCTCCATCGCCCGGCTCCTGCACGCCAAGGGAGTACAGGTCACCGTCTTCGACATCGACCCCGTCCGCCGCACCCAGGCCCTCTCCCAGGGCTTCACCGTCGCCCGCGACCGCGAAGCCGCCCTGACCGGCGCCGGCCTGGTCCTCTGCGCAACCGGCGCGATCTCCCTGCGGGGCGAGGACTTCGCCCACCTCCGCAACGGCACCTACGTCGCCACCGTCACCAGCAGCGAAGACGAACTAGACCTGAACGGACTCCCGGACGTCTACACCCGCACCACCGTCGGCGAACACGTCACCCGCTACCAGACCACCGGCCACTACTTCTATCTGGCGAACGGCGGCAACGCCGTCAACTTCATCCACGGCGCCAGCGTTGGGCCGTTCATCTTCCTGGTCCAGGCCGAGATCCTCGCCGCGATCAGGATGCTCACCCGCGGGGAGCTCGCCCCCGGGATCCACGAGGTCCCCGCGGCCGACCGCGCCGCTATTGCGGCGACCTGGCTCAACTACTTCAACAGGTGATCACCATGGCCATCACGGCAGACCACATCCGCACCACCCTGACCGCCTACCTCGACCAGCACCCCGAGGACAAGCGCGAGCTCGGCGTCGTCCTCGGCCTCCTCGACGACGGCGACGACCTCACCAGCCGCACGACCTTGCCTGGCCACGTCACCGCCGGAGCGATCCTCGTCGGCCCCGACAGCCGCATCCTGCACATTCTCCACAATGCGACCCAGAAGTGGCTCCTGCCTGGCGGCCACCTCGAAGCCTCCGACGCCACCCTTCTCCAGGCCGCCGGACGCGAGCTCGCCGAGGAGACCGGCATCCCACCCCACGTCGTCACCCCGCACGGAGAGATCCCGCTCCACATCGACACCCACCCCATCGACGCCAACCCCGCCAAGGACGAGCCCGCCCACCAGCACTTCGACTTCCGCTTCCTCTTCCGCACCACCGCCGACATCGGCGAACTCCAGACCGAAGAGGTCTCGGGCGCCACCTGGCGCAACCTCGAGGAGCTGTCCGATGCCCAGCTGCGGCAGCGGATCACAGAGACCCTTCGTTGAGCACCGCGACATAGTCGGCCTGGACGGCGGCTGCACATGCAGCCCTGACACGAAGCCCCGGCGGCCACTGACCTCGGCCGCCGGGGCTGAGGCGCTGAGGCGTGGCATGATCCCCTCACCGTTACGAAGTGTGGGGGTGGCCATGCGCTTGACGAGGGAAGTGCGCCAGCAACTGCTGGACCAGAACGAGGGCTTTGAGAAGCGGACCAGCTCCTCGGGAAAGAACTTCACCGAATACCGGCACTACCGGATCACGGGCGGGCAGTTGCTTATCCGCGCCAGCGGTAAGACGTCCTGGGCAGACAGTCGCTTCGACACCGGATACGTCGGCGCCACCGACGATCAGACACGCCGGTTCCTGCGGGAGTACCTGGCTGAACTGAACACCGACGGGCTGTAGGGGGACCCAAGCCAAACGCGCAACGCCCCTGTGGCGAAGTCCGGTGCCGAGGCACTGCCGGCCGCTCCCCGGACCGGGGGACGCCGTTGCGATGGCCTACTGGGCGGAGCGACTCGCGTCTTCCATGCACCGGTCGCCAGCGCACCGCATCGCTCGTCCGACGGCCGCGGGCTACTGGTACGGGCGCTGCTTCGGCGGCACGGTTGGCGAGGGCGGGCGCAGGTAGCCCCAGGGCCACGCCACTGGTGGTGATGAGATGCGAGGCGGCTGCGTCCAGGATGCCCAAGGGCTAAGCGCGGGCGGCCCAGCGCCCCATCAGCCGTTCATCGCGGCTACGGCGCTTCGCCAGTATTCTCCTCACTAAGATCGTGCGCTGCGTCCCTCAGCAGCCTGAAGGCTGCGGCGTGATCCCTATCGGCCAAGAGACCCAGCGCCGTTTCCACCGTGCTGCGGTCGGTCGTGCTGTGCCTCAGAGCGTTCAAGATCTGCCGAAACTGTACGGACGAGTCTGAGAGGTCGCCAGCACGCGCTGCCTCCAACAAGGCTGTTAGCTCTTCAGTCTCGACGATGACCGGAACGTTAGGGACGTCGTCGATGCTGACAGGGCTAGGACGCTTCGAGTCGAGAATTGTCAAGCCGCTGTCCGAGGCTGTTGGGCTCAGCATGATGCGCGTCTGCCAAGCGTAGGCGACCCTGTCGCACTCCCTGCCGAACCGACGGACTTGATAACCGTCTTCCGCGATCAGCCAGCGCACGGACGCAGTGAACCATTTGTGCCCGTCGATCTCGCGGGCGCTGACCTCCGACACAGTGTCGAGAGCAACTGCTCGCGGGTCCCATCCACGAGCGCTTCTTACGGTCCCGCGCATTCCGTCCTCGTACAGCAGGGATCCATTGACCATCCGGAAGCGCCGGCTCGCACCCCGGGCAGCTGCCAGGACCATCGCATGGCTCTCCTCGGTGCCCAGGAGCGCCTGGACGTCCTCGACCTCTGCGTCAACTTCGGTGGCGAACTTCTGCAGGACGCCGTCGAGCGAGGTGAAGAGGAAGAACCGGTTCTCCAAGCCCCGGAGGTCCTTGTCCATGGGCGAGGGGAAGGACGTGCCGTCACCGAAGTCTTCCGTATTGTTGCTAACGAAGTAGACGGTCTCCTTCGGGTGTCGCCTGGCGTACTCGACGGCCGTCAGCCAGATAGCGGCATCTCGGGCACCCGTCTTGTTCTTGCCGCTGTTGACGGTCTTGCACGGGGCCAGGAGGTTCGTCTCGCGGAACATCGCCATCTGGTAGGCGGACGCAGACGTCTCGATGACATCCGCGATCTCCGAGTACCGGGCCCGCCAGTGCTTGCGCACGTGCTCGTCGTCGAACCGCTTAGGGTGCACGATGTCTGCCCAAGGGGTGGCCTTGCGCAGGGTCTCCACTGCCTCCAGGGCCGCCTCATGCTTCGCCTGGTAGCTGAGGACCTGCTGAGCCGCGATTTCCTCCATGACAATCCAAGGAGCCGCCACCCGCTCCACCTTCGCGGCCCGAATCGCGCGGAGCATGTCGGCGGCGGGACTCCGCAGCGAGGTCGACTTGAGGATGTTCGCGTCCAGAATGATCAAGGCGGGTGGCTCCGTCTCCCTCGGATCCGAGTCGTACAGCCACACTCTCTCAACTTCTGATCACTGAGTGGAGGTGCATTCTTGTCCCAACGCTCTGACGTGGCTGGAGTCGACGACCGCTCTCAGCCAGTCGAGGCGGGTGGCAGCGTTCAGTTCGGCCAGCAGCACCTCATGCACCCACTTTCCAGACTCCGACCTCGTTCCAGTCCCGCAGCCGTCACCAGCACGCCATACCGGACCCGCAACCGAGCTCCTGGGAAGGTGTTCCCACTGGAGGCTGACGTGCAGCACAAACAGATCTCGTGCAGCATCTGCCCGTCCAGGACCGGCTTGTGACCCTGGCACGTGACCCTCCTCTCTCGCTTCAGCAACAGCGGCTCAATCCGCCCCGTACGAAGTGCGCGTCCACAGTCGCTTATGTCTCTTTCGTTCAGGCGCCACCGCGTACGGACTTACGTACCGAATCGTCCGTGCGATCAGCGTCTGCGGCCGTCACGACGGGCGGTTGATGACCCGCCTCATGATTCTCAACGCTTCGCGGGGAGCGATCAGGTAGTCCTGGGTCTCCTGCAAGGCACCTTGCAGGACCCGCCCGTCAGCCTCCGACGCGGCCAGCCGCGCCTCTAACTTGTTGTTGGCCGCCTAGAGCTCGTTGACACGGCCGCGAGTTCCCTCGCGGAGGGGGGAGTAGGAGGCGCGCGCCTAGGACTGTGCGAGGAGTTGCCCGACCGCCGGATACTCGGTGGACACCGTCACTACGGTGGATCCATGACTTGGTCGTTGGGCTACTCGCCTCCCCGCGAGCCGGATCTACTGGACGCGCTGTTTCTTTCGGCCGGACGTTCACTTCACATCGCTAACGCGTTTGAAGGAAAGTGTCGTTGGATGGTCCGATGCATCAACCTGGTGGAAGTGCACCAAAACGCTGACCCGGTCGCGACGTTCGAGGAGATCATCGCTGCGCTGCCAGCCGACAAGATGCTCGGACCGACGCTGCACCAGCTGACCGGCTGCATGCCGTGCTCCACCGAGACAATGGATGTGCTGCGGCGGGCCAGGAAGGCGCGAAACTTCATCGCGCACGAGGGCGCTGACGTTGGTGACATCAGCACCGCTCGGGAGAAGCGCATCCTCGCGCACGCGGGCCGCCTGCGCTCCGCGGTTTCAGACCTGGCAGCCGGCGACAACATCGTCTCGCAGTGGGGATTCCACTTTGAGGAGCCGGACTGGTCTCTACCGCGAGACCTGATTGATGCCTACCCCAGGATGATCGACGAGTGGGTCTTCGGGCATTTCGGGAAGCTCCTCGACGAGGTTGCGGCCTCGGCGGCCACAGAGGCCGCCGGGCCAGCACAACAGTCGTCTTAGCCGGCCGGCTCGAGCCTAAGCGTCCTCGTCCAGTTCGCTGCCGGGCGGAAGCTGGGACTGCTGGCCAGCAACCTCGATGAGCCGGTATCGGCGCTGGCTGCGCTTGCCTGCAGCAGAGCGCAGCACGAAGCTCTCTAGCGCCACCTCTACCTGCTCATCAAGGTGATCCTTCACCACGCTGACGAGCGACTCATCCACGAAGCCGTGAATCTCGGCCCCTGCCGGAGTCTCGAAATAGAAGATCTGCCTCCGGGTCCGCAGGCCGTCGAGGCGCCCCTGCATCCGGATGATCTCACGCTCTTCACGGATGATGTTGAGTCGGTCACGCAGCGACTCCGCCTGGACCGCCGACAGGGAAGACACGATGCGCTCGCCTGTCCCGCGCTGCACAGCCAGGTTGATGTCGAGGCGAGGGTTCGGCAGCTTGAAGATCAGGTCAGCCACCGCCCGGCGCACCACAGGCGAGGCGCTGAACAGCGAATCCATCGACTCTTCGTCCTCAGGACCTTCCGGAAGAGCCCGAACCAGTTCCACTGCGCCGATCTCAGCCCAGGAGACGCCGCCGCGGGGAAGCTCGCCGGGCTCTCCCTTGACCACCGAAGAGTGAGGTTGCAAATCGACAATGATGGAGCCAGCAGCAGAGGCAGCTACGTCGAGGCGAGCGAGTTCGAAGTCCAACGGCAGCAACTTGACAACATCTGCGAGACGGGCGCGACGGGCCTTTGCGAGACGAGCAACCGCCTTCTGCACACGCTGCAGGAAGTCGCCCACTTCGTTGGCTGCGATCAGGCCGCCGTTGGCCGGATCGGCGAGCCGGAAGTTGAGGCCAGGGCCAGCAGCAGTCTCTTGCAGACCCAGACCGCTGAACTTCATAGCTGAAGCTTGGAGGCCAGCTCGGGCGAGACGGGACAGTGGATCGCCGCCTTCGGTCGTCTGAAGGGCGCGAACGTACTTGTCGCGAAGATCGTTGCTCACCAGCTCACCTCCAGATATCCCTTCACGGCTCCAGTGATCAGCTCCCCATCGGGCCCCTTCACCTTGGACCAGGTCGCATCCCAATACTCCTCCTGCTCGGGGATGCCGGCGACCACGGGGAAGCTGTCGATCAAGCCCCCCATGGGTTGCACTCGGTTAGCCCACACCTGCGGCTGCCCTGCCTGCACTCCTTGACGCGCGAGCCCTCTCGGCACGGAATCGCTCGGCCAGCCGCGACACCGGCTCCGCCGCCGGCGCTCCGGTGGAATCGGCCCGCTCCAGGCATCGGGCCAGAGGCTCGGCGCCCGGTATCTCGCCGAACCAGCCCCAGGTGGGTACCGCTTCCGCTCCGAGCCGGAGTTGAGCGGCGGTCCGCGCAAGGCGGGCGCCGACCGGGCCACCCAGAGACTCGCCGACCGCCTCGGCGGCTTCACGCGGACCCGCGCCGGCCGAGATGCAGGCCGCGAGCAGGTCTGCCGCCAGGGGCAGTTGGCGTGCCGTATCCCTCAGGGCGTCGCTCTCGGCCGCGTCTGCACCCGTCCGTTCACGGCCGCGTTGCCAGCGCCGCACGCCGTACGCCCCGGCAGCCCCCACCACGCCACCCGCCACCCCGCCGATCAGGGCGCAGCAGAGGGCGACGACCCCGAGAGGCGCGGACCATCGCCTCACAAAGGCTCCGATGTCCACTCGCCCGCGCCACGGCTCGCCGCGGGCGATCGACAGGAACGCCTGTCCTCTGGCTCGCGTTCTCTTCTCGCTTCGCCGCGCGGCGATCGAGGAGGCCAGGCAGGCCACCGTGGAGAGGGCCGCCGTCATTACCCCCAGCCTGTGGACAACTTCACCGTTCACGACTTCTCTCCGGCGCGCACGATCCGGCCGGCCCACCAGAGCCCCGCTGCCTCGAGAAGGCCTCCGAGCACCAGGCAGGCGATACCCGCAGGGGTGTGGAACAGGACGCGCAGCGGATCCGCGCCCAGCGCCCATCCCATGGCCAGGCCGGCCATCGGGAGCAGCGCGAGGAGCACGATGGTCGACCACGCTCCGGCCAACTGCGACTTCAGTTCCGCGCGCTGGTCCCTCTCGGCCTGCAGGGCCGCTTCCAGGCGATCCAGTCCGGCGGCCAGACCCGCGCCGCCGTCCACGGCCACCCGCCAGCAGGCAGCCACCCCGGCCAGCCCCTCCGCGCCCGGCTGCCGTGCCGCCTCCCTCAGCGCCCCGGGCACGTCTCCGCCGAACCTCGCCGCAGCCAGCACCGAAGCCTCCGCTTCACCGAGCACATCCGTCGATCGGGCCGCGTACAGCAGCGCCTGTCCCGGCTGCAGCCCGGCCCTCAACTCACCCGCAGTCGCTCCGCACAGACCGATGACCCCCTCGGCCCGTCGCTCCTCGTCCTTGCCGCGCTCCCTGGCACGCAACCAGCGTCGAACCAAAGGCACGGCGACGGCTCCGGCGATCAGCGGCAACGGGGACTCGCCGGCAATCGCCGGCACCAGCGCCACCGGCAGGCACAGCCACTCCCTCCGCAGCCTGATCACCGGCAGCAGCCGCTCCCACGACCACCACGGGGGCAGTACCGCCCCACTCCCGTCCGCGAACAGCAGCCGTGCCCGTTTCGACCCCTGCCCCTGGCCCCCGGAGATCAGCCATGCCGCCGCCCCCAGGCACGTCGCCGCAGCACACATCGACTGGACAGCGGTCACAGCGCATCACCGACCAGGGCTCGCAGGCGTCCCCACCCGGGCTCGGACACGAACGCGCTCTCGCCCCACCTCAGCGCCGGAACGGTGACCACCCACCCGGCGGCGTCGCGCTCCAGCACATGGATCTCGGCAACCCGGCGGCGGCCGGCCCCGTCGCGCACCAGATGGATCACTACCGCGAGCGCCGCCGCCAGCTGGCTGTGCAGAGCCGCCCGGTCGAGTCCTGCCGCCGTACCCAGCGCCTCGAGACGCGCCGGCACATCCGACGCAGCATTGGCGTGCACCGTGCCTTCTCTGAACTAGCTTGGGTAACCCCCTCGTGGGGTGCGGTGCGAGCTGGCAGACTTCCAGCCATGCCGAATCTGCTCATTAAAGACCTTCGGGTGATCTCCAGAGGTTTCTCTAACGACGTCAAGGAATGGCCGAACATTCCGTGCCCCACTTGCGGGCGGGGAAATCTAACTCCGGCGGCCGACACCTTCGTCTACGAAGAGGCCGAGATGAGCAAACAGGCACAGTATGACCCCGAATCCGGCTGGGAGCCCGACTGGAGTTATGGCGGGTTCCACTGCATCCTGCGATGCGGGAGAAGTACCTGCGACTTGGTCAGGGTCGTGGGAAATATGAGTGTTGTCGAGGATCTCGACGAGCGCGGCCGCTGGTATGGAAAGTGGCTGGTCCGACTCACTCCCACCTTCTTCCACCCGTCGCTGCCCCTTGTACAAAGCCATGAGGCAGCCCCACGGCCCGTCCTACAGCGTCTTGAAGCTGGCGCCGCCGTGGTCTGGGTTGACCCGAGCTCTGCAGCGAATCGCCTTAGGTCAGCTGCGGAAGCCCTACTTGACGATCAAGGGATTCCTCGGAGAGGCCACTCAAGCAAAGGCCCATATGACATCAAACTCCATCAGCGGATCGAGAACTTCAAGAAGGCCAAGCCGGAGTATTCGGATGCCGCAGACGCACTCCTAGCCACAAAATGGATCGGCAACGTCGGCAGCCATGAAGACGCCCTGAAGATCTCCGATGTCCTGGATGGGGCAGAGATGATCGACTTCGCGCTCATGGAGATATACGACACGAGCAGGGAAGCCGTGAAGAAGATGGCAGCGGAGATAACGGCAAGGAAGGGTGTACCCGCTCGCAAGTTCCAAGGAGCCGTATCCCCGGGGGGAGAGGTCAGTTTGTTCGGGCAGCAATCCGGCTGAGGACTTCGCGAACTGACACGCATCGGCCACGTTGGACACGCAATGACTCGAATCCGAGCTGCGGGGTGATCACCCGCTTCCCGGTGTGCTGCATTATGAGATAGGGGAGTAATCGTGAGCTTTAAGAAGCGAACTGTAATGCAGCTGGCCGACATGATTTGCGGCAACACTCCTGACGGCAGGTCTCACGAGGAGAACTACTTCAAGTACCGAAGCAGCATGTACCTGACGGAGTTCTTTGCAGATATTGAGACAGATTTTCAGCACGATGGATCAACGCGCAAGATCTGGGTAGCGGAGACCCTGGAGAAGATCCTCGCAGAACCGCATTCGAGCGCTCACACTGTGCCGGAGACATTCGCGCGCGTCATCATGCGACTGATGGATCCGGACGACGCGAATAATGAGGGAGACACACGGAGCAATGCCCTCGCAGATCTGAACCGCACGCTCGCCCGAGAAGGGATGGAAGCTTTCTATGCGGACGATAAGCAGTGCTACTTGCGAAACTCTAGTACGAACACAATTCTGATGCCCTCACCTAATCCTCACCGCCCTTTCTCCACGGCGGAGATGGAGAGGCGTGAGAAGTTGGCCGCCTATCTCGACTCAGCTTCCGAAGACGAACTGATCGAGGAAGTGCTTCTCCCCTTGTTTCGGCAGCTCGGATACCACCGCATCACTGCCGCAGGGCACAGGGACAAGGCCCTGGAATACGGCAAAGACGTATGGATGCGATACACCCTCCCGTCGCAACACGTGATCTATTTCGGCCTTCAGGCAAAAAAGGGGAAACTCGACGCGTCCGGAGTATCCAAGGCAACCAATGTCAATATGGCCGAGATTTACAACCAGGCCCTAATGATGCTTGGGCATGAGATTTTCGATCCAGAAATCGGGAAGCGAGTTCTGGTCGATCACGCGTTCATCGTAGCGGGCGGGGACATCACAAAGGCGGCTCGGAACTGGCTGGGCAACAAGTTGGATGCTTCGAAGCGCAGCCAGATTCTATTTATGGATCGGGAAGACATCCTCAACTTGTTCGTCGTGACGAATCTTCCACTGCCGAATGCCGCGTGGCCGAGGGTGACGCCGTATCCCCAAGAGCCACCGTTCTAGTTCTCAGCCAGGTTCCCTAGGGCCGGCATCAGTTCGCGGCGCGATCTGGTCGAAGGAAGGCACCCCCAAGAACACTTGTGTCGACCTGCGAGCCTGCCGTGCATCAAGCTGGGAGATCTTCTCTTCGGCAGCGGCAAGACTGACTGAAAGTCCCTCCGCCTCACCGAGCCATCCCTCTCGTTCTGCCTCCGCAATACGATCCGTTAGGTTCTGACGAATCTCGCTGAGTCGAGGGCGCTCATCGGGGCCGACAATGAGTACGGGACAGCGTACGCATGCGTGCTCGTGAGCGCAATCAGTCCCATAAGCCCGCCCGCAATCTCCAAGCGCGAGCTTCCTTCTTTCGAAGTGCCCAAGGAATTCCTCCCACTCCTCTGAAGTAACGGCCCTGTATTCTTCCGGCGGCCTCAGGGCTCGCCGGCGAGCAATGAAAGACCGATGTGCTTCAATTGCAGCTCCGGGATAGATCGCGTTATAGCCCATCGTAGTGCTGATGTTTTCATGCCCGGCGATGACCTGAGCGATATGCGGAGGGAGTCCGTTCAAAATCGCGTCGGTGATGAAGATTCGCCTAAAGTCATGCGGCTGATACCGCAGTGGTTCGCCATCTTTCCCTTTTAGCCCGCTGGCTTCGATCACCTTGTCCAACCCACGAACGATGGTGTTCTTTGAGATCGCACGGCTTTCGCCGCTGACGCTCCACTGATAGAGCAAGGGCATGGGCGGGTTCCAGATATTCTCGTGCGGGTCGTAGCGACGGACGAGGGGAACGATGCCGTCTGATCCCCGCACTCTCGAGACCACAGCGCTCAGCACGTCTGCAAGCTCTGGACTGATCAGCAGGAGTCTTTCCTGGTCTGTCTTGGATGGTGCGATCTGCAGGAGGGGAACGATCTCGCCGGTCGTAGGCATTGTGTAGCGGATGATGCTGTGATGGCTCAGCTCCTGAAGTTCCTCGATCCGGATTCCCGTGTGTCGAAGAATCTCGATTGCTGCCCAGGCCCAGAAGGACTGCTTCTCTTCGGGCCGGAAACGCTGCCTCTTGCCGCCGATCTCGTATGCCGTGTCTGTTTGGCCCTGGAGACGCGATGAGGCGCCGGCCTTGACATAGGTCTTGCCAAGTACAGTGAACGCTGAGCCGAGCGGTGCGGCCAGAACTGCATTTAGCCGTTCACGGGCCTCATTTAGACGTCGCTCCGCCGTACTCACAAGCACCGGAAGGTAGGGAAGCCTTTCACGAGTCCGCTGATCCGCTCTAGACTTTTGCTGTCTCTCAAGTTTCTGAACATTTGTATCCGTGGTCGAAATCGGGCAAGGGACAGCCCAGTTCCCCCATCTTCCTGGTTCATCAAGCGCCCATTGGGCGAGATCCAAATAGAAAGCCCGGATGATCTGAAGGATCGCGGGCGCACTGATCCGGGGTTCTGTGACCTCGATGTGCGTCCCATCTGGGCGACGTTGACGGACGATTTTTGTCGCCATGCGTGCCTTGAACTGCGTGCGGACATCAGTAGGCAGGTCAATGGATGAAATTCCTGGATGATGATGTTCGAGATCAGCCCAGAAGTTCTTTCCAAGCACAGTCGACAGACGCTCAAGGCTGTTGTAATCGAGACCTGGTTGCCGCTCGGTCAAATAGTCAATGATGAGATCTCGTACCGGCTGACACTGTAGACGGTATCGATCGACCAGTTGGGCCGGGGTCGCCTGCAGACCGCGGCTCTGCAGGTGAAAGAGGGTTCCTGGTGCGTCGGGCGGGAACTGCCCCAAATTGCGCAGCCATCCATAGGCGAGTTGAATCGGCCGGCTGCGGTGCCTCGAACTACTAACCCGGAGGGCAAGAAGGTCTCCCACACGAATGTCCTGGAGGCATCCTCCGTAGGCGACCATGAGCTGCGTGAGCACGGTCAGAGCGCGCGTGCCGTCATGAGATGTATAGATCTCTGCAGGGACGCTGGACCTCAGTTGCGCGAACCCCTCAGCGTCACGAGTGGCTTCGACGGAGACTCGCAGGAAGCGTGAAGTCCTGGAGGACAGCCACGAGAGATCCGGTCGGATGACGTCCGCGCAAACCAGAGCTAGGAGTCCAGCCGTCAATGCCGAATGGGTTGGTTGACCGCCAACACCTTGGCCCCACACACGAATGTGGGTGGTCCAATTCTTAGGGTCTCCCGCAGCTGGAGAGGCTTGCCAACGCTGCTGCCAATTGACACCAGGAAGCGTCGCCAGCCATTTCATGATCCACCGAGCACCCTGCATTCTGGCCTGTTGAGCGCTCTTGTTATCCATCCGGAAAGGAGGATTGCTAAGGATACCGAGTATCTGCTCGTACGATGCCTCGGTCTCGGGCCAGGCGCTGGCGGCAGTCCGCGGCGGGAACTTCACCAGCAAGGCGGGAGTTTGGACTCCTGCCAAAGAGAGAGTGACAGGCCCAGACTTCACCTGCTCTGCCGTCGTCGTCATGAGATCGGCCTTCCAAACAGGTTGTTCAGTGACTCTGGGTTGTAGGCAGGAGCCAGAGGAGCTGGTCGCGGCGTTTCACGCTTCCGCTGTTGCCTCTCGTGATACGCCAAGCCGGCGGCGATCACCTCGTCGCGAGACGGGTTGTTGTAGATGTCCAGGGTCGACAGGTGCCTATGCCCGAGGATGTGCTGCACGTAGACGGGTGGCATGTTCGGATCGTCGAGCATCAGGAACGTCGCGGTGTGCCGCAGATCGTGCAGGGTCCAGTTCGAGCCCAGGAGCTCGTTGGCGCGATTGAACATCATGCGGGCGGCGTCGTACTCCAGCGGTCGCCAGGGCCGACGCAGAGTCCACCAAAGCGGCTGTTTGCGGCCGCGCGGGACCCCCTTCTTCCAAGCTTCCTCTTGGTAGAGCCGCAGCCAGACGAACGCATCTGTGTTGGCAGGGAGTTCCTGGTATTCACGCGTGCCCTTTCGAATCACGCCGATAGTCTGCTGTCCCACATTCGCATCACCCTGCTTGGAGGTTAGAAGTTCCTCGGCGCGGGCCCCGTTGGAGACCCAGAACGCCAGCAATGCCCGGTCTCGATCCGAGCGCAGGCCAGCGAAGACCTCGGCGTATCTGTCGTCGGGAATGCGCCGCGGGATCCGTTTGGGAATCTTGGGCCGGTAAAGACCAGTCCGCTGCTTCTCGTGGGGCCTCTCAGGGTTGTGATGGGCTTTGGCTCGTGCTGATCTCCGGTTACGGACCAGGGGGAAAGGGTTTACCAGCAGCGACCCGGTGTGGTTCTCCAGGTGCCAGTCGTAAAAGGTCCGCAGCACGGTCTCGCAGTGGGCCCGGGTGGTAGGGGCATACTTTTTGCCGACTGTCAGCTTCCCGGTCACAGGGTTCGGCGTTCCGGGCATCGGCTTGCCTTCTCGGGACGGCTGGGGCAGCTCGGCAGCTTCCTTGCCTCGATGACGCCAGTGGATTCGTACTGGCTTGTCCGCGAGCTTCATCCACAGCATGAAGTCCCGGGCGTCCTCACGTGTTGCGCGGTCCCACTCGATGCCGAATGCCCACAGACCTGTTAACTGCACCATGTCTTGATCGTGAACCAGGCGGATGGCCTGGTCGTTCCAGGAGTGTGGTGTGGTGGAGGACGTGAGACGTGCCCTGATGGAGGGGAAGTGCTCGGTTCCCGAGGTCGGCGCTGTGGTCGCGGGGGCGACGCCCGATCTTCCGTTCGTTGTAGTGGATGCTGACGGTTGCGAGGTCGAACCGGTCAGTGCCTACCTACGGGATCTGATGCTGGGGGACGTGAGCCCGCTGACCTGTCGGAGTTACGGGTTCGGACTGTTGCGGTGGTACCGGCTAATCGGCTCCCTGCAGATCTCCTGGGACAAGGCCACGGAGGCCGAGGTCGCGGCGCTGGTTGGCTGGCTGCGGGAAGCGCGCAACCCGCAGCGGCTCCGTAAGCGGGACGGCGCGTCCGCGCCTGCGGGGTCGGTGAATCTGAAGACCGGCAAGCCATCGCTCCGGGAGGGGTACGCGCCGAGCACGATCAACCACAACCTCAGCGTGGTCAGCGGGTTCTATGCGTTTCATGCGAGGTTCGGCGCTGGTCCGGTGGTCAATCCGGTGCCGACCTCGCGCGGGCGTCGGCAGGCCCTGGCACACCGGTCTCCGCTGGAGCCGACGCCGGTGTTCCGGCGGGGCCGGCTGCGGCAGAAGGTGCCGGTGCAGGCCCCTCGATCCATCCCTGACCACCTGTGGGATGAGCTGTTCGCCGGGATGGGCTGCGACCGAGACCGGGCACTCCTGGAGTTCTACGTCTCCTCTGGGGCCAGGGCGAGCGAGTTGCTGGGCGTCGGGCTGGACGATATTGACTGGTCGGGCCAGCTGATATATGTGGTCAGCAAGGGCACCCGGATCCGACAGCCCGTGCCCGCCTCCCCGAACGCCTTCCGCTACCTGGGCAGCTATCTGGCCGCTGACGGGTTGCCGGACCCGGGCCAACCGGTGTGGCGCACCCGCCGCGGGGATCCTCGGCCGTTGACGTATTGGGCGATGCGCCGAATTCTCCAGCGGGCCAACGACAAGCTCGGCACGAACTGGACCTTGCACGACGCTCGCCATACGGCGGCGGTCAGAATGGCGGGAGACGAGCGGCTCACCCTCGCCGAGGTACAGACGATCTTGCGGCACGCCCACCTCGACACCACCGGTCGCTACCTGGCAGCCCGCGTGGAGGACCTGCACGACAAGCTCCAGGAGCACTACACCAAGCCCCGTCCCCAGCGCACCTTCGCCGCCGGGTACGACCCGGAGGACATCAAGGCGGTGTTCGGTGGCTGAACCCGGCACCCTGACGCAGCCGACGAGCAAGAAGGGCGTCAGCCGCTTCGTCAGCGTGAACGCCGCCCCCGCTCCTGCCCCCGCAGTCCCGCCGCGTCCCCAAGGCGATCTGACCCGCGCCTCCATCGAGGAGATCGCGCAGGCGGTGCGCACGACCTGGCCGACGAAGTCGGCCGACAACCGATGGAACCGAAGCCGCGGCGCCCGGGACCTCCTGCACCACCTGAGCCAGTTCCCGGGCGAGACCTGGCAGGAGCGGTGGGAGGCCAGCGGGTTCAACCAGGGCGGCAACCCCGTGTCTGTCCTGCGATCGGCTCCCAGAGAGAGAAGCCAGATCGGCACCGGAGCTGCCTGCCTGCTGTGCCTGCGGATCATCCAGCCCTCACTGGAGGCATTCCGGTCGAACACCTTCCTCTACTACGGGCAGCGCTTCCTCGCCGCCCAGAACGACCCGCTGCTGGAGAAGTTCTGGGCCGAGACCCAGGCCACGCCGGTGAACCCGATCCACCACGGGACCGCGCTGTTCGACATCGCTGTCGCCCTCACCACGCAGGGCATCGCCCTGGCCGACCTGACCCCCGAAGCCTTCCTGCACTACGCGTGGGAGTGCCGCCGTCAAGGACTCGTCCTGGGGGCACGCGGAGCCGGCAGCCGGTTCCCCGGACACCTGGCCTGGCAAGTACTCCACACGATGGACCACTTCCCCTCCCATGGGCCGGCGACGCTGACGGCCGCCCTGCTCAACGGGCGGTCGACGGTCGAAGAACTGGTCGACCGCTACAAGATCCGCAATACCGGGGTCCGACACCTGCTCGTCGCCTACCTGGAACGACGCAAGCCCGAACTGGACTACTCGACGCTGGACAACCTGTCCCGCCACCTGGCCAACAACTTCTGGGCGACCATCGAACAACTCGCCCCCGACCAGCCCGACCTGCGCATCGACGGCGAGCTCTACCAGCAGTGGCGGGACCGGGTCACGATTCGCGTGGACGGCAAAGGGCGGCGCGACTTCGACCCCATCCTGCGGGCAGTCCGCGCCTTCTACGCCGATCTGCAGGCGTGGGCAGCAGCGGAGCCCGAGCAGTGGGCGATCTGGGTAGCACCCTGTCCGGTCTCCGACGCCGAGGTCCGCGGTTACGGAATCCGCAAACGACGCGTCAAGGAACGCATGGACGACCGCACCCGGCAACGTCAACCGCTGTTGAATACCCTCCTGGAACACCTGGAGAACCGGTACGGCCACCTCCGAGACCTACTCGCGCAGGCCACGGACATGGCCGGCGGGCAGACCATCACGCTGGAGGGTCACACCTACCAGCGCCTGTGGAGCCGGGTGGATGAACGCCGCGTCCGACTCGGAGGGCTGGCGAACGTCCGCGTCCTCGATCTGGAGAGCGGCAAGAACATCAACGTCACGCATGCCGAGGACGCCGCCTTCTGGGAGTGGGCGATCGTTGAGGTCCTGCGGCACTCAGGCGTGCGCATAGAGGAGGCCCTGGAACTCACCCATCTCAGCATCCGGCAGTACCAACGGCCCAATGGCGAAGTCATCGCCTTGCTGGTGGTCGCTCCGTCGAAAAGCGACCGGGAACGCGTCATCCCCATGTCCGCCGAGTTGTTCGCCGTCATCGCGGCCATCGTCCGCCGCCACACCACCAGCAGCCAGACCATCCCGCTGCTGCCCCGCTACGACCCGAAGGAACGTCAGAGCAGCGCGCCCATGCCGTTCTTGTTCCAACGCAAGATCGGCACCAAGCACGAGGTCATGTCGGACACCACCGTGGTGAACATGCTGAAGCGCCACTGCGTCGAGCTCGCCGAACAGCACCCCGGCTTCCTTGCCACCAGCTTCACCCCGCACGATTTTCGCCGACTCCTGGCCACGGAACTGGTCAACAGCGGGCTCCCGATCCACATCGGAGCAGCCCTACTCGGACATTTGAATCTTCAAACAACTCGTGGTTACGTCGCCGTGTTCAACGAGGACGTCGTCCGGCACTACCAGGGCTTTCTCGACCGGCGCCGCCAGGCCAGGCCAACCGACGAGTACCGGCCGGTCACCGAACCCGAATGGCTCGGCTTCGAGGAGCACTTCGACCAGCGCAAAGTTGAGCTGGGAGGATGCGCCCGCCCCTACGCGACACCTTGCCAGCATGAGCACGCCTGTCTGAGATGCCCTATGATCAACATCAATCCGAAGATGCTGCCCCGCCTCGACGAGATCGAGGACGACCTTCTGACCCGCCGGGCCCGGGCCGAAGCAGAGGGGTGGCTCGGTGAGATCGAAGGGCTCGACCTAACCCTGTCCTTCCTGCGCCAGAAGCGAGACCAGACCCGTCGGCTCGCCAGGGTCGCGCCGGTCGACCTCGGCATACCCGGCATCGCGCCGCGATCAGCGGCCAGGCGAGAATGAGGGGATGTTTTGCCTGCAGGCGGTCATCGCCACCGAATCCGTGCTCCGCGAGTTGGCCGGCTCCACGACAGAGGCGTGCATCGTTCCTCTCGGCCAGCACCCCTGGCTCCTGCCGATGACCGACGCGCTGCCCACCACACGTCAAGCAATCGGGTGAGGGACTTCGACCGTGCGGAATTTCCCCGACCGCGCAGCGGCGGCTGCGACACAATCGCCGGATGATCGGTAACAAGACCACTCATCGCACTGCGGACGGCGTTCGCATACCCGGCACCTGGCGCCACGCCTTCATCCGCAACGGCGGCACGCACTTCCTCACCGACCTGTTCATCTACGCCGACGGGCTCATCGACTGCTGGGAACTGGTAACCCTCGAGGAGTTCCAGGACAAGCTCCGCAGCGGCTGGGTTGCCACCACCCTGCCGGACGGCGCTAAGGCATCCGCGTTCGAACTGGCCAGCTGGACCTTCAGCGAGCCCCACAGCTACCTCACCCCCGACCTGCTGGTCGCCGAGATTCGGGACACCATCGACCAGCTCAACGGGCGCCCGGATTCGACGGGCCGATGCCTCGCCGCCGTCGACACCTTCCTCGCCGACCGGACCGAGGAGAACCGGGCCGCAGCCCGCAACGCCTTCCTGGCCATCCCGATCTCGCAGCGCCGCTACGCACTGGGCGACATGGACAGCAAAGACTGGCCGCTGCGGGTGCTGGTGGCGGGACCCGGCGGCGAAACGTACATCCCGGCCGATGGGCCGATCATGCAGGAGGACTACGACAGGGCCGTCGCCTACTTCGAGGAACGGGCGCGATGGGCCGCTGAACGGGCCGCACGCGTCCCGGCAGACGGACCAGTGACCTCCTTCGCCCCGGCGATCAAGCTGTACCACACGTATCCGAGCAAACCGGTCGATGCCCCGGGATTCCGGGGCTTGCGCAACGACTACCCGGCCCCGATCGTCGTCGGCGAGGTCAGCTACCCATCTGCCGCCCACGCCTACTGGGCGCTGTCAGTCGCTGACCCCGAGGTTCGAACCGCGATCGCCACGGCAGAGACCCATGCCGCCGCACGCAAGTCCGCGACCGCGGCGCCACAGCGTGAGGGCTGGCAGCACGCCCGCACCGCGGTGATGACGGCCCTACTGCGCGCGAAGTACGACCAGCACCCCGACCTGGCCGAGATCCTGCTGACCACGGACGACGCCACCGTGATCTACGACGACGCCGACTCGGACTTCTGGGGGGACAACGCCGGCCGCGGCCGCAACTGGGCAGGCCGCCTCCTAGAACTCGTCCGCTCGGAGCTGCAGGCGCAGCGGGCCGGTATCGCAGGGCTGTAAAGGGCCGCCCGCTGCTCGAATTCGAGCAGCGGCTGCTCGATACCGAGCGACCACATCGTCGCTGACCTTTGGCTGATGAAGCGCTCGGTAATCGAGCGTTTCATCAACCACCAGCTCCCACTTGACTTGGTGCAGAGAAGATAGCGCCACCATCGCAGCAGGTCCATGCCGTACGAGCGCGGCGTGAGGGGTGAACAATCGCCGGCCATCAAGTCCCTGAAGTACTCCGAGACGGGCTCGACCGGCCTCCCATGCGGATCCAGCAGCCGGCATGGCTCCCAGAGATCCTCAACTTCCAGTAGTCGGCCGATCTCGGGCAGGGCAAAGCTCTTCAAGTCCCGTCCGGGACGTGGTTCACCGGGCATGTCGGGAAGCTAGCAGAACATCAACTGACCTGCGAAAACACGGGAGTTAGTTCGGTCAACGCACCGCAGCCGCCCTCATGACCGGTGTTGAGCGCCGCCAGAAGCTCCGTCACCTCGGCTCCTCGCACCTCTCCGACGACGAGCCGGTCCGGACGCATCCGCAATGCCTGCCGGACCAGGTCCTGCAGCGTCACCAGGCCGGCGCCCTCCTGGTTCGCCGTGCGCGACTCGAGTCGCACCACGTGGGGGTGGTCGGGCCGCAGTTCGGCCGAGTCCTCGGCCAGCACGATGCGCTCCCGCTCTCCCACCATGCCCAGCAGGCTGCTCAGCAGAGTCGTCTTCCCCGAGCCGGTGCCGCCACTGATCAGGAACGACAGCCGCGCCTCGATCAACGCGCGCAACAACCTGTCCCCGCCGGGTGGCACCGTCCTCTCGGCCACCAACTCCCCTACGGAGAAGGCCCTGGGGCGCACAACGCGCAGCGACAAACAGGTTGAGCCGACTGCCACGGGAGGAATCACGGCATGCATCCGTGTGCCGTCCGGCAGGCGGGCATCCACCCACGGGCGGGCATCGTCCAGCCTCCGCTCGGCGACCGCGGCAAGCCGCTGAGCCAGCCTGCGCACCGACGCCGCATCGGCGAACGTCACCTTCGTGAGTTCCAGTCCCCTGCCCCGATCCACCCATACGCGGTCGGGTGCGGAGACCAGCACATCCGTGACGGACGGGTCCGCCAGCAGCGGCTCCAGCGGGCCGGTGCCCACCAGCTCGCACCGCAACCTCTCCGTGCCGCCGAGCACTTCGGCGTCCCCGAGCAGCCTTCCCTGCGCCCGCAGCGCCGCCGCCACCCGAGCCGGTGTGGGCTCCGCCCCGCTCTCGGCAAGCCGCTGCCGTACGGCCTCCAGCAGTCCCGCGCTCATGCGACGCCCTCCCCGGCGAGGGCCCGCTCCCAGAACGCAGCGCAGAACTTGGCGAGGGGGCCGCGGCCACTCGCGCCCGGCGGTTCTCCTCCACTCTGCGCTAACGGCAGGCCGGGCTCGACGGGGAGCTCCCCGGCGAGCGGCAGTCCCAGCGCGTCGGCCACCCACTGCTCGTCCAGCCCGGGCGCATACGGCCCGCGCACCACCGCCCGCAGATCCGGCAGGACCATGCCCACTGCCGAGGCGACCCTGTTGGCCGCGGCGACTGCCCGCAGTTCGCCCGGCACGACCAACAGCCCGAGGTCCAACTGGGCCAGCGCCTCCGCCACGCCTTCGTCGACGCGACGCGGCAGGTCGACGACCACGATCCCGCCCCGCCTGCGAGCCGCCGCGAGGACCGACCGCATGGCTTCCGGAGGGATCACCACGGAATCCCCGCGGTCCCAGCTGAGCACCCGCAGGGCATGCAGCGCCGGCAGCGACTCCTCCAGCGCGCCGCCTGCGACACGCCCCTTCGACGCGGCGAAATCCGGCCAGCGCCGGCCCTCGACATGCTCTCCCCCGAGAAGCACGTCGAGCCCTCCGCCCAGCGGATCGCCGTCGACGAGCATGGTGCGCTGCCCCCCACGCGCCGCAGTCACAGCCAGCGCCGTCGCCAGCGTCGAGGCGCCTGCGCCGCCACGGCCGCCGATCACTCCGACCGTCAGCGCCTGCCGCCCGACGCCCTCGGCCACGTCCGCGATGCGGTCGACGAGCCAGCTCTCGGCGTCGGGCAGCCGCAGCACGCAATCGGCGCCGATCTCCACCGCACGCCGCCAGACTTCCGGGTCGTCCTGGTCCCGGCCCACGAGCAGCACCCCACGTCGGCGTGCGGCGCCTCTGCACCGCCCGGCAGCGTCGTCACCGACCAGGACGAGCGGCGGGTCCTCCCAGCCTCCCTTCCGCTCCGGCAGCGAATGGTGGACGTCGGGCTCGGCGCCGGCCGCTGCACACAGGCGCAGCAGATCGTCGAGCAGGTCCATGTCCTCCGTGACGATCAGGGGTCCGCCCCGCCGCTCCTCCGCGGCGTGCGGTCGGTCCGATGTGATGGATCCGGCCACGATCTCCACCTCTTCTGTCTGCGATCTCGCATCGCCTCGAGATCCGTGATTCCTGCGGCCCGCGACTTACGCGGCTGGAATCACGGTGCAGCCCAGTGAAAAATCATGTGGATCTTGCTGAAAAACTGTGGACAACTAGCCACTTGTGAATATCCCCGTAGCTCATACCGGTGAGTACTGGGACGCCTCCTGGACGCATCTCGGCGGGCCACTCGACCCTGCCGCCGAGCGCGCGGAGGGGCTGGCGGAGAGCAGCACGATCATTACTCAGAGTGACATATCTGGGAGTGGGTCGTCCGGTGGCACCGAGGCGGGCGCGAGGGGCGCGGAAGCGGCTGCGAGTGCGCGAAACCGGGGAAATGCGCCCGGACATGCGACGACCCCCGCCGGGGGGGAGAGCGGGGGTCGTCTCTCCGGCCGACTCGGGGGGGGAGGAGCCGGACCGGGTTAGCACGGTCGCGAACGATCCGTGACTTCCATGGTGTACCCGAGAGCCTTCTCAGGCAAACCCACACGCCCGAGCGTACGCCGAATGGCGGGCACATATGCTCAGGCTCGTGGAAAACCACTCCTTGCCGCGCACAGCCGCCTTCTTCGACCTGGACAAGACGGTCATTGCGAAGTCATCGACTCTGACCTTCAGCAAGTCCTTCTACCAAGGCGGGCTGATCAACCGGCGCGCCGTACTGCGTACTGCCTATACCCAGTTCGTGTTTCTCGCAGGGGGCGCAGACCACGACCAGATGGAACGGATGCGCCAGTACCTCTCGGCGCTCTGCAAGGGCTGGAACGTCCAGCAGGTGAAGGAGATCGTCGCCGAGACGCTCCACGACCTCATCGACCCGATCATCTACGACGAGGCCGCGTCGCTCATCGAGGAGCACCACGCCGCGGGCCGAGATGTGGTCATCGTCTCCACCTCCGGCGCCGAGGTCGTCGAACCGATCGGCGAGTTGCTCGGCGCCGACCGGGTCGTGGCCACCCGCATGGTGGTCGGCGAGGACGGTTGCTACACCGGCGAGGTGGAGTACTACGCGTACGGGCCGACCAAGGCAGAGGCCGTCAAGGAACTCGCCGCGTCCGAGGGGTACGACTTGGCTCGCTGCTACGCGTACAGCGACTCCGTCACCGACGTCCCCATGTTGGAGTCGGTCGGGCATCCCTACGCCGTCAATCCGGGACGCGAACTCCGCCGTGAGGCGACGCTGCGGGATTGGCCGATTCTCGACTTCAACCGTCCGGTACGGCTCAAGCGAAGACTGCCGGCCTTCTCCATGACCCCGCGCCCGACGCTCATGGCAGCGGCGGCGGTCGGCGCGGCGGCGGCGACCGCCGGACTGGTCTGGTACGCCAGCCGCCGACGAAGCACCATCGCATAGGCCTCGTTGACCGTGCCACGGGCGACCGCGTCCGACCGCCGGAGGCAGCCGGACCGGCTTGGTCGTTTCACCCCTGTTTGAACCTAAAAGTAAAGAAGTGCACGTAGGGCTTCCACATCGCCGCCCGCAGTAGTACAAAGGATTTAACGGCCCGCGAGACCGAGGATCATCCGAAAGGATCACCTTTAAACGCAGAAAGGCCCCACGGACCGAAGCATGAAAACTGAGCACCCACGCGACGTCGACCCGTCGATTACGGGCCAGCCGCACCAGGTGACGGGCAAAGTACCCGACCTGATGGGCAAATTTCGAGGACGCATGGTAACTCGGGGATCGTGCCAGCGGCGGTACCAAACCGGTACCGCCGCAACCCTTTTCAGACCTTTTTGCGCCATGCCTCGATGAGGCCGGGGCTCTCGTGCAGGTCAGGCACCGGGCCTCTCGCCCACGTCTGAGGCCGACGCTCCCGCGTCAGGCAGCGCCGCGCTGAAGCGCCTCACACACTGCCGTCGACTCCCTGACGCCGAACTCCACCGCACGGCCGCAGTGCTTGATCCATGCGGCCATCCCGTCCGGCGTACCGGTCAGGTACGCCTCGAATGCCGCGACGTAGGCGGCTCTGCCCTGCTCCGCGTGGCCTACCTCCGCCGGGCAGATCGACTTGGGATCGAGGCCGCTGCCGATCAGCACGATGCGCTCGGCCGCCCTCGCGACCAGCCCGTTGCTCGAGCAGAACGGCCGCAGTGCCAGCAGTTCGCCGTGTACCACCGCCGCCGTCACCAGCGCCGGTGCCTCGCTCCCCGCGATGATCAGCTCCGCCAGGCCGTCGAGACGGCCCGTCAGCTCGGCCACATCCGGCAGCGGTGCCTCGATGAGCGGTTCGTGGACCGTCTCGCCGGGGAGGCGGGGCCGGCCGACCGTATCGTCGTCACCGGAGCCGCTCGCCGCGACGAGGTGCAGGCGGGCCAGCACCCGGAGCGGCGACTGCCGCCAGATGGACAGTAGTTGGCCCGCCTCAGCGGTGAGCCGCAGAGCGGCGCCGACCGTACGCGCCTCGGGTTCGCTGCCGAAGTCCGTGCGCCTGCGGACCTCCTCCAGCGCCCAGTCCGCCCCCGCGAGCGCGGCGGAGCCGCGAGCCCCACGCAGCGCGGCCTCGGAGGTGATCTCATTGCTGCGTCGGCGCATGACCCGGTGTCCGTAGACCCGGTCGACGGCCTTGCGCACGGAGTCCACGGAGTCGGCGACGCCGGGCAGGGCGCCGAGGGCGGCGAGTGGATCGGCCGACGAGGCGTTCGTACTCATAACTATCGAGGCTACGCGTCCGGGACGGGCGACCCACGTTGGAGTGGTCTTCCTCACGGTTGCAGGCCACCACGCGCAACCACTCCGCTACGGTAGGTGAACATGAAGATCGCTTTCGTAGGGAAGGGCGGCAGCGGCAAGACGACGCTGTCATCCCTCTTCATCCGCCACTTGGCCGCCAATGAAGCCCCCGTCGTCGCGGTGGACGCCGACATCAACCAGCACCTCGGGGCCGCGCTGGGCCTCGACGAGTCAGAAGCGGCCGCGCTGCCCGCGATGGGGGCGCATCTGCCCCTGATCAAGGACTATCTGCGCGGTTCGAATCCCCGCATCGCCTCGGCCGACACGATGATCAAAACGACGCCTCCGGGTGAGGGGTCGCGGCTGTTGCGCGTCGTCGAGGACAACCCGGTGTACGACGCCTGCGCCCGCACGGTCCGTCTCGACGACGGTGACATCAGGCTCATGGCCACCGGGCCCTTCACCGAGTCGGACCTGGGCGTCTCCTGCTATCACTCCAAGGTCGGGGCGGTCGAACTCTGCCTGAACCACCTCGTCGACGGCCAGGACGAGTACGTCGTGGTCGACATGACGGCGGGGTCCGACTCCTTCGCCTCGGGGATGTTCACCCGGTTCGACATGACGTTCCTGGTCGCCGAACCGACGCGCAAGGGCGTGTCGGTCTATCGCCAGTACAAGGAGTACGCCCGCGACTTCGGTGTGGCGCTGAAGGTCGTCGGCAACAAGGTGCAGGGCCAGGACGACATCGAGTTCCTCCGTCAGGAGACCGGGGACGACCTGCTCGTCGCCGTCGGGCACTCGGAGTGGGTGCGCTCCATGGAGAAGGGACGCCCCTCCCGTTTCGAGCTCTTGGAGGCGGACAACCGCATGGCGCTGCAGGCCCTGCAGAACGCGGCGGAGGACTCGTACGCGAACCGCGACTGGGGGCACTACACCCGCCAGATGGTGCACTTTCACCTCAAGAACGCGGAGAGCTGGGGCAACGCGAAGACCGGTGCCGACCTGGCCGCACAGGTCGATCCGACGTTCGTGCTCGGCGAGCAGACGCTCGTGCCGCAACTCGGCTGACCAGTCGCCCCCGGTCGGGTCTTCCGGCCGACACCGCCGACCGGAAGACCCGACCGGCCGGGGGACGCCGCCCCGGGGGACACCGCCGGCCCCGCTGTCGGAATCAGAGGCGGGCTCAGCGTTTCTCGGCCGGCTTCCGGACCGCCTGTGGAGCCGTCCAGGCCACCGACTTGTCGGCCAGGTACTGATCCCAGCCGCCCTTCGGAGCCTGCCCGACGTCCAGTTGGCGCAGATCTGCCAGGACCTTCGGGTCCTGGGCGTCCAGCCAGTCGACGAGCTGACGGAACGACACGCACTTCACGTCCCTGTTCACACACACCGTCGCGATCGTTTCCTCGATCGCGCGCATGTACGTGCCGCCGTTCCACGATTCGAAGTGGTTACCGATGATCAGGGGTGCGCGGTTGCCCTGGTAGGCACGGTAGAAGGCCTTGATCAGGCCGTCGCGCATCTGGTTGCCCCAGTACCTGTGCTTCGACGGGTCACCCCTGGGTGTACCGGACTGGTTGACCATGAAGTTGTAGTCCATCGACAGCGTTTCGAAGGACCGACCGGGAACGGGTACCAGCTGAAGGGCGAGGTCCCACAGACCGAGTTCTTTGTCGGGCCACACCTGGTTGCTGATGCCGCTGGTGTCGTAGCGGAAGCCCAACTCGCTCGCGGCCCGTGTGAAGTTCTCCCGGCCTTCCAGACACGGCGTGCGGGCCCCGATGAGCTCCTTTTCGTAGTCGAAGGGGAGGGGCTCCGCACCGGCGAGCCCTGCGTTGGTCTTCCAGTTCTTCACGAACGACTTGGCCTGGCTGATTTCGCTCTTCCACTCCTCGACGGACCAGCTTCCCACCCCGCGCTTGCCGCAGAAGTGACCGTTGAAGTGCGTGCCCACCTCGTTGCCGTCGAGCCAGGCGCCGCGCAGCTCACGAACGGTGTCCCTGATGCCCTGGACATCGTTGAAACCGATGTCCGAGCGTCCGGCAGGGTACTTGGGCGGGTCGTACATGGCCCGCTTCTTCTCGGGGAGGAGATAGACGCCACTGAGGAAGTACGTCATTGTCATGTCGTACTTCTTGCCGACCTTGCGGAAGTGCGAGAACAGCTTCTGGCTGTCCTCACCGGCGCCGTCCCAGGAAAACACCACGAACTGCGGAGGCGCCTCACCGGGCTTCAGCCGCTCGGGCTTGAGCAGTCCGGGCTGGGTGCCGGTGAACGCGGTGGATCCGTCGCCGATGAGACGGACCGGGCCCTTGGGGGCCGCGACGCCTTTCTTGGCCCCTGAGCCGCCCGATGACCCGAGGCTGTCGAAACCGGAACACCCGGCGAGACCTGCGACCAACACCGCGGCGCCGACGCCGACGGCGACAACCCTCTTCGTGGCGGCCAACATCCGCCCACCTCATTCCTGTGCCGATACGACTGTCTGACGGTGGCCCGGGGCAACCGCCAAACTCGCATCGCGAGGCAGGGAGGGAACGGGTGACAAGCCGTATCAAATGACTAATCGTCGAATCGGGTGAAAGATTGCCCCATTTGCGCAGGAGATAATGCCCGAGTCTTTACTCGCCATTACGATCCATTTACCGAACGTTTGACTATCCCGCCGCTGCACGCCGTGACCCACGGCCGCGTCCCCCATTCCGCGACCGCGCTGCCCCGGAGGAGACGGGAACCATGTCCTTCGCCCCTATTCGCACCGCCGATCCTTCTCACGGGCCCGACAAGCCCGAGCAGAACCGGCCGGCCCCCGCCGGTCCCCTCACATCACGCTTCCAGCGCCGGCACAGCCCGCCGCCGGGCACCGGCCGTCGCTTCCACATCGCGGGCGCCGATCTCTCCGCGTCCATCGCCGTCTTCCTGATCGCGCTGCCGCTCTCCCTCGGCATCGCGCTCGCCACCGGCGCACCCCTGCAGGCCGGGCTCGTCGCGGCCGCCGTCGGCGGCATCGTGGCCGGCCGGCTCGGCGGGGCGCCGCTGCAGGTAAGCGGCCCCGCCGCCGGCCTGACCGTCGTCACCGCCGAGCTGATCCAGCACTACGGCTGGCGCACCACCTGCGCCATCACCGTCCTCGCCGGACTGTGCCAACTCGCCCTCGCAGCACTGCGGGTGGCGCGTTCGGCTCTCGCGGTCAGCCCGGCCATCGTCCACGGCATGCTGGCCGGCATCGGCGTCACCATCGCCCTCGCCCAGCTCCATATCGTCCTCGGCGGCACACCCCAGAGCTCGGCCATCAGCAACGTCCAGGGCCTGCCGGCGCAGCTTGCCGATCTCCACCCTGCCGCGCTGTCGGTCAGCGTCCTGACCGTCGCCGTGCTGCTTCTGTGGCCTCGCGTGCCGGGTCGCACGGGCAGGATCGTGCGGACCGTTCCGGCGGCGCTCGCCGCGGTGGCGGCGGCAACCGCGTTCGCCACGCTCGCCGGCCTCCACCAGCCTCGGGTCGACCTGCCGTCATGGCGCTCACACGCACTGCCCGAGCTGCCGGAAGGCCCGGTGCTCGGTCTGCTCGCCGCGGTGCTCACCGTGACACTCGTGGCGAGTGTCGAGTCGCTGCTGTCGGCCGTCGCCATCGACAAGTTGACCGCCGCCCGCAAGAAGCCGCGGGTACGCATCCCGCGTGCCGACCTCGAGCGCGAGCTGGTGGGCCAAGGCGCCGCGAACGTCGTGTCCGGTGCGCTCGGCGGACTTCCCATCACCGGTGTCGCCGTCCGCAGTTCCGCCAACGTGGCCGCGGGCGCGGTGAGCCGGAACTCCACCATGCTGCACGGCTTTTGGATCGTGGTCGCCGCGCTGCTGCTCGTGCCCGTCCTCGATCTGATTCCACTGGCCGCGCTGGCGGCCCTGGTCATGGTCGTCGGCGTACAGATGGTCAACATCACGCACATGCGCAACGTGCGGAAGAACCGAGAGATGCTCGTCTACGCGGCCACACTGACCGCGGTGGTCCTCACCGGAGTCCTGGAAGGTGTCGTCATCGGCATCGCGGTGGCCGTGGCAGTAGCGCTGCACCGGCTGACGCGCACCAGGATCACGGTGGAGGAACAGGACGGAGTCCACCGGGTCCGTGCACGCGGACAGTTGACCTTTCTCGCCGTGCCCAGGCTGAGCCGGATGCTGAGCCAGGTCCCCGCCGGTGCCGACTGCGTGGTCGAGTTGGATGGCTCCTTCATGGACCATGCCGCGTACGAGGCCCTGCACGACTGGCAGACGGCCCACGCCGCACAGGGCGGGACGGTCGAGATCACCGGACGGGCGGGCGGCCGAATCAGCGAGCCCGCCGACGAGTCGCACAGCTGCTGCCGCCCCTGGACGCCCTGGCGCAATCACCACTGCGACGACCGGCCGCGCAAAACGGACGCGCACCACCTGGCCAGCGGGCTCAGCTCCTTCCAGCGCAACACCGCCCCGCTGGTGCGCGACGAACTGGCGCGGCTCGCCCGGGAAGGCCAGCGTCCGTCGCAGCTCTTCATCGCCTGCGCCGACTCCCGACTCGTGACCAGCATGATCACGGCAAGCGGACCCGGCGATCTGTTCACCGTCCGCAATGTGGGCAACTTGGTGCCGCTGCCGGGCAAGGACGGTTCGGACAACTCCGTGGCGGCCGCCATCGAGTACGCGGTCGACATCCTCGAGGTGAGTTCGATCACCGTCTGCGGCCACTCCGGCTGCGGCGCGATGCAGGCACTGCTCAACAGCCCGCCGGGCACCTCCCCCACACCGCTTGGCCGCTGGCTGCGGCACGGAATGCCCAGCCTGAAACGGATGACGAACCGCCATCGCTCCTGGGCCAGGATTTCCGGCCGCCTGCCCACCGACGCCGTCGAGCAGCTCTGCCTGACCAATGTCGTCCAGCAACTGGAGCACCTGCGGGCCCATGAGTCGGTGGCACGGCGGCTCGCCGAGGGCTCGCTCCAGTTGCACGGGATGTACTTCCACGTCGCCGAGGCCCAGGCGTATCTCCTCACGAACTCCGCGGAGCATGAAATCGACGAGGTCTTCGACAGGGTGGCCCCCGCCCCATCCGCGCTGGAGAAGTCCCGTGCCTGACCGCGACGTCTGAGTGGTCGCACGGCCCGCCTGGGCGCGCAGGTAATGAACCGCTCACGCACCGCGTCCGTGAGAACGTATGGCCCCTCGTCCCCGCCGCCCGGGGGCGAGGGGCCCACAGGTCTACACCAATGTTCGGCAGGCCCTTGTCACCCGGGCCCTCCGGCTGATGAGGTATGGCCTGGGACACATACGCACAGAAGACGCCCTGGGAAAGGGAGATGTCGTGAGCAACGAGAGCCTGGCCAACCTTCTTAAGGAAGAGCGGCGGTTCGCCCCGCCGGCCGAGCTGGCAGCGAGCGCCAACGTAACCGCGGAGGCGTATGAGCAGGCCGCGGCGGACAGGCTTGGCTTCTGGGCCGAGCAGGCGCGTCGGCTCACCTGGGCCACCGAACCGACCGAGACCCTCGACTGGACCAACCCGCCGTTCGCGAAGTGGTTCGCCGACGGCAAGCTCAACGTGGCCTACAACTGCGTGGACCGCCACGTGGAGGCGGGCAACGGCGACCGTGTCGCCATCCACTTCGAGGGCGAGCCCGGTGACGGCCGTGCCATCACCTACGCCGAACTCAAGGGCGAGGTCTCCAAGGCCGCCAACGCTCTGCTCGAGCTCGGCGTCCGCAAGGGCGACCGGGTCGCGATCTACCTGCCGATGATCCCCGAGGCCGCCGTCGCGATGCTGGCGTGTGCCCGCATCGGCGCCGCGCACTCCGTGGTCTTCGGCGGCTTCTCCGCCGACGCCGTCGCCTCCCGCATCCAGGACGCCGACGCCAAACTGGTCATCACCTCCGACGGCGGCTACCGCCGTGGCAAGCCGAGCGCGCTCAAGCCCGCGATCGACGAAGCGGTCGCCCGCTGCCCGCAGGTCGAGCACGTGCTCGTCATTCGACGGACCGGCCAGGAGACCGCCTTCACCGAGGGGCGCGACGTCTGGTGGCACGACATCGTCGGCCGGCAGCCCGCGGAGCACACCCCCGAGGCCTTCGACGCCGAGCACCCGCTCTTCATCCTCTACACGTCCGGCACGACCGGTAAGCCGAAGGGCATCCTGCACACCTCCGGCGGCTACCTCACCCAGACGGCCTACACCCACCACGCCGTCTTCGACCTCAAGCCCGAGTCGGACGTCTACTGGTGCACAGCCGACATCGGCTGGGTGACCGGCCACTCGTACATCGTGTACGGACCGCTGGCCAATGGTGCGACGCAGGTGATGTACGAGGGCACGCCCGATACCCCTCACCAGGGCCGCTTCTGGGAGATCGTGCAGAAGTACGGCGTCACGATCCTCTACACCGCGCCCACCGCGATCCGGACGTTCATGAAGTGGGGCGACGACATCCCCGCCAAGTTCGATCTGAGCAGCCTGCGGGTTCTCGGGTCGGTCGGTGAGCCCATCAACCCCGAGGCCTGGATCTGGTACCGGCAGAACATCGGCGCCGGAAAGACCCCGGTCGTGGACACCTGGTGGCAGACGGAGACCGGCGCGATGATGATCTCGCCGCTGCCCGGCGTGACCGAGGCCAAGCCGGGCTCCGCACAGCGCCCGCTGCCCGGCATCTCGGCCACCGTCGTGGACGACGAGGCGAACGAGGTGCCCAACGGCGGTGGCGGCTACCTCGTCCTCACCGAGCCGTGGCCGTCCATGCTGCGCACCATCTGGGGCGACGACCAGCGCTTCCTCGACACCTACTGGTCGCGCTTCGAAGGCAAGTACTTCGCGGGCGACGGAGCCAAGAAGGACGACGACGGCGACATCTGGCTGCTCGGCCGGGTCGACGACGTGATGCTGGTCTCCGGCCACAACATTTCGACCACGGAGGTCGAGTCCGCGCTGGTCTCCCACCCGAAGGTCGCGGAGGCGGCGGTCGTGGGCGCCACGGACGAGACCACCGGACAGGCCATCGTGGCCTTCGTGATCCTGCGCGGCACGGCCAGCGAGGACGACAGTCTTGTGGACGACCTGCGCAACCACGTGGGCGCGACACTCGGCCCGATCGCCAAGCCCAAGCGGATCATGCCGGTGGCCGAGCTGCCGAAGACCCGCTCGGGAAAGATCATGCGCCGACTGCTGCGCGACGTGGCCGAGAACCGGCAGCTCGGTGATGTCACCACGCTGACCGACTCCTCCGTCATGGACCTCATCCAGTCGAAGCTGCCGAGCGCCCCCTCCGAGGACTGACAGCAGCGGTTTCCTGCCCGCCGTCCGCAGGCCCCCGGCGCGCACCGCGCCGGGGGCCTGCGGACGGCCTCCCCTGCCGCCGCGGCTGCCGCCAGGTAGGGTAAACAACGCGTCAATGACACAGTCAGGGACGCGAACGTGCGATCCAAGGTGCGCCGGGAAGTCTGGTCGGCAAGTGTTTTGTGCTGTCCACCAGACCGGAGGTCCCCGCCCGTGGCCGCGCCCCGCCCCACCACCAGCCGCAAGTTCCTCGGACGGCTTTCGCTCCCGGAGCGGAACTACGTCGCGGACGCTCTGCGCACCGAGACCCTCGGGGGCGTGCTCCTCCTCATCGCCGCGGTCGCCGCGCTGATCTGGGCAAACACTCCGCTGAGCGAGAGCTACACCTCCGTACGTGACTTCCACATCGGTCCCGCCTCGCTCGGCCTCGATCTGTCGATCCAGCACTGGGCCGCCGACGGGATGTTGGCGGTCTTCTTCTTCGTCGCCGGCATCGAGCTCAAGCGTGAGCTGGTCGCCGGCGAACTGAGCGACCCCAAGGCCGCCGCTCTGCCCGTCATCGCCGCCCTCTGCGGCATGGCCATGCCGGCGCTCGTGTACCTCGCGGTTACCGCCGCCGGAGGCGGCTCCACTGCCGGCTGGGCCGTCCCGACCGCCACCGACATCGCGTTCGCGCTGGCCGTGCTGGCGGTCATCGGCACGGCCCTGCCGTCGGCGCTGCGCGCCTTCCTGCTGACCCTCGCCGTCGTCGACGACCTCTTCGCGATCCTGATCATCGCAATCTTCTTCACCAACGACTTGAACTTCGTCGCCCTCGGCGGCGCAGCCCTCGGTCTCGTCGTGTTCTGGTTGCTGCTGCGCATGGGAGTGCGCGGCTGGTACGTCTACGTGCCGCTCGCCCTCGTCATCTGGGGCCTGATGTACAACAGCGGCGTCCACGCCACCATCGCCGGTGTGGCGATGGGCCTGATGCTGCGCTGCACCCGCCGCGAGGGGGAGGATCACTCGCCGGGCGAACGCATCGAGCATCGGGTCCGTCCCCTTTCCGCGGGTTTCGCCGTCCCCCTGTTCGCGCTGTTCTCGGCCGGTGTCGCCGTCACGGGCGAGTCCCTCACCGATGTCTTCACCAAGCCCGAGACCCTCGGCGTGGTCCTTGGGCTCGTGGTCGGCAAGGCACTTGGCGTCTTCGGCGGCACGTGGCTGGCCGCGCGCTTCACCAAGGCCGAGCTGAACGAGGACCTGGCCTGGCCGGACGTCCTGGCGCTCGCCACACTCGCCGGCATCGGATTCACCGTCTCGCTGCTGATCGGCGAACTCGCCTTCGCCGGCGACGCGACGCTGACGGACGAGGTCAAGGCCGCGGTGCTGATGGGGTCGCTGATCGCCGCCGTTCTCGCCGCGGTCCTGCTGAAGTTGCGGGTACGCACCTACCAAGCCCTGTCTGCGGAGGAGGAACGCGACGAGGACATGTCCGGCGTACCGGATATCTACGAACAGGACGACCCGGCCTACCACCTGAGGATGGCCGCGATCTACGACAAGAAGGCCGAGGAGCACCGCAGGATGGCAGAAGCGGCCGGGGCGTCGCGCGACGACGGCGACAGTCCGTAGACCTTGGTCGTCTTCGACCGAGGAGCTCCCGCCACCATCCAGGTCGGGCCGGGTCCGCTGACCGGCGCCCCGGGGACGTGATGCGGCCTGTCATCCATGGATGACAGGCCGCATCACTACTAAACGTCAGCCGCAAGGCGGCTCGTCACGTCCGGAACTCGAAGGTCGTGCAGTGCTTCCAGTCACTGTCGCCGCGGTAAGGGTCACCCTTGACCAAGGAGACGATGATCTTGTTCGTCTTGCGTTCTGGGCGGTCGAGGTTCCACGTGTAGGACTTACCCGCTCCCCTTGTCACGTGGTACTCCCTGGCGCCGCCCGGGCCAGTCAGATTGACGAAGACGGTGCGCCCGTCCTTCTTCTGGTCCTTCACATACAGATAGTCACCCTTGGAGGTGTACTTCACGTATGCGCCTGCACACCCGTGCCCCTCGTCGGCCTGCGCCGCAGGCGCAGAGATGAGGCTTCCCGTGAGGAATGCGGCGACGGCAGCCGGTACCAGCGTGGCCACCCGACGCATGGGCATGAACTTCAAGTCGTTCCCCCTAGAACGTTGCTCGATGCGCTGTCTGCCGGCCCGGGTCAGAGCTGCCCCAAGGGGTCGGCGCGCGAGTACAGCCCGGAGAATGCCAACTGCCTCCAGGCTCCTGTGCAGTTTAGGGGCTTCGGCCGCACTCCGGGGTGGGAGAAAGGTGTGAAGGCTGAGGAGCGTCTGTGCCACTGGCCAAGGCTTTCCTGTCCCGGGCAGCCAGTGGGTGCCGGTACGTGCCTTGACGAAGAGTCCGGGCGCCACGTCCTTCATGGCTCAGCTCGCTCTGCTGCTTGGGGCCGGTGGGGACCGTCCGGGACCGTCCTCCACGTTGAGATGCCGACGACGCCCGCCCCGGCGAGTTCAACCGCGAGCTCGGCGACGTCCTGGGGCGGTCGCTGCAGCCACCGTCGACCACAGCGAGGTTCAGGAGCGTTCGCGCAATCCTTCGAATGCCGGGGCCGTCTCGGGGCCGTCGAAGGGCCGCCGGCGCGACCAACAACGACCATCAACCACCACCCTGCGGCGCTTCAGGCGCAGGCAGCGCCGCAAAACCCTGGGCGAGGCAGAATGCTCGCGAGTCCGGCATGATCTGACAGGACCCGTAACAAGGCCCAGGGATGAAGAGAGGGAGTCAGCGATGAGCGATCCCGGCAACACCACAGCGAACGCTGTCGGCGCCGAGCGCAGTCTCGGCCAGCTGGTCGCCTCGGCGACCGCCGAGATGTCCGCGCTGGTACACGACGAGATCGCGCTGGCCAAGGCCCAGTTGCGGCAGGACGTGAAGAAGGCCGGTGTCAGCGGTGGCGCGTTCAGCGCCGCCGGAGCGGTGCTGATCTTCTCGCTGCCGATGCTGAGCTTCGCGCTCGCCTACGGCATCCGGGCATGGAGCGGCTGGCACCTCTCGGTCTGCTTCCTGCTCTCCTTCGCGGCCAACGTCCTGTTGGCCCTGCTGCTCGGCCTGATCGGAATGGTTTTCGCGAAGAAGGCGAAGCGAGGCCGCGGCCCGCAGAAGGCCGTGGCGTCCGCCAAGGAGACAGCTGCCGTACTGGGCAACGTCAAGCCGCATCCGCGAGGAACCGGGCAGCCCGAGCTCACAGCCGGAACCCGGCAGGACAAGATCGCCGTATGACCGGAGCCTTGACCGGAGCGGCGCCCAAAGCCTTGGCCGGCGGCCGCTGTGGCCGGACAGTGGCGAACGAGGGGTGCGCAGTTGTGGCACGCTCATCAGCATGACGGTCCCTGATTCCGGCCATGGCAGCTTCGGCACCCTCGGCAGCCCCGTACGCATCGACGGTCCCTGGACCCACCGCGACGTGGCGGCCAATGGTGCCCGCTTCCATATCGCCGAGATGGGCGACGGACCGCTGGTGATGCTGCTGCACGGCTTCCCGCAGTTCTGGTGGACGTGGCGGCACCAACTGACCGCGCTCGCCGACGCCGGCTTCCGGGCGGTGGCGATGGATCTGCGCGGCGTGGGCGGCAGCGACCGGACGCCGCGCGGTTACGATCCCGCCAACCTCGCGCTGGACATCACGGGTGTCGTGCGCTCGCTCGGCGAGCCGGACGCGGCCTTGGTAGGGCACGACCTGGGCGGGTATCTGGCGTGGACGGCGGCCGTGATGCGGCCGAAGCTGGTGCGCCGGCTCGCGGTGTCCTCGATGCCGCACCCCCGGCGGTGGCGTTCGGCGATGCTGTCCGACTTCGCGCAGAGCCGTGCCGGCTCGTACGTGTGGAGCTTTCAGCGTCCGTGGCTGCCGGAGCGTCAACTCGTCGCGAATGACGCCGCTTTGGTAGGCGAACTGATCGAAAGCTGGTGCGGCCCGCAGCCGCTCGACGCAGAGGCCGTCGAAGTCTACCGGCGGGCGATGTGCATCCCGTCGACAGCGCACTGCTCGATCGAGCCGTACCGGTGGATGGTGCGGTCGTTGGCCCGTCCTGACGGCATCCAGTTCAACCGGCGGATGAAGCGTCCGGTGCGTGTGCCCACCCTTCATCTGCACGGCTCACTCGATCCGGCGATGCGGACACGCAGCGCGGCGGGTTCCGGCGAGTACGTCGAAGCGCCGTACCGGTGGCGGCTGTTCGACGGTCTGGGCCACTTCCCTCACGAAGAGGATCCGGTGGCGTTCTCGAACGAGCTGATCAACTGGCTCAAGGATCCCGAGCCCGATCGGTAGGCCGACGTGGTGCTTTCGCACGCACGGAAGAACGGTTGTCCTACGAACAGCCAATTGCCTGGCGCATAGGCCAATTGGCGGCCCCTCGCACGGTTACCGACCATGGGGCCCGGGCAGACGTCCGGGTATGGGCTGGACGCACGACTACGGTGACGCAGCACGCAACCGCCGCTCGGCCAGTGGGCCGATCACCCACGAGACGGGTGGCCTCCAGAGCGAGGACCACGAGCATCCCGGGCAGGGGATGGGCATTCCGCGCATCCTCAGGCGCCGCGCACGCTGGGTGTCCGCGCGCCTGCGCCATCATCACCGGGACTGACCTCGGCCCCACCGGACACCACCAGGGACTCATTGCCGGGCTCCGCAGGACCGGAGTTTCCGGAGCCCCGGGGCCGTCCGCCGAGGGGGCCGGGCTCCGGGGCACACGCCGGATCGCTCTCTACAGCGCACATTCCTGACTGTCGACCTGCTGGTTGGCCGTGCGGCCCAGTGTGATGTCCTCGCGGATCTCATCGGCCGTGAGGGCGTAGCCGGTGTCGGCGTCGTCCAGGGACCTGGCGAAGATGACTCCGTAGACCTTGCCGTCGGTCGTCAGCAGCGGGCCGCCGGAGTTGCCCTGGCGCACCGTCGCGAACAGTGAGTAGACATCGCGGCGGACGGTGCCGCGGTGGTAGATGTCGGGGCCGTTGGCGTTGATCCGGCCGCGGATACGGGCGGAGCGCACGTCGTACGAGCCGTTCTCCGGGAAGCCCGCGATGATCGCGCTGTCGCCGCTGCGCGCGTCGCCCTCCTCGAAGTCGGTGAACTCGAGCGGGCGCGCTTTGAGGTCGGGGACATCCAGTACGGCAATGTCGCGCTGCCAGTCGTAGAGGACGACCTTGGCGTCGTAGAGCCGGCCCTCGCCCCCTATCTGCACGGTCGGCTCTTCGACGCCGCCGACGACGTGGGCGTTGGTCATCACGCGGCGTTGGTCGAAGACGAAGCCGGTGCCTTCCAGCACTTTGCCGCAGCTCGGGGCCGTGCCGACGACCTTGACGATGGACTGTTTGGCGCGTGCGGCGACGGGACTGCCGACAAGTGCCGGGTCGGGCGCCTGCACCTCGGTGATGGGCTCGTTGGCGAACGGGCTGAAGACCTGTGGGAAGCCGTTCTGGGCGAGCACGGAGGTGAAGTCGCTGAACCAGGTGTCGGCCTGATCGGGCAGCACGCGGTCCACCCCGAGCAGCACCTTCGAGCTGCGGACCTCCTTGCCCAGGGTGGGCAACGCCGTGGGGGCGAGCAGGGAGCCGATCAGCCAGGCGACCAGCAGCATCGCGACGACGTTGACCAGCGCGCCGCCGGTGGCGTCCAAGGCGCGAGCAGGTGACCAGGTGATGAAGCGGCGCAGCTTGTTGCCGAGATGGGTGGTGAAGGCTTGGCCGATCGAGGCACAGACGATCACGATGACGACGGCGACTATCGCGGCTGTGGTGGACACCTCCGAGTCGTCGGTCAGCGCACTCCAGATCACCGGAAGCAGATAGACCGCGACGAGTCCGCCGCCGAGGAAGCCGATGACCGACAGGATGCCGACGACGAAGCCCTGGCGATAGCCGACGATCGCGAACCACACGGCGGCGACCAGCAACAGGATGTCCAGCACGTTCACCGTCATTTGCCTCGCAGTGTCGTCGCCGGGTGCTCTGTCCGGCTGGGTCGGCCCACGGCGCGCTGCCGCTTCGAGATGTCGCGCCCCGCCGGGAGCGCATGACTGGATCAGCCTGTCATGCGTGCCAGTCCAGCGGGACCTGCTTGGTGCGGTCCCATGGTCGCTCCCAGCCGGCGAAGTGCAGGATCCGGTCGATGACTCCGGCCGTGAAACCCCAGACCAGGGCCCCGTCGACCGTGAAAGCGGGTCCCGCGTGACCGCGCGGGTGCACGGCCGTCGCACGGTTGGCGGGGTCCGTGAGATCTGCCACGGGCACGGCGAAGACCCGTGCGGTCTCGGCAGGATCGACCGCCCCGACCGGGCTGGGGGTGCGCCACCATCCCAATACGGGCGTGACGACAAAACTGCTCACCGGGATGTAGAGCTTGGGCAACACTCCGAAGATCTGAACGCCCGACGGGTCGAGACCGGTCTCCTCCTCGGCCTCCCGCAACGCGGCGCGCAGAGGGCCGGTGGTCGCCGGGTCGCCGTCCGCCGGATCGAGCGCGCCGCCGGGAAAGGAGGGCTGCCCGGCGTGGGACCGGAGGGTGCTCGCACGCTCCATGAGCAGCAGCTCGGGGCCCTTTGCGCCTTCACCGAAGAGGACGAGCACCGCCGACTGGCGGCCGTGGCCGCTCTCGGGCGGCAGGAAGCGGCTGAGCTGGTGCGGCTCGACGGTGTCGGCGGCGCGCACCACGGCGCCAAGCCACTCGGGCAGGCCTTCCGTGGTGACGACTACGTCCCCGTCGACGACGACCTTGCCGTCGCTCTGCTGGTCGAACCGCTTGTACGTCTCTTCTCCTGTGCGTGTCATCGGCACCCCCTCACGGACAACGCCGCGGGGCACCTCGATCGTTCCGTCCGGGGCGACGTCACTCGATCGCACCCAGGGCCGGGGCCGGTTTGCCCGGGTAGTCCGGGGGCGGCTTGAGGCGCTGGCCGGGCCGACCGCCCATCTCGTACTTCAGGAGCTTGGCGGCCTTCTCGGGGTCGGTCTCGCCCTCCCCGTACGCCGGGCAGAGGTGCGCGATCGGGCAGGCGCCGCAGGCGGGCTTGCGGGCGTGGCAGATACGGCGGCCGTGGAAGATCACCCGGTGGGAGAGCATCGTCCATTCGCTCTTCGGGAAGATCTCTGCGATCTCGGCCTCGATCTTCACCGGGTCGTCCTGCTCGGTCCATTTCCACCGCCGGGCGAGCCGCATGAAATGCGTGTCCACGGTGATGCCGGGGACGCCGAAAGCATTGCCCAGGACGACGAACGCGGTCTTGCGGCCTACTCCGGGCAGGGAAACCAGGTCCTTCAGACGGCCGGGGACCTCCCCCCCGAAGTCGTCTCGGATGGCTGCGGACAGGCCCATGATCGCCTTGGTCTTGGCACGGAAGAAGCCGGTGGGGCGGATGAGCTCCTCGACCTCCTCGGGCTCCGCCGCGGCCAGGTCCTCCGGCGTGGGGTACTTCGCGAAGAGCGCGGGCGTGGTCTGGTTGACCCGGAGGTCGGTGGTCTGTGCGGAGAGAACCGTCGCGATCAGCAGCTGGAACGCGTTCTCGAAGTCGAGCTCGGGATGGGCATAGGGATAGACCTCGGCCAGCTCGCGGTTGATACGGCGAGCGCGTCTGACCATGGCCAGCCGGGATTCCGGTTTGACCGATTTCTTCCTTTTGCCCAAGCTGGGCATCCGCTGTTCGCCCACGGCGGAATTCTCCTTACCGGACACGCTCCCAGCCCCCTCGGCCTGTGCTCTCACCGGCGAATTGGACACCCGGCCAGCCTAAAGGCCACTACCGACATCCGCCCCGGCCCCCCGTAATCAGGACCCGATCGGGCCCCTGCCGTAGGGGGAGACGCGCCCGTGCGTCAAACTTGTTGTGATTGATCGCACGATTGTTTACCACCAGGGTCCGTTTCCCCGGTGGCGCCCCTCGGGGCACAGTGTCCCCGGGCCGGCACGGCACGGTCCGGCATCATGGGACCAACGTCCCCTGAGCAGGTCGACAAGGAGAGAACTCGTGGACGACGTTCTGCGGCGCGCCCCGCTCTTCGCGGCGCTCGATGACGAGCAGGCCGCGGAGCTCCGCGCCTCGATGAGTGAAGCGACGCTCGCCCGCGGCGACGCGCTCTTCCACGAGGGCGAACCGGGCGACCGCCTCTACGTGGTCACCGAAGGCAAGGTCAAGCTCCACCGCACCTCCCCCGACGGCCGCGAGAACATGCTCGCCGTGCTCGGCCCGGGCGAGCTGATCGGCGAGCTGTCCCTCTTCGACCCGGGCCCCCGGACCGCGACCGCCACCGCGCTGACCGAGGTCAAGCTCCTCGGGCTCGGCCACGGCGATCTCCAGCCGTGGCTGAACGTCCGGCCCGAGGTGGCCACAGCCCTGCTGCGCGCGGTCGCCCGCCGGCTCCGCAAGACCAACGACCAGATGTCCGACCTGGTCTTCTCCGACGTCCCGGGCCGTGTCGCCCGTGCGCTCCTCGATCTGTCGCGCCGCTTCGGCGTGCAGTCGGAGGAGGGCATCCACGTCGTCCACGACCTCACCCAGGAAGAGCTGGCCCAGCTGGTCGGCGCCTCCCGCGAGACCGTGAACAAGGCGCTGGCCGACTTCGCACAGCGCGGCTGGCTGCGCCTGGAGGCCCGTGCGGTGATCCTGCTTGACGTGGAGCGGCTGGCCAAGCGCTCCCGTTGAGGAGCCCCGCCAGGCACACCGAGCAGCTGTGCGAAGGGGGCCGCCCGCATGATGATGCGGGCGGCCCCCTTCGCGTGGATCAGCGCTTGGTGCCGTCCACGATCAGCGGGTTGCCCGAGCCGTCGCCGCACGGCACGGCGTAGACCGGGTTCTTCTGTGCCGCCTCCTTGAACGCCTCGATGCACTGGTTGGCCAGGACCTTGTCGCTGAGCGAGTCGTTGAGGATCTTGTTGGCCTTGGCGATGCCCTCGGCCTCGATCCGCCGGCGCTCCGCCTCCGCCTTCGCGGTGCGCGCCGCCTCGGTCGCCCGTTCCGTGGCCTGCTGCTGCTGGATCTTGCGGTCGATCTGGTCCTGCAGCTGCTCGGACGGCCGCACGTTGCGCAGGTTGACGGTCGTGACGGCGATGCCGCGCGGCGCCAGCCGCTCCTTGATCAGGTCGGCGATCTCGGCGTTGATCTTCTCGCGCGCGGAGGTGTAGCCCTCCTCGCTGGTGTGCCGGGCGAAGACGTTACGGATGATCTCCCGGCTGTCCGGGAAGACCAGTCGCTGCTGGATGGCGTCCTCGCTGCCGGCCAGCTTGTAGAGCTCGATGGCCTTGGCCGGGGTGACCGCCCACTTCACGGTCACCTCCGCGTACATGACGCCGCCCTGCGAGGAGCGCACCTCGACCACGTCCTTGTCGGAGAGGTTGAGGTCGACCGGTCGGGTGGAGAACGTCGTGACGTTGGTGAACGGCGAGGTGATGTTCATACCGGAGTTCATCGGCGTGCCCACCTTGCCGAAGGTGACCGGGACGCCGACCTCGTAGGCGCTGACGACGTGCACACAGCTGACCACGCCCGAGAAGAGACCGGCTATGAGCGCCCCCACCGCGCCGAGCTTGAGGCCCCGGTTGTCGCCGCCTCTGGCGACGAGGTACATCACCGCGGCGGCGATGACCAGAATGACGAACAGGACGAACACGTTTCCCCCCGAGGGACTGATGCCGCAAAAGTAAGCGGAGCGTAAAGCATCGTCGGCACCAGGACGCCGTGGGGTGGCCGGCCAGTTCCCCGGGCAGGTCCCCGGGGTCGTCGCTGGGCGGTCCGCGGGTCGGTCAGGGCTGTCCGATCAGACCGTGGTCCTGCAGGTACTCGAGCTGCGCACGCACCGACAGTACGGCGGCCGGCCACAGGGACCTGTCGACGTCCGCGTAGACGTGCGCGACGACCTCGGCAGGGGTCGCGCAGCCGTTCTCGACCGCCGTCTCCACCTGGGCGAGCCGGTTCGCCCGGTGGGCGAGGTAGAACTCGACCGCCCCCTGGGCGTCGTCGAGCACCGGGCCGTGGCCCGGCAGCACCGTGTGGATGCCGTCGTCGACGGTGAGTGAGCGCAGCCGGCGCAGCGAGTCGAGGTAGTCGCCGAGCCGGCCGTCGGGATGCGCGACGACGGTCGTACCGCGGCCGAGGATCGTGTCGCCGGTCAGCACGGCACGGTCCGCGGGCAGATGAAAGCTCAGCGAGTCGGCGGTGTGGCCGGGAGTGGGGACGACCCGCATCTCCAGCCCGCCCGTGGTGATCACGTCCCCCGGCGCGAGGCCCTCGTCGCCGAGTCGCAGCGCCGGGTCGAGGGCTCGGATGTTCGTACGGGTGAGTTCCGCGAGGCGGGAGGCGCCCTCGGCGTGGTCCGGGTGGCCGTGGGTGAGCAGGGTGAGGGCGATCCGCTTGCCCGCGCGTTCCGCCGTTTCGACGACGGCCCGCAGGTGCCCCTCGTCGAGCGGGCCGGGGTCGACGACGACCGCGAGTTCGGAGTCCGGCTCGGAGACGATCCAGGTGTTCGTGCCGTCGAGGGTCATCGCCGACGGGTTGGGCGCGAGAACGTTGACGGCCCTGGCCGTGGCGGGCCCCGACAGGGCACCGCCACGGGGCTGGCCCGGCAGGCTCGCTGCGTCGGTCATCGCCGACCTCCCGAAGTCGGGACGTGCTTGGTGAACTCCTCGTGCCCCGGCCAGCTCAGAACGACCTCCCCGTTCTCCAGCCGGGCCTTGGCCAGTACGGGGGCCAGATCCTGGCTGGCCGCGGCCCGCAGCGCCTCCGCGGAGGTTCCGTACGCCTGGAGCGTCCGCAGCGTCGCGACGGTCGGCGGCATCATCAGCAGCTCGCCCCTGTCGTACCCGTCCGCCGCGTCCGCCGGGCTGATCCAGACCGTGGTCTCCGCCTCCGTCGAGACGTTGCGGGTGCGCTGGCCTTCGGGAAGCACGGCCACGAAGAACCACGTGTCGTAGCGGCGCGGCTCGAACTCGGGGGTGATCCAGCGTGCCCACGCGCCCAGCAGATCGGAGCGCAGCGCGAGACCCCTGCGGTCCAGGAAGTCCGCGAACGACAGGTCCCTGTCGACCAGGGCCTGCCGGTCCGCCTCCCAGTCGTCACCGGTTGTGTCACCGACGACGGTGTCGGGGGTGCGGCCGGCGAGCAGGACGCCCGCCTCCTCGAACGTCTCGCGCACCGCCGCGCACACGATCGCCTGGGCGGACGCGGTGTCGTCGACGCCGAGGCGCTGCGCCCACACGTCCAGGGAGGGCCCGGTCCAGCGCACCGGCCGGTCGTCGCGCGGGTCCACGCCGCCCCCGGGGTACGCGTACGCGCCTCCGGCGAAGGCCATGGAGGTGTGTCGTCGCAGCATGTGGACCGCGGTGCCGTCCGCCGTGTCACGCAGCAGCATCACCGTGGCAGCCCGCTTGGGGGCCACGGCGGTGAGCTCTCCGCTCGCGAGTGCGCGGATGCGGTCGGGCCATTCCGGCGGGTACCACTGACCATTGGACATGGGCGGATGCTATGCGCTTCCGCGCCGATGTTCGAGAGCCTCCCTTGCGCTGCCCCTCACAGGGCGGCCGGCCGTAGCCGCCGCTCTGCTGGTCAGGCTGACCTGGCCCATGACGCTGTTGCCGAAGTCCGCCTGCCGCGCAGGTTCTTCCGAGTCGAAGTCGAGGCCCCCGTGGGTCGCGATGGCCCGGCGCCCCCTACGGCGGCGGCCCCGCACCCGCCGGAAGAACCGGCGGGTGCGGGGCCGTACGTACGGCGCGGATGTACTGGCCGAAGGCTCAGTCCTGGACGAGCTCCACCTGGATCTCGACCTCGACCGGAGCGTCCAGCGGAAGCACCGCGACGCCCACCGCGCTGCGCGCGTGCACGCCCTTCTCGCCGAGCACCTCCCCCAGCAGCTCGCTCGCCCCGTTGAGGACCGCAGGCTGGCCGGTGAAGTCGGCGGCGGACGCCACGAAGCCGACGACCTTCACCACACGGGCGATGCGGTCCAGATCGCCGACGACGGACTTGACGGCCGCCAGGGCGTTCAGCGCACAGGTGCGGGCGAGTTCCTTGGCCTCCTCGGGGGTGACCTCCGCGCCCACCTTTCCGGTGACCGGCAGCTTGCCCTCGACCATCGGAAGCTGACCGGCGGTGTAGACGTAGGCACCCGAGATCACGGCCGGCTGGTAGGCGGCGAGCGGCGGCACGACCGCCGGAAGCGTCAGCCCGAGCTCGGCGAGCTTCGCGTCCACGACGCCGCTCATGAGGCCCTCTCCCGCTTCAGGTAGGCCACGAGCTGCTCGGGGTTGTTCGGCCCGGGAACGACCTGGACGAGCTCCCACCCGTCCTCGCCCCAGGTGTCCAGAATCTGCTTGGTCGCGTGCACGAGAAGGGGCACGGTCGCGTATTCCCACTTGGTCATGGAGGCGACTGTAGCCGCACCGTCCGTGTGCTTCGTGACGCAGCCCGCAGGCAGCCTCGTGCGTAGGGCGCGGTGCGACTGGTTAGGCTCGAATACGTGAGCAGGCTTCAGGTCGTCAGCGGCAAGGGCGGTACCGGTAAGACCACGGTGGCCGCCGCACTCGCGCTCGCCCTCGCGACCGAGGGGAAGCGGACTCTCCTCGTCGAGGTCGAGGGCAGGCAGGGCATCGCCCAGCTCTTCGAGACGGAGGCCCTTCCCTACGAGGAACGCAAGATCGCCGTCTCCTCCGGCGGCGGCGAGGTGTACGCGCTGGCCATCGATGCCGAGCGCGCCCTCCTCGACTATCTCCAGATGTTCTACAAGCTCGGCAGCGCCGGCCGTGCCCTGAAGAAAATCGGCGCGATCGACTTCGCCACGACGATCGCTCCGGGCGTCCGGGACGTCCTGCTGACCGGCAAGGCCTGCGAGGCCGTACGCCGACGGGACAAGCAGGGCCGTTACGTCTACGACTACGTGGTCATGGACGCGCCGCCCACCGGTCGCATCACCCGCTTCCTGAACGTCAACGACGAGGTGGCGGGCCTGGCCAGGATCGGCCCGATACACAATCAGGCGCAGGCCGTGATGCGTGTCCTCAAATCCTCGGAGACCGCCGTCCACCTGGTGACGCTCCTGGAGGAGATGCCGGTCCAGGAGACCGCCGACGGCGTGGCCGAGCTGCGCGCCGCCGAACTTCCGGTCGGCAACGTCATCGTGAACATGGTCCGCCCGCACCTCCTCGACGAGGACGCGGTGCGCGACGCCGCGAACGGCCGGCGCGGGGCCATCACCAAGGCGCTCACGGCCGCCGGTGTCGGGCGCGCCGCCGGGCTCGTCACCCCGCTCCTCGAACAGGCGGCCGAGCACGCTCAGCGCGTCGAGCTGGAGCGCGAGCAGCGCCGGGCGCTGAACGCCTTGGGCCTGGGTGCGTACGAACTCCCCGTGCTGAATGAGGGAGTCGACCTGTCGGGGCTCTACCAACTGGCGAAGGAACTGCGCAAGCAAGGGGCGGGCTCATGACTCTGGACGCATCGGCCCGGCTCGAGGTCGATCCGCTCATCGACGACCCCGACACACGCATCATCGTGTGCTGCGGCGCGGGCGGCGTCGGCAAGACGACGACGGCAGCGGCGCTCGGTGTCCGGGCGGCCGAGCGCGGCCGCAAGGTCGTCGTCCTCACCATCGACCCGGCCCGGCGGCTGGCGCAGTCCATGGGCATCGACTCGCTCGACAACACCCCGCGCAGGGTCAAGGGAATCGACGGCGACGGCGAACTGCACGCCATGATGCTCGACATGAAGCGGACCTTCGACGAGATCGTCGAGGCGCACGCCGACGCCGACCGGGCCCGAGCGATTCTGGAGAACCCCTTCTACCAGTCCCTGTCGGCCGGTTTCGCGGGCACGCAGGAGTACATGGCCATGGAGAAGCTGGGCCAGCTCAGGGCGCGCGACGAGTGGGACCTGATCGTCGTCGACACCCCGCCGTCCCGCTCGGCCTTGGACTTCCTTGACGCGCCGAAGCGGCTGGGGTCGTTCCTCGACGGCAAGTTCATCAAGCTGCTGATGGCCCCGGCGAAGATGGGCGGCCGGGCGGGGATGAAGTTCCTCAACGTCGGCATGTCGATGATGACCGGGACGCTGGGGAAGCTCCTCGGCGGCCAACTGCTGCGAGACGTGCAGACGTTCGTGGCGGCGATGGACACGATGTTCGGCGGCTTCCGTACGAGGGCGGACGCGACATACCGGCTTCTCCAGGCACCCGGGACGGCGTTTGTCGTGGTCGCGGCGCCCGAGCGGGACGCGCTGCGCGAGGCGGCGTATTTCGTCGAGCGGCTGGCGGCGGAGAACATGCCGCTCGCCGGCCTGGTCCTGAACCGGGTGCACGGCAGCGGGGCGGGGCGGCTGTCCGCGGAGCGGGCCCTGGCGGCGGCGGAAAATCTTGACGAAGACGGCATTGTGGATCAGGGGCCCGGGAAGACTGGTGTTCGTGACATCACGGACGTCGCCCCCTCTCCCGAATCGCCGCCCGCGGGTCACGCCACAGAAACGCGATCCGAGGCCTCCGCCTCCGACGAACAGACCCCGCAGCAGCTGACTGCGGGCCTGCTGCGTCTGCATGCCGAACGGATGCAAGTGATCGCCCGCGAGCGGCGCACACGCGACCGCTTCACCGCGCTCCACCCGGAGGTGTCGGTCGCAGAGGTGCCCGCCCTGCCGGGCGACGTGCACGACCTCTCCGGCCTTCGCACGATCGGCGACCGCCTCGCGACGGCCGAGGCCTCGCCGACGGGCGTGGCGTGAGGGCGACGGGCTTGGTGTGAGGGCGACGTCTTCTCGGTGACGCGGGCCAGAGACGCGGCAGGCGCGAGCGTGCCACCCGACTGCGCGCTTCTCTGTGCGCTTCTCGCGCCGGGCGGCTGGGAACCAACCGGAAGCGTCGGCGGAGAGCGTCGCCCCGCCATGGGATCGCGCCCACGGCGAAGAGGGCGTCCTGCATCCCGGCATGCCGCGCACGCAGCAGGCACTGCGAACACCTGCGCCGCGCGCACTTCTCACCGCAGCGCACGACGCACAGCAGCGCGCACCACTCACCGCGGCCGCGGCGAGGCCCCTGCCCCGCCGAGTCCGACCCGGCGGTTCGCGCCGCCCCGACCGGTCAGCCGACCGCCGCGTACACCTCGTAGGTCTCGTCGTCGTCGAGTGCCACGGGCAATATCCCCGCGCTGCGCTCGTATTCCGTGCGTGCGGTCTCGAGCAGTCTGCGCCAGGAGGTGACCGTCGGCCGCCGGCGCAGCAGCGCGCGTCGCTCCCGCTCGGTCATTCCACCCCAGACGCCGAACTCGACGCGATTGTCGAGCGCGTCAGCCAGGCACTCGGTCCGCACCGGACATCCGGTGCACACCGCCTTGGCCCTGTTCTGCGCTGCCCCTTGTACGAACAGTTCATCCGGATCGGTAGTGCGGCAGGCTGCCTGCGCACTCCAGTCGGTTACCCAGCCCATGCCGGCGCCGTCCTCTCCCGAATCGAGGCTCCCCCACGGCGGCAGCGGCATATTCACCGCTGCCAGTTGAGGACGTTACGGAAGGTGGGCACAGCGCAACACCCCCGTGGGGCCCAATCTTGAATGGCCCGAACGGACTATGCGTACGCGGCAGATCACCCAGGGGAGTGACCTGAGGGTATATCGAACATAACTGACATTGTGGGGCAGTTCAGTTGGGACATATGGGACGACAGATGACCCACGCGTCGCATTCGGACACGACTGACGGACACACTTCCGCCGGATTCGGGTACAGCGGAAGTTGTGTCAGGTACTTGATGCGAAACCGCACTGCTGTGACAGTTGGGAGCAGCTTAGGCCAATGCCTTTATGCCTGTCCGGCGAATGAGAACGTAGACACCTCACGTTGCTATGCCGTCAAGTCAGTCGGCCTTGAAGGCAGGGGTCTTCGAACAGTCCTGACGGGGCTTGGGGAGAATCTCGGCATGGTGATGGCACGGCACTGGTACTCCTCGTCGCCCGTCGTGGACGGGCACCCGCTCCTGGATGAGCCGGGCTTCTGGCCCGCGCACTTGGCGGACCTGGCTGCGGGGTTCGCGCCGGAGGCCTTCGGCTCCGATGCGGGCGACGCGGCCGCCATGCTGGACCGACTCCACGACCCGTCGGCGTGGCCCATGTTCACGGTGCCGCTGGCCGGCGGCTTCGCGATCGTCGTGCACGTCAACAGCGGCGAGGAGTTCACGACCACGGACTACTTCCTCACCCATCCCGACTGGAGCCAGGATCTCGTCCTGGCCAGCGACGATCAGGACCGCATCGGCCCCGGGCTGTGCTGGCCCGAGCTCGCCGCCCTGCTGGAGGCACCACCGGGTGCGGCAGGCGTCACCGACCCTCACGCCCGCCTCCTCCTTCTTCTGCCTGTTCTCGGCGACGCGGCGGTTCCGGAGGAGGCCGTGACGGCGGTGGGCGAGGCTCTGGTCGCTCAGGGTGCGCCCGAGGCGAGCCAGGCGTTGGCCAGACACCTGCTTCAGGGGCACCCCATGTGGGGCGCCGAGGACTGGTGGTTCGACGATGACGAACAGAGCTGGCTCTGCGAGGGCGATCACAGCCCCCGCAAGATCCCTCTGGGCGACCACCTGCCGCCACGACAGCGAGCCGCCCTCGAAGCCTGTCTCGCTCCCCGCTGACCGGCTCAAGCCGCGCTGACAACGGCCTCGGTGGGAGGGGCTCCGAAGGCGAGCGACTCGTCGTAGGTCCTGCCGTGCTTCAGGCAGTGGTAGAGCTGGCCGATCATGCGGTTGAAGAGGTTGCGTTGGGCGGCCGCGTGCCAGTCGCCTTGCTCGCGTCGGCGCCGGTAGTGGGCGTTTGCTCCGGTGGATGCGCGTAGGGAGGCGAAGGCCCAGAGGTAGCCGGCGTGGTTGAGCCGGTCGTTCTTCACCCAGCGTCTGGTGATGGAGGACTTCTTGCCCGAGGCGCGGGTGATAGGTGAGGAGCCGGCGTAGGCCTTGAGACCGCGGGCGTCGGCGAAGCGGGTGCGGTCGTCGCCGATCTCGGCCAGGACCCGGGCGGCGAGCTGGATGCCGAGGCCGGGAAAGCTCAGCAGAATCTCGGCGTCCGGGTGCTGGGGGAATGACTCTTCGACCGCTTCGGCGAGCTGGTCTGCGGCGGTGCAGGCGGCGTCCAACTGGATGAGGAGGGCGAGCATCTGCTTGCCGAGCGCGTCCTCGACCAGCGGCGGCTGGTGGGCCCACTCGGCGCCGAAGACTTCGCGGAGGCGGTCGGCCTCGGCTTCGATGCCGCGCGGCCGGCTCGCTTGAGCGCGGCCTGGATCTGGGTGCGGGTCAGTCACGCGGCCCGGGTCGGGGTCGGGGCGGTCTTGAGGAGTTCGCGGGCCTCGGGGCGGCACAGGCCGTTGGTCCAGGTGGCGAAGGCGGCCAGGGCGGCGGGGTAGTACTCGCGCAGCAGGGACTGGAGCTGGTTGGCGAGCTGCTGCCGGTTCCACAGAGAGTCCTGCTGGGCGCGGGCGAGGACGGCGATCGCTCGGCCGAGGTCGGAGTCGTCGGGTAGGGGACGGTGGGCGTGCATGTCGGTGCGGAGGATGTTGGCGAGGACCAGGGCGTCGCCGGGGTCGGACTTCTTGCGGGAGACGCTGTGCCGGTCGCGGTAGCGGGCGGCGGCCATTGGGTTGATCGCGAATACCTTGCGCTTGCCGGTCCGCAGGCCGGCCACCAGCAGGCCGCGGGAGGTCTCGATCGCGACCGGGATCGGGTTCTCGGCGGTGTCTCCGTACTCGGCGAGCAGTTCCAGCAGGAGCTTGTAGCCGGCCGCGTCGTCGGTGATGTGCCGCTTGGCCAGCAGCTGGCCGGTGTCGTCGACCAGGGCGACGTCGTGGGTTCGTTCCGCCCAGTCGATTCCGCAGTAGATCAAGGTTTCCCTCCCCGAGGATTGGCGTTTGCGCTGGTCACGAGCGCATGCGGGCCACGCAGCGACCTAATCCCAGGCCTCGACCGCATCGCGGTCGGGCCGCCACCTCACTAGCCGTTCGTGGCACCAGCGCATCCCACGGGCCTCGGTCTATGCGGGAGCTCGGGCGGCTCGGGCGTATCGAGAGGTCACCGTGCGATGGGCTCGCACCACCAACACAAACGCGTGATCAAGTCGAGAGGTGTTGACGCGCGACGGCCCTGGACGCCGCCGATCTCTTAATAGGCATCGATGCCGGGTGAGTTTTGGGCATCCGTCCAGCGCCGACGGGCGCCAACACCGCTCGTGGTGGCGGTCGCGAAGGCGCCGAGCGGTGCTCGTTCTACAGCTAGGCATCCAGGCCCGGTGATTTCTAGGCATCCGCCCGGCGCCCACGTGACCGCCACCACCGCTCGCACCAGACCGCGCACCGATCTACGTTGAGGCCTCCGTGGGGCCCGGCTGCACCTGGATGTCACGGTCTGGTACTCGAACGCTCCGAGAAGCCCATGCTCCTGCGGAACGCTCATAACTACGGATTAGGCTGCCCTCATGCCAAAGAAGCGCTCGGGCGGCGGTCTGACCGGGACCCAGCAGGCCGCCAAGTTCCTCGGTGTCAGCGTGCTCTCCGGAGCGGTGCTGGCGGGCATCGCCCTGCCTGCCGCCGGAGCGCTGGGACTCGCGGCCAAGGGAACGGTCGAGGGGTTCGACACGATCCCCGCCAACCTCAAGACGCCGCCGCTGAGTCAGCGCACCACGATCCTCGACGCCGAGGGCGGGCAGATCGCCACGGTCTACTCACGTGACCGCACGGTCGTGCCCTTCGACGAGATCTCCCCGTACATGCAGAAGGCGATCGTCGCCATCGAGGACGCCCGGTTCTACGAGCACGGCGCGATCGACCTCAAGGGCGTGCTGCGCGCGCTGAACAAGAACGCGCAGTCGGGCGGCGTCTCGGAGGGCGCCTCCACCCTCACCCAGCAGTATGTGAAGAACGTCTTCGTCGAGGAGGCCGGCGACGACCCCGACAAGGTCGCCCAGGCCACCCAGCAGACGCTCGGCCGAAAGATCCGCGAGCTGAAGTACGCGATCCAGGTCGAGGAGGAGCTGGGCAAGAAGAAGATCCTCGAGAACTACCTCAACATCACCTTCTTCGGGCAGCAGGCGTACGGGGTCGAGGCGGCCTCGCAGCGCTACTTCTCCAAGAAGGCCAAGGACCTGAAGCTGGAGGAGGCGGCGCTGCTCGCCGGCATCGTCCAGTCGCCGAGCCGCTTCGACCCAGTCAACGACTCGGAGGAGGCCACCAAGCGCCGCAACATCGTGCTGCAGCGCATGGCCGACGTCCGCGACATCTCCCAGGCCGAGGCGGACCGGGCGAAGGCGACGCCGATCGAGCTGAAGGTCAGCAAGCCCAAGAACGGCTGCATCACCGCCGTCAACGGCGCGGGCTTCTTCTGCGACTACGTCCGCCAGGTGTTCCTGACCGACCCGGTCTTCGGCAAGACCAGGGAGGCCCGGCTCAAGGTCTGGAATCAGGGCGGTCTGACGATCAGGACCACGCTGGACCCGCAGGCCCAGGCGTCGGCGCAGAACTCGATAAAGGACCACGTCCACCAGACCGACAAGGTCGCCTCGGCCGTGACGCTGGTCCAGCCGGGGACCGGCAAGATCGTCGCCATGGGCCAGTCCAAGCCGTACGGCTTCGGCAAGAACGAGACCCAGATCAACTACTCGGTCGACTACGGCATGGGCGGCTCGAACTACGGCTTCCCGGTCGGCTCGACCTTCAAGCCGTTCCTGGCAGCGGCTGCCCTGGAGCAGGGCAAGCCGCCGACGCAGGTGTACCCGTCGCCGTACAGGATGCCGTACCCCCAGTCGGTGCCGGGCTGCAACGGCAAGCCGTGGGTCAACTCCGCGAAGGAGGTCCTGGAGAACGAGAACGAGTCCGAGGTCGGGCCGTACGCGCTCAAGGAGGCGATGGCCAAGTCGGTCAACACCTACTTCGTGCAGATGATCGCAGAGACCGGCACCTGCCCGGTCATGGAGACCACCGCCAAGATGGGCGTCGTGCAGGGCAGCGGAAAGCCGCTGCCGGAACTGCCGTCCGCGCTCACCCTCGGCTCCACCGGCATCTCGCCGCTGGTCATGGCCAACGCGTACGCGACCTTCGCGAACCGCGGCACCTACTGCACGCCGACGGCGATCGAGTCGATCACGACCGCCGACGGCCAGAGCCTCAAGGTCCCGCGGACCGAGTGCTCCAGGGCGATGAACGAGAACACCGCCGACACGATAAACACCCTGCTGCGCGGAGTGGTCGACTCCGGCACGGGCCAGCAAGCGGGGCTCCAGAGCCGGGACAACGCCGGTAAGACCGGTACGACGGACGAACGGCGCAACGCCTGGTTCGTGGGCTACACCCCGAACATGTCCGGTGCCGTCTGGGTCGGCAGCGCCAGCCAGCAGGTGAAGATGGAGCGCATCACCATCGGCGGCCAGTACCACGACAAGGTCTTCGGCGGCGCGGTCCCGGGTCCGATCTGGAAGGCCGCGATGACCGGGGCGCTGAACGGCCAGCCCGCCCCGCCGTTCAACAGCGTGCACATACCGGACGCCCAGAAGGACAAGGACAAGGACAAGGACCGGGACAGGCAGAAGCCGGGCGACGGCAGGCCCGACCCGCAGCAACCGTGGCCGGGCATCTCCATCCCGCCGGACCTGATCGGCGGCGGCAACAACCGCGGCCAGGGCAACGGCGGCGGCAACGGCGGCAACTGGCCGTAAGCCGCACAGGCAGGGAGTGCAGGGAGCACGGCGAAGGGGGACCCGTTCAGCGGCTCCCCCTTCGCCGTATCCGAAGTCGCCGGCTTTCTGGGCGCGGCGCTCGGCCTGCGAGTCTCGGCTGCTCGGCTGGCCGACTGACCGGCTGACCAGCTGGCCGACTGACCAGCTGACCGGCTGCTCAGCCGGCGAGCAGCTGCTTCACCGCGGTGGCGACCCGGCCACCCTCGGCGCGACCTGCGACCTTCGGGTTCACGATCTTCATGACGGCGCCCATGGCGCGCGGTCCCTCAGCGCCCGCTGCCTTGGCCTCCTCGACCGCCTGCGCGACGATCTGGTGGAGCTCGTCGTCCGTCAGCTGCTGCGGCAGGTAGGCGTCGAGGATCACGCCCTCCGCCTTCTCGCGCTCCGCCTGCTCTGCGCGACCGCCCTGCGCGAAGGCATCGGCGGCCTCGCGGCGCTTCTTCGCCTCCTTGGCGATCACCTTCTGCACCTCGTCGTCGGAGAGTTCACGGGCCGTCTTGCCCGAGACCTCCTCCTTGGTGATCGCGGCGAGGGTCAGCCGGAGCGTGGACGAGCGCAGTTCGTCGCGCGCCCTGATCGCCTCGGTGAGGTCTTCCTGCAGCTTGGACTTGAGCGTGGTCATGCGGCCAAGTGTGTCAGGTGCGCGGACGGAAGCGCCCGCGCATTTCGCGCGCCGGGGCGGGGTGAGGCGTGCCTCGGGCCGCGATGGCGCCGGGCCGGGCGGTCGCGGGGTGTGGCTCGTAAGGCTGCGGACACGCGACCGCCCCCCCGTGGCGACCGTGGCGTCGCCTTTCGGACACCGCCCGTTGACAGCCTGCGCAGGTGTCGCGCCCGCCGTCCCTCCGTCTCCCCCTCGACCGGGCCTTCGGCCCCGCGGTCGCCAGGGTTGTCAGCCGGGGCATCGGTGGTCGCTTCGCCCGGGGGGTCGGCCGGGTCATTGGTGGCGTCTTCGCCAGGGTCGTCGTCGGCCGGGCTGTCGGCGGCATCCTCGGCAGGACAGCCGTCGACTTCCGCCAATGCCAACTGCTCGGGCTCATAGGCTCGAGCGCGCTCGCAGCCGGCGGCGTGAGCGCCGGAGCGCTGCCGGTGCGGCAGATACTCGCCCCCTGCTCGGGGCCGGCCGCGATCGGGCTCGTCGCCGCGTACTTCGGACTCGTCGTCCTGATAACGGCCTGGCTACTGGTGGGCAGGGCCGTGCGCGGTTCCCGTCCGCCGGAACGTCGCGATCTGCTGGTGACGCTCGCGCTGTGGGCGGCACCGCTGGTGGTGGCGCCGCCGTTGTTCAGCCGCGACATCTACAGCTACCTGGCCCAGGGAGCGATGGTCGACGCGCGGCTCGACGTGTACGTCCACGGCCCCTCGCAGTTGGGCGGCCCGCTCGCCGCCGAGGTCGCACCGCTGTGGCGGGACACCCCCGCCCCGTACGGCCCGGTCTTCCTGGCCTTCGCCTCGGCGGTGGTGCACTCGCCGGACCTGTCGGCGTTCTCGGGGGTCTCGACGGTCTCGGCGTTCTCGGCAGACCAAGTGTCCTCGGGGGTGCTCGGCATGCGGCTGGTCGCGCTGCTCGGCGTGGTGCTGATGGCCTTTTCCCTGCCCCGGTTGGCCCATCATTGCAACACCGACCCGACACTGGCGCTCTGGCTGGGGGCGCTCAACCCGCTGGTTCTGCTGCACCTTGTGAGCGGCGCGCACAACGACGCGCTCATGCTCGGCCTGCTGGGCGTGGGTCTCGTCGCCGCCCTCGGCCGCAGGCCGGTCGCGGCCGTCGTGTTGATCACCCTGGCCGCGCTGGTGAAGGCGCCCGCCGCGCTGGGGCTCGTCGCCGTCGTCGTGGTGTGGGCTCGGCACCCACCGTGGGCGCGGGCGCCCCGCCTGTCCGCGGCACTCGCCGTGCTCGGTGTGTGTGCGGCCACCACCGCGGCGACGACCGCCCTGGTGGGCACCGGTTACGGGTGGCTCGCCACCCTGGACACCCCTGTGTCCCCGGAGAACTGGTCCCTCACGTCCAGCCTCGGCCGGGCGACCGCCGCCCTGATGAATGGCGGCGGCACCGGCCCCGCCGAGCTCGCCCGACTCGCGACCCCCGCCTGGCATCTGCTCGGTCTGGCCGCTACCGCCCTCACCATGCTGCTCGCCTGGCGCCGCCATCACCTGCAACGCCCGGTCCACGCGCTCGGACTCAGCCTGATGGCGGTAGCCCTGCTTGGTCCCGCGATCCGCCCCTGGTACATGCTGTGGGGCCTGTTCTTGATCGCTGCCGCAGGGCCGGGCAGGCCCCTGCGGCGTACCGCCGCCGCGGCGAGCGGCGTCCTCGCCCTCGCCGTACTGCCCAGTGGATTCGCTCCCGACGTCACGCAGTTGGCGCTCGCCGTCGGAGGCGGGCTGCTGGCGGTGACGGCGCTGTGGGGCGTACATCGCTTTGCACACCGGCTCGTTGGGAGTACCGCATGACACAGCTGGAGACGACGGAGGCCACGTGGCGGCGGCCGGTGACCACGCGGGGACGCCTGCTCCGCGTCGCCGCGCTGGCGGCCGCCGTGCTGCTCTTCTGCACGACGGTGGCGTATCACCGGGACTGGTTCGACCTCGGCGTCTACTACGGGACCGTCCACCACTGGATGAGCACCGGCGCCATCTACGACTACCTGGTGCCGGGAAGCCGCTACGGTTTCACGTACCCGCCGTTCGCCGCCGTCTGCATGCTGCCCATGGCACTGATCGACTGGCAGAGCGCGGTCGCGTTCACTCTGCTCCTCAACGCTGCGGCCGCGGCCGTGATCCTGCGGTGGACCGTCGGGCCGGTCGTGCGCCGACAGGGGTGGACACCCTGGTACGCACTCTCCCTCGCCGGCTGCGCCTTCGCCCTCCTGGAACCGGTCCGCGACACCGTCAGCTTCGGGCAGGTCAACCTGCTGCTGCTGGCACTCGTCCTCGCCGACGCGCGGCTGCTGTCCGCCGGCGGCCGCGCGTCGCGTTACGCGGGCATCGGCATCGGGCTCGCCGCCGCGATCAAACTCACGCCCGCCGTCTTCATCGCCCATCTCCTCCTCACCGGCCGCCCCCGGGCCGCCGCCACCGCCACCGCCGTGGCACTCGGCGCCACCGGCCTGGCCGCGTGGATCGCGCCGGACGCCTCCCGCGTCTACTGGACGGACGCCCTGTGGAACACCGACAGGGTCGGCTCACTCGCGTATGTCTCCAACCAGTCCTGGCAGGGACTGCTGGCCCGCGTGTCCGAGCCGCACGAGCCGAGCCGCGCGGTGTGGGCACTCGGGGTGGTCGTCCTGCTCGTCGTGTGGGCCGTGCGCGTACGCAAGTCGACGGCGGCCGGTGACCATGCCGGCGGCTTCGCGCTGACCGGGATCCTCGCCTGCCTGATCAGCCCGGTCACCTGGGTGCACCATCTGGTCTGGCTGGTGCCCGCCCTCGTGCTGCTCGCCGCCGCCGGCCTTCGTACACCCGACGGTCCTGACCGCCGCAGGCTGCTGACCTGGGCCATCGCCCTGCCCTTCGTACTGAGCAGCAGCGTCGTGTGGCTGTGGAGCCATGACTCGTCCGGCATCGACGGCTTCCTCGGCGGCAACACGTACGTGTGGATCGCGCTGGGGCTGTTCTTCGCGCTGCCCCTCCGCTCCGCGTCCGCGGAGGACCGCCGCCCGGCACTGCCCGGGCCGTGACGGGTCTGCGACGATGGGCACATGCGCGCACGCTACGGGCTCCCCCTGAAAATCACCGCAGGTATCACGGCGGCCGGGGCCGCCGGCCTCGTCTACGCCGCGGGCATCGAGGCCCGGTCGTTCCGGCTTCGACGAGTCACAGTGCCGGTTCTGCCACGCGGAATGCGGTCGTTGCGTGTACTGCAGGTCTCCGACATCCACATGGTCAGCGGCCAGCGCAAGAAGCGGGCGTGGCTTCAGTCGCTGGCCGGGCTGCGCCCGGACTTCGTCGTCAACACCGGCGACAACCTCTCCGACCCGGAGGGCGTCCCGGAGGTGCTGGACGCGCTTGGCCCGCTGATGGAGATCCCCGGCGTCTACGTCTTCGGCTCCAACGACTACTACGGCCCGAAACTCCGCAATCCCGCCCGCTACCTCCTCGAAAAGGCCCAGGGCCGCCACGGCCTCAACGGCAACGCGCCGGCCGTCGGCGCCGTCCACAACCCGTGGGAGGGTCTGCGGGACGCGTTCGACGCCGCGGGATGGCTGGACCTGACGAACACCCGCGGCCGGCTGAAGCTCGACGGCTACGAGATCGCCTTCACCGGCCTCGACGACCCGCACATCAAGCGCGACCGGTACGAGAAGGTCGCGGGCGGCCCCGAACGGGACGCCGACCTGTCTCTGGCCGTCGTCCACGCGCCCTATCTGCGCAGCCTCGACGCCTTCGCGGCCGACGGCTACCCCCTGATCCTCGCGGGCCACACCCACGGCGGCCAGCTGTGCATCCCCTTCTACGGGGCCCTGGTCACCAACTGCGACCTGGACACGGACCGGGTCAAGGGCCTGTCCACCCACCGCGCCGAGGGCAACGTCTCCTACCTCCACGTCTCGGCGGGCTGCGGCACCAACCGCTACACCCCGGTCCGCTTCGCCTGCCCCCCGGAGGCGACCCTCCTGACCCTGGTCCCCCGCGACTGACCCCCGCCGACCTGGGTCCGCCCGCCTCCCGCCGACCCGCCCGCGCCGTTGTCCCTGCCTCGCCGGCGGCCGCCCGGGACGGCCCGAAACCGGATTTCGTCTCCGGCCGCGGGTGGGCTAAAGTAATCGATGTCGCCGGGACACCGGCGACATCGGGGTGTAGCGCAGCTTGGCAGCGCGCTTCGTTCGGGACGAAGAGGTCGTGGGTTCAAATCCCGCCACCCCGACAGTGAAACACCAGGTCAGGGCCGGTTTCCTTTCACAGGGAACCGGCCCTGATTGGCGTTCTGGGCCCTCTGGGGAGTGGCTCGGGAGTGGATCAAGGAAATTCACTCCCGATGATGGCTACTCCCGTGCCCTCAGCAGGGCATCGAGAGCGGCGACGGAAGAGCGCGGAGACATCGCCAATCGGCATCGAGCGATGCCTCCCACTGCTCGGTCAGGCCAGCGAGCAGCCGCGTCCGCATCCCGGTTGTCATGTGGGAGTAGCGCGCCTGTACCGACCCGTCCTCGTGGCCCATCCGCTCGTCCATGAGCTTCGGCGGAGTTCCAAGATCCTCCATCACCGTTTTGTGGGAGTGACGGAGTCCGTGCGGAGTGAGGCCCTTCGCGATCGGCAGCCAGCACACTTCGGCGCGCCCGGAGGAGTTCCGGCCGCGCGCGGGGATTCCCGGCCACGGGTGTGCCAGAACGGGCACTGGTCGCGCCTCCTGCGGAGCCTTCTTCGGGTACCCGCCCGTGGCGGCCGGCTGAAACAGCCAGGTGGCGAATCCGTTCCGGCGCCAGTGTGCTGCGGTCTCCCCAGACGAACCGCTGCGGACTTAGCCGAGCTCCAAGACAGCGTCCTCAACTCGGGCCCACGTCACTTCCGCCACAGCGCCCGGGCGGTTCAGCACGTTGGAAACCGTGCCTGTTGAGACGCCGGCGCGACGGGCTACGTCGACGAGCTTCGCGCCGTTCCGGGGGCTGCTCCCTTGGAGGAACCGTGCCCCCGGAACACGTACGTGCGGCTGTGGCACTCGCAAGGCTGCGGCGCAGTCGCTGCGAGGTGGGCCCTGACCAAAGAGGACAACCACCCCGGGGTGTCGATGTTCCGGTACGAGTCGTCCTTGGGCGGGCAGCGGTGCAGCTCGCCTGTCGACGGCGGTCATGCGATCGCGGATCTGGCCGTGCTACGGGACCAGGACGAAGTGTTCGGCTCGGTCGCCTCCACGCCCACCGCTTGGTGGTTGCTCGCCGACGTTGACGAGCGAGCACTGGCTTCTTTGCGCTCGGCCCGCGCTTCGGCTCGGGAGGTCGCCTGGATACAGGCCGCCGAGACCGGCGAGGGCATACCTGCTGCGCGGGTCGGCGGACGAGAACTTCCCGGCCTGGTTCTGGACCTCGACGCCACGCTGGTGACCTGCCCCTCCGAGAAAGAGCAGGCCGCACCCACCTATAAGGGCGGCTTCGGCTTCCACCCGCTGCTGTGTTTCCTCGCCAACACCGGCGAGGCCGTGTCGGGGCGGCTGCGGCCCGGCAACTCCGGAGCCAACACTGCCGCCGATCACATCACGGTGCTCGACCAGGCGCTCGCGCAGATCCCCGACGCGCACCGGCACGGCATCGACATCCTGGTCCGCGCCGACAGTGCCGGGTCCGCGAAAGCTTTCCTCGGCCACGTCCGCGACCTGCGAGAACGAGGAATCCGTACCGTCTTCTCGGTCGGATACGCCATCACCGAGCCGGTCCGCCGCGCTGTCCGGGCCATGCCCGACCGCCTCCGGCATCCCGCCCTGGACCAGGACGGGACACTGCGTGATGGCGCCGAGGTGGCCGAGCTGACCGGCGTGGTCGATCTGGCCGGCTACCCGGACGGCACCCGCATCATCGTGTGCCGGGAGCGGCCGCACCCCGGAGCCCAGCTGTCCCTGTTCGACGAGGACGAGGGCCTGCGGCATCAGGTGTTCCTCACCGACACCCCGTATTCCGGGGAAGGATCCGCCCAGTTCCTGGAGGTCCGTTACCGCGGGCATGCCACGGTCGAGGACCACGTCCGGTGCGGCAAGACCACCGGCTTCGGCCGCTTCCCCTCCCGCGACTTCAACGTCAACGCCGTCTGGCTAGAACTCAGCCTCGCCGCGATCGATCTGCTGGCCTGGACGCGCGTCCTGCTGCTGGACGGGGAGCTTGCCACTGCCGAGCCGAAGAAGCTCCGCTACCGGCTGCTGCACGTCGCCGCCCGCCTCACCCGCGGCGGCCGACGCCTGCGCTTGCGGATATCGGCGACCTGGCCCTGGAGAAACGAACTGGCCACGGCCTTCCATCGCCTCGCAGCACTGCCCCGTCCCGCCGGCTGACCGGCAAACCCCTGACCGCCCGCGACCCGAAGGACCCTGGAGAACCCGACCACCGCGCCGGGTCTCCACCATGTCTGAACACCGAAATCGCGTCGGCCACCCGGCAGTCCCCCCCCCCCCCCCACGACGCCTCATCGACCCAACCGAAACGGCGAGGCTAGTCATGTGAGTTGAACACGCTGGGAGGCTCTGCGTGCCTGTACCGGCTGGGGTGCTGGCCGTACCGCCCCATTCACCTGATCGACTGTCACAAGATCCGGCAGACTTCCGGCATGAACTCAGCATGGCCTGCGGTGATCGGATCGATATCAGGCGGGGTGCTCGTGGGCATTCCGGCCCTCATCGGTGCCTACTGGACAAAACAGAGCCACAAGGCGCAGCTCGAAGCGCAGGTCGAGCAGATCAGGCTCCAGATCAGGGCCCAGGGTTTAGAACAGCGACGTGAGCCGCGCAGCCACCACTACGCCGAGTTCGTCAACGGCATCGACGTGCTGCTGGAGTATCTCCACGATCACTGGCTCGGGACCCGTATGCCAGCGGACGCCGACGAACTGGCAGAAGTACGCGAAGAAGTCAGGCGCCAAGAACGCGAGCTTCACCGAACCTGGTCCAGAGTCGCAGTGGAAGGCACCATCAGCGTCGTCAATGCAGGGGTGGAGGCGTTGGACGCCATCGGGGAGATCACCAAGTGTCTCGGAAGCGACCTACGTGGACGACGTGCTGACCCCCCAGAGGACGTGACACCGCGTCTGACCCGGCGGGAGTTGTGGGACGCAGTGGATAACGCGCATGCCACCTTCATCACCGCAGCCCGACGCAGTCTTCAGGATGACGGAGTCCGCAGAGTCCGTCGGACCGTGCCGAACGCCAGCCCGATAAGAGCAGAAGATACTCACGACGACCCCACGTGATCGCTTGCCAGCAATGCAGTGGACGCAGGTCAACGAAATCCAAGCGACTGACTTCGCTGACAAAGGACAACCGGGGCACGGGCCCTCCCCTTTGTCGTCTGAAGCGCCGCGCACGCACAGTCCACCCCCAGCCTGCCACTCTGTACGGCCAGCCTCAGGGGGCAGGTCGAGAGACAGCACTGCCGTCCCCCACAGAAACCCCGGTGCGCATGGTGTGCAGAGTGCTGATAGTTGCTCCATGGATGCGATTGACGCTGCGCGTGCCGTTGTAGAGGAACACCACCCTGACGCCCGGGCTGCGTTCCTCGGGGGCAGCGTCGTGACGAGCCGCCGCACGGCGATGTCGGACCTCGACATCGTGGTACTGCTCCACGGAGCCCCAGCCCCGTACAGGGCGAGCCTCCGGACCGACGACTGGCCGGTGGAACTGTTCGTGCATACCGAAGCGACGTGGCACTCGTACGTCGAGCGGGAATTACGCAAGCGCCGGTCACCGCTGCTCTGGATGTGTGCCGACGGGCTGCTGCTCTTCGACACCGATGGAGTCGGGGCGCACCTCGCCGCTGAGGCCCGGAAGCTGACCGCTGCGGGGCCACCCATGGCGTCGGCTGAAGAGATCGACGACTGCCGCTACGCGATCACCGACCTGCTCGACGACCTCGCGGGGAGCACCGACCAGAACGAGCGGTTGTTCATCGCCACCGAACTGGTGCGACGAACCGGAGAGTTGGCATTGACCATCGGCGGGTCCTGGGGTGGAGGCGGAAAGTGGCTGGCACGCCGTCTGGAGACCACGGCACCGGGACTCAGCATGCGCCTGCACCATGGCCTACGTGAGGTACTGGAGGGGCGGACAGAGCCCCTCGTGGCCGTCGTGGACGAGGTGCTGGCGCAGGTCGGCGGCCGGTTCTGGGCCAGCTACAAGCGCGGTGGAACTCCATGAAGGAGTTTGCCGTCGGGCGCGAGGCCGGGTTAGGGAGCCGTCGTGCGTCACGCACGTCTGCTCCCAGGGCTCCAGCGCAGGTCACGGCAGCGCGGCAGTGTCCGCCGATCGACGGCACACATGCCCGACGCCGCATCCTGGCAGGTCCCCGGACGCTGTCGGCTCGCCTCGGCCTTCCCGCTCCAGATCCAGATCCAGATCCAGGTTACTGAGAGCATGGACACGTGAGTGCTGACGAATTGGGGCGCTGGGTGCCGGACAGCCCCGAAGAAGTCGCCAAGGTGTTCGCCAAGGCGGCCTTCCCCTGGTGGATCGCCGGCGGATACGCGATCGAGCTCGCGGTCGGTCGTGAGCTGCGTCCGCACGCCGATGTGGACGTCCTGGTCCTCCGCCGCGACCAAGCCCTCGCCCGTAACCTCCTGGCCGGCTGGGACCTGTACGTAGCGGACCCACCCGGCCAGGGACAGCTACGACCGTGGCGTTCCGGGGAGGCGCTGCCCCCACCGCTTCACGACATCTGGTGTCGGCGCACGCCAGTGGCACCCTGGTCGGTGCAGCTCATGCTGGACGAGGCTGAGGGCGACCAATGGGTCTCGCGGCGCGCCCCGCAGATCCAGCTTCCTATCGAGCGGTTGGGGCGGACGAGCCCGACCGGGACTCCCTACCTGGCGCCCGAGGTGCAGCTCTTCTACAAGGCGAAGGCCACCCGGGCCAAGGACGAGACCGACTTCGAAGCGGTGCTGCCGCTGCTGAACGCGCCGCAACGCGCCTGGCTGGCGGACGCGATCCAGGTAGTCGCGCCAGACCACCCCTGGCGAACTCGGCTTCTGCCGGCCAGCCGAACGTGAGAAGCGGGACGTCGTAGAGTCGGGGCTCCCGGGGACCGAGTCATGGTGAGAGATGTAACCTCCACAACCAGCAGCTCGCTGAAGAACGGGCCCCTGGCTGCGGAGGTGGCTGGCCCAGCCGTCGGCCGAATCGTGCGACGGGGCGCCCGAGCCGAACGACTCGACGTTGGTGGCGTCCTCGTCGTCCCTCGCCGGGTGAGCGTCGAGAAGTTGTCTGGTTCTCGTTTCCGTCCCGTCCGTGCCCGCCCGCCGGCCACCGGGCGCTGTGAGCTCACGCCTCGGCGGCAATGGCCCGCGAGGCCAGGGGCAGGCTGATCCCGGCCTGCGAGTCCCTGCGTGAGGCGGCCGTGTAGCTCTACTGGATTGCAGGCGCGGTCGCGCTCTACCTATCCTTCCGGGCAACGCGTTGACGGAGACGAGTAGCCAGGGATCACGCGAGCCGAGAGAGCCGCCGGTAGCTGTGAAGGCGGTATCGCGTCCCGAGGTGAAGACCCTCCTGAGCGCGGGGAGGAACGACCCCGCCTAGTGGTCCAATGCCCCGCCGGCCGGCCCCCGTCACCGGGCCTGAACGAGGTCGCCACCTGGTGGCGGCGAAAGTGCGGTGGCACCGCGAGTTGCCCTTCTCGCCCGCACTCCCAAGGGGTCATGACGACGTCCTTCGGAGGACCGAAATGATCCACAGCCGCGTACACGTCTCCGACCTGCGAGAACACGTCGGCAAAACCGTTTCCGTCTGCGGGTGGGTGAACACTCTCCGCCTGCAGCGCAAGATGCAGTTCGTCATTGTGCGGGACAGCACCGGCATGGCGCAGGTGACCCATAAGCGCAACGACGGACCCCTGGAAGCCCAGCTCGAAGCTCTCACCCCCGAGTCCGCCGTCCGTATCACCGGCCGCGTCGTCGACGCCGCCCAGGTGAAGCTCGGCGGCCTGGAGATCGTCCCCGAGACGGTCGAGGTCCTGAACCTGGCCGCCACGCCGCTGCCCATCGACGAGCACACCGGCCTGGAGCAGCGACTGGACTGGCGGTTCCTCGACGTACGCCGCCGTCCTGCCACCCAGCTGAAGTTCGCCGTGCAGACCACCCTGGAACAGGGGATGCGCGAGTACGCCTACGCGCAGGACGCCACCGAGATGCACACCCCCAAGCTCATGGGCACCGCCTCGGAGTCCGGCGCAGAGGTCTTCAAGCCCCATTACTTCGACCGCAGCGCCTACCTCGCGCAATCGCCGCAGTTCTACAAACAGATGGCGATCTCGGCCGGCATCGACAAGGTCTTCGAGATCGGCCCGGTCTTCCGTGCCGAGCCGTCGTTCACCTCACGGCACGCCACCGAGTTCACCGGCGTCGACGTGGAGCTGGCCTGGATCGACAGTGTCGAGGACGTGATGGCGTTCGAGGAGCAGATGCTCGCCCACGCGATCTCCAAGGTCGCCGACGCGCACGGCGAGGCGATCGCCGAGCACTTCGGCGTCGAGGTCACCGTCCCCACGACCCCCTTTCCGCGCATCACCATGGCCGAGGCGCACGAGATCCTGCGCAAGGGCGGCTGGGACCCGGAGGGGGTCAAGGAGGACCTGGACCCGGAGGGCGAGCGGAGTATCTCGGCACACATCAAGGAGGCCACCGGGCACGAGTTCGTGTTCATCACGCACTACCCGGTCGGCATCCGGCCCTTCTACCACATGCGGCCAGCTCACGACCCGAGCGTGACCTTGAGCTTCGACCTGCTGTGGAAGGGCTTGGAGGTCACCACAGGTGCCCAGCGTGAGCACCGGTACGACGTGCTGCTGAAGCAGGCCGCCGAGAAGGGCATGAGCCCCGAGCCACTGCAGGACTACCTGAACGCGTTCCGATACGGGTGCCCGCCGCACGGCGGGCTCGGCATGGGACTCGGGCGGGTGCTGATGGTGATGCTCGGCCTGGACTCGATCCGCGAGGCGACCTTCCTCTTCCGCGGCCCCAACCGGCTCACCCCGTAACCGGCCGCCGGTCGCGTCCCACGGCCCGGGGCCAGCGCCTCGTGGCCGTGGGACGCGATCAGGGGCAACCAGGTCGGCTCAGGAAAGCGTCCCAAGGCGTACACCTCGTCAGCACCACAGAGGCCGTCGGTAGCTCCGACGGTTGAGCGCGGCGCAGTGCGTGACGATCCGCTCCGTTTCTGTATGCGAACCACACGCCAGCTGATCAGCCCAAGCCCGTCATGCCAGCCAAACGAGCAAGAACGGTCCCAAGCCATGCCAGTTAGTTCTCTGGGGCTACCGTGCCTCGCATGCGCGATGTCCAGTACACGAGCCGTGGCGTGCCGCTTGAGGCGTACGAGCTCACCCGGCGCGATCACCGGTGGCAAAGGATCTGGAGGGCATCCAGCAAGCCGCACACGAGGAGGTCGACAGACACCTGAAAGAGGTCTACGCGGACCCCGAGTTGACGGCCGCTCACCACGAGCAGCTCACGAAGGTATGGAAGCTCATCCAGTCGTCCAAGACGCCACCCCACAGAATCATGCCGTGGCGTGTGCGGCTCTACTGCGGGCACATCGTCATGACCTCGTGTCACGCGGAGAACGACAAGCCGCCCCGCTCTACGAAGTGCCCTGAATGCCGCAAAGGCCCGTCAAGGATCGTTGCGTTCGAGCCGATCGGCCTCGCTGGCGAACCTCCGAATTCCCAAACTGCGACACCATCGGCGCCGAGGAAGTCCAGCCGAGCGGAGCTGGAACGGCGCATCGCTGCCCTCGAAGAAAAGAATCAACGCCTACGAGACGAACAGGCGATCTGAAACGCGTACCCGGTCAGCTCACGTCAGGCCAGTAGAACCTGGAGATCTCCAGGGACCGCTGCCCCCACTGGTCGACCTTATCCTTCGGCTCGACCAAGTAGGGCCCCCACATCGCCCCGGCCGCCAGCGACGTGACGCCCGGCACCTGCTCGGCGATCACGTGCACCGAGGCTCCGGCCTCGGCGAGAACGACGGCGGTGGTGAGCCCTGCCACCCCAGCCCCGACGACGACAACGCGCTCCCCTGCGGTCATGATCCCGACCCTAACGGCCAGGTGGCGTCGAGGGGGCATGTTCGGCGAGGGCATGCTCCAGGACCGGCAGGAAGCTGTGCACATGGGAGTTGCGCTGTCGGCGGCGCAGGTCTGCCGCGAGCTGGTGGAGCAGGGCCGCGCTGCGAGGCGAGCGCACGACGTCGAGGCGGTCAGCGACGATCTGGCCGACCTCGCAGGCGGCCTCCAGGTCACCATGGGCGCTGTGGCCCAAGGCCAGCCAGGCCCCTTCGAACATGGCCCTGCGCTGGCTGGGGTCGCCGCGCGGCACGTCGTACGCCCCAGTCCGGAGCATCTCCGCCCCTTGGGCGAGAAAGCGCCGCGCCCTTGTGCCGCCGTCCGCCTTGAGCTGGGCGCGGCCCATCTGGATGAGGCCGTAACCGGCCTGGCAGTCCAGGTGGTTGTCGGTGAGGAAGTACATCCAGCGAGGCTCCTCCCGGCCGTCGTCTCGGCTGGTGATCAGGTCGCGGGCGGCTCCACGGGTGTGGGCGAAGTCATTGTCACGGCCTGCGTCCCGCCCCCCGTCAGCACCGCCTCCGCTGCGACACCCGAAACACCAGAGGCGAGCAGGGCGCCGATGACCGCGACCCCTGCGACGAACGCGTGGCCGCCCGGGTGATCAGAAGGTACAGCGCGACGGCGGCCGCAGCCACAGCGACTGCGCCCACGATCTGGGACGAGGGTATTCCGGCGAGAACGGGCACGACTCCGGCGCTCACGATCAAGCCCGCACCCACAAACCCCTCGGTCACCAGCCACAGCGGAAGGGAGCCCCCGTACTCGGCGGGACCGAGCAGCCGGTCGACCAGTCGCTTCCTCGCCCTTACGTTTAGAGGTCGGATCATGACCGAGTACGCCCGCCGGCACCCGCGGGCCGCACGCGCCCTCTGCCGCTACATGGGATTCCCGGTCGACGGCAGCGAGAGCGCCTACCGGGCGGCGGGTGAGCAGATCCCGTTCGTCCGGCTGGAAGCCACAGACATCTGACGCGCCTCACGGCTGCGCGGAGGACGGAGGGTTCGAGGTCTGAGGTCGCGGCGAGTTGGTCCACTCGTCGTACGCGGGCGGGCTCCAGGTGGGAGTGGAGGGGGGTGCGAAGGGCCCCACGCGGTACTCCATCATCACCATCATCACGATGGCGAAGACCACGCTGGCGATGATCAGGAAGAGACCGACGGGATTGTTCGGGTTGTAGTAGTAGCGGTTCGTCCCCCACGTGCTCCTCTTGAAAACGGGCTCGTCGTCGTTGTTCACAAGCTGCTCCCAGGTGGTCGGGTGCCGAAGTAGGCGGTCGGGCGCCGAGGCCGTCAACGGAAGTGCGCGAGCACCGTGGCGGCAGTGACCGTCCCCAGCAGGCGCGGGCGGTCGTCGCCGTCGTACTGGACGACCGCGACGACGGGGCTGCCGGTCCTGGCCATGACGGCGGACATCTGCAGCAGCGAGGCATGAGGGCTGACGATCGCGAGGGCGGCACGGCGCCGGGGCAACACGTCTGCGACCGTCAACGTGGTCATGTGCGCGCGTACTTCGTGATCGAGGCGGTCGGTCACGACGCTGGCCCGCAGGTGGTCGTCGCGCACCGCCTCGGGCAGGGTTCCGGCCAGGATGTGATGGCCTTCCAGGATCGCGAAGGGGTGCCCCTCCCCGGTCACCACCACGATCGCCGCCGCGCCCTCGTCGGCCAGCATCTCGACGGCACGGAGCACCGACTCGTCGGCGGACAGTGCGGCGCACCGCCGGGCGAGGTCACGTGCGCGCACTGGCACCCGCTTCCCCGGCGGCGGCCTCCGAGCGAGCCGGTGTCCGCTCGCCGCCGGCCTCGACGATGTCGTCGACGTGGAAGAGGCGGGCGATGGGTACATCGGTGCTGCTGTGGGCGATGATCGAGAAGGCGATGCAGACGGCGATGAGGGTGTACGCCTCCTTGCCCTGCGGGATCCCGGCCTGGAGCACGAGCAGGCCGTAGACGACCGAGGCGAAGCCCTTCGGACCGAACCAGGCCGCGACCAGCTTCTCCCGGCGGTCGATCCGCGTCCCCCAAAGCGAGATCAGCAGCGACGCGGGCCGGATGAGCACGATCGCCAGGACCACCGCCACGTACCCGCCGATGGACAGATCGCCGAAGAGCTGCGGGGTGAGCAGCGCGCCGAACACGAGCAGGGCGGCGAACTTGGCGAGCTCCGCCAGCGACTCCCCCAGCGGCTCGAACGCCTGCTGAGACTCCGGCGACACGGCAGCCAGCACGGCACCCGCGGAGAATGCCGCCAGGTACGGGTTGGCGTGCGTCAGGTGGCAGACGGAGTACAGAATCACGCCGGTCGCCAGAGGCAGCAGCGGCTGGAGCTTGGGCTCCGCTCCCAGCAGCCGGAACCGTGCGAGACCGTTGACGAGCAGCGGGAGCAGCACACCGAAGAGCAGGCCGAGGCCGAGCTCCAGTGCGATCTTTCCGAAGGACGCCTCCGCATGGCCGGCGGTCGGCCCGGCTGCGGCGATGAGGATCAGCACCACGGGCAGAGCCAGACCGTCATTGATCCCGCTCTCGACGTTCAGCAGCTCGCGCAGCCGGGCGGGAACCTCCTTGCGGCCCACGATCGCCGACGCGAAGACGGGGTCGGTCGGTGCCAGCACCGCCCCGACCAGGAACGACGTCGTCCAGTCCAGTCCGACAAGGTAGTGCGTGATCAGCGCCATGCCCACACAGGCGAGCGGCATGCCGAGGCCGAGGGCCCGTGCAGGGTTACGCCAATGGGCCCGCAGCTTGGCGAAGGAGACGTGCATGCCGTCGGTGAACAGCACCGCGAAGAGGGCGAGGTCGGCGGTGACCGACACGATCTCGCTCTCGGGCGAGATGTGGATCAGTCCCAGGACCCCGTCGCTGACCAGCGCCCCGCCGAGCAGGAAGAGCAGTGAGGTGGACAGCACGGTGCGGGCGGCGAGCCCGGACAGCAGGACCGCGACGAGCAGCGCGGCCCCGAAAACGGCGACGAGCACCATGGCGGAAGTCCCCCGATCGGCAGAAAGAAGACACGTGTCCCTTGTTTGCCGACCAGGCTTCCCGGCACTCCGCCACGGACCTTACACGGTTCTCATGCCACATTGACAGGTCCCTGACGCGCACCCGGCCGCCCTCTTGGTTGCCGATTTCCGTGCGCTCCTCTTCCTCGTACAGGCGCTTGCAGACGCGGTTGCGGCGGCGCAGGAGGACGCCCGCGAGAGCGGCGGCGATCAGGGAGCCGACGAGGACGGCGGCCTTGATGTGTTCGGCTGTGGCTGGGTCGGGGAACGCGAGTTCTCCGATGAGGAGGGGGACGGTGAAGCCGATCCCGGCCAGGCTGGCGAGCCCGAACACGTCGGCCCAGGCGAGGTCGGGATTGATCGTCCCTTGGTGAAGCGCGCGGCAAGGTAGGCGCCGAGGAAGATGCCGAGCATCGTGCCGACGATGAGGCCGACGACGACGTCGAGGGGTTCGGGATCGGTGAAACACTCGGGTCAGGGCGGGGCCCGAGACGGTGACGCCGGCGGCGAAGAGCGCGAAGAGAGGGACGGCGACACCGGCCGAGAACGAGTGGGCGAGGTGGGAGACGCGTGCCCCTGGCGATGCCTTCTCGCCCTTGTCGCGGGTGGTACGGAGGATGAGGCCCATGGCGACGTCGGCGACGGTGGCGTGGACGCCGGAGTTCTACATCAGTGCCCAGGTGGCGATGACGGGAAGCGCGGCGGTGGCGGGAGTGCGCAGTTCACCGACGACGAGTTCGCGCTTCAGCTCGATGCCCGCCACCAGGAAGAAGACCGCGAGGAGGCCGTCGGCCGTCCAGTGCCCGACCGACAGGTCCGGGCCCAGGGCGGGGATGCCGAAGTGGAAGTCCCGGACGGACTCGTACACCTCGCTCCATGGGCTGTTCGCCCACACCAACGCGACGACGGCGGCGGCGAGAAGGACGAGTCAGCCGGCGCTTCAGGCGTCCCCGCGCGGGTCCGACGGCGGTGCCGGTCAAGCTCGAACATGCCGAGCAGGGCGGTGGCGGCGTTCAGCGGGAACGCGACGGCCTCCGCGACCGAGGTGATGCCCCAGGCGCGGCTGATGCTCGCCGCCAGCGCGCCGCACAACAGCAGAGTCGGCAGCGCCCGGCGCCACAGGGGGAGCTGGGTGAGCCTCCAGGCCCGTACGCACAGAGTGATGTTGAACAACAGGAAGGCAAGCGCGAAGAGGGCGAGGAACAGCAGGGTGAGCGGCATGGCCGGGAGCTCCAGGGGCAGGCGGGACCTGTGCCGACCAGACTTCCCGGCTCGCCGGCGCACGATCCTACTCACCGGCTAGGGAAGTTCGGTGAACGCCTCCACCGCATGGGTCCTTCCGGTGACGACGATGATGTCGCCCTTCTCGACGACCGTCTCGGCGGTCGCATAGGTGAAGTCCTCGCCCGGTCCGTCGTCTGGTCCGCGCGGGCGTCTCCGTGTTTCGTGATCGTGGGAGCGCACGACACCCTTCTGCCCTCTGCTCCGCTGAGTCGTGCCGCAGGACACCTGCTCGTGCCGAGCTCCACGTGGTCGACGACGCCGGGTACCTGATCCTGGACGAGGCGATGGATCGCGTCGTCCAGGTCGTGTCGGAGGCGCTGGGCGCGTGTTAGCGGCATCAAGAGCGCGTAAAGACTGCCGGACTCCGGCAGTGAACTCCTGTGCGGTTCGGTGGGAGCATCCCTCGACGGCGGAAATGGCACCGCGTCCGCGGGTACGAACCGAGGGGACATGGATATGGCTTGGTTTCTCGGTCTCGGCATCGTCGGACTTGTGCTGCTCGTCCTGAGCCTGGTCTTCGACGGGGTGTTGGAGGGGGTCCTCGACGGACTCGGCGGGGGACTGGACGGGTTTCTGTCGTTGCCGGTGATCGCCGGGTTCGTGTCGGCGCTCGGATTCACGGGAGCCATCACGATGGGCGTCACCGGTACGGGGGCGGGGGTCGCTACCGGTGCGGGCGTGGCCGCGGGGGTCGTCGTGGCCTGGCTGACAGGGAAGTTCAGCCGGGCGCTGATGCACGACGGGGCCGCGCCCGCGCCGAGGGGCGAAGACCTGGCGGGCACGTCGGGTGCCGTGGTGACGGCGATCCCGGCGGACGGGTACGGCGAGGTCCTGCTGTACCTGGGCGGCCAGCCGGTGAAGTACGCGGCGAAGGCGTCCGGCCCGGTTCCGCGAGGCGCTGAGGTATGGGTCGAGTCGGTGCTCTCACCGACCTCGGTCGCCGTGCGGCCCGTCGAGCGCTGACCGCTCCCTCCACCTGATCTGATTCTTCCGCTCCACTCTCAAGGGATACGCGTCATGAGCCCTGTACTCACCGCTGTGGTGGGCATCGTCCTACTCGTCGTTCTCCTCGGTCTCGTGGTCATCACGCGCTACAAGGTCGCCGGGCCCAGCGAGGCGTTCATCATCACCGGCCGGCGGGGCAAGCAGGCCACCGATCCGGCCACCGGACGCGTCTTCACCGACAACAGCGGCCAGAAGGTCGTGGTCGGCGGTGGTGTGTTCGTCGTGCCCTTCGTGCAGCAGAAGTTCACCCTCGACCTGTCCAGCCGGCACATCCCCGTCGCGGTGCGCGGGGCCGTCACGCTGCGCGGGGTGAAGGCGAACCTGGAGGGCGTCGCGATCGTCAAGGTCGGCGGCACCGAGGACTCGATCAGGGCCGCCGCCCAGCGGTTCCTGATGCAGCAGGACGGCATCGTCGGCTTCACGCAGGAGGTTCTCTCCGGCGCCCTGCGATCCATCGTCGGTCGCATGTCGGTCGAGGACATCATCCGGGACCGGGCCGCGTTCGCCGGCCAGGTCGCCGAAGAGGCCGAGGCCAGCCTGTCCGGCCAGGGGCTCGTCCTCGACGCCTTCCAGATCCAGGACATCACCACCGAAGGCTCCTACCTGGAGGACCTCGGCCGTCCGGAGGCCGCCCGCGCCAAGCAGGAGGCGGACATCGCCGAGGCCGTCGCCCGTCGCGCTGCCGAACAGGCCAGGCTGAAGGCCGAGGAAGAGATCGCGATCGCGCAGCGGACCCTCTACCTGAAGCAAGCCGAGATCAAGGCCCAGACGGACGAGGCCGCCGCCCAGGCCAACGCCGCCGGTCCGCTCGCCGAGGCCGACCGCCAGCAGCAGATCCTCGCCGAGCAGGAGAAGGTCGCCGAGCGGCAGGCCGCACTGACCGACCGCCAGCTCGACACCCAGGTCCGTAAGCCAGCGGACGCGGCCCGCTACCAGGCCGAGCAGGAGGCCGAGGCCCGCCGCATCGCCCTGGTCAAGGAGGCCGAGGCCGACGCCCAGCGCTCCCGCCTGACCGGTGAGGGCGAGAAAGCCCACCGCGCAGCGCTCGCCGACGCCGTACGCATCGAAGGCGAGGCGGAGGCCGCGGCGATCGGGGCCAAGGGCTCCGCGGAGGCCGAGGCCATGCGGAAGAAGGCCGACGCCTTCGCCCAGTACGGCGACGCGGCCGTCCTGCAGATGCTCGTCGAGGTCCTGCCCCAGGTCGTCGCGAAGGCGTCCGAGCCGCTCGCAGCAGTGGACAAGATGACCGTCATCTCCACCGACGGGGCGAGCCAGTTGACCCGTACGGTCACCGACAACGTCGCCCAGGGCATGGAACTCCTCTCCTCCACCACCGGAATCGACCTCGCCGCCCTCCTCCAGGGCATCACCCGGGCGAAGCCGGAGGCCGCGCCGGTCCCGGCCGCCCCGAGCGCACCGGTCGAGATCACCGACTGAGACAGGAGCCCGACGGGGGGGGACGGCGTGAGAAGAAGCTTCGAGGTGCATGCGGGCCCGCAACTGTCTCTGACCACAGTGGCATTGTCCGCAGCCGCCTACACGGCCGTCCACACCTCCCGCCCCTCGGGCACGAGGGGATCCTGCTCGGTGTCGGCTTCGCGCTGCTCTTCCCGCTCCACGCCACGACGATCTTCCGCAGTATCGCGCTCGAGTTCCACGCCAGGGGCTTCGCGAGCAGCAAGGTGAACCAGTGGCGTGCCCTGAAGGCCCTGCCGCGCCGCGTGCACGCCCTGCTCGTCGGACTCGGCCCGGCCGGAGCCCTCTTGCTCACCCGGGCGTTCTCGGAGGACTCGGGCCTCCAGGCGACCGACACCGTCCAGGGTCGCTACTACGCGGTCGACACCTCCGACTCGGAGCGTCCGAGGGTCGATGTCACCAGAGGTCAGTACGAGGCGCTCAGCAAGCAGGGCCAGCGGAGCATGCTGGTGATCTACGGCCTCATCGCGACCGGCGGAGGCGCGGTGACACCCCAGATGGAGGTCTCCGGCCCCGACGAGGCCGCCGGAGAGGTGACGTTCAGCGGCGTCGGCGAGTTCCTGGAGCAGGTGCGGCCGGGTGATCACGTCGCGGGCACGATCTGGCGGGGCGAGATCATCGTGCTGTTCGCGGCCCTCCTCGTCGCCGGACACCCCCAGTCGAGGGCCGTACCGTCTCGGAAGCGTTCCACCCAGGAGCCTGGCGCGTCCTCGCCCTCGACACGGCCTCCCCCGCCGCCCGCCGCCCCGACCTCGCCTCCACCCACCACGACGGCGAACAGCCACAACTCCTGTGGGACCTCCACCCCGGCTACGTCCTACGCCCGGAGGACCGCGTCGTCATCGCCGCCACCCGCCGCGGCCTCGCCGAGCTACTGGGGAGACAGCCCGCAGGGCATGGCTCCTGAGACGTAGTCAGCGGGACGCGGGGGCATGTCCTCGGACCGGGAGCTGTGGGGCGCGCTCCCGGCGCACAGCTCGGACCGGACCAGCACCGCGTCGCCATCCGGGGCGTGAAGCGCCCCGCGGTGGCGACGTGCTCGGAGCGGGCTGAGTTCGAAGGCCAACCGCCCCAGCGCGACAAGGGTGCCCTGCCCGAAGACGAAGATCAGCCACCACCCGACATCCCAGTACCAGTTCTCGGCCCAGGGCTGTGTGATCAGCAACGTCCCGATGAGGTGCGAGACAGCGACGACGATGCCCCTCCGCCGCTGCCGGGGGAAGAGGCACGGCAGCAACGCCCAGAGCGCGGAAGCCAGGACCAGCCAGGGGGCGAAGAACGGCAGACCGGACATGACGGGCCTCGGCATCGAGTAGAGAGCGAAGTCCGGCTACCGTCGCACCCGCGGGCCCGCGGTACCAGCTCGGCTGGACATCGCCCGGATCACGATGCGAACCTGCCCGCCAGCTGCTGTCGACCGCCAACTCACCCCATGCCGGCGATTGGCCAAGGCCACGGCTCGCCTACGCCAGTTCGGCGGCGCCGAAGGAGACGTCGAAGCGGTCGCACCAGATGGCGACGCTGGTGAGGCCGGTCAGGTCGGTGTCCGCGGGGACGGCGTAGTTCTGGTCTCCCTTGTTGCCCTTCAGCTTGCCCAGGCTGACGTACTTCCCGTCATCGAAGACGTGCCAGCCCGACTTGCCATCCTTGACGGGGGCGTCGGTCAGCCAGACGCGCAGGTCGGGACCATTGCTGGTGTCCAGGTTCTCCAGGCGCACCGTGTGCGAACCGTCGGCCAGCCGGATGAGCTTCACCGTCCCGGTGGTCGCGTGCTCGTGGCTGATCAAGGAGCCCTGAGAGACCGTCCGCGGCCCCTCCTCCGTCGGATACGGGGACATGGAGGTGGACGGCTGCCCGGACGTCGTCGGCTCCGGCCCTGCCGAGGTCGGAGCCACGCTCGGAAGTGCTTCTTCGACCGTCTCGTTCTGCCACAGCTTCCACGGCTGGAACCAGTAGAGCCCGACGCCCGCGAGGACGATCACCACTATCAGCCCGCCCGCCAGCAACAGCCCACGCCGTCTGCCGCCCTGCCTCATGATCATTCCCTCCCGGGTCTTCGCCTGTCCCCGACATTGAACGATGCCGGACGCGCGGTCGGCCACTCCTCGACGGATGACAAAAGTCTTACCTTCATCCGTACGCCCTCCGGCCGGCCTCCAGGTCTGGGCACGACGGCACCGCACGATGCTTGAACAGGAGGGTAAGACGGCATGGTTCGCGGCCCGTTAGGGGCGACCGTCCCCTGTTACGGCCCTCGACCTCATCGCGTGGCGAGGAGACGGTCCAACACGCGCACCGGCGAGCGCGGGCCCATGACGCGGCGGGCGTCGAGGGCCGTCTCCCACTGGTCGGTCAGGCCGGCGAGGAGGCGGCGGCGCATGCCGGGAGTCACGTGTGTGTATCGGGCCGACACGGACCCGTCGAGGTGGCCCATCCGGTCGTCCATGAGGACCTTCTCCGTGCCGAGGTCCTCCACGAGGGTTCGGCGGGAGTGACGCAGGCCGTGCGGTGTGAGGCCCGTGGCGATGGGGAGCCAGCAGGCGTCGGCCCGTTGGCTCGCATTGCGGCGCCCGCCTTCTCGGCGGCACCTGCGGTATCGCCGGTACCTTCTCCACTCTCGGCGACCTCAGCCGCTTCCTCCGCCACATGCTCGCCCCGACGCAGGCCGCCTTCGGCCTGGGCGGCTGCCGCGCCGATGAGGACCAGCTCGGCGCAGGGCCTCCGCTGAAGTGGTAGGTGTTCACCGCCACACGCACCGGCCCGGCGAGCAACACTGTGAGTAGGCGGACACCGCACTGATCCGATCACCGGGAGCGCCCCGAGGGCCTGTGGCTCAGGCGGAGGACCGCCGGCTTCAGCCATGGGAGACGGCGATGAACGGATCGGTACGGATCGGACGCGTTCTCGGCGTGCCGCTGCGCGTCCACTGGACCGTGCCCCTGCTCGTGGTCCTCTTCGGATACAGCCTGGGAAGTCAGACGCTTCCCGTCTGGCTTCCGGACCGGTCGAACGCCACATATACAGTCGCCGGCCTGGTGGGGGCCCTGCTGCTCATCGGAAGCCTGCTGGCTCATGAGGCCGCGCACGCGATCATCGCCCGGAGGAAGGACATCCCTGTGCAGGACGTCACGCTCTGGGCGCTGGGCGGGATGACGCAGATGGGCAAGCCGCGCACGGCCGGCGCTGCCTTCCTGGTAGCCGTCGGCGGGCCGCTCACCAGCCTTGTCGTCGGGGCAGCGGCGCTCGGTGCAGGTGTGGGGCTGAACGCGCTGTTCGGCTGGGCGGTGCCGGCGGCCGTCCTGGTGTGGCTGGCAGGGGTGAACTTCTTGCTGGGAGTGTTCAATCTGCTGCCCGCCGCGCCGCTCGACGGAGGGCGTGTGGTGCAGTCGGTGATCTGGTGGCGTACCGGAGACCGGGACCGGGCCGAACGCGCAGCCGCACGCAGTGGGCAGGTACTCGGCTTCCTACTGATCGCCGGCGGCTGGCTCTCCGTCCTGCGCGGCGCACTGGGCGGTCTGTGGCTGACGGTCATCGGCTTCTTCGTCCTCATCGTCGCCAACGCGGAACGACGGCAGGCCGGCATGGCCACAGCCCTGCACGGCGTACGAGCGGCCGACGTCATGTCCAGCCCCGTGGAGACCTGCCCCGACTGGCTCACCGTGGAACGCTGCGTCGAGGACGTCGCGATGTCGGCCCGCCATTCCGCCCTGCCCCTGACCGACTTCGAAGGCCGCCCCAGCGGCCTGGTCGACCTGGCGCAATTCGCGAGGATCCCCATGACACAGCGCAGGGAACTGCGAGCACGCGACCTGGCGACCCCGCTCTCGCAATGCACCACCTGCGCGCCGGACGACCTGCTGGAAGACGTCCTCGAAAGGGCCCGCCCGAGCAGGAGCGGCATACGGATCCTCGTCACCGACGGTCAACTCCTGGTGGGCATCATCACCGGACGCGACATCGGCCGGCTCGTCCAGCGCCACTCACTTCGCGGTACGCACAGCGGTCCGAACAACAACGCGGACAACGGATGAACCCGGGTGGTCGTCAACCGGTGGGGCGCGGCTCCGCCGGGATCACCGGCTGCGGCGGCGAGCATGGCGGCGTGATCAAGTAGCCGCTCATCGAGGAAGTCGTCCTACGCAAGGGCACGGCAGTGGAACCGGCCCGCTCGGCGCCCGCCAGCAACCCGAAGACCAGGGCTTCCGGAAGGCGAACCTGCGCTACGACGGCCGCTGGACCCCGATGCTCACCCGCGCTGACCCTCTCCGCGATAGCCGGGCATGCTGGCTGTGGGCTTCCTGCCGCTGCGTCAAGTCTGGCCGGACCGCTGGCGCCAAGAGGGGCGCCCGTGGGTCTGGTGGGCGGCCGGAGTGCGGGCGTGAGGGGCGGTGTCGCTCTGGTGAGGAGGGCTCCGGGGTGGGCCGGTCTTTCGCGTCGAGCACGTCACCGTGCCAGCGCCGAGCTCCCGGGCGGCGGCCGACCGAACGCCGGGCCCTCCTCACCGAGGAGCATTGCACAGTGCAAAGGAGAGTTCCAGGTTTGGGAACGGCACGATGCGTCCGCCGGCCCATCGCCCCGGGTCGGCTTACTTCGGGGTCACTGCTGCTTCGCCTTCCTGGAAGGTCGCACTGTCGGATGCGCAGGGCCGTCCCGCGGCGAACCGCCTCTTCGGCGGGGTGGCGGACGAGCAGTCCCTGCCCCTCGGTGTCAGCTGCTCACACCACCACCGCGCCGGTCGTGTGGTGATCGTGCACAGCCGCCTCCTCTTCCGTCGTCAGCCCGGGTTCCGACGGCCCTGCGCCCTCGCGAGTGTGGCTTGGGCCTGATACGGGCTCGTCTCCATCTCACGCGGCAATCGCGACCACCGACAACCGGTGATGTCTGCCCCGGAGCCATGGCCGCTCCGTGCGCGACGGGCGTCGTCGCGCGTTCGAGGTTCCCGCGACCGGGCAGAATCCGGAGGAGAGGGGTCCGATCGGGTTCTGCCCGAACCTCGGAGGTGTGGTCCATGGAATGGTGGGTCTGGCTTGTACTGGTGCTCGCCGTGCTCGCCCTGTTCGCCTTCTCGGCACTGGCCATACAGGCTCGGCGCCGTAGGGGCGGAGTGATCGCCGGCGGCGCTCCCCGCCGCGGCAAGGGCAAGCTGTCATGACCGGCTGTCTTCGTGCCAGTGAGATGAGAAACAAGCCCGTGGTCACCTTGGACGGCGAGGACATCGCTCAGATCAAGGACGTCGTGCTCGACATCGATCGCGGCACCATCCGCTGCTTCACGCTCAGCGGCCGGGGAATGCTCGCCGGGCCGCTCAAACGCGTGCTGCTGTGGCAGAACGTGCACGCGCTGGGACCGGACGCCGTGATGATCCGCGACGAGTCGGCGCTGGAGGAGGACGCCGCTGCCGTACGCGAGGCGGCGGCACGGGGTGGAGGGGATGTGCTGGGGGCGCGGATGATGACCGAGGACGGCACGGATCTCGGACGGATCACGGACGTGGTCATCGAGACCGGGGAGACGGCACGGGTCATCGGCTACGAGATCGACTCCGCCGCGGAGAAGGGCCGAATGCTGCTCCTGCCTGTGATCAGGCCGTTGCCCGCCTCCGGGGAGATGGTCGTGGTACCGAGGGCCACCGTCGAGTTCACTGCCGGTGATCTCGCAGGCCTGCCTGCCTCCGTCGAGTGCCTGCGCAATCGACTCGCCCAGGAGAAGTGATGCTGTTCAGTGACGTCCGGAGCCGGAGCGTGGTCAGTGTCTCCGGCGCCGAAACCGTGGGCACGCTCGCAGCGTGCACGATAACCGCCTCCCCAGCTCGCATCGCGGGCTTTCGGCTCAAGACCAGAGGCCGGGGTGGCTATGTGCTGCCCTGGGACAACGTCCTGGCCTTCGGGGCCGACGCAGTCACCATCCGCTCTGCCGAGAATTTGCGGGCCGAGAAGGACATCGACCCCGCAGACCCGGCCCACAAGAGCCGTGAACCCCTCGGGAAGCCCGTGCTGACCGAGGGCGGCGACGGCTTGGGCACGCTCGCGGACATCGACTTCGACGAAAGGACTGGCCGGATCCGTCGGCTGGTCAGCACAGAGGCGGAGATCAGCGGTGACCAGATCCTCGGTACCGGCATCTTCGCGCTCGTCGTCGGAGCAAACTGAGCAATTCAGGCGCCTGCTCATGTCGGCCAAGAATCTCGGGACGACGCCGCAAGACCGGTGACGCCGTGACAATTCCCTGGCCGTGACAGGTTCCCCATGGGCGCCTGGTGGCCAGTCCCCGGCCATTCACCGGCGTCGCGTTGACTGGTGGGCGCACGTGCTTGTGCAGGCTGTGGGCGATGACCCACGGCAAAGCAGCCCAGAGACCGGCGCACATGGTGCGTGTTGCTGTCCCGGCGATGAGCCCGGCATTCACGCCGACCCCGCTTGTCGCACCGAGCCCAGTGGCTCACCCCTCGTTGAAGGCCCGAGCGGGCCGTCAACCACGGCCGTCCTTCCCAGTACCAGGGCCGGAGCACCCGCATCGCGGCCTGGTGTGGCAGCTTCACTGACGTTCTGCCCACCCGATGGGCCGAACCTCAGCCGCGTACGTCCAGGTGCTCGGCCATCTCGCACCTGCACTCTCTGCCGCCCTTCGGCAAAGAGCCATCATGTCGCGTCAACCAGCCGTCACTCCTGCTGAGAGGGCACATCCGCCCAGCCCAGCGGATGGATTCCGCTGTCCCCGACCATGGCGTCCGGTTCGCCCCCCGCCTCGTTGAACGCGGTCAGGGCGTCGATCAGGGCTGCACGCGGTCCGGGCTTGAGGCGGGCCACGATTGACGCGATCTCCTGGCGGCGCCTGGCGGTGACGTCTTCGACGAGCCTGCGGCCTTCCGGTGTCAACTGCAGCACGGTTTCGCGCCGGTTGTCGGGGTTGATCTGCCGGTCGGCGAGGTCGGCCGCGATCAGCCGGTCGACCATGCGCATCGCGGTCGAGGGCTTGACACCGAGCCGCTCGGCGAGCACGACCAGCTTGGCCGAGCCGTGCGTGGACAACACGACGAGCAGTCGGAACTGGGGCAGTGTCACCCGGTCCTCGACGGCGGCCAGGGAGCGTGCGGAGATGGCGACCAGCAACCGGGACGCGGTGAGTACCGCGCGGGTCACCGCGTCGACGTCGTCCATACCCTGCGGGGGCTTCGCGCTCTCGGCCATGCCCTCTTTCTATCGCGTCGCGACAACTCCCCCTGACTGCGCCCGGTTCTTGGGAGGAGATCTTCGCCTCACCGCTCGTGGTAGCGGAGCAGGAGCATGGCCGCGTCATCGTGGAGTGGCCCCTCCACGTGCCGGACGAGATCCATGCGCAGAGTCTCGAGTGCCGTCTCGGGGTCCGGATGCTTGAGCAGCACAGCCCGGTCACCGAGCGGATAGAAGCAGCCCTTGCCATCCCGGGCCTCGGTGACTCCGTCGGTGTACAGCAGGAGCTGGTCGCCAGGCCTGAAATCCGCCTGGTACGGCTCGGATCCGGTGGTGCCGTGTATCCCGAGGCCGAGCGGCAGCGCGTACTGGGGCGGCTCGGCGAATCTCACGCCGCCGTTGGGGCGCACGATCACTGGTGCCGGATGGCCGTAGTTGATCAGGATGACGCTCTGGTCGTCGCGTACCTCGGCCAGTACGGCCGTGACGAACTTCTCGCCCTGGAGCTCCCGGTCGGCGACCCGTTCGAGCCGTGCGCCCACGCTGCGCAGGTCACGTTCATCGTACGCGGCCTCCCTGAAGGCGCCGAGGACGAGGGCCGCGGTCTCGACCGCCTCCAGGCCCTTGCCCTGGACGTCGCCCACGATGACCCGGACGCCGCCGGGCGATGCGACGACCTCGTACAGATCGCCGCCGATCCTGGCCTCTGCGACCGCAGAGGTGTAAGAGACGACCACCCGCAGATGGCCGGCGCTACGCGGCACGGGCCGCAGCAGCACCCGCTGAGCGACCTCGGCGATCGAGCGGACACTGGCCAGCTCTGCCTCGCGCCGCTGCCGCATCACCGCAGCGAGGAGGCCGGCTGCGGTCACGCCCGCCACCGAGGCCAGTGCGGTGTAGCCGCGGCGATGGGCGAACAGCCCGTCGTACAGCCCGAGCCCAAGGCAGAGGACCAGGGAGAGCCCGCCGATCAACGCCGTGCGCCGCCAGCCGCCGACCAGTCCCGCGAAGGCGGGGCCAAGGGCGACCAGAGGGAGGAACCCGACCGAGGGGCCCGCGGTGACGTCCACCACGGCCACGATCGCCATGACCGAGAACGGCAGCACCGAGAGAAGGAGCGAGTACCGCGGCGACTCCTGTGTTGCTTCGGCCAAGACGGACCTCCGCAGTGTGCAAGGCGGTGTCCAAGGGCACCCCACCGGTGGCCCGGCACCGCGTCGCAGACCACAAGGTTTAGCCTATGCAAAACTTTCACAGTCGAAGCATCGGGAACGCCATCCCGTTATCGAACCGCAGCCGACCACGAGCCCATCGCTGAGGAGCAGGCCGAGCCATGACATCCCCGACCGACGCACGGAACCGGAGAACGAAGCCTCCGACCGGCTGGAAGCGTTGCATCGCCCGGCTTCCGGTCCACATGTACCGGATCGGGCTGGGGCCGCTGTTCGGCAGGAGGCTGCTGTTGCTCATCCATACGGGACGCTTGTCGGGCGTGACCCGCAAGGTGGTCATCGAGGTCGTGGAGCACGATCCGCAGGCCGGTGCCTGGACGGTCGCCTCAGGATTCGGCACACGGGCCCACTGGTACCAGAATCTGCGCCACACCCCGCAGGCCACGATCCAGGTCGGCAGGCGTTATCACGCCGTCACCGCGCGCTTCCTCCCCGCGGAGGAGGGGGCCCGGATCATGGCGCGGTACGCCGCGCTCCGTCCGCACACGGCCGCACAGCTCTGCGCCTACATGGGCTTCACCATCGACGGAACCTCGGAGAGCTTCCGCAAGGCCGGGGAGCAGATCCCCTTCGTGCGGCTGGAGTCCGCCCCGGCATGGTCGAACGCCCCCGTCGGCTGTGGGCGTTGAACACCTGACGGTAGCGCGGTCATAGCAACGGCGCCGACAGTTCAGGACGGCCTGCCGCCGTCCGCCGAAGTGCCTACCGCCTCCGGGGGCCAGTCGGTAAGAGCGGACGGCTGCGACCGCAGTGAGTGCCACCAGGGCCAGACCGACCCCGGACGGCTCCATCAGCGGATCCGGGTGAGCACCGGACCCGGTCGTCCCCTGTGGAAGCACCCGCCCCCTCGGGTCGTACACGTTGCCGATCCTGGAGCACATCTTCCACACGCTCCTCGACGACTTCTGCGACGCCGAAGAACCGGAGCGCTACCTCGGCTGGCAACCTGCGGGCAATGCCCCAACCCCTGGCGGGTCCTCACGGCCGCCGGGGAGGTCAGCTCCGGCTTCCAGTGGCCCGACCCCTCTCGCACGGACACGCCCGCGGACGTCCTGAGCGCCGAAGGGATCCGCTTCGTCGGGGATGCCGCCGACCCAGCCAAGCGCCTGCGTGAAGACGCTCCCCGGCAACACCTCGACGGCTGAAGGCCCTCCCCCTGTGGGGGGTCCTCAGCCCTCGTGTTCGCCGGCGGCCTCGAGCCCTGGCTCAGACGTCGGCTCCGCCGAAGCGCTCACGGTAGGACTCCAGGCCCTCCTCCGTGATCTTCGTGAAAAGGACGGGCGGCACTGTGAACGGCGTACCGGCCGGAACAGCGTCGAGGGACTTGGCCTGCTCGGCGGTCGCCCAGGGCACGGTGTCGCCTTCCACGGCGAACGCACCGCGCAGGGCGGCGGCCGAGGCGGGGATGAAGGGCTCGGAGACGACCGCGTAGAGGTGGATGAGGTTCATCGCCGTACGCAGGGTCAGGGCCGCGCCCTCCGGATCGGTCTTGATCTCCAGCCAAGGGGCCTTCTCCTCCAGGTAGGAGTTGCCCGCCGACCACAGGGCCCGCAGCCCGGCGGCTGCCTTGCGGAACTGGAGGGCCTCCATCTGCTCCTCGTACTCGGCGAGCAGCCGTGCGATCTCCTCGCCGAGCCTGGCCTCCGCCTCGCCGGCGGGCCGGCCGGCCGGGACCTCGCTGCCGAACTGCTTACGCGAGAAGGACAGCACGCGGTTGACGAAATTGCCGAGCGTGTCGGCCAGGTCCTTGTTGACCGTCGCAGCGAAGTGCTCCCAGGTGAACGACGAGTCGTCGGACTCGGGGGCGTTGGCAATCAGGAAGTAACGCCAGTAGTCGCTGGGCAGGATCTCCAGGGCCGCGTCGGTGAAGACGCCACGCTTCTGGGAGGTCGAGAACTTGCCGCCGTAGAACGTCAGCCAGTTGAACCCCTTGACGACGTCAACCTTCTTCCACGGCTCGCGCACACCGAGCTCGGTGGCCGGGAACATCACCGTATGGAAAGGGACGTTGTCCTTGGCCATGAACTGCGTGTACCGGACGATGCCGTCGGCCTCGTACCACCACGACTTCCAGTCACGGGTGTCGCCGTCCGGGGCAGCGTCCGACCATTCCTTCGTCGCGCCGATGTACTCGATCGGAGCGTCGAACCAGACGTAGAAGACCTTGCCCTCAGCCGCGAGCTCCGGCCAGGTGTCGGCCGGGACGGGAACACCCCAGTCCAGGTCGCGGGTGATGGCGCGGTCGTTCAGGCCCTCGGTCAGCCACTTGCGGGCGATGGATGTGGACAGGTGCGGCCACTCTGCACTGACGGTGGTGATCCATGCCTCGACCTCGTGCTGGAGCTTGGACTGCAGCAGGAAAAGGTGTGTGGTCTCGCGGACCTCCAGGTCCGTGGAACCGCTGATCGCCGAGCGCGGGTGGATCAGGTCGGTCGGGTCGAGGACCCGGGTGCAGTTCTCACACTGGTCGCCGCGGGCCTTCTCGTACCCGCAGTGCGGGCACGTGCCCTCGACGTACCGGTCCGGGAGGAAGCGGCCGTCAGCCGGCGAGTACACCTGGCGAATCGCGCGTTCCTCGATGAAGCCGTTCTCGTTCAGCTTGCGCGCGAAGTGCTGGGTGATCTCGGCATTCTGCTGCGAGGAGCTGCGCCCGAAGTGGTCGAAGGACAGCTCGAACCCGTCGTACACGGCCTTCTGCGCATCGTGTGCCTGCGCGCAGAACTCGGCGACCGACAGCCCGGACTCCTTGGCGGCCAGCTCGGCCGGCGTGCCGTGCTCGTCCGTGGCACAGATGTAGAGAACGTCGTGACCACGCCGGCGGAGGTACCGGGAGTACACGTCAGCCGGAAGCATCGACCCGACCAGGTTTCCCAGGTGCTTGATCCCGTTGATATAGGGAAGCGCGCTGGTTACCAGGTGTCGAGCCATCCTTGGATGCTCCATTCGTACGTACGGCGCCGGCGGCGGTGCCGCGGCACGCCCAGTCAGGAGGTCGCAGCCGGCGCGGCTGCTCAAGCAGCTCAACCGGGTCACGCGCGGTGACGGGATCTGCAAACCGCCGCAATCGTATGGCACCCCGGTGCCGTCGCGGCGAGCCGTTTATCCCTCGGACGGACACGGTCGAAAACGCACTCGGCCGTCCGGGACAGGCGGCCAAGCAAGTCCCGTACGGCCAAGGCGGTCCTCATATTAGAGCCCGCAACTCGGGTGCGCAGCGCCCATGCCTCTCGGGTCAACCTCCACCCGACCCGCAACGCCGGCCGGCCCGCGGCGATGAGCGCCGGGCCCAGCAGCCAGCAAACAGCCGCCATGCCGGACCGGGGCTCCCCTTCTCTCCTTGCGCCTCCACGCGTTCGATCGCTTCCACGGGTATCCGGCGGCGCACGCCCCTCGCGTCCCACAACAGCTCCCCGGAGTCATCGGCGCTCCCGGATTCCCCGAAGTCCAGACGGGCTCGGACTCCTCTACGGCCGTGACGTATCGGCAACGATGGGGGCGTTGAGGTCACGCGGGTACACTACGGGGCTGCTTCCGCCTGATGGCACGGATGCCGTGAGCGCTCGTCAGCGCGGCCGGACGGTGCGCGCGACGCGGAAACCCACGTCGTCGATCCGGAACGTCGGATGACTGCGGCGCCGCACCGAGGCGCGGCAGCTCCACGGCTCGTCGAACCAGCCGCCGCCGCGCAGCACGCGGTAGGTGCCGTAGACCTCGGCGTCGTAGACGTCCCAGGCCCATTCCCAGACGTTGCCCAACATGTCGTGCAGACCCCACGCGTTGGGCTGTTTGCCGCCCACATCGTGAATCTGCTCGTGCGAGTTGGCGCGGTACCAGGCGATCTCTTCGAGGTGCCCGTACCGCGCGCCGGCCGTACCGGCACGACACGCGTGCTCCCACTCGGCCTCGGTCGGCAGCCGGTACCCGTCGGCCGCCCAGTCCCACTCGGCGGTTTCCGTCTCGGCCGTTCCCGTCTCGGCGGTTCCCGTCTCGGCGCCGGCGCCGAGACGGTACACGGGCTTCAAGCCCTCGTGTCGGGACAGGGCGTTGCAGAAGCTCACAGCGTCCCACCACGAAACTCCCTCGACGGGGAGGCGGTCGCCCTGCGCGGTGCTCGGCCGTGCGCCGGTGATACGGGCGTACAGCGCCTGGGTGACCGGGACGGCCGCGATCCGGTAGGGCGAGAGCTCCACCGTCCAACTCCGCTGCGTCCGCCGGTCCGACAGCGTCACCTGCCCGGGCGGGACCTCGATCATTTCCTGCCCTGTGTCCACGTCCATGATCGGGTGATCCTATCCACTGGTCCGGCACGGGAATCCGTCCGTAAGACCTCGGACACTCAGAAAAAAGTGTGGTGCCGACAGATGTTCGCCCGCCCGTCACCTCTGTCACACATCCATCGGCGAGCATCGCTGCTCCCGGCTCTCCCGAAAGGGCCTCCCGAAAGGAACCTCGGTGCAGCATCGACCGATGGGCCGCGCGCGGCTGTACGGCGTCGTCGCGGCGGCCGTTGGCAGCGCTCTGTGCCTCACGGCCTGCGGTGTCGGTGGCGGTGGCGGCGAGGCGGCGGACGACCGGCCTTCCGTGCAGCAGACCAGTCGGATCGAATGCGCCGAGCAGGGGAAGATCGCGGCCTCCGGCTCGTCCGCCCAGCAGAACGCCATGCGCCACTGGATGCGGGAGTACCAGAGTGCGTGCCCGGGGGTGCAGATCCGCTACGTGCCTCTCGGATCCGGTGGCGGTGTGGCCCAGTTCCTGCGCGGGGCGACAGTGCTCGGCGGGACCGACACGGCGCTGAAGCCGGAGGAGATCGCGTTCTCCCGGGACGTGTGCCCCGGAGGCAGCGCCATCGACCTTCCGATGGTCGGCGGTCCCATCGCCATCGGCTACAACCTCGAGGGTGTCGACGACCTCGTCCTCGACGCACGCACCTTGGCGAGGATCTTCGACTCCGAGATCACCCGGTGGAACGATCCGGCGATCCAGCGCCTGAACCCGGGCGTCGAGCTGCCCAGGACGTCGATCACCGCGGTGCACCGCTCCGACGGATCGGGCACCACCCAGAACCTGAACGCGTACCTGGCGGAAGCGGCGCCGGACGTGTGGCCGTATCCGAAGGAGAAGGCCTGGCAGGCCAAGGGCGGCCATTCCGCCAGCGGTTCGGACCGGGTGGCATCCGAGGTTCTCCACACCGACGGCGCGATCGGCTACTTCGAGTTGTCGTTCGCGAAGGAGGGGAAGATCCCCGCCGTCAGGCTGGACACCGGGGCGTCGGAGCCGGTCGCCCCCACCGCCGAGGCGGCCTCGAAAGGCATCGCCGCGGCCGCTGACGTCGGCGCGGGCAAGGACATGACGCTGGAGTTCGACTACCGGACCCAGGCGCCGGGGGCGTATCCCATGGTCCTCGTCACGTATGAGGTCGTGTGCGCCACAGGCAATCGGACCGATGTTCTGCCCGCACTGAAGTCGTTTCTCACGTACACCGCGAGCGAGGAAGGACAGCAGGGCCTCTCACGCATCCACTACGCGCCACTGCCGGAGAAGGTGGCGGCGAAGGTGCGTGACGTGGTGAGCAGCCTGTCCTGACGGGACGGCCGCATGCGCGGAGCGGAATCGTATCCCTGGATTGGTGCGTCGGCCTCGGACTGGCCGGCTGCCTGTGGGCACGGACGGCCTTCTGCCGGGGTTCCCTGCGGCAGCCCGCGCGCGGAGGAGCGGAGCGGCTACGGCCGAACGGGCGAACGGGGAACCAGACCGGCAGGTCGCTCGTTGTCCGGTTGGGCAAAGAAACCGTCAAGAGGCGCGGCCCGCGCCGGATTGCGCAGGGGATTTCCATGGGAGTCAGCCTTTCCAAAGGCGGCAATGTCTCGCTCAGCAAGGAGGCCCCGGGCCTGGCCGCGGTCGTCGTGGGCCTCGGCTGGGACGTCCGCAGCACCACCGGGACCGACTTCGACCTGGACGCCAGCGCCCTGCTGGTGGACACGAACGGAAAGGTCCTGAGCGACCAGCACTTCGTGTTCTTCAACAACCTCAAGAGCCCCGACGCCTCCGTCGAGCACACCGGTGACAACCTCACCGGTGAGGGCGAGGGCGATGACGAGCAGATCAAGGTCAACCTGGCCGGCGTGGCCGCCGAGGTCGACAAGATCGTCTTCCCGGTGTCGATCCACGAGGGCGAGAGCCGCAGCCAGTCCTTCGGCCAGGTGCGCAACGCCTTCATCCGCGTCGTCAACCAGGCCGACAACAACGAGCTGGCTCGTTACGACCTGAGCGAGGACGCCTCGACCGAGACCGCGATGGTCTTCGGCGAGCTGTACCGCAACGGCGCGGAGTGGAAGTTCCGCGCTGTGGGCCAGGGTTACGCCTCCGGTCTGCGCGGTATCGCACAGGACTTCGGGGTCAACATCTGACGACGCCCGTCCGATGTGCCGAGGCCCGGGAGGGCCTCGGCACATCGGTACGTAAGCCTTCGCCGGCCTGATCCGCAGCGTGCCGCATACAGTGCGCCGGGCCGGTCGTTCTGGTCGTACCGGCCTGCCGTCCGGCTGCCCGCGGGTCGGCGAACTGCCTCCGTGTGCCAGCCCCTTGCGTTTCATCGGCCGCCGCTGCACCCGCTCGCACACCTTCGCCGCCGTGCCCCCCGTGAGGGCCTCCGGCCTCCGGCGCTCTCTCCACCTCCGCATGTCTCCCCAGGCCTCGGCCCCTGAGCAGAATGCCGAGGTCTGCCTCGTGCGGCCCCCACCGGCATCGGGATCACCCCGCCGTGTGCTGCTGTGCCCGTCGGGCCGCCACGCGGTGTCCCGCCCGTCCAAGGAGCGGCCGGGGCGCGGCGGCGACGGAGCAGAGGCAGCCAGGGAGGCGGCGGCCTCGGCCCAGCCGAGCGACCGGTGCGGTGACAGGGCCGACAGAGCCCGGAGCAGGTGTCGCTCGATGCGCCGGCGCCCACCTGTGGAGAAGTTATCCACAGGCTGCGGAGGGTGTCGGCGAAATCCGCTTTGATGGAGGGCATGAGCGACGCACACACCCTGCCCGACATGACCGACACCCCCCCGATGCCCGATTGGGAGAAGCGCTTCCGTGCCCCGCGTGTCTCTCTGCCCGACTGGGCGGAGGACGCACCGGACCGCTCCTTGTTCGTGTCGAACGCGACGGGGACGTACGAGCTGTATGCCTGGGACCGGTCCACGGGCGAGCAGCGCCAGGTGACCGACCGGCCGAACGGGACGACGGACGGGATAGTCACCCCCGACGGCCAGGCCATCTGGTGGTTCTCGGACACCGACGGGGACGAGTTCGGCATCTGGATGCGGCAGCCGTTCGGCGGTGGCGAGGACGTGCCCGCAGCGCCGGGCCTCGAGCCGTCGTATCCGGCGGGTGTCGCCCTCGGCCGTGATGGCTCCACTGCGGTGATCGGTCGCTCCACCGACGAGGACGGCACGACGATTCATGTCGTGCGGGCGGGCGAAGCGCCTGTGGAGATCTACCGGCATCGGGAGTCGGCCGGCGTGGGCGGCCTCTCGCACGACGGATCGCTGCTCGCGATCGAGCACACGGAGCACGGGGACGCGATGCACTCCGCGCTGCGTGTGACCCGCCTGGACGGGAGCCCGGTGGCCGCGCTCGACGACACCGAGGGCGGCACGGTGGAGCTCGGGCTCGAGGCCCTCGGGTTCGCCCCGGTCGACGGCGACACCAGGCTCCTCGTCCGGCACCAGCGGCGTGGCCGCTGGGAGCCGATGATCTGGGACGTCGCCTCCGGGGAGCAGACCGACCCGGGCATCGAGCTGCCCGGCGATGTGAACGCCGAGTGGTATCCGGACGGCTCGGCGCTGCTGATCGCCCACAGCTTCGAGGCCCGCGGTGAGCTGTGGCGCTACGACCTGGCGTCGCACGCACTCGTCCGAATCGAGACGCCCGTCGGTTCCGTCTCCGGCGCGACCGCCCGCCCCGACGGGGCCGTGGAGTATCTGTGGTCGTCCGCGGCGCGGCCGCCGCAGGTGCGGTCGACCGCAGGCGGCGTTGTCCTCGACCCTCCTGGCATGAAGGCGCCGGCTTCGGTGCCGGTGGACGACGTCTGGGTGGAAAGCCCCGGCGGCCGGGTCCACGCCCTCGTGCAGAAGCCTGCCGGGGCCACGGGCCCGCTGCCGACCGTCTTCGAGATCCACGGCGGCCCGACGTGGCACGACAGCGACACATTCATGGCGGGTCCCGCCGCCTGGGTCGACCACGGCTATGCGGTGGTCCGGGTCAACTACCGCGGCTCGACCGGTTACGGCCGGGAGTGGACGGACGCCCTCAAGCACCGGGTCGGTCTGATCGAGTTGGAGGACATCGCAGCGGTCCGCGAGTGGGCCGTCGCCTCGGGCCTCGCCGACCCGGCGAGGTTGGTTCTGGCGGGCGGATCCTGGGGCGGCTATCTGACGCTGCTGGGCCTCGGCACCCAGCCTGAGGCGTGGGCACTGGGCCTCGCCGCAGTCCCGGTCGCGGACTATGTGACGGCGTATCACGACGAGATGGAGGCGCTGAAGGCGATGGACCGCACGCTGCTCGGCGGCACCCCGGAGGAGGTGCCCGAGCGCTTCGAGGCCTCGTCCCCGTTGACGTACGTCGACGCCGTCCGCGCCCCGGTGTACATCTCGGCGGGCGTCAACGACCCGCGCTGCCCGATCCGTCAGATCGACAACTACGTGGACCGGCTGGTGGCGCGCGGCGCGGTCCACGAGGTGTACCGGTACGACGCGGGACACGGCTCCCTCGTGGTGGAGGAGCGCATCAAGCAGGTGCGGCTGGAGATCGACTTCGCCGACCGTCATCTGGGGGCAGCCATGCAGCAGAGCTGAGACCCCACGGGAGCAGGCGCAGAGGCCGGCGGTGACGGCGGCGAGGCACCGGTGGGCATCTGGTGACGGCAGTCTCGAGCGCGAGGCGGGCGCAGCCTCTGCGGCGGCGGTGGCGATCGTTCGGCCCGCCCCCGTGAGGCTGCCGTCACAACGGCCCCGGCACCCGGAGCGCCCGAAGCGTTCCGTACCGTGGAGGGGTGTACCGATTCCTGCTGACGCCCCGCTGGTGGGGGATCAACGTCTTCGTGCTGCTGGCGATCCCGTTCTGCATCTTCATGGGCTCGTGGCAGCTGGGCAGGTTCGAGGACCGCGTCGACTCTCATCGCGCGGCGGAGCGGAAGCCGGAACCGCAACAGCAGAAGGCGGTGCCGCTCGACGAACTGCTCCCCGTCGACAAGGAGACGTCCGGCCGGACGGCGACGGCCACGGGCCGATACGGGGAGCAGTTCCTGGTCCCGGAGCGTGAGCTCGACGGCAAGCGGGGCTCGTACATCCTGACGCTGCTGAAGACGGACGGCGGGCGCACACTTCCCGTGGTCCGGGGCTGGCTGCCCCAGGGCGCCCCCGCCCCGGCGGCGCCGGCCGGCGAGGTCACGGTGACCGGTGCGCTTCAGGCTTCCGAGTCCAGCGGCACCGACGGGGTACACACGGCGGGCGGCCTGCCGAGCGGACAGCTCGGCATGATCAGCGCGGCGTCGCTGGTGAATCTCGTACCGGACGACGTGTACGACGCATGGGTCACGCTGACCACGGCGGACGACGGTCTGACCGCCGTCCCTGCCGCAGCACCCCAGAACAGCGGCCTGGACCTGAAAGCCTTCCAGAACCTCGGCTACACGGGCGAGTGGTTCGTCTTCGCCGGCTTCGTGCTCTTCATGTGGTTCCGCCTGGTCCGCCGCGAGGCGGAGGCGGAACGCGACCGGGCTCTGGGCCTGGACGCCGAAGCCGCCTGAGGACGAGCTCCGGGCGGCCGTGCCGTCGCCGGGCGCGCGGCTGGGCGGAGCCGAGCCCGCGCCCGGACACAAGGGGCCGCACGCCAACCGGTGCCCCGGTACGGCGGGGCCGTAGGCCCGCACGTGTCACCGGCCGTGGAGCACGCCCCGACACAGCGCAGACGAACACGGACCCGTGCCCCGGAGGCACGAGGGCCAACACCGACCCGTGCCCCCGGAGGCTACGGGGACGCCGCGCCCCGGCACAGCACAGAGGAACGCGAACCCGCCCCGGACATTGGGGGGACGAACGCGGACCCGTGCCCGATACGGCGGCGGGGCCGCTGGCCGCCCGCGTTGCCGGCCAGACAGGCCGTGAGCCCGCCGCGGCGTCACTGGCCCGGGAGTACGCCCGTGTAGTAGATCGTGCCGGCGCAGGCGTTCGGCACCGTCGTCTGGCCGGTCACCGAGCCGCCCAGCCCCGAGTACGTGACCGCGACGCTGCCGTCCTTCAGCCCGTCCTCCGTGACCAGCTGGGGCTCGGCCGCGCTCCCCTCGGAGGTGCCGGTGCCGCCCTGCCCGCCGCCACTGCTGTCACCGACGGACGGGGAGGGATCGGGAGAGGGATCGTCTTCGGTCGGGCAGGTGTCGGACGGCACCCAGGCGAACTTCATCTCGTACGCCTTGGCCGCCACCGCGATCGCCGCGTCCGTCTCGGCCGCCGTCGGGTCGGGCAGCCCGCTCGCCGCGTCGCCCGCGGCGTGGCGGGCCACGCCGATCCGGGCCGCGTCGGCGGCGCCCATGGCCTGGAAGCCGATGGTGGAGCCGGCGGCGAAGCAGTCGGTGCCGGAGATGTTGGTGACACGGAAGGTGCCGTACACCTTGCCCTCGGCGTCCGGTACGCCGAGTTCCGTGGAGACGCTCAGCTGATCGGACGTGCAGGCCGGTACCTCTCCGGCCGCGGGTGACTGGACCGAGCCGGAGGCGCCGTCACCGACGCCGGTGGGCTGGTCCGTCGGCCGGTTCGGCCCGGTGGTCCGACCGGGCACGACGGTACCGCCCGCGCCCTGCGTGGGCCCCTTGGTGCCGTTGTCACCGCCTGTGACGCCGGGTTCGTTGCCGGTGCCACCCTGTGCCTGCTCACCGTGCCCGGCGTTGATCGGGTTGGGCTTTTCACTGCCCGCCGAGTTCGCCACGTGGACGAAGGCGGGCACGGCGGTACCGATCAGCAGTGCCGCGGCGGCCATGCCCACCAGCGCCTGCCTCTTGCGGGCCCGTCGCGCGGGGACCGCTCGGTGCAGATGCTCCAGCGCCCCCGGAGAGGGCTGGATGTCCTCGACGGCTCCCTGCAGCAACCGCCGCAGCGCGTCCTCGTCCCCGTCCCCTCCGACGCCCATCCCTCTGTCGATCCCGGTGCCGAGTCCGAGGGCGATCGCGAGGTCGGGTCCGCGGTCGGTCCCGCGGCCCGAGCCGTTGTCTTCACCGGCGTCGGGCCCCTGGCTGGATCCGATCTCGAATCCATGGCCAGATCCCACATCCGCTCCCATGTCGGATCCCGTGTCGGACGCCGCGTCCCGCTCCGCGTCAGGCCCGGCAGCGGGCCCGGTATCGGTCGGAAGACGCCTCGGCCCGTTGTTCGGCCCGTTGTTCACAATCTCGTTCCCAGTCCGGTCGTCAGACGGCCCGTCCGGCCCGTAGTGCTCGTAGTGCTCGTAGCTGTTGTCGCGCCCGCGCCCGCTCATTTCGTGGCCTCCATGGCGACGCGCAGCGCCGCGATGCCCCGTGAGCCGTATGCCTTCACCGAGCCCAGGGACACCCCCAGCGTCTCGGCCACCTGCGCCTCGGTCATGTCGGCGAAGTATCGCAGCACCAGCACCTCGCGCTGGCGGCGCTGCAGCCCGCGCATGGCCTTGATGAGCGCGTCCCGCTCCAGCTGGTCGTAGGCGCCTTCCTCGGCACTCGCCATGTCCGGCATCGGCTTGGAGAGCAGCTTGAGCCCGAGGATGCGCCTGCGCAGCGCGGAGCGGGAGAGGTTGACCACGGTCTGCCGCAGGTAGGCGAGCGTCTTCTCCGGGTCCCGCACGCGGTTGCGCGCGGAGTGCACACGGATGAACGCCTCCTGGACGACGTCCTCGCAGGAGGCGGTGTCGTCGAGGAGCAGCGCGGCGAGACCGAGCAGCGAGCGGTAGTGGGCGCGGTAGGTCTCGGTGAGGTGGTCGACGGTGGTGCCTGTGGCCATGGCGTCGTCAGCGCCCTGCCGCGAGGCCGGGACGCGAGTGGCCCGGGAGGCAGGCATGGGTGCGATCACCGGCATGCCGCCGGCCGGACGGGGTCTGCGGAGCGGGCGCACCGAAGCGCCGCGGACCGGGACCACCCTTGCGATGTCGAGAACCTCTGCCACGCCTGTTGGACACGTTGTCCCCCGCCAGGGTTGTACGCGTACGCCACCGCTTTTGACGGCGAACCGAATGCCCGCATGCGCACCGCTCTTCCCCAATGCCCCAGTTTTTGCGACACCGTCTTGAGGTGACCGCAAAGACGCCTCCCGCCCAACTACCGGTTGCAGCAAGGGGGAAGCGAATAATCAAACATGCCGACGCGCCGGTTCAAGTGGTACAGACCATCGTTTTGCCCACAGAACGTCCACAGATCCCACAAAGGGCCTGTGTCGAGCTGCCGCGCATCAACCGCCGCGGCCACGAGATTAAGCGACCGGTTCGCGGGCCTTGTCACCGCCCGGCCTTGAGCTGAACTCGGCGGCGACGGCCTCGGCGATCTGCGCCGAGTTCAGTGCCGCGCCTTTGCGGAGATTGTCCCCGCACACGAACAGTTCGAGGCCGCAGTCGTCGTCCGGCGACCGTCGTACCCGCCCCACCCAGGTCGGGTCGGTCCCCACCACATCCGCCGGCGTGGGGAAGTCGCCGGCCTCCGGGTTGTCGTACAGCACGACACCGGGTGAGGTGGCGAGGATTTCGTGCGCCCGCTCCACGGTGACCTTGTTCTCGAAGCACGCGTGCACCGACAGGGAATGCGTCGTGAGTACCGGCACCCGCACGCAGGTCGCGGCGACCTTCAGCCCGGGCAGGTCGAGGATCTTGCGTGTCTCGGCCCGCAGTCCCAGTTCTTCCGTGGACCAGCCGTCGTTGGCGAGCGACCCCGCCCAGGGCACCACGTTGAGTGCCAGCGGGCCCGGGATCGGCCCGAGATCGTCGCCCACCGCGCGCCGTACGTCTCCGGGCCCGGCCCCCAGTTCCGTACCGGCGACCAGCGACATCTGTGCCCGCAGGGCGGACACGGCTTCGCGTCCGGCGCCGCTGACGGCCTGGTAGGAGGAGACGACCAGTTCACGCAGCCCGAACTCGGCGTGCAGGGCACCGATGGCGGGGAGCATCGCCAGCGTGGTGTCGTGCGGGCTCGCGACGATGCCGCGCGGGCGCACCCGGACGGCATGGGGATTGATCTCGGGGACGACCAGCGGGACGTCAGGGTCCATCCGGAAGGCCGGTGAGGCGTCGACGACGACCGCACCCTTGGCCACGGCGACGGGCGCCCAGCGCTCGGACACGTCGCCGGGCACCAGGAAGAGGGCCACGTCCACGCCGTCGAGGAGGTCCTCGCCGATCGGCATGACCTCGCACTCCTCCCCGCGCACGGCCAGCTTGCGGCCGGCCGAGCGCGGGGAGGCGGCAAGGCGGATCTCGCCCCAGACGTCAGCGTGCTGCGACAGGATCTGGAGCATCACCGCACCGACGGCTCCGGTCGCTCCGACGACCGCGAGCGTCGGTTTACGGCTCATCGCCCGGTGCCTCCGTAGACGACCGCCTCGTCGGAATCGGAGTCGAGACCGAAGGCGGTGTGCACGGCGCGCACGGCCTCGTTCACGTCGTCGGCCCGGGTGACCACCGAGATACGGATCTCGGAGGTCGAGATCAGCTCGATGTTCACGCCCGCGTCGGACAGCGCCTCGAAGAACGAGGCGGTGACGCCCGGGTTGGTCTTCATCCCGGCGCCGACCAGCGAGATCTTGCCGATCTGGTCGTCGTAGCGCAGCGATTCGAAGCCGATCGCGCTCTTCGCCTTCTCCAGGGCGTCCGTGGCCTTGCGGCCGTCCGTCTTGGGAAGGGTGAAGGAGATGTCCGTCAGCGCGGTGGCTGCCGCGGAGACGTTCTGGACGACCATGTCGATGTTGATCTCGGCGTCCGCGATCGTGCGGAAGATGGCCGCGGCCTCGCCCGGCTTGTCCGGCACCCCGACGACCGTGATCTTCGCCTCGGAGACGTCGTGGGCGACTCCGGAGATGATGGCGTGCTCCACCTTCTGATCCCCTTGCGGTTCGTTGCTGACCCAGGTTCCACGCAGTCCGGAGAAGGACGACCGGACGTGGATCGGGATGTTGTAGCGGCGTGCGTACTCGACACAACGGTGCAGCAGCACCTTGGAGCCGGAGGCCGCGAGCTCCAGCATGTCCTCGAAGGAGATCCAGTCGATCTTCTTCGCCTTCTTGACGACCCGGGGGTCGGCGGTGAAGACGCCGTCGACGTCGGTGTAGATCTCGCAGACCTCGGCGTCCAGCGCGGCGGCGAGGGCGACGGCGGTCGTGTCCGACCCGCCCCGGCCGAGCGTGGTGATGTCCTTCTTGTCCTGGGACACACCCTGGAATCCGGCGACGATGGCGATGTTGCCCTCGTCGAGCGCCGTACGGATCCGGCCCGGCGTCACATCGATGATGCGCGCTTTGTTGTGGACCGAGTCGGTGATGACGCCTGCCTGGCTGCCGGTGAACGACTGGGCCTCGTGGCCCAGGTTTTTGATCGCCATCGCCAGCAGGGCCATGGAGATCCGCTCTCCCGCGGTCAGCAGCATGTCGAACTCACGCCCGGCAGGGATCGGGGATACCTGCTCGGCGAGATCGATCAGCTCGTCCGTCGTGTCACCCATCGCCGACACCACGACGACCACCTGGTGGCCGTTCTTCTTGGCATCGACGATTCGCTTGGCGACCCGCTTGATGCCTTCGGCATCGGCAACGGAGGAGCCTCCGTACTTCTGCACGACAAGGCCCACGTGCGCTCCTCGCTCGGTTTTGTGCAGTCATTACTGCGGTCGGCTCAGTCTATCGAGCGGCCGCGGTTCGCCCCTGTTATGTCACATGGTGAGATGTCCCGCTCACAGAGTGATCATCCGGAAGCCCCGGAGGGGCGCCCGCGGCCGTTCGGATCGACTACTGCCCAGGGGTCGGCGAGGTACGCGAGTCTGTGGCCCGGCTCACATGCCGGCCTGGTCCCGGCCTGCATGCCCGCATGGTCCCCGCTCCCCTGCCCGCGTGGTCCCGGCCCGCATGCCCTCGTGGCCCCCCTCGCATGCCCTCGTGGTCCCGGACCGCATGGCCGCGTGCGCGAGGCATTGCGGTCCGGGCCGGGGGCGCCGTCAGCTCCGGCGCGCTGTGACCGACAGGTAGGTGGAGGCGGGGAAGCCCCGCTCGTACGCCGCGTTGTCGGGTGCGGTCGTGTCGACGAGGCGGATCATCAGGGGTGTCGAGCCGACCGGGCCGGTCACGGCGGCGCGGATGCGGTAGCGCTCGGTCCGCGTGGCGTCCTTGGCGAGTGCGCCGCCGCCGCTGAAGAGGAAGTGCGGCTGGACGTCGTTGGCGACCCGGAGCTCGACGTTCCGCCAGGTGCCGCTCGCGGGGTCGCGGCGTTCGAGGACAAAGCCGTTCTGCTCGGGCGTCGAACCGGCGTCGGCTCCGATCATCATCTCCATCTGGAAGACGACGGCCACAGCCCCGTAAGCGCGCGTGTTGCCGTTGGTGACGTTGACGGTGAACTCTCTGGCGCCGCCGCCACGGGTCAGATTCAGACCACCGGCCGCGGACGCGTACATGCTGAGCTTCGTCGGCTTCACGACCGGCTTGGTGAGCGGCTTCGCCGAGGCTGCGGCCGGGGTACGAGACGGAGTCGCCGCGGCCGGCTTCGACGGCGCGGCCGAGGCCACGGCGGAAGCGGAGACAGAAGCGGACGGCGTAGCGGACGCGGCCCCGTCCGGCGTCCCCGCCGTGGGCGACGCCGTCGCGCCGGCGGCCGCGGGCTTGTCCGTACCGCCGCCCGGGGCACAGCCCGCCATCAACAGCACCGCAGCGAACGCCGCCGCCACCGCCCGCCCTTGCGCCACCACGTCCACGCCCCCGCCGCTCCTGCACGCCTTTTGGTCAACGGCCGGAAAGTAGCAGGGCCACGGGGGCTCTCAGGACACGCCGACATACCGGTTCCGCTACAACCCGCCGGTCAGCTCAGCCGCGGCCCGCCGCCTCGGCTTACGCCAGGACCCGCCGCCGGTCAGCGAGCCCGCCGCAGACCCAGCGGGGCGGCGATCTCCCGCACCATGACCTTGCCGGCCTCCTCGGCCAGGCTCTCCTCGGTCAGGTCCTCGTCGGTGTCGAGGCCGTCCAGTTCGGCGAGCGGCTGGTCCAGGCGGACGTGGGCGACCAGGGACTGCAGCGCCCTGAGCGTCGCGGAGGCGGTGGGGCCCCAGTTGGTGAAGTACGAGAACTGCCACCACCACAGCGCCTCGCTCGTCCGGCCCGCGCGGTAGTGGGCGAGGCCGTGGCGGAGGTCGGTGATGATGTCGGCGAGGCTGTCGGAGATCCGCGACGGCACCGGGGCCTTGCGGGGCTCATAGGGGTCGAAGACCTCGGAGAAGACGTCGATCGGTTCGAGCATGACCGCGAAACGCATCCGCAGCTCGTCCACGTCGAGATCCGGGCCTGTGTCGGGCTCGTACCGCTCTTCCGGAATGATGTCCTCGTGCGCGCCCAGCCGGCCGCCGGTGAGCAGCAGCTGGGAGACCTCCAGCAGCAGGAACGGGATCGCACTGTCGGGCTCGTCGCCCTTCGCGACCTCGGTGGTCGCGACGATGAAGGACTCGATCGAGTCGGCGATCTGGACCGCGAAGCTGTCGGGGTCCTGTCCTACGGCGTGCAGCATGGCGTCAGACATCGAGCAGTCGTCTCCCCTCGAAGGCACGTCCGAGCGTGACCTCGTCGGCGTATTCCAAGTCTCCCCCTACAGGGAGTCCACTGGCCAGCCGCGTGACCTTCAAACCCATCGGTTTGATCATGCGTGCGAGGTACGTGGCCGTGGCCTCGCCCTCCAGATTGGGGTCCGTGGCCAGGATCAGCTCCGTGACCGTGCCGTCCGCGAGCCGCGCCAACAGCTCGCGGATGCGCAGGTCGTCGGGGCCGACGCCCTCGATGGGGCTGATGGCCCCGCCCAGGACGTGGTAGCGGCCGCGGAACTCCCTCGTCCGCTCGATCGCGACGACGTCCTTGGGCTCCTCGACGACGCAGACGACTGTCGGGTCCCGGCGCGGGTCGCGGCAGATGTTGCACTGCTCCTGCTGGGCGACGTTGCCGCACACCGCGCAGAAACGGACCTTGTCCTTGACCTCGAGCAGGGCGTGCGCGAGGCGGCGGACGTCGGTGGGTTCGGCCTGGAGGATGTGGAAGGCGATCCGCTGCGCGCTCTTGGGACCGACGCCGGGCAGCCTGCCCAGTTCGTCGATGAGGTCCTGAACCACGCCTTCGTACAACGGAACGCCTCTCCTTGGAGTGCTTGCTGCTTACGGTAGTTGGTGCCTGTGGCCACCAGAAGGCCAACGGCGGAACGGGTCAGAAAGGCATGCCCGGCATACCGCCGAGCCCCTGCGCCAGCGGCCCGAGCTTGTCCTGCTGGAGCTGGTGCGCGTTCTCGTTCGCGGCCTGGACGGCGGCGACGACAAGATCCGCGAGGGTCTCGGTGTCCTCCGGGTCCACGGCCTTCGGGTCGATGACGAGGTTGCGCAGCTCGCCCGAGCCGGTGACGGTGGCCTTCACGAGACCGCCGCCGGCCTGACCCTCGACCTCGGTCCGCGCGAGCTCTTCCTGAGCCTGCGCGAGGTCCTGCTGCATCTTCTGGGCCTGCTGGAGCAGCTGCTGCATATCGGGCTGGCCACCACCGGGGATCACGGTCACTCCTGGCTACTTCGACGACTGAATCCGAGACTCAAGGTTCTGTACGTATCGGTAAGCCCGAGCCTACGTGCTCGCCGGGCGGCATGCCCCACCCCGCATCGACCAACTCTTTCGAGTGAGCGCAGGGGGCCCTGTCGGGGCTGCACTACCTGACCAGCGACCCCGTGTGGGCCGAAATACAGGGATCTTCGGCCCGCCGCCCACCATTCGGCGGTATGAAGGGCCTGCGCCGTTCAGAACGCACGCCCGCCACGTACGTCACGCGGTGTAACGTCAGCACCTTTTCAGCACCTTTTCGGACCTGATAGTCAGTCCTGGGCGTCAGTCCTTGTCGTCAGCAGAGCGCAGAGGAGTGCACCGGTGAGCCAGCCGGAGATGCAGCCCGGGGGGGCCCGGGAGGAGGGCGGCGAGGCGCCGCTGGGAGACCTGACGGGGCGGTCGTTCCCCCTCGGGGACTGGGGCGAGCCCGCGGCACGGCTCGACGAGCTCTACCGCTGGGTCGAGGCGGACGCGCTGCGCACGGCGGACTGGTACCTCTCGGACCGGGTCCGCAAGCGCCGGGCCGCCCGCCTGCTGCGCCTCGGCACGGCGCTGGGCGTCCTCGCGGGAGCCGCGCTGCCCCTGCTCGACCTCACGGGCGCGATGGGCCAGGCGGCCCCCTGGGGCTATCTCTCCCTGCTCGGCGCCGCGGCCGCTCTGGCCTGCGACCGCTACTTCGGCCTGACGGCCGGCTGGATGCGGAACGTGGCCACCGCGCAGGCGGTCCAGCGACGCCTCCAGGCGCTCCAGTACGACTGGGCTTCGGAGAGCGTGCGCGAGGTGCTCGGTCCGGCGGAAGGTACGGCGAGCGAGGCGGCGGAGCGCTGTCTGGGCGTGCTGCGACGTTTCTCCGAGGACATCTCGGACCTGGTCCGCTCGGAGACGTCGGACTGGATGACCGACTTCCGCCCAGGCCCCGCGCCGCTGCGCCTGCCCTCCTCGGCCGCGCGCACGACGGCGGAACACCATCCGTCCCACGGCGTCATCCAGGGCCGGTTCCCGCTGCCCCCGACCACCCGCCCCAACATGCCCCGCCAGCGTCCCCCGGAGCCGCCGCGCTGACGCACGGCGGCTCCTTACCTGCTGCTGTGAGGCGTCAGGTGAGGCGGACTCCGTCGTGCGTCAGCGGCGGCGGGAGCCGGACGTCAGGGCGCGGGTGAGGATCGGCGGCAGCAGGTCCCGCGCCAGACGGCGGGCCAGGGAGCGGCGTACGGGAGGGGTCACGGTGGTCGCGGGTGCGGGCACAGCGGGCTGCGGCTCAGGCGCGGGCTGCGGCTCAGGGGCAGGAAGCGGCTCCGGCGCCGCGAGCGGCTCGTGGCGGGAGACCGGCGGGGCCGGGGGCCGGGCCTTGGGGCCCTTGATGCGGATGAGCGGCAGGCCCGCCACCTCCTCCACGCCGTGCCAGACGTCAGTACGGGTTGCCAGCCACTCGCGCAGGGACTCGGTGAAGGGCGCCGGATCGCCCCATGTCCCGTACAGCTTGCTGCCGGTGATCACGATCGGTTTGAGGCCGGTCGTCGCGACCGCGCCCCACACCGCCGCGGAGACGCCCGGGCAGTGCTCGGCCCGGAAGTCGTCGAAGGCGACGATGCCGTCGGGGACGAGGAGTTGACGCGCCGCCTCGATGTCACCGTGGACGTGCTCGTAGAGATGCGAGGCGTCGACGTGGACGAAGCGGCAGGTTCCGGGGGCGACTTTCGAGGTGATCACGGAGGTCGGGGCCTGCACCACGGTGGGCAGTTCGTCGTGGAAGGAGAGGTAGTTCGTCTCGAAGGCCCGCCGCGTCAGGGTCGCGTAACTGCGGTCCATCTCGGCGCTGTTGGGATCGTCGGGGGCCGGGGAGTCGAACAGGTCGCAGACCGTGAACGTCTCCCCCTCACCGAGGTAGCCACCCAGGAAGATCGCGCTCTTGCCCATATAGGCCCCGAGTTCCAGCAGATCCCCCCGCCGGTCCGTGTCCGCCTGGCGGGCAAGAAACCAGTCGAAGATCATTTGGTCGACCGGCCAGAACCAGCCCTTGACGTCAGCGAACCGCTCCGGCCTGGGAAGTTCCTCCGCGGCCGTCCCCTCTACGGGGGTACTTGTCTGCGACATGCCCCGGTCCTACCGGTAGGAGGTGTCCGGCAGCTGTCGGGCATCTGTCCGGCGTCTTAACCGCCCGGGGCGCGGCGCCGACGTCAGGCGCGGCCGGACGTCAGGCGCCACACGCAGGGCAGGCGCCTCGCGCACGCCAGGCACGACGCCCGCGTCAGCCCCGAGGCGTACGTCAGCTGAAGATGATCATTGAGCCCTGGCCCAGGCTCCGCGTCGCCGCCGCGTGCAGCCCCAGCCAGACATGCCGTTCACGCGCGAACGGGCTTTCGTCGTAAGGGATCGGGCCCGCGGGCTCCTCCAGGGCCGTGGGGCGTTCCGGCGGCTCAGGCGCGGCCGGAGGGTTCGTTGGGTCGATGCCGATGGCGGGGGCCACGTACTCCAGCTCGCGCAGCAGGCCTTGCGTGGATCCCAAGGGGCCGCCGCCCTCGAGGAGTTCGTCGTTGAACAGCGGGGTCGCGAAGTCGACGGGGACGTACGCGCCGGCGTGGTCGTAGTGCCACACCAGATGCGACTGCTGTGCCGTCGCCTCGAACATCTCCAGCAACTGCTCGTAGTCGCCGCCCAGTTCGTCCACCGGCGTCACCGCGAGCCCGCACAGCTGCAGCAGATAGGCGCGCCGCAGGAAGTGCAGCGCGTCGTAGTCGAAGCCGGCCACCGGCGCGACATCGCCCGACAGACCCGGCATGTAGGCGAAGACGGGCACCGTCGGCAGGCCCGCGCCGGTCAGCGCCTTGTCGTAGGAGGCGATCTCTTCGGCGAAGGGATTGTCGGGGCTGTGGCACAGCACGTCGACAAGGGGGACCAGCCACAGGTCACAGGCCAAGGGAGTGCTCGCTCTCAGCAGTTCGAGGAGGTGGAGGAAGCGTGAAGACGACGATGGTCGGGACAGCGTAGTGCCGAGGGCCGGGTCCGCGAAGGGTGCTGTTCCACACGTTTTGGTGCGGCCCGGTACCCCCTTGTCACTCCGCTCCCACGTCCCATACCCACACCCCGCCCACCCTCTCCCCCGGCCGGCCCAGGAGTTTCGTCACCGCCTCGTACAACGGCCCGGCGTTGTACTGCGGCGCCAGCACCACGACACCCGCGTTCCACGCCTTCAGGTCCTCCCGAGCCTGTGCACGCCAGTTGGGGCCGATGACCGGTACGCGGCCGGTGTCGCGGACCTCGTTCAGCAGGTTCGAGGTGTGGCGGGGGGTCGCGCCGTAGATGCCGATGCGGTCGGGGCCCCACGGCCCGTTGAAGTACCCGCCGGCGACCTTGAAGCCGAGGCCCGTCGCCGACTGCCAGTGCAGTACCTCGGCGCCGCCCGGACTCGGCAGCGGCACGGTGACCAGGGACTCGCCCTCCGCGAGGTACTCGGCGTAGGTGCCCTGGGTGATGAAGCCCGGGATCTCGGCCCTGTCCCGCACGGGATAGGGCGTCGGCAGTACCGGCACGAGGGCCGCCGCCAGCGCCGCGAAACCGAGGCCCCGCATCAGCGGCCGCCATGCCGCCAGCCGGTCGGCGGTCAGCGCCAGGAGGACACCGAGGACGGGGGCGCAGATCATCGCCACCCGCGACTCGATGACCGACTCGAACAGCGGCTGGTGGGCCAGCGCCCGCCACGGCCCGGTCAGCACGATGTCGGTGTACGGGATGCGGAACTTGGGCCCGAGGGAGAGGAACGCCGCGGCGACCGCCGTGCAGGCGAGGGCCTTGACGAGCGCGAGCCGCCACAGCCGGATCACGATCGCGACCGCCAGCGCGATCAACGGCCAGCCGTAGAAGGCGTTCTGCTCGGTGCGGTTCATCGCGAGGGGGTCGGCTCCGGCGTCGGAGCCCATCAGTGCCCGGCCGGAGAGCTGCAGGAAGGCGAGCGGGCTGTTGCCGGCGTTGTCGCCGTGCAGCACGCTCTTGTAGCTCTGCGGCCCGAAGAACTGCCAGCCCAACGGGAACGCCACCAGCGGCAGGCACACCAGCAGCGCGATGCCCGTTCCGCGCAGCAGCGGCCGCCACGCCACCTTGGCCACGTCGCGAGCCGCGAGCGCGTAGGACAGCGCGAACAGCAGCATGCCCATGGCGGCGAGCAGCAGCGGCTCCTCGCCGAGGAAGATCTGGTACGTCGCGAAGAGACCGAGCAGCACCCCGTCCCGCCGGACGTTCCTGCCCTCGCAGAGGCGCAGCACCCGATCGATGATCACCGGGATCATGAAGAGGACGAGGAAGTTCGGGTGGGCGTTGCCGTGCGACATCATCGGCGGCGCGAAGGCGGCGAACCCGCCGCCGAGCGCGGCCGCCCAGCGGCTCTTCACCAGGCGCCGGGCGATCAGCCAGTACCAGGCGCTCGCCGTCGCGGCGAGCCCCAAGGTGAGGACGAGCGCCCACGTGACGGTCGGCCCGAAAGCGAGCGTGATCGGCGTGAACGGCACGGACAGGCCGAGCATCACCGTGTTCGCCATGAGGTTCACGCCGTCGGGATTGTTCTGCAGGGTCGTGAAGAGGGGGTTGCGCAGATGGACGACGTTGTCGGCGGTGACGGCGAAGAACCACTCCCACTGGTTCTGGTCCTGTCCCGCGTCGCGGAGGTAGGCCCGGTCCAGGTCCGCCCACAGCCCCTTGTAGAGCAGTACGGACGCGACCAGGAACAGCCCGACGACGGCCAGGTCCACGCGGCGCACGGCACGGGCGCGCAGCCGCAGCAGTTCCAGGAGCACCTTGCCGTAGTCGGCGGGTCTGACCTTGGAGCCTGCCCGGTGCGACCAGCGGACCGGGACCTCGGTCACGGGCCAGCCCGCGCGCCGGAAGAAGCGGAGAATCTCGACGTCGATCCCCCACCCGTCGAGCCTCGAGTCGGCGAACGCGGCGCGTACCTTGTCGCCGTCGAAGAGTTTGAAACCGCACTGCGTGTCGCGGATGCCGGAGACCGCGACCGCACGTATCAGGCGGTTGCCCATCCGGCCGAGCCACTCGCGGAGGGGCCGCTGATGCACCTCGATCCGGGCGTCGGGGTGCGCGCGAGAACCGATCGCGGCAGCGGCGTCCGTGCTCACCAGTTCTTTGCCGAGCCGCTCCAGCTCCTCGATGGGCGTCGCCAGGTCGGCGTCCGTCACCAGAACGCGCCGGCCGTACGAGGCGAGAACGCCGAGGCGCAGGGCGTTGCCCTTCCCGCGGTTCGTCCCGCTCGACACAAGCTGGATGCGCGGCTCCTCGGACGCCGCCTCCTCGGCGATCTTCGCGGTGGCGTCGGTGGAACCGTCGTCGACGACGATCAGCTCCCAGTCGCCCCAGCGGTCCGGATCCGTATGCAGATAGGCGCAGATGGCGTCCAGCGTCGGGCGCAACCGCGCCTCCTCGTTGTACGCCGGGACGACAACACTCAGATCCACGCTCACCGCTCTTGCCGTCCCCGTTGCGCCCGTCGTTCGAGCCGGTCCGCCCAGACGAGGGCGTGGTCGTTGTAGGCGCTGATCGCGGCGCGCACCCCGTCCGCGTCGCCCTTCGTCACCGCGTCGACTATGTCCTGATGGCCGCCCCACAGCCAGTCCGACATCTCGGGGTCGGCGCGCAGGAACGGTACGGCGAACACCCACGCCTGCAACCGCAGGCGGTGCAGGAAGTCGCAGATGTAGCGGTTCGCGACGAGCGCGCCGAGCTCGCGCCAGAAGCGCAGGTCGTAGCCGATGAGGATGTCCAGGTCCCCGGTACGCGCGGCCCGCGCGGCCTCTTCCGCCCGGCGTCGTACGGACATCAGCGCCTGCGGGGCCGGCGGCGTGTGCCTGCGCTTCTCGATCCGGCCGAACAAGGCGTCCACGACGAGCGACCGCGTGTCGACCATGGTCCGGTAGTCGTCGACGGAGAACTGGTGGACCTTGAAACCGCGGTGCTGGTCGGAGTCGAGCAGCCCCTGGGCGGAGAGGTCGACGAGCGCCTCACGCACGGGCGTCGCCGAGACGCCGTACTGATCGGCGATCTCCTTGACGGTGAACTCCTGGCCCGGCTGCATACGGCCCGCGAGCACCTCGTCACGCAGCGCGTCGGCGATTTGTTGCCGCAGGGTGTTGCGGGTCACGGCGCCACTGCTGCCGCTCCCGCCACCGCTACCGCTGCCGTAGCCGGGCATCGTGGCCTTCTCCTTCGCCTTCGGTTGCGGACACGATAGGCCAGGGGTCCGAGCCCCGGTTCGCGGCGTACGGTCTGGACGGCGAGGGGAGGCGATGCCGCAGTGGCGTTCGAACCGGCCACGGGTGACGGGCCGCACGTGTCAGTCAAGGGACGGGCCGCGGAGGTGAGGACGGCCTTCGAAGGCCTGCTCCAGATCCGGCGCGTGACGAACAACACCGGAGGCACGGCCACGCCCGCGCCGTGGGAGCTGGCCCGCACCGTGCGTGCGGTCGCCCTCGCCCTGGAGGCGTCCGGCTTCCCGCCCTCGGCCGTCGATGACGACAGCCGGCGCACGGCGACGGGCTATCGCGTGCGGCCCGGTGAGCGCCCGGGCACGGCATACGTGGAGTGGCTCGGCCCGCCGGGCAGCGGCGCGGCACAGGAGGAGGAGACCCGTCTGAAGGCGTGCGCGGCGGCGCTGGCCCGGCTGGGCTGGGAGGCGCTGCTGTACCGGGGGCCGCGGAAGCGGCGGTTTTTGGAGGTGGAACGGGGGGCGTGAGGATGAGCCCCCCGGTGCCGCACCACCCTCATGCACCACACCGGCCGCAGCGGCCTCTGCTGCTGCCTGAGGGGAGGGTGCGCGTCCACCACGGCGGTCTCGGTCCGCGCGGCGGGGATGTTCATGTCCCCGGCCGACTCGTCGAGCTGCGGCATCCCGGCTGGCGGCCGGGCCGTGCACTCCGCCTTTACGCGCTTTACCCGCGTGCATGTGCGCGCGCCGTTAGGCGTCGGCGAGGCCTGTGCCCAGCGGCGCGCCAGTACGTAGCCCCATCGGACTGACCCCGCTCAGCCGATGTGTTGATCAGCGAGCGCGCCTCCCGTGGTGCGGGCGAACACCACCGAATCATGCCGGAGGGGCACGCAAGTGCTTCCGGGTCCACGGACCTGCGAGTGACCAGTTGGCACACACAGAGAAGGTAGGACACGGCATGAGTCCTGAGAGAAGGGCCGGACTCGGCCCGCTGCCCCACCGGAGCAAGCTGCTCACCGGCGGCGCGGTTGCGTCGCTGGCCCTCGTGATGCTGGGCCTCAGCAACCCTGCGACGGCGGCTGGGCCGAGCCAGCGGACGACCGCCGCGGTGAGCCCGGCAGAGGCGTCGGCCGACGACCGGTGTGTCCGTGCGGCCGAGGGCCCCTCGGGCATGGTGGCGGACAGCGCCAAAGACAAGTGCAAGGACAAGGACAAGAAGGGCCCCACCGGCCCCACCGGCCCCACCGGCGCCACCGGAGCGACGGGCCCGACCGGACCCACGGGCACGGACGGCGCCACCGGAGCGACGGGCCCGACCGGACCCACGGGCACGGACGGCGCCACCGGAGCGACGGGACCCACGGGACCCACCGGGCCGACCGGACCCACCGGTGCGACGGGTGCCAGCGGACCGTGCTCCGACATCGACAGCTACGCGCCCAGCAACTCCGAAGAGTTCAGCGTGGTGCTCACCGGCGGGCAGTACTTCGTCGGCCAACGGCTCCACGAGGGCGCTACGGACACGAACGGCAACGGGGTCCCGGACCTCGATGAGGACGGCGACGGCATCGACTTCGAGGCGGACGGACCGTACGTCTGGCAGAACATCAGCGACGGACCGCCCAACGACAACTTCCCCGCCAACCCGTGTTCCGCGTCCATCACCTCCCAGGGCAACTCGGCCTACGCCAAGGTGCTCACCACCGACGGCGAGGTGTGGGAGACGCACGGCGACGTCAATGGGCAGAACTTCATCTGGGACGAGGACTGGGTCGAGCTCACCCAACCGGCGGAGCTCGCGGTGTCCCAGTTCAAGAGCGAGAAGGCCCTCGCCGGCGCCCCGAAGAACAGCACCCCCAGCGGGATGCCGTTCATGCTGCAGGTGAACGGTCGCTGAGGCGTCCGATGCGCGGCCGTGTGCCGTGCCCGGTCCGTCCGGGCACGGCACACGTGCGTCGGATCCGCCCGCACCCCGGACGACCCGGAGGCCTGGCCCGCGCCCGCAGAACGTGGCGAAAGGTTCGGGCACAGCCCCGACGAGCCTGCCCGCTCCCTGCGGCCGGGGCGTGAGCACCCGAGCGCAGGACCCCGGGTCACGCCACGTACGCGTCCGCGACCGAGAGCGCCGCGTCCAGCGCCGCAAGGCCCTCCTTGACCTCCGCCTCCGTCACGTTGCACGCCGGCACCGCGTGTGTGCGGTTCATGTTGATGAAGGGCCACAGGCCGTTCTTCTTGCAGGCCGCCCCGAACGCCGCCATCGGCGCCGCCGCCTCGCCCGCCGCGTTGTACGGGACCAGAGGTTCGCGGGTCTCGCGGTCGCGGACCAGTTCGAGGGACCAGAAGACGCCGAGGCCGCGGACCTCGCCCACCGACGGGTGGCGTTCCGCGAGTTCGCGCAGGCCGGGGCCGAGGACGGTCTCGCCGATGTGGGCCGCGTGCTCGACGACCTTCTCCTCCTCCATGACCTGGATCGTGGCGACTGCCGCCGCGCAGGCCAGCGGGTGGCCGGAGTAGGTGAGGCCGCCCGGGTAGGGCCGCTTGTCGAAGGTCGCGGCGATCTCGGCGGAGATCGCGACGCCGCCGAGTGGCACGTACCCGGAGTTGACGCCCTTCGCGAACGTCATCAGGTCCGGCACCACGTCGAAGTGCTCGGCGGCGAACCACTTGCCCGTGCGGCCGAAGCCGGCCATGACCTCGTCGAGGACGAAGACGATGCCGTACCGGTCGCAGATCTCGCGGACGCCCGCGAGATAGCCGGGCGGCGGCGTCATGATGCCGGCCGTGCCGGGGATGGTTTCGAGGATGATCGCCGCGATCGTCTGGGGGCCCTCGAAGGCGATGGTGTCCTCGAGGTGTTGGAGGGCACGCGCGCACTCCTCCGACTCCGTCGACGCGTAGAAGGGGGAGCGGTAGAGGAACGGGCCCCAGAAGTGGACGACGCCCGCGGTGCCGTTGTCGTTGGCCCAGCGGCGCGGGTCACCGGTGACGTTGATCGCGGTGGCGGTGCCGCCGTGGTACGAGCGGTAGGCGGAGAGCACCTTCGGACGGCCGGTGTGCAGACGGGCCATGCGGATGGCGTTCTCGACGGCCTCCGCGCCGCCGTTGGTGAAGAAGATCTTGTCCAGGTCGCCGGGTGTGCGCTCGGCGATCAGCCGGGCGGCCTCGGAGCGGGGCTCGACCGCGAACGCGGGGGCGAACGTGGCCAGCTTCCCGGCCTGCTCCTGGATCGCGGCGACGACCTTCGGGTGCTGGTAACCGATGTTGGTGTAGACGAGGCCGCTGGTGAAGTCGAGGTAGCGGTTTCCGTCGTAGTCCCGGAAGTAGGACCCCTCTGCGCCGGCGACGGCGAGCGGGTCGATCAGGCCCTGGGCGGACCAGGAGTGGAACACGTGCGCACGGTCCGCAGCTTTGACGGCGGCACCGGCCTGGGGGTCGGCATGAGGGGTCATGCGGCTCAGCGTAAGGAACGGCCGGCGGGGGTCGACATGGCCACCTTGTATGGACTCGGCCGCTTATCTGGGCAGGGTGTCGGGCCTTCGTCAGCACCGCAGGGGTCCGAGCACGGAAAGCCAATTGACAGCATGCTGTCGAAATGACAGAGTGCTGTCATCGAAAGGAACGTCGAGGAGGGCACCATGACCCGCAGGACAGTTCATCTGGCCGTGTACGACACCTACGCCGACTGGGAGACGGGCCACACCACCGCCCACCTCACGCAGAACGACCACACCGTGAAGACGGTCGGCCTCACCACCGCCCCCGTCACCACCATGGGCGGCATGCGCATCCAGCCCGACCTCGCACTCGCCGACCTGGACCCGGCCGACAGCGCCCTGCTGGTCCTCACCGGCGCGGAACTGTGGGACACGGGCGACGAGCTCGCGCCGTTCGCCGCGGCGGCGCACACCTTCCTCGACTCCGGCGTCCCGGTCGCCGCGATCTGCGGCGCGACCGCCGGCCTCGCCCGGGAGGGCCTTCTCGACGACCGGGCCCACACCAGTGCCGTCTCGTTCTATCTGGACGCCACGGGCTACAAGGGCGGCGAGCACTACGTGGACACGGACGCCGTCACCGACGGCAACCTGATCACCGCCGGGCCGACCGAGCCCGTCGCCTTCGCGCGCGAGGTCTTGGCCCTGCTCGGGGTGTACGAGGGCGAGAAGCTGGACGCCTGGTACCGGCTGTTCCACGACTCGGACCCGTCGGCCTTCGAGATCCTGAACTCATGAGGCCCGCAGACCACCCCCAGGAGCTGCTGACCCGCACGGCGCTCGGCGTCTTCAGGCTGAACGGCCAGTTCATCACCGTCTCCGACGGGCTCGCCCGGGAGGCCGGACTGACCGCCGCGCGCTGGCAGGTCCTCGGCGCCGTACTGCGCGAACCGCAGTCCGTCGCCGGGATCGCCCGCACCATGGGCATCACGCGGCAGAGCGTGCAGCGCATCGCCGACGTACTGGCCGGGCAGGGGCTCGCAGAGTACCGCCCGAACCCCGCCCACCGGCGCGCCAAGCTGCTGCACGCCACGAAGGAGGGGCAGGCGGCGATCAAGAAGATCGATCCCGGTCACGCCGCGCTGGCGAACCGACTGCTGGAGATCCTCGGACCGGAGCGGTTCACGGAGACCGCACGGGTGCTGGAGCAGCTGTCGAAGGCCATGGCCACGGTCGAGGCGGAGGGCTTGGGCGGCACGGCGGCCACCGACGACGGGAGCGCGGACCGGCTCTGACACCGGCTCGGCGGGCGTCGAGGCCCGGTCCAAGGCCCGCCGAGCAGCCCCAAAAGCGCACTATCCTCGGTCCGTCGAGCATTTCGGTACGGGGGGGAAGGGCCGCGCGGCGATGGAGCAGCTGGCACCGGGGGATCCGCAACACATCGGGGAGTACCGGCTCCTGGCCCGGCTGGGGGCGGGCGGCATGGGGCAGGTGTATCTCGCGCGCTCCGACCGTGGACGGACCGTCGCGGTCAAGCTGGTACGTCAGGAGCTCGCGGAGCAGGAGGAGTTCCGCAACCGCTTCCGCCTCGAGGTCCGGTCCGCGCTGCGCGTCGGCGGCCAGTGGACCGCGCCCGTGCTCGACGCGGACACCGAGGCGCTGATCCCGTGGGTCGCCACCGGATACATAGCCGGACCCGCGCTGCATGCCGTCGTCTCCGGCGGGCACGGGCCGCTGCCCCTGCGCAGTGTGCGGCTGCTTGCCTCCGGGCTCGCCCACGCGCTGACCGACATCCACGGCGCGGGACTCGTCCACCGCGACCTCAAGCCGTCGAACATCCTGCTCACCATCGACGGGCCGCGCGTCATCGACTTCGGCATCGCCCGCGCGCTGGACACGGTCACCGACGGCGGTCTGACCCGCACCGGCGCGCTCGTCGGCTCCCCCGGCTTCATGTCGCCCGAGCAGGTGCGCGGCGGCCGGGTCACCGCGGCCGGCGACATCTTCTGCCTCGGGTCCGTACTCGCCTACGCGGCCACCGGCCGGCTTCCGTTCGGCTCCGCGGACAGCGGCGGGCATGCGCAGATGTTCCGCATAGCCCAGGAGGAACCGGACCTGACCGGTGTGCCCGAGGGGCTCCTCGACCTGATCCGCGACTGTCTGCGCAAGGACGCCGAGTCCCGGCCGACGCTCCCACAGATCCTGTACCGGACGACCGCCGACGGCGACGGCGACGGCGAGCCCTGGCTGCCGGGAGCACTGATCGCCCAACTCGGGCGTCATGCCGTGCAGTTGCTGGAGGTGGAGCAGCCGCGGATGCCGGTGCAGCCGCCGACGCAGACCGCGCCGCCCCAGCGGACACCCCGGCCTACGCCCCCTCCGACACCCCCGCCGACACCCGCTCCGGCTCCCGCCGGACCGGCATACGACTATCCGCAGCAGCCGTATCACCCCGGCTCGTACGTACACCCCACTCCCGCCCCGTACGCACACCCTGCTCCCGCCCCGCGCCGCAGCTCCCGCGGCGGGACGGTGGCCCTGATCGCGGTCGCGCTGGTCGTCGCGCTCGGCGCGGGCGGCTCCGTCTACGCGTTCATGTCCAAGGACCACGACAAGAACACGACCGCGGACCCGAAGCCGTCCCCGAAGCCCTCCCCCGCCTCCGCCTCCCCCGGGACCTCGGCGCCGACGCCCTCCGGTTCGCCCTCGACGGCCCAGACCTCCGGCGGCGTCCCGCAGGAGTACGTCGGGACGTGGCAGGCCTCCTTCGACACGGCGGACGGCACCAACACCCGGACCATGACGATCACCCAGGGCGAGACGGGCGAGCAGGTCATGACGCTGACCGGCACGGGCCCGAACTACGACTGCGGCTGGTCCGCCACCCTGCGCACCTCCGGTCCGCCCCTCGAACTCAACCCGACGGCAGTGACGTTCGGCGACCGTGTGTCCTGCGCCCCCGGTCAGTGGAGCCGGCTGAGCATGCCGAACGACACGACCGTCGTCCGCGAACTGGTCGGATCGACCGGCGAGCCCCTCACCTACACCAAGTCCGGCTGACGCCTCATCACATCCGGGTGCACACCCGGCCAGGTGGCCCGGGTCAGCCCCAGCTCGCGGAGTGGAAGCTGCGGTACTCCCTGCGCTCCTGCGCCGACACGATCCAGCGTGCGGCCACGAGGCAGGTCAGGCTGCCGCCGATGAGGCCGAGGCCCAGCGCGGGATTCCCGAAGTTCACGATCGACGTGACCGCCCGCGACGCCCTCGACTCCCCCGAAGTCCCCGACGTCCCCGGCGGGGGGCCGGGCGGGACACCGGACCCGGCGTCCCCGTTCTCCGCCCCGCCGTCGCCCCCGGGTGCCGGCGGGCCGCCCGTCAGGTTCACCCCCAGGGTCTCCATGGCCGTGGTCACCGGCTGGAAGTACGTCGTGCCCCCTGTGGTGCAGTCGCCGTCGCCTCCCGACGTCACGCCGAGCGCGAGCCCCTCGGAGAACAGCGGGCCTCCGCTGTCGCCCGGCTCGGCGCAGACCGTGGTCTCGATCAGGCCCGTGACCGTGCCCTCGGGGTAGTTCACCGTCGCGTTGACGGCCGTCACCTCCCCGGAGCGGAATCCGGTCGTGCTGCCGCTGCGGAACACCCGCTGGCCGACGGAGGCTTCGCCCGCCCCGATGATGTTCACCACCTGGCCGTCGCCGATGTCGACGACGTTGGTGCGGTCGAGCGTGTTCACGTCCTCGTAGCGCACCAGGGAGTAGTCGTCGCCCGGAAAGCTGGACGCCGTGGTGGTGCCGACGAGTTCGGCACCCTGACGGTCCTGGAACCAGGTGGTCTGCTCCGGGCCGCAGTGCCCGGCCGTCAGGATGAACGTGTCCTGGCCGTTGGTCACGTTGAAGCCGGCGGAGCAGCGGCGTTGCGAACCGAAGACGGGCGTGCCGCCGCTCACCCGGGTGGTGAAGGTCCCCGGGGCCCGTTCCATCCGGACGAACGCGCCGATGCGTTCTGCGAGGCCGGACAGGCGCGACCAGTCCTCGGCCGAGACGGTGCTGTCGGCGCGCACCGTGATGCTGTTGGACGCGTAGTCGACCGCCCACGCGGTGCCGGGCACCGGGGGCTCGGAGCTCAGGGTTTCGGTGGCGGAGCGGAGCCGGTCCATGCTGTGCTGCACGACTTCGGCCTCCCCGCCGGCGCGCCGCACGTCCTCCGCGGCGTCGGCGTCGGTGACCGCGACGACGGTACGGCCGTCGGCGCCCGTCCAACTGCCCGCGGTCCGGGACGGTCCGAGTCTCGAGACCACTCCCGCGGTCGGGTCCTCGGCGGCCGGCGGACCGGCGGCTCGCGGTGCCGGCTCGCCCGCCGCGGCGGTGGACACCATCAGCCCGCCGCAGAGCAGCCCGCCGACGGCGGCCAGCCGCACGATCCGCTGGAGCTTCCGCCGTACGCGCCTCCGTCGTGTGTGCATCATCCGCGGCCCCAAAGTCGTACCGGAACGGCGTCACCAGTGACGTGGGGCCCCGGATGCCGAGGCCCCCCGTCCCAGTACGTGCCGAGGGGCCGAAGCGTTCAAGGAGGCCGCGACACGCCCCCGTACGGAATGAACGCAGAACCTGCGCGTCGACCGCTTCGAGGGCAAAGAGCGTCTCCTCATGAAGAGCGTCCCCTCATGTACGGGATGAGCGCGGCTCATGTGCGGGATGAGCATGGACGGCGAACCGGCGGAGTACGTCCGCAAATGAGCCGCCGCGGCGTCTGAACGGCGGACCGACCTCCGGCGTCCGGGCACCGACCTCCGTCCTCCGGTCGCGGGAGCAGGCCCCCGAGCACAACCCGCCCTCCGTACGGTGGCCCTCCACCGTGGGACGCGTGCGAGGGGCGGCTCTGCAGTGGTTCAGCGGGTCTGCGGCGAGGAGTGGGACCGACGGCTCAGCGCTCCGCCGGCACCACCCTGGTCACCTTCCCGTCGAGATCGGCCTGGACGTAGCCGCCGCCGTGGGCGTCGGACAGGTAGAACGCCAGCCTCAGCGGCGTGTCGAAGGTGTCGTTGGCCTGGTCGACCAGCAGGTAGAGGGAGGTGGGTCTGTCGACCTTCAGGTCCTTCTCCGCTCTCTTCGCCAGGCCGGGCAGGACGTCCCAGTCGAAGTCGTCCAGGTCGAAGGGGAGGTCCCCTCCCATGAGGGAGCCGCTGATGGGGCTCCTGTTCATGCCCTCACCCGGGCGGTAGGTCCAGGTGTCGTACCGCTTGTCGCTGCCCTCCACCATGGCCCAGACGGCCACGTACTCCGGATACACCGCCAGGTAACACCGGCCCTGTCCGTGCCCGTCTCCGCCTTGATCTCCTTGATCGCGGACCGGATGGCGTCCGGGGTGAGCAGGTTGTCCGAGCCGACCTGGGAAGGCGGCGAGGCGGACTTCGACGGTGGTGCGGTCGAAGGGGAGGGCGAGGAGGACGGCGAGGACGAGTCGCTCGCTCCGACCTGTGACGGAACCTCACGGTCCTTGGCCCCGGCGCCCGTGGTGCCGCTGTCGCCGTCCGGAAGCAGCGTCCACACCAGCACGGCGGTCAGGGCCGTACCCGCGAGCGACGACGCGACGGCGACCCGCCGCCGCATCTGCCGTCTCCTGTCGAGCTGCCGCCTGGGCATCTGTGGTCCCGCGGGTCCGGCGTCCCGCCGATCCGGGCGGGCCGGCTCGGGCACGGCGTCGTGCAGCGACCCGCCGTCCGCTTCCGCGGCCGTTCCGTCCCCGGGCTGCCCTGCCGCCCCCGCCGCCGGTCGCGCCGCCTCCGCGGGTGCGCCCGACGGGGGCGCCAGCCGGTACGAGGTGGTGGCCGCGTCGCCGCCCGCCACCGCGGTGGTCGCGTCCGCCCCCGCAGGCGCCGCGTTCGCACCCTCCGCCACCGACGCCAGCATCCCGTCCACGGTCTCGGTGTCGGGACGGGCTGCCACGGCGTGGTGGTCACCGCGTGCGCGTACGTGCTGTGGTTCACGTCCGTAGCCAGCATCGGCCCCGAGCGGGCGGGCCTATTCACCAGCCTCATCCCCATCAGCGCGGTCAGTGTCACTGCCCTCATCGGCACTGGCGAGCCCACCTGGGGCCACGTAGCCGGCGCAGTCATCGTTCTCCTCGGCCTGCTGGTCGGCCTGACTACCAGTAAGGAGCCGGACCTCATCGTCGTCGGCCCCCGCGAGTGACCGCCTCTACGGCGCCGTTCTCCGGACCTCAGTCAGACAGGTGTGGGTTCCGCTGACGCACGCTGGTACTTGGTGGGCCCGTGCTCGCGGGGCGCGTTTGTGGGGCCGGATGAGGGGGCGTCCGCCCGTCAGCACCCACCGCGACCCGCCCGCGTCTACTCCGACATGCGGTGCCCACGCCCTCATACGCTGAACGCTTCCCCCTGACCTCGAGTTGTGGGACTCGAGCGCGGTACCGTCTGACCCTTCATGACCCGGTCGCCATGGGCGCGGCCGGATACGAGATCAAGAGGCAAGGTTCTGTGAAGGCACGATTCAAGCGAACGACAGCACCGCTCGCGGCGGGGCTGTCCGCCGTCCTGCTGGCGGCCGGCTGCGGGACGGAGAGGAGCGACGGGTCCGACGGTGAGGGTGTCCGGGTTGCCGTCGGCATCTCCGACGAGGTCCTCGCCACGGACCCCGCGGACGGCTACGACCCCGGCTCCTGGCTGCTGTTCAACAACGTCTTCCAGTCCCTGATGAGCTTCCCCAAGGGCGGCTCCACGCCGGAGCCGGAAGCCGCCGAGAAGTGCGGCTTCGAGGCCGGCAGCACCGTCTACCGGTGCACGCTGCGCGAGGGCCTGAAGTTCAGCAACGGCAACGACCTGACCGCGAAGGACGTCAAGTTCTCCTTCGAGCGGGCGTTGAGGATCGCCAGCGACTCCGGCCCCGGCCCGCTGCTCTCCACGATCGACAGCATCGAGACCCCGGACGACCGGACCGTCGTCTTCAAGCTGAAGGTGCCCGACGCCACCTTCCCCAGCAAGATCGCCTCGGGTGCGGGGTCCATCGTCGACCACCGCGAGTACGAGGCCGGCTCCTTGCGCACCGACGGCAAGGCCGTCGGCTCCGGCCCCTACAAGCTCGATTCCTTCAGCGACAAGGAAGCGGCCTTCTCGGTCAACCCCCACTACAAGGGCAACGCCCGGGTGCGGAACACCGGCGTCACCCTGACGTTCTTCCGCGGCGACCAGAAGGGCCTCGGCTCGGCCCTCAAGGACGGCAACGTCGACGTTGCCTACCGTGGCCTCACCGCCCAGGACATCGACGGGCTCCAGGGCTCCGTGGAGGCAAGCAAGCAGGGCATCGCGGTCGTCGAGGGCAGCAGTGCCGAGGTCCAGCACCTGGTCTTCAACATGAAGGACCCGGTCGCGGGCAAGCTCGCCGTGCGCAAGGCATTTGCCTACCTCGTCGACCGGGACGCCCTGGTCAGGGACGTCTACAAGGGCACCGCCGAGCCGCTGTACTCGATCGTCCCCGCCGGCATCGCCGGTCACAACACCGCCTTCTTCGACCTTTACGGCGGTAGCCCGCAGCAGGACAAGGCCCGCATGGCCCTCCGCGACGCGGGCATCGACGAGAAGGTGAAGATCACCCTCTGGTCCACGCCGAGCCGCTACGGCCCGGCCACCGACCTGGAAATGGCGGCCATCGCCGAGCAGCTCAACAAGAGCGGCCTGTTCGACGCGGACGTCAAGTCCGTCGAGTTCGAGCAGTACGAGAAGGACATCCAGGCCGGGCGGTACGGCGTATATGTCAAGGGCTGGGTCCCCGACTACCCGGACCCCGACAACTTCACCCAGCCGTTCTTCGGCGAGGGCAACGTCCTCGGCAACGGCTACGAGAACAAGCAGATCACCGGGGAGATCATCCCGGAGACCTCCGCCATCGCGGACCGCTCGGCCACCGACGACAAGATCGGGAAGCTCCAGGACATCGTCGCCGAGGACCTGCCGATCCTCCCGCTCTGGCAGGGCAAGCAGTACGCCGTGGCCAAAGGCAACATCACCGGCCTGGAGTGGACGCTCGACGCCTCCACGGTCTTCCGCTTCTGGGAGATTAAGAAGGGCTGACACCGACATGGGAGGCGTCCTCTCTGTGGAATCAGCGGGAGCGGAAGGCGGTGGCCGCGCTCGTGGCGGGTGCGACAGCGGGATCGGCGGCGACGCCGGAGATCGCGGCAGCGTTGCTGCGGCTGAGGTCGGCGGATACGCGCGGCGAGGCCGTACGTGCGTCGCGTAGGGCGGCCTGCCTCTCCATGCGGCGTGAGCGCGAGGAGCTGCCCAGGCCGGTAGAGTCCCTCGCTGGTGTCCTGGTCGAGTAGGCCGTCGGCGATCAGCCGCCGGATGGTTTCGGGCAAGACTTCCGGGTTCGGACGCTGGCCTCGGCCGTCGGAGAGGTAGATGTAGCCGTAGACCGCGCTCTGGTGGAATCGCAGCCCGCCGGCCTCGACGGCTTCGAGGGCTTCGAGTTGGCGATCACCCGAGATGGCCCAGTCATCGTCCTGGCCAGGGTCCTGTTCCTTGTTCAGGCCGTGGGCCGACGCCTCCGAGGGCTGCGCAGCGTCCGACTCGGGCAGGAGATGGCGGTACGCGGATATGGACTGGGTGAGCTGCTCGTAGGCCGCATCCTGGCGCGCGACGAGTTGCCCGATCTGCAGGACTGCGGTCCGCAGCAGTGCGTATGAGACGCGCGTACCGCTGAGTTCGCCGCGACCGACGGGTTCGAGCAACGGCAACGAGCCGACCACCACCCGACGCCGCCGTGCCTCACTGCGGCGGCTGACCGCCGTAGGGCTGGTGACCGTACGGGGGCTGGACCGGGGGCTGCTGGGTGTACGGCTGGGGCTGCGGCGCCGGGTACCGAGGCTGCGGCCCGCCGTAGGGCTGCTGGGCGTACCCCTGCTGCCGGCCGGGCCCGTACTGCTGCGGCTCGTGCCACTGTGCGGGCGGCAGGCTGCCGGGCGGGAGGTAGGAGACCTGGCCAGGGGAGGGCTCGTGGCGCACGAAACCCGCGGCCTCCAGGTGTGCGCCGGCCCTCTTGTGGCGCGCGGAGTTGACCCAGACGCCGAGGCCGGCGAGCACGGCCAAGAAGCACACGTAGCCGAGAGCCAGGCCAGGACTGTCGCCCAGGGAGCCGAGCGGGCGCAGGCTCGCCAGCAGGAGCGCGATCCCGATGACTGGCAGCCGCCTCAGCAGGGCGGCTCTGCTGCTCAGGTCGAACAGAACCCGCTTCTTGTTGAGTTCCAGCACCTGCTGCGGGATCTCGGGGATCCGGGGTGCGTACGGCCAGTACTGCGCGGCACGCGCCTGCGCCTGCGGGCTCGGGTCGGGAGTGAAGGCCAGCTTGACGGAGAAGACCTCCTGCCGGGCCCCGGCGTACTGGTAGCCGAACAGCTCGGCGACGCACACCAGCGTCGCGAGCCGCTTCGTCATCGACATCGTGGTGGTGAACTCGAACGGCATGCCCCGCCGCATGCTGTCGAGCAACTGGGTCGTCTGGCGATCCGCCATGTGTCTTCCCCCCTGAACCGGCCTCGGCAGTGCTCCCGCCTCGGCGCCGGCGTGAACATTCGGAACACGCAGCCTAGCCAGCCGTGTGCACGGCGGGTGAGGCCCCTGCCCGCCTCGTACGCCGGCGGACCTCGGCTGTCACTCGTCGGTCACCACGGGGCCCGGCCCGTCGGCCGTCAGGCGGACGCCGGCGATCGGGACCGGGCACCCTCGGGCGAGGACTCCCGCCCACCCACCGCCGTACCGGCTGTCTCCCCCGGCGGGACCGACGCGAAGACCCCGGACGCCGATTCGCGTCCGGGGCCTCGCACCGTGTCCGTCCTGCCCGGCAGGCCTACAGGAACGAGTTGATCTCGATCGTCTCGGTCCGGCCGGGGCCGACGCCGATCGCGGAGATCGGGGCGCCGGACATGTCCTCCAGCGCCTTCACGTAGTCCTGCGCGTTCTTCGGCAGGTCGGCGAAGGTCTTCGCCTTGGTGATGTCCTCGGACCAGCCCGGCAGCATCTCGTACACCGGCTTCGCGTGGTGGAAGTCGGTCTGCGAGTACGGCAGCTCCTCGACCCGCTTGCCGTCGATCTCGTACGCGACACAGACCGGGATCTGCTCCCAGCCGGTGAGCACGTCCAGCTTGGTGAGGAAGAAGTCGGTCAGGCCGTTGACCCGGGTCGCGTAGCGGGCGATGACCGCGTCGAACCAGCCGCAGCGGCGGTCACGGCCGGTGGTGACACCGCGCTCGCCGCCGATGCGACGCAGCGCCTCGCCGTCCTCGTCGAACAGCTCGGTCGGGAACGGGCCCGCGCCGACGCGGGTCGTGTACGCCTTGAGGATGCCGATGACCCGGCTGATCTTCGTTGGGCCGACGCCCGCGCCGGTGCAGGCGCCGCCGGCGGTCGGGTTGCTCGACGTCACGAACGGGTATGTGCCGTGGTCGACGTCCAGCAGCGTGCCCTGACCGCCCTCGAAGAGGACGACCTTGCCCTCGTCGATGGCGTTGTTCAGGATCAGCGTGGTGTCCGCGACGTACGGCCGGATCTGCTCCGCGTACTGGAGCATCTCCTCGACGATCTTCTCCGCCTCGATCGCGCGGCGGTTGAAGACCTTCGTCAGCAGCTGGTTCTTGGTGTCGAGGGCCGCCTCGACCTTCTGCATCAGGATCGACTCGTCGTAGAGGTCCTGGACGCGGATGCCGACCCGGTTGATCTTGTCGGCGTACGTCGGGCCGATGCCTCGGCCCGTGGTGCCGATCTTGCGCTTGCCGAGGAACCGTTCCGTCACCTTGTCGACGGTGACGTTGTACGGGGTGATCAGATGGGCGTTACCGCTGATCAGAAGCTTCGACGTGTCGACGCCGCGGTCGTTCAGCCCACTCAGCTCGGAGAGCAGAACCGCCGGGTCCACGACGACGCCGTTACCGATGACCGGAGTACATCCGGGCGAGAGGATTCCGGAAGGGAGCAGATGCAGCGCATACTTCTGGTCGCCGACGACGACCGTGTGGCCGGCGTTGTTGCCGCCTTGGTAACGCACTACATAGTCGACTGATCCACCGAGCAGGTCGGTGGCCTTTCCCTTGCCTTCGTCACCCCACTGAGCACCGAGCAGCACAAGTGCGGGCACAGGCGTACACCCCTTCCGGGCGGGGCAAGACCAAGGTCAGGGGGCTGGAGCCGTGCCTGAGTCCTGGGACAGGTTGCCCCGGAATAGACGAAGCCCCTGGCGCAATAGCGCAAGGGGCTCTTGCACAAAGATGCTACCCGAGGAAGGACCGAGGTGTCGGCTCACGACCAGCTGCTGGTGGTCATCGACCCGGTCGCCCGCCGAATGGACGGCGAGTCCGTGCGCATCGCGAAGGATGTGCTGTGCGGCGGGTCGGCGGCGAAAATCTGTTTCCCACAGGGTCCGGAGGAGTTCGCCCGGGCGCTGGCCCGGAGGGGTTCCCGCAGGCCGGTGGTGGTGGGGGACGACCGGGCGCTGCTGCGGGCCGTGTCCCTGCTGCACCGTGACCGCTGGCTGGGTGACGGGGTGCTCGCGCTGGTCCCGGTGGGTTCCTCGGTAGGGCTCGCGCACTCGCTCGGCGTGCCCGCCGGGGCGGTCGCGGCCGCCAGGGCCGTGCTGGACGGCAGCCCGCGGCGGCTGGACCTTCTGGTGGACGAGAGCGACGGGGTGGTGCTGGGCGACCTTTCGATCCCCGCGGCCCGCAGGACGACGCCGCGTGCGGAGATGGCGTCGGTGTGGACCACGGCCCGCTCCCTGGTCCGCACGCTGGTGCGCCCCGCCCCCACGACCGCTCCGGTCCGTACGCACCGGCTGCGGGTGGAGGCGGACGGCGTGCTCCTGACCGACCTCGACCGTCCGGTGGAGGACGTGACCGTACGCGCCGGGCTCGGCGGCCGCGCGGAGGTCGTCGTACGGCACGGGTCGGCGGAGGAACCGCTGCGGGCGAACGCCCGGTCGCTCACGGTCTCCGGGCCGGACTTCCGCTACCGGGCCGACGCCCACGTCACGGGCCCGGTCCGGACGCGGACGTGGACGGTGCGTGCGGGGGCCTGGGGGCTGACCCTGCCGGTGGCATAGTCCCCCCGCGGGCGAGGGGCGTCGAGGGGCGGGGCATGAGCGAGGCACGAGGTCCGGTCGCCACGGACCGGGAGAGAACCACGGAGGCGCTGGAACGGTACCGGCGGAGGGCCGGCATCCTGGCGATGGCGGGCATGGGGCTGATCGCCGCGGCGATCGTGCTCGGCGTGGGCGGGTTCGGCGGAGCCGACAGCGTGTCCCCGGGCGTCGTGGGCGTGGGCATCGGCTTGGCCTGCATCGGCCTCGGGGCCCTGGTGCTCTCCCGCCGGATGCGCCGGACGCTGTCCGCGCATCCCTGGCAGGTCTGCACCGCCGTGCCCGTGCCGCGCTCGCTTCATGCGGCGACCGTCGTCCTGGCCGACCCCGCGACCGGTGATCGGTGGCCGCTCAAGGTCGTCGCGGTGAAACAGCGGTACGGGCTGGTCGACCCGGGCCCCGCCGGGGTGCTGTGGTGGGCGGGCGATCCCCGGACGGGCGGTGTCCTCGCGCCGCCCGGCGGTGACGAGCTGATCTGGGCGAAGCCGGTACGCGGGCAGCAGGCCCGGTTCCGTCTCGTGCGAGAGGCCGAGGCGCTGGGGCTGTCCGACCGCGCCGACGGTCCACCTCCGCCTCTTCCGCGCCCTGCGACCATGCCGACCGCACCGAACGTGCCGACCGCACCGAGCGGCGCGGCGACGACCGCGGCCGGACGGGGGCGCCGCCTGGGGATCTTCCGCTGGGCGCTGCTGCTCGGCGTGGTCTGCCTCGGTCTCGGCATCGCCGGTTCGAATGCGTCGGACCACGATCCGCAGATCGACCTCACCGTGCTGAGCGAAGAGGCCGACGGCCCGTGCGTCGTCCGCTGGACGGACCCGTTCGACGGGCGCGAGCGGACCGGGCCGTACCACTGCGACCCGGACCGAGATCCGCTGCTCCACGACTGGGAGACCGGCTTCGTCGTGTCGTACGGCCCCTGGAAGGGCGACCTCTACAACTGGAACTGGGAAGGCACCCGCGCCAACCATGCGAACGAGGCCGTGGCGCTGACGGGCCTCGCCCTCACCCCCCTCGCGCTGATCGGCGGCGCGGTCCGGTGGTGGACCCGTCGCCGCTCCGTCGCTCCGGTCGTCACCGCCCCGCACCGTGGGCGCATCGACCTCGCCAAGCGCCCCCCGCATGAGGCAGACCCCGCTCCGCCATTGCTGACGTACGCCGTCTTCGCCGCGGAGGCGGAGCGCCAGGCAATCCCGCAACCCGGATACGGAAGCGTCCGCAGGCCCGAGGCCGATGTACGGGAAGTGCCGTGGTGGCGGGTGCGTGGCCTTCGCGCGGCGGCCGGTCTGGAAAGGGTCGCGGGCGCTGCGGCGCTCATCCCTCTCGCCGCGGTGCTCTGGCCTCTCGGAGGCACGGCACAAGGGCTGCTGACCGGCGGGGCCGGCCTCGCGCTCCTGCTGTACGCCGGCTGGGGAACGCTGACGCGGGACATGCCCGCGGCGCGGCTGCTCGCCCGTGCGGCCGTGGCCCCCGACCCCGTACCGAAGCGGTACGCCTTGCTGCACGATCCGTACGGCGGGACTCCCCTTCTCCTGCTGTTCCCCGCGGACGGCGGGGACGACGATCCGCCGGAGGCGGTGCTCACCCTCCTTCTGCCCGGCACCAGGAAGCGGCCGTGGCTCGGCCTTCCGGCGGCCGCCGTCGGCACGGCGGAGCTCCGTGGCCTGCGGGACGACCTGCGCTTCGCCGTGCCCTGGATCGAGGGGCGGGCTCACTGGCCGCAGAGCCCTTACGAGGAGCTGCGCCCTGATGATCCGGAGACCCGCGAGTTCCTGGAGCGGTTGGCGGCCGGGGCAGCCGGGTGGGCGCCGGCCCACGACACGGCGGACGGCGGCGCGGGTCAGGACTCGCCGTAGAGCCGGTCGCGGTGTTCGCGCCAGCGTTCCATGAGGGACGCGAGCTCCTTCTCCAGGAACTGGAAGAACTCCAACGTCTCGGACATCCGGCGGCCGGCCCCCGTCTCGGGGCCGAGGCTCGCCACGCCGTCCCGCAGGGTGCCTTCCCAGCGTTTGAGGATCTGGTCGCGGTTGGTCAGCGCCTCGTACCACTGGTTGCTGTGCACGCGGTAGCGCTCGCGGCGTGAGCCGGGTTCGCGCTCGCGGGTGACCATGTTGACCTGGGCGAGGTAGCGGATCGCGCCGGAGACGGCGGCGGGGCTGACCTGGAGCGCGTCGCCCAGTTCGGCCGAGGTCATGACGCCCGCGTCGGAGGCGAGGAGGGCGGCGAAGACACGGGACGGCATCCGGGGCATGCCCGCCTCGACGAGCTGGGCGGCGAATCGCTCCACGAAGGCCGACACCGCGTCCTCGTCGCGCGGCTGCTGCGCCGTCGCGGCCTGTTCAGTCCCCACCGGATCATCTCCCCTGTTCACGAACCTCTGAGGCGAGTTTATACCGTTCCTTAACTTCACAAATTTGTGAAATCAGCGTACGTTCTGAACCATGACGAAGGCAATCACCGTCTCCGGACTCCACAAGTCGTTCGGACGAACACGTGCGCTGGACGGCCTCGACCTCACGGTCGAGACCGGCGAGGTCCACGGCTTCCTCGGGCCCAACGGCGCCGGGAAGTCGACCACGATCCGCGTCCTGCTCGGGCTGCTGCGCGCCGACTCCGGCGCCGCGCAGCTGCTCGGCAAGGACCCCTGGCACGACGCCGTCGAGCTGCACCGGCGCCTCGCCTATGTCCCCGGTGACGTCGAGCTGTGGCCGAGTCTCACCGGCGGCGAGGCCATCGACCTGCTGGCGCGGCTGCGCGGCGGCATCGACAAGCGGAGCCGCGACGATCTCGTCGAACGCTTCGACCTCGACCCGACCAAGAAGGGCCGGGCCTACTCCAAGGGCAACCGGCAGAAGGTCGCCATCGTCGCCGCGCTGGCGTCCGACGCCGAACTGCTGCTCCTCGACGAGCCGACCGCCGGACTCGACCCACTGATGGAGGTCGTCTTCCAGGACGTCATCACCGAGGCGAGGGCCGCCGGCACGACCGTCCTGCTGTCCAGCCACATCCTGGCCCAGGTCGAGAAGCTCGCCGACCGGGTCAGCATCATCCGGCTCGGGAAGGTCGTGCAGTCCGGGACCCTGAGCGAGATGCGGCACCTGACCCGTACGACCGTCGAGGCGGAGACAGCCCGCCCGGTCACCGGACTGGACAGGCTGCCGGGCGTGCACGAGATACGGACCGACGACGGCCGGGTGCGCTTCGCCGTGGACGGCAACCAGCTCGACGGCGCGATCCGTCTTCTCTCCGAGTTCGGCGTCCGCAGCCTGACCAGCCACCCGCCGACGCTCGAGGAGCTGATGCTGCGGCACTACGGCGACGAACTCGCGGGGAACGGCCGCAGCGGCGGCACCGGCGACGTGGTCGACACGGGCGGCACCGGCGACATGGTCGGCACCGACGGCACGAGCGGCGGACGCACGCGATGAGCACCGCCACCGTGACAAGGGCGCCCGCACCGGCCGGGTCCCGCACGGGCGGGGGCGCGCTCGCCGGAACCGTCACGCTGATCCGCTTCGACCTGCGCAGGGACCGTATCCGGCTCCCCGTCTGGATCGTCACCCTGTTCATCGGCACGGTCTCCACGGCGAGCAACTACCAGACGCTGTACGCCGATCCGCAGGACCGCGCCTCGGTGGTCAGCACCATGGACAGCCCGGCCGGGCTCGCCATGACGGGCCCCCGGCACTACCTGGACGACTACAACTTCGGCGCCATGATGGGCCATCAGATGATCGGCTTCATGGCCGTCATGGTCGGACTGATGAGCATCCTGATCGTCACCCGGCACACCCGCAACGAGGAGGAGAAGGGCCGCGCCGAACTGGTGCGCTCCGCCGCTGTCGGGCGACACGCCCACCTGGCGGCCGCGCTCACCGTGGCGGCCGTCGCCAACATCGTCCTCGCCCTGCTGCTGGCCGTCGGCCTCGGCGGGCTGGACATCGAGGGCATCGACACCGGCGGCTCGCTGCTCTACGGCTTCACACACGCGGCCGTGGGCATGGCCTTCGCCGCCGTCGCCGCCGTCACCGTGCAGATCACCGCGCACACCCGCGGCGCCTCCGGCATGGCGCTCGCCGTCATCGGCATCGCGTACGTCCTGCGCGCCGCCGGAGACGCCGGAGACGCCGGAGACGCCGGAGGCAACGGCGCGCTGTCCTGGCTGTCCCCCATCGGCTGGGCGCAGCGTACGTACGTCTACGTCGACAACCGCTGGTGGCCGCTGCTGCTGTGCCTGGCGCTCGCCGTGCTCTGCGCGGCCGCGGGCTTTGTCCTGTCGACCCGGCGGGACGTGGGCGCGGGCCTGCGCGCCTCGCGGCTGGGCAGCCCCGTGGCCTCCGACGCCCTGAGCACTCCGCTGGGCTTCGCGCTGCGGCTGCACCGCGGCATGCTCATCGGCTTCGGCGCCGGACTCTTCCTGATGGGCGCGATGTACGGGTCGATCCTCGGCCAGGCCGAGGACATGCTGAAGAACATCGACCCGATCCAGGAGGCGCTGGCAAAGATCGGCGGCACCACGATGGCCGAGTCCTTCGCCTCGATGGTCATGGTCGTCATCGCGGTGGTGGCATCGGTGTACGTGGTGATGGCGGCGCTCAGGCCGCGTTCCGAGGAGACCGGGGGCCGCGCGGAGCCGCTGCTCGCGACCGGCCTGTCCCGCTCCCGCTGGGTGGGCAGCCACCTGGCCGTGGCCATGGCCGGCGGTACGGCGTTGCTGCTGCCGGCAGGGCTCGGCTTCGGTCTCTCGGGCGCCGCCTCGGCGTCGGACGGCGGACTGTTCCTCAAGCTGCTGGGCGCGGCGCTCGCGTACGCACCGGCCCTGTGGGTCACGGTCGGGGTCGCGGTGGTGTTCTTCGGCTGGTTCCCGCGGGCGAGCGCGGCGGCGTGGACCGTGCCGGTGTACGCCTTCGTGGTCGGGTACCTGGGCCGGCTGCTGCAGTTCCCCGACTGGATGAACAACCTCTCGCCGTTCGGGCATGTCCCCCAGCTGCCGGCGGCGGGTATGAACTGGACGCCGATGGTGGTGCTGACGCTGCTGGCGGCGGGGCTGGTGGGGGTCGGCCTGGAAGGGTTCCGGAGGCGGGACCTGGAGACGAAGTAGCGGGTGCGCGGGGGGCGCGGGGGTGCGGGGTGGCCGCTGCGCGGAGCTCTTCCCCACCCCGCCCTTCCCCTACGGGGGAGTGCCCCCAGCGGGGCTGGATGTGCCTGCCCCCCGCGAAGCGGGGCACGGGTCCGGGCGGAGCCCGGAGTTGGGGGCCGGGCGGAGCCCGGTAGGCAGTCCGAGCCAAGCCCGATACGCGGTCCGGGCCAAGCCCGGTGGAGGGCCAGGCCAAGCCCGATACGCGGTCCGGGCCAAGCCCGGTGGAGGGCCAGGCCAAGCCCGATACGCGGTCCGGGCCAAGCCCGGTGGAGGGCCAGGCCAAGC
>NZ_JBIWFV010000002.1:3073-441265 GCF_044763255.1 Streptomyces sp. NPDC096176 | reverse complement strand
TGCCCGATACGCGGTCCGGGCCGAGCCCGGTGGGGTCCGGGGCTTGCCCCGGTTCGGGAAGGGGCGGGTAGGGGACAGGCCCCGCGCAGCGGCCCCGCCCGCACCCGCCGCGCCCGTCACAGCTCGACCCGCAGCTCCTCCAGCCCCCGGATCACGAAGCCCCGCTTCCACCGCGGCTCCTCCACCAGCCGCATCCCCGGCGCCTCCCGCAGCAACTCGCCGAACGACGCCGCCAGTTCGACGCGGGCCAGCGGCGCGCCCAGGCAGTAGTGGATGCCCGCTCCGAACGCGACGTGCGGGTTGTCCGGGCGGGCCAGGTCGAGGGTGTCCGGGTGGGGGAAGCGGGCGGCGTCGCGGTTCGCGGAGCCGAAGAGCAGGGCGAGCTCGGAGCCGCGTGGCACGACGGTCCCGTCGATCTCGATGTCGTCGAGCACCCAGCGTTCGAAGAGCTGGAGCGGGGTGTCGTAACGCATGAGCTCTTCCACAGCTGTGGACAGCAGCGAATGGTCCGCCCGCAGCGCGGCCAGCTGCTCGGGATGGCGGAAGAGGGTCCACCATCCGTTGGCGGTGGTGTTGACGGTCGCCTCGTGGCCCGCGTTCAGCAGCAGCACGCACGTGGAGATCATCTCCTGCTCGCTGAGCCGGTCCCCCTCGTCGTGCGCGGAGATCAGCGCGGAGATCAGGTCCTCCCCCGGCTCCGCCCGCCGCACAGCGATCAACTCCCGCAGGTAGCCGGTGAATTCGACGGACGCCCGGACCGCACGCGCCGCCGTGTCCTGTGACGGATTCAGCTCGTACATCCCGCAGATGTCCGCCGACCACGGCCGCAGCAGATGACGGTCGGACCGCGGGATGCCCAGCATCTCGGCGATCACCTCGACCGGCAGCGGCTCCGCAATCTCGGCGAGCAGGTCACCGCCGCCGGCCTTCTTGAAGTCGGCGACCAGTCCGGCCGCGATCCGCCGTACGACCGGCTCCAGCGCCTGCACGGTCCGGGGTGTGAACGCCTTCGTCACCAGCCGGCGGATACGGGTGTGGTCCGGCGCCTCGAGGTCCAGCAGCCCGTGGTCGTTGAGCGTGTGGAACGGGTCGTGCTCGGGCGGCGGGGGCGTACGCCCGAACTCCTCGTGGCTGAAGCGGTGCAGATACGTCCGCCCCAGCCGCCGGTCCCGCAGCAGCGCCGACACGTCCGCGTGATGCGGCACCAGCCACTGCCGCGTCGGCTCGAACCAGTGCACCCGCCCCCGCTCCCGCAGCTCGGTGAGAGCCGGATACGGATCGGCGACGAACGCCGGGGACCAGGGGTCGAAAGGCACGTCCATGCCGGGGAACGGTAGCCCCGCTATCCGGGTGTGACCAGCCTCGCCTCGTACGCGAACACCGCCGCCTGCGTCCGGTCCCGGAGCCCGAGCTTCACCAGGACCCTGCTCACATGCGTCTTGATGGTCGACTCCGCGACCACCAGGTGCGAGGCGATCTCCGCGTTGGACAGGCCCTGCGCGATCAGCACCAGGACCTCCGTCTCGCGTTCCGTCAGATCACCGATCTGCGTCATCGCCGCCGGCCGCGGATTCTCGGAGAGTTTGGAGAACTCGGTGATGAGACGGCGGGTGACCGTCGGCGCGAGCAGCGCCTCGCCGGCCGCGACCACCCGCACGCCGTCGGCGAGCTGCCGGGCGGAGGCGTCCTTCAGCAGGAAGCCGGACGCCCCGGCGCGCAGCGCCTGGTACACGTACTCGTCGAGGTCGAAGGTGGTCAGCACCAGCACCTTCGCCTCGGCGTGCGCGGCGACGATCTCGCGGGTCGCCTCGATGCCGTTCAGCTCGGGCATGCGGATGTCCATCAGGACGACGTCGGGCGCAAGTTCCGCGACCTTGGTGACGGCCTCGCGGCCGTTGACGGCTTCGCCGATGACCTCGATGTCCGGCATGGCGTTCAGCAGGACCGAGAAGCCCTCGCGGACCATGATCTGGTCGTCGACGATGAGGACGCGGATCGTCATGAGGTCTCCTCGGAGGCGGCGGCCGGCTCGGTGGTGGCGACCGGGATGAAGGCGGTGACCTCGTACCCGCCCTCGTCGGTGGCGGCGGCGGTCATCTCGCCGTTCAGCATCGTCACACGCTCCCGCATGCCCGTGATGCCGTGACCAGCGCCGGGCGAAGGATTCACCAGTCCTCGTGGCGCGGTGTTGACGATCCGCAGGCCGAGGCCGCCGAGCACGTAGGAGATCTCGACCTTGGCGGTGGAGCCCGGCGCATGGCGCAGTGCGTTGCTGAGCGCTTCCTGGATGATCCGGTACGCCGAGAGTTCCACACCCTGGGGCAGCGCACGGACCGCTCCGGTGACCGTTTTCTCGGTCTGCAGACCGGCCTCGCGGACGTTGGAGAGCAGATTGCCGAGGTCGGCGAGGACCGGCTGCGGGGCGTCGGGGGCTTCGTAGTCCTCCGCGCGTACGACTCCGAGGATGCGGCGCAGCTCGGTCAGCGCGGCGACCGCGTTCTCGCGGATCGTGGCGAACGCCTTCTCCAGCTCCTCCGGCGGGTTCTCCACCCGGTAGGGGGCGGCCTCCGCCTGGATGGCGACGACCGACATGTGGTGCGCGACCACGTCGTGCAGCTCGCGGGCGATGGTGGTGCGCTCCTCCAGCAGCGTGCGCCTGTCCCGCTCGGTGGCGGTGACGGTCTGCTGGGCGGCGACTTCCTGCTTCGCGTCACGGCGGACCAGGAACATGCTCACGATCAGCAGGCTGACCGCGGAGGTGAAGAGCATCCCCGGCACGGTGGCCCCGTAGCCGCGCTGGATCACCGTTTCGGCGACCACCCCGTAGGCGGCGGTGATGAGCCACATCCAGGCCGCCGTACGGGGCCGGGTCCGCAGGGCGACGACGGTCATCACGGTGAGATGGGAGAGAAACCCGGCAGGTGCCCAGGGCCAGTCGCCGTAGGAGGCGAGCGCGCTCACGAACGGTGCGCTCACGATCGACACCCACCATGCGCCGACCGGCCGCACCAGCGTCATCACGACAGCGGCTGCCGGCACGAAGCCGCCGAACAGCATCGACAGGCTGCCCCCGTCGTCCGTGTACGCGACGACCAACGTGATGAAGGCGAGGAACAGGACCACGGCGTGCGGCAGCCACACGGCCGCCCGGCGTATCCGCTCTCCCGGCAGCCGGCGGATCACCGGCCCGTCGGCGCGCAGCGGCGACAGCGGCCGATAGGCGAACGCGTTGTGGAAGAGGTCCTGGCGGAGGCCGCTGAGCGCCCCTTGGGCCAGGTCGAATTCGGGGCTGCGGGTCTTCTCGGTCACGTATCGAAGGTACGGGGCCCGGCGGAGGCGGTCGTCAGCATCGATGCGGATCCTGCGGCATCCGTCCTGAGTACTACCTGGTGGGGCCGGGGTTTCAGTAGCCGGCCGGGCGGACGAGGCCCGTCTCGTACGCGAAGACGGCGGCCTGGGTGCGGTCCCTGAGTCCCAGCTTCACCAGCACCCTGCTCACATGGGTCTTCACCGTCTGCTCCGCGACCACCAGAGTGCTCGCTATCTCCGCGTTCGACAGGCCCTGGGCGATCAGTGAGAGCACTTCCGTCTCCCGCTCGGTCAGAGCGCCGATCCGTTCCTTGAGCGGGGCTCGCGGGGCGCCGGTGGTGCGGGAGAACTCCGCGATCAGCCGCTTCGTGATGTTCGGTGAGAGCAGTGCGTCCCCGCCGGCGACGACGCGGACGGCATGCGCCAGCTCGTCCGCCGACGCGTCCTTCAGCAGGAAGCCGGAGGCCCCGGCGCGCAGCGCCTCGTAGACGTACTCGTCGAGGTCGAAGGTGGTCAGCACCAGCACCTTGACGTCGGGCAGGTCGGCGGTGATGCGCCCGGTGGCCTCGATGCCGCCGAGTTCGGGCATCCGGATGTCCATCAGGACGACGTCGGGCAGCGTCCGGGCGACCTGGTCGACGGCGTCGAGCCCGTCGACGGCCTGGCCGACGACCTCGATGTCGGGCTCCGCGTTCAGCAGGACGGTGAAGCCCTGGCGGACCATCATCTGGTCGTCGGCTATCAGTACCCGGATCGTCATGTCTGCTGCTCCGTGGGGAGAAGGGCGGTCACTTCGTACCCGCCGTCGGGTGTGGGTCCGGTGGCGAGGTCGCCCCCCAGCATGGCGGCTCGCTCCCGCATCCCGAGCAGCCCGTGCCCGGTGCCCGGCGACGGCGGCGCTGCTCCGCGCGGCGCGGTGTTGATGATCCGGACGCGCAGCCCGGGGTCGGTGTGGGCGAGCTCTATCCGTACGGAGGCGCCGGGGGCGTGGCGGATCGCGTTGCTCAGCGCCTCCTGCACGATCCGGTAGGCCGACAGTTCGACGCCCGGCGTCAACGGCTCCTGCCGGCCGGTCCTCACGTAACGGACGGACAGTCCGGCGGCTCGCGCGTTCTCGACGAGGGCGCCGAGGCGGGAGAGCGTGGGCAGCGGCGCGTGCGGCGCCGTCTCCGCCGCCTCCGGGTTCTCGGACCGCAGGACGCCGAGTACCCGGCGCAGTTCGGTGAGCGCGTCCAGCGCGTTCTGCCGGATGCCCGCGAGGTTCTCCCTCAGTTCCTCGGTCGGCGCCTCGACCAGGTGCGGAGCGACCTGCGCCTGGATGGAGATCACCGACATGTGGTGCGCGACGACGTCGTGCAGTTCGCGGGCGATACGGCTGCGCTCCTCCAGGACGGTGCGGCGGGTGCGCTCCTCCGCGGTGAGCACCTCCTGCTCGACGAGCCTGCCGCGCGCCTCCCGCCTCCCCCGCAGAGCCGATCCGAGCACGACGGCGACGATGAACAGGATCGTCGCCGCGGGCAGCGACGACTGGTGTCCGCGGCCCTGTGACACCGCCTCCGCGACGGCACCCGTCAGCACGGTGATCAGCAGCACCTCGACAGCGACCCGGACCCGCACCCGCAGGGCGAGCAGCAGCACGATCAGCCCCTGCGTGAGCATCCCGGGGAGCGGCCACGGCCACGGCGTGTCGAGCTCGAGGGCGAAGAGGGTGCCGGACCAGGCGCCGGTGACAGTGAGTCCGGTCGACAGCCACCACGCGGGGACCGGCCGGAACATCGCGAGCAGTGCCGCGCCGCCGAGGGCGACGGCGAGCGGGACGGCCGTCGAGGGAGGAGTGCGGTAGGCGTTCATGAGCTCGAAGGCCTGCAGAACGGTGAGGGCCCACACGACGCAGACGACGAGCAGGTGGGGAAGTCGGCGCAGCAGTCGCGGCCCACCCATCGGCGGCAGCGGGTCGTGGGCGGCGGTGAGGAGATCGTCGCGCAGGGCGCGCCACACCCGTGCCCCCACTCCCCCCTTGGCCATGCCCTCAACCCTAGGCATGTGTCACCTTCTTGGGTGCGGCCGGGGGTGCCTCGGGGGTTCCCACGGGGCGCGGGCGGTGTTCGTACGTGCGGAACGCCGCCCAGCACACCGCGAGCGCGACGGCGAACACCGGCAGCCAGGCCAGCCGGGCCGCCACCCACACCGGGCCGTCGGGGACGGTGTGCAGGCCGGGCAGCGCCCGTCCGGCGAGCAGCCCGGTGGCCGTGACGGCCATCAACGCCGTCTGGTGCCACAGAAACAGCGTCATCGCCGACAGGTTCACCAGGGCGATGGCCGCCCAGAGCGCCGGCCGCCTCATCGCCCTGCGCAGCGGCCGGAGCAGCAGCAGCGCGGCACCGCACTGCGCCAGGCCGAAGGTGACGGCCGCGAGGGTCGGCGGGTTGAGGTTGGAGACGGCCGCGCCGGGGACGCCCACCATGGACGCGGGATACCCGGCCCACAGCACAAGGCAGGCCGTCGCACCGGCGCCGGTGACCAGCAGCGCCCAGCCCGTCGCCCGGCCGCGCAGCTCACCGCGCGCCCACACGGCGCCGAGGCAGTACGGCACGAGCCAGCCCGCGGCGAGGTTGACCCAGCCCAGAGCGTCGGGGGCACCGAACCCGAAACGGAACACGTCGACGTGGAGGACCACCGCCAGCGGCCACAGCGGGTGGAGCCGGGCGACCAGCGGCGTCGCGGCAGTGAGCAGGGCGAAGACGAGCAGGAACCACAGCGGTGACAGGACCAGCGTCAGCAGGGTGCGCAGCGTTTCCAGGGACGTCCCGCCGGCGAGCATCGCGCCCGCCGCGACGGTCCACAGGACGAGGACGGCAGCGACGGGCCGGAAGAGCCGACCGAGGCGTGCGGCCAGCCACCGGCCGTGGGTCGTCCCGCGGGCCCGCGCACTGGTGTGGCTGCGGGTGGCCACGTAGCCGCCGACGAGGAAGAACACGGCGAGGGTCTGGAACGCCCAGGAGACCGGGGCGAGCGGGGGCATGTGGGCGAGAGGGCTCGTCCCGTGCAGCGTGCCGCCGTCGGTGACGAGGGCGGTGACCAGCCAGTGCCCGAGGACGACGCCGAGGATGGCGAACGCCCGCAGGGCGTCCACGGCCCGGTCCCGTCCGGGCGGTGTGGCGGCGCCGACACGGCGCACCAGCTCACGCACCGGGCACCTGGCCGGCGCGGCCCGCGGCGATGAGCGCGAGGTTGTCGAGCGAGACGGTTCCGGGCCGGAGGTAGTCGCTGTGCCCTCCGTCGCCGGCGTCGAAGACGCGGGCGCCGAAGCCGTCGGACACCGGGTCGGTACCGAACCCGATGTCCGTGCCGGGGAGTTCGAGGCGTACGTGGGGCACGTCCGCTATCCAGTCGCCCCTTCCGCGGCCGGCCCAGACGGTGGCGCGGGTGCCCAGCTCGCCGACGGAGTCCGCGCCCGTGCCGGGGCTGCCGTAGAAGGCGATGTCGGCGGCGTCGAGTCCCTGGGCGGCGCGGGCGCACACGACGGAACCGTAGGAGTGGCAGAGCAGTGACAGCCCGGCGCGCGGTCGGGCGGCCTTCATTTCCCGTGCGAACGCCCGCAGTTGCCGAGCGGCGTCGTCGGCGCGGCCGGTGGTGAGCACATCGGTGCTGACGGTCCCCGGCGTGGCGTAGCCGAGCCAGGCGACCACGGCCGTACGCGTTCCGCCCGCCGCCCGGGTGGCGTCGAACAGCGTCACGGCTCCGGCGCGGAAGCGTTCGTAGGTGTCGAGGTTCGTGTCGGAGCCCGGGACCAGTAAGGCGATGCGGTCGGCGTGGGCCAGGTCGCCGAACACCTCGGCGGTGCGCCCGCCGTCACGGCCGTCGAACGTCAGGAGCTGCCGCCCGCCCGCGGCCATGACGTCCAGCGAGGCGGCCCGCCTCCGGTCACCGTGATCGGCCGCAACCCGTGCGGCCTCGCGGATGTTGTCCCGGTTGGCCGCGAACCGTGCTTGCAGAAGCGGGAGTTCGGCCGCGTCGAGCGGACCGAGGGCGGCGGGGGGCGGTGCGGGTACGGCTGAGGGCCCCGCGGCGGCCGAGACAGGGAAGACCACGGCAGCGGTGACGAGCGCGGCGAGCAGGGTGCGCCGAAGGCGGGACGCCATGAGGTTCCTTCCGGTCCGGATCGCTGTGTCAGGACCAGAAGTTATGAAGCGGGGCCGGTCGTCGGCGTCCCGCTGGGGAGCGCTCCTGCGTGGTAGCTCTCAGGTATTACGGGTAGGGCAGGGCCCTTGTGGATCTTGCCCCGGCCCGTACTCCGGACGGCTCGGGGCGGTCGCGGCCCTGGTCGTGGAGCTGATCGCTCTGCGAGCTCGCGCGGCTCGACGCCGGGACACGCCCCGCGACGCTCGACACCGGGACACGACCCGCGATGCCCGCCACCGGGACACGACCCGCGATGCCCGCCACCGGGACACGACCCGCGGGCGTCAAGGGCGCAGGGAGCCGCGCCGCGCCCCCTCCAGGCGGGTGCCGGTCAGCACCGCGCCCTCGGTCCGCGCGGAGATCAGCACCGCGTCCGACAGGTCGGCGCCCGTCAGATCCGCGTCGGTGAGATCGGCCGCGACGAGCCTGGCCCGGCGCAGTGACGCGCCGCGCAGAACCGTGCCCACCAGGCGGGCGCGGGACAGCACCGCGTCGTCCGCGCCGGCGTCGCCGAGATCGGCCCCGGTGAGATCGCTGAGGCCCGCGTTGACCCGGGTCAGCGTCGCGCCCGCCAGCTTCGCCCCACGCAGGTCGGTGCCGGTCAGTTGCGCGTCCGTGAGGTCGCAGCCGCGCAGGTCGCAGCCGCGCAGGTCGGCGTACGAGAGGTGAGCGCCCGTCAGGTCCCTCCCGGAGAGGACCGCGCCTTCCAGCGGAATGCCGGCCAGGTCGTTCTCGGCGCTCCACGGCCGCGTCCAGTCACGCACCAGAGCGTGCCGGTCGCCGTCGCCGGTCAGCGCGTCCCGGATCGCGGCGAGGGCGGAGGCGTTCTCCGGCCGCGACCAGCGCTCCCGCACCTCGGTGGCATGGCTGTTGTCGTCCGGTGACGTCACCGGTCCGGGCAGTCTTCCACCGAGATCTCCGCCACCGCCGCATTCCGGACCTGCTCGAGGTCGGCGATGTACGGCGGCGTGTCGGGCCGGGGCGTGCAGAAGGTGACGTGGGCGGTCAGGAGGTCGTCGTCCGTACCGCCGAGGGACAGGGAGAGGTACGCCAGCACCTGCTGATCGCCGAACTCCTTCTCCGCCGACCGAAGGCAGGCGCCGATGTACGCCAGGGACCGCCGCAGCAGCACCTCGGCACGTTCCTTTCCTGCGCCCGCGGGGAGGTCGTAGTCGGTCATGCCGCGTCCGTTGACCGTGGTCTCCTCCGCGAGCCGGTCGAAGTAGGACCGGTCCTCGTCGGGGCGGAGGTCGGCGAGCACGCGAGCGCCGCTGCCGGTCAGGGACCACCCCCGTTCCACGACCTCGCGGAACATCGGCGGGATGTCCCGCACCGACAGGCAGGTGAGGTCGGCGTCCGCCAAGAGGTCGGCCATCTGCTGGTTGCTGCGCACGTCTATCCCTCGCCGAGTGCGGCGAGCCCCTTCCTGATTCCGGCGATGAAACCGGGGTTGTTGCCGACGGCCTTCTCGATGCTGCGCGGAAGCCCGTCGAAGTTGCCGGTCTCGAAGTTGTACTGGTACTTCGCGCCCTTGTTGCTCTGGTCCTGGAAGTGCAGCTGTCCCGGTCGTTCGCCCGGGTTCGGATTCTCCACGTCGATCCGGTACGGCCCATGGTTCCACAGCGTCTTGCTGGTGATCTGCGTGCCGTTCGCGCCGATCATCCCGGGGCCGTCCGGGTCCTTGATCCCGTAGAGCTCGCGGTTCTCCTTGATGCGGCGCTCGACCACGTCCGGGTGGTACGGGTCCTTCTCGAACCCCGGCGAGGAGGTGTAGCCCTCGCGCAGCGGGTCGTAGGGGGCGAGCCCCAGCGGGTCGGCCCAGGTGTGCGGATTGTGGACGTAGGCAGACGGGTTGGGACCCGGAGCGAGGCCGAGGGGATCCTGGGTGAGGTAGTGGGCGGTCTGCGGGTCGTAGTGGCGGTGCAGGTTGTAGTGAAGGCCGGTCTCGGGGTCGTAGTACTGGCCCGGGAACCGCAGGGGCGTGTAGGTGATGCTCCCCGACGGCCAGGCGGTCTGGCCCCACAGCGTCGTACGCGTGCGCCAGGCGACCTCACCGGCCTCGGAGACGAGTTCGGTAGGGGTTCCGACGAGGTCCGTGGCGATGGCGAAGAACCGTTCGTCGAAGGCCTGCTGCGACGCGTCCGCGCCGAGCACACGCTCCGTCTGTGCCAGCGGCTGCAGCCCCCGGTGGTCCCAGGTCAGGGTCACCGGCCGGGGCAGATCGGGGGCCGTGGTGGTCTGTTCGCACAGGGTCGTGCCGTCCCAGGTGAACAGCACCTCCTCGACGACGGTCTCGCCGTCCGCGGCCAGGCGCTGCTTCGCGGTGCGCCGGCCCAGCGGGTCGTACCGGTAGCGCCAGCACGTCCCGTCGGGGGTGACGACCGCGGTGAGACGGTCCTCGGCGTCCCAGGTGTAGCGCCAGGTGTCGGGCTTGCGGGAGAGGCGGGTCTTCTGCCGCAAGGTGGTGCGGCCACCGCCGTCGTACTCGTACCGCACCGCTCCGGCGCGGGTGAGAGAGGTGCCGTCGTAGCTGCGGGGACCGGTCGCCTCATGGCCGGGGTGCGAGGCGGGCCAGGACGCCGCCGTCTGGTTGCCGGCGGCATCGTAGGCGTACGACTCCGTCCAGCCCTCGGCGGTCACCGCCGTCACCCGGCCCACCGGGTCGAGGTCGAAACGGAAGGAGCCCCGCAGGGAGTCGTCGAGGGCGGTGAGATGCCCGTCGGCGCGGTAGGTGTAGGTGCGGTGGTTGACGGTGCGGTCGCCGCTGACGAGGTCCTGGGTGGTCAGGCGGCCGGCCCCGTCCCTGCCCGACACCAGAGCGAGGGTGTCACCGAAGGTCCGGAGCCGTTCGCGTCCCGCGGAGTCGTGCGAGAAGGTGACGCGGTGCTCGCCGCTGGTCAGGTGGGTGGGGCGGCCTGCGGCGTCGTAGCCGTAGGAGGTGGCCAGGCCCGTGGGGGTGACGCGGCGAACTCTGCGGCCCGCGGCGTCGTAGGCGTAAGTGGTGGCCCGGCCCTCGACGATCTCGGCCTTGAGCAGACCTCGGCGGTCGTAATGCCGGATCAGGCCGCCGTCCGCGCCGGTGGCCTCCAGCAGTCGGCCCGTGGCGTCGTACACGTAGTCGGTGACGGCTCCCGCCGCGTCCTTGCGGACCACCTGACCGAGCGGTCCCCGCTGGTAGCCGACGGACGTGCCGAGCGCGTCGGTGCGGGCGGTGACCTGTCCGGCGGCGTCGGTCGTGTAGCGGACGGTACGTCCGTCGAAATCGGTCTCGGCCACGAGCCGGCCGGCCGCGTCGTACGTGTAGGACCAGGTGTGTCCCTGCGGGCCGGTCACCCGGGTCAGGCGCAGTGCGGCGTCGTGCTCGAACTCGTGACGCACCCCGTCCGGCCCGGTGCGGGCGGCGAGCAGATCGAAGTGCGTGTACTCGAAGCGGGTCGCCAGGCCTGATGCGTCGGTGTGCGCGGTGCAGTTGCCTTCACCGTCGTACGTCCAGGTTTCGGCGCTGCCGTCGGGGCGGACCCGCCGGGCCAGTTCGCCGTCGTCGGTCCATTCGAGGGTGGTCACCGCCCCGAGGGGATCGGTGATGCGTACGAGCCGGCCGAAGGCGTCCCGGTCCCAGTGCGTGGTCCCGCCGAGCGGGTCGGTCACTTCCACGGGCATGCCGGCGGGATCGCAGCGGAACGTGGTGACGGCTCCGAGCGCGTCGGTGGAGGAGACCAGGTGACCGTGGCTGTCGTAGACGTACCGGGTGGTGTGCCCGGCCGGGTCGGTGACGCAGGTGGGATTGCCCCGATCGTCGAACTGCCGCTGCCAACGTGCCCCGTCCGCGTCGGTGAACTCCACCGGCAGACCGCGTTCGTCGCGGACGGTTCCGACCCGGCTGCCGTCGGCGCGGACGATCGTGAGCAGACGGCCCGCCTCGTCGTACACGTAGCCGGTCGTGCGGCCGAGGGCGTCGGTCCGGCTGAGCTGGTTCCCGTGCGTGTCATAGGTGTAGCGAGTGGTGTTCCCCGCCGGGTCCGTGGTGGCCACCACTCGGCAGGCGCTGTCGATCAGATGACGGGTCGTGCGGCCGTCAGCGGTGGTCAGTGTGGTGCTCCGGTGACCGGTGACCGGGTCGGGGAGGCCGTAGGACAGGGTCAGTTGGAGGTGTCCGGCCTGGCCGCCCTCGCCGATGACCCGGTCCTGATCGTCGTAGACGTAGTCGTAGCGGCTGTCGTTGGAGTCGATCCAGGCGATGACCCGACGGCGGTCGTCGTACTCGTAGGTGAGGGTGGCGCCGGAGGGCTTGGTGACGCTGGTGAGGTCGCCGTCCGTATGGCCGTACCGGACGACGGGCTGTGCGTTCCCGTCGGGAAGCCGCAGGGACAGGCCGGTCACCCGGCCGTCGGCCGCTTCGACGTCGAGGTGGTACCCCGCCGAGTGGACGAGGGCGAGCGGCGTTCCGTCGTCGGTGCGGTCGACGGTGACGGTGTGCCCGTTGCGGTCGCTGATCCGCGCCAGCCAGGCGTCCCCGTCACCGCCCGGCTCCACGCCGCGGGGCGCGGTGTAGTGGCGTGTCACGCCGCTCTCCGGGTCGGTGAGCGTGTAGTCGCCGCTCTCCTCTCGGGTCAGCGTCCGGCACACGGTGCCGGACTCGGGGAGGGTGGGCACGCCCGGGACGGGATGCGGGTAGGTGAGCAGCAGGCCGTCCTCGGTGACGTGGACGACACCGAGCGCGTCGATCTCCAGGCGTTCGTCGGCGGTGGAGGACCAGGAGGGCCCGAAATGCCGGCCGCAGGTGTAGCCGGACTCGGTGCGACGGGTGAAGGCCAGCGGCAGCGTGCCGGGGAGCACGACGTCCGTGTGCGGGAGGAACATTCGGCCGGAGGCGAGGTCCACCGGGTCGGTCTCGCCGGAGTGGCGCCGGCCGTCCGGCCGGTTGTGGGTGCCGTTCGGGGCGTCGTCGATCAGCCTGCGCGCCCGGTTGGCGTCCGAGGCCAGGTCCGCCGCCTCCGCGGCGAGGCGCACCCCCTTCACACCGGCCCCGGCGCCGCCGGTGGCGGCGGTCAGCAGCAGGTCCGGCACGAGCCGGCCGAAGCCTTCCGCGGGGTCCTTCATGAAGTTGTCGAGCATCTGCTTGCCCGCGCCCCACGGGTCGTTGGCGACCAGCACCAGGCCGGAAGCCAGACTGTTGAGGCTGGTCGCGTACTCGGCGGGGTGGGTGATGTTGTACGGGTCGGTGGGGTTGACGCTGCGGACGAAGTTGACCAGGCCCGCTGTGCCCTTGACGATGCCGGCCCCGAAATGGGTCTGCATCACCTGGAGTTCCTCCAGTCCGTCCATCGCCTGCTCGCCGTACGAGGGCTTCGGCGGGGCGGCGTCCCTGGCCGCCTGCACCGCCGTACGGGCGGTCTCTGCGGCCGCGTTGCGCTGCTTGCGCGCCTCGGCGAGGATCTCCTGCGCCTCCTCCATCTGCGCCTTGCCCGGGTCGCTGAACGAGCCCGGCTTCGGCGGCAGGGTGGACGGGTCGCGCTCGTCCACCGGCTGGGCGTTGTAGCGGTCGGCGGCCTTGTTGTAGTCGTCGACCTTCTTGTTGTGCGCCTCCACGGCGTCGGACGACGCCTTGGTGCCCGCCTTCCACTTGTCGATGGCGGTCTGCGCCTGGCCCTGCGCCCACTCGACCGTGAGGGCGAAGCTCGCGAGCGCGTCCGCCGCCTTCCCGAAGGCGTCCGCTCCCTTGAACCACTTGGGCGGCTCGATCGACACCGTCTCGCGGAACGCGTCCGCCGCCTCGCCCTTGACCGCGGACGAGTCGAGGCCCTTGAGCCCCTGGCCCACCAGATCGAACGACTTCTCGAGGTCCCGCAGGTGCGAGGCGGTGGACCGCAGCTTGGACGGGCTGCCGTAGACCAGTTTCGTCTTGTCCTCGGTCTGCCCGAGGTCCATCTCGTCGACCTCGGCGCCCATCCGGTTGGCCAGCGAACGGGACTGCTCGCGCACCCAGTCGGCGCCGGACTCCCAGCCGACGTCCTCGAGCCGGTCGGCGGTCCAGTTCCCCGCGTCCTCGACGCGGTTGCCGGCCCACTCGACGCCGTCCTCCACCGCGTCCTCGACCACGTCCGGCGTGATGTCGCTGACGAAATCCCCGATGCCCACGGCTCAGTTCCCCCCGTCGCCCGGCTGCTGCTGCGCTGCCCGCTCCTCGGGTGAGGGGCCGAAGGTGTCGTCCACCGCGCGGTCGAACGCCTCCTGGTCCACGCCGAGCATCTCGTTCAGGATCCGGGACTGACGGCCGCCGTTCCCCTCCGTGAGCACGGCCCGGCCGGTGTCCTTCCAGGTCTGTCCGATCTCGTCGCCTGCCCGCTGGAACGATTCGGGGCTCCAGTCCGGGTTCAGGTAGTCCGGCGTGAACACATCGCCCCAGTTCTGCTTGACGACGTCCTCCTCGGAGGCGTGCGGATTGCCGACCGCGGCATTGACGGCGATCTTGAAGGTGCCCTGGATGTACTGGTCCTCCTCCCAGAGCAGGCCGGCGGAGAGCCCCAGAGTCGCCGCGATGACGTTGGCGTCCTGGAGGAGCGCCCGCACGCCCCATTCCCAGCGCTCGCAGTAGTCCTCGAAGTCCACCGACAGGCCGTGGTGCCCGGCCTCCATCCCGGTCATCGCCATGTCCGAGAAGCCCTTGCCGAGGACCGCCCCGGTGCCCGTGCCGATGTCCCGTAGTTCGGCCATGGCAGAGCGCATCCCGCTGGTGATGCGCTGCACGCTCTGCGGATCGAGCCGCAGGTCCTCCGCGCCGCCCATCAGGCCGCGCCGTCCCCGGCCGGCACGTCCACGGCGACCGCGTCCGGCACGATGCCTCTGACCGGCGGGAAGGCCATCGCCCCGTCCGGATCGGCGATGTCGACCGCCACGCCCGCAGGCACACCCATCGCCGGCACGATCTCGTCGAGCAGCCGCGCCCCGCGCATCTCGGCGAACTCCCAGGAACGGCCCGTCTCCCGTCCGTCGCCGGTGTCCCGCGCGCGGGCGAACCGGGCCAGGGCGGCCTCGTCGGTGAAGGCGCAGATCCAGCGCACCCCGCCGAGCTCGGCGGTCCACAGGCCGCCCCCCTCGACGGGCACCAGGACACGGGCGCGCCGCAACTCGCCCACCAACTCCCGAGGATCGCCCGAGCCGTCCCGCCGCTCGGCGATCCGTTCGGCGAGTGCAGTGCCGTCGCTCACCCGGAACTCCTCCCAGATCGTGCCGGCTTCCGTTCCGCTTCCGTTTCGCCTCGCCGGACACCACGCACGAGTATGGCCCGTCGGTTCCGGGGGCGGGGAGGTCCTCGTCAACTGCCGGCCGCGAACCGGACGGTCGAAGAAGAGGCCGCGGACCGGACCGTCGGAGGGAGAGGCCGCGGACCGGACGGTCAGGGGAGAGGCAACGGACCGCGGTCGGCCGCGGGCGATCCGGCGCTGGTCGCCGTCGCCGTCCACCGGGTCGAAGCCGAGGGTCCCTCGGCGCGGGCGGGGCAGGACTCCTTGCAGCCCTGCGCCACCCGCCCCCCGTGTCAGGCCCGGAAGGCGTCCGCGTGCTCCTCGGCCCACTGGGCGAAGGTACGGGCCGGGCGGCCCGTGACCCGCTCGACCGTGTCGACCACGGTGCGTCCTTCGACAGGCGTGTTGCCGTAGACGTCCAGCAGGAACCCGATGACCTCCTCGGACTGTCCCGCGGCCTTCCACTGCGCGACCGCCTGCTCCTCGCTCAGCTCCACCAGCCGGATCTTCCGGCCCCGGGCGGCGGCGATCGTGTCCACCTTGTCCTCGACGGTCAGCACTTGCGCCCCGGTGATCACGTACTCCCGGCCGTCGTGCCCGTCCTCGGTGAGGGCGACGGCCGCGACGGCGCCGATGTCGGCCTCATGGACCATGGCGCTGAGCCTGCCGACGAACGGTTCGCGTACCTCGCCGTCGGCGCGGATGCCTTCCGCCCATTCAAGGGCGTTGGCCATGAACTCGACGGGCATCAGCACGGTCCAGGCGAGGTCGCTCCCCCTGACCGCGTCCTCCAGCGGGCTCGGACCGCCGCCGTGCAGCACGGTGACCCGCCGCACGCCGGCCTTCCGGGCCAGCTCCACGATGCGCGGGCCGGTGGCCGGCGGGGCGAAGTACGGGCCGCCGAAGGTGATCAGGTGCAGGCCGGTGACGCCCTCCAGGGCGGCGGCCAGGCTCTCGGCGTCGGTGAGGTCGCCCTGCACGACGTCGACGCCTTCGGGGAAGTCGGCCTTCGCGGGGTCGCGGGTCAGGGCGCGAACGGAATGTCCACGGCGGAGAAGCTCCGCCACGACCTGGCGGCCTACGGTTCCGGTTGCTCCGGTCACGAGATTCGTCATGGGAAGAACGTATGAAGCCTTGCGGTCAGTTTCTGTCCGCGATCCCGTGTCACCAAGCGAGTTGGGCGATTTCCTCCGCGACCACCGCGCAGGCGTCGGCCGCCGGGTCGATCAGCGGGAAGTGCCCGACCTCGTCGAGCAGCGTCCACCCCACGGTCTCGCCCGCCTTGGCCGCCGCGCAGACGTATGCCTCCGCGACGGCCTGCGGGACGACGATGTCCGCACGCCCCTGGACCACGACGGTGGCGATACCGGTCGGCACCAGAACGGCGGGATCGGCGTGCGGCGCACGCTTCTCGTACTCGCCCTCGCCACCCAGCAGTTGATGGACCGCGCCGCCGCACACGCCGCGCTCGACGGCCGCCGCGAAGTCGGCGATCGGCGCGAGCGCGACGACACCGCGCAGTGCGGGCGGCGCGGGCAGCCGCCACGGCGAGTCGGCGGGCAGCACGTGACGGGCGGCGGCCCAGAGCGCGAGATGACCGCCGGCGGAGTGCCCGGTCACCACGATGCGCCGCGGGTCCGCCTGCGGCAGCGCCTGCCGCGCCAGGTCCGGGAGCGCGTCCATCGCGGCGGCCACGTCGTCGAACGTCTCCGGCCACCGGCCGGCGACCGGCTCGGCCTCGGTGCCGTCGCCGCCGCCCCGCCGGTACTCGACGTTGGCCACGGCCAGTCCGCGGTCGGCGAGGAACGCGGCGAACGGTGTGATGTGCCGCCGGTCGTACGGCGCGCGCCACGCCCCGCCGTGCAGCACGACCACGAGCGGCGCACCGTCCTGCCCGCCGCGCGGCGCGTAGAAGTCCACGACCTGATCGGGATCGTCCCCGTACGCGGCGGACGCGTCGGGCTCGACGGCGGGGTGCGCGAACGCCGAGGCTTCCTCGGTGGCGTCTCGGGCGACGAGGTCCGGCATGTGGTGCTCCAACAGTCCTGCGAGGCCGATGTGTTCGCTCTGATCAGCGCGGACGCTACCACTGGGCGTCTGCGCGCCAGGCGTCAGTGGGTGGTGGTCTCTTCGGGACGGAGTACGTACGTACCCATACCGGCCTCGGATCGGGTGAGCCCCTCGGCGCGGACCGACTCCATCGCTCGCTGAGCAGTCGAGTTGACGACGCCGAACTCGTTCGCAATCTGCACCACGCTGGGGATCTTGCTGCCGGGCGGGTAGGTGCCGTTGCGAATGCGCTCAATGATCACTGCGGCGATCTGTGGCCACATGGCGCGAGTCCGATCAATGCTCATAGGCCTAGTTGAGTGCGCCTCGGTATTCTTCGCATCCTCAGCGCACTTCGGTATACTTCGGTATGGTGGGCCAAGTTAAGGCCCCGGCGGGTACTGGCGGGCACCCCCGGGGCATGGCCAACGCTTCGAAGGAGCGTCGACGTGCACGACCTTATCCAGGCCCTCGTCCGGTGGGCGAGGCTCCTGCTCATCCCTCCGGGCACCGGCCGGCACCGGCCGCGTCCGGCTCACCCCAGGGCCGCGACCGTGCCGCCCCCTACCACGCGGCTGCCCGCGCTCCGCTCGCCGTACGGGCTCGACGTGCCGTTGAACGGGCACGAGACCGCCATGGTCCGGCCCTACCTGCTCGCGGACGAACAGCGGCAACGGCGGCTCGCCCTCGTGCTCGCCGCCGACTTCGGCCTCGACCTCGACCACCACCTCGTCGGAGCGCAGGGGGCCGCATGACAAAAGACGCCGACCGGCGCCGCGGACCAGTGCGGATGTGCGTGCGCTGCGACCGGATCACCACCGAGCCGGTGCTCGTCTCCGAGGTGCACTCCGCTTCCGGGCCCGGGTTCAACGTCTACGCCTGCATCGGCTGCGCGCCGTTGTTCCCCAGGCCGCCCGATGCGCTCGACCTGCTGGCGACCGGTCTGCGGGACCGGGGGGAGGACGAGCACTGACCGCGCCGGGTCCCGGGGGCGTGTCCCCCGGGACCCTTGTGGTCAGCCGGCCAGCACGTCCGCGAGGACGCGCGCCGCGCGTTCCGTGTCCGCGAAGCCCACGTACAGCGGCGTGAAACCGAAACGCAGCACGTCCGGGCGGCGCAGGTCGCCGACGACCCCGCGGGCGATCAGTTCCGCCATCACCCGCGGAGCGTCGTCGCAGCGCAGAGCGACCTGGCTGCCGCGTTCGGCGCGCGCGGCCGGGGTCAGCGAAGTGACCTGTCCTGCCGGGAGATACGCCTCGACGCACTGCAGGAAGAAGTCCGTCAACGCCAGACTCTTCTCGCGTACCGCCTCGATGGCGATCCCGTCCCAGACGTCCAGCGCCGCCTCGAGGGCGAGCATGGACAGGATGTCCGGGGTGCCGACCCGGCCGCGTACCGCGCCGTCCGCGGCCTCGTAGCCGGCGGTCATCGCGAACGGGTCCGCGTGCGACGTCCACCCGGGCAGGGGCGAGTCGAACGAGGCCTGGTGGCGCTGTGCCACGTACAGGTAGGCGGGCGAACCGGGGCCGCCGTTGAGGTACTTGTACGTACAGCCGACCGCCAGGTCGACGCCGTGCTCGTCGAGCCCGACCGGCAGGGCGCCCGCGCTGTGGCACAGGTCCCAGACGGCGAGCGCGCCCGCGTCGTGGATCGCCGCCGTCAGGGCCGGCAGGTCGTGCAGCCGGCCCGAGCGGTAGTCGACGTGGTTGAGGAGGACCGCCGCCGTGGTCGGGCCGAGCGCGGACGGCACGTCGGCCGGGTCGACGGGGACGATCCGGTGGCCGGTCATACGCGCGGCCGACGCCGCTATGTATCCGTCCGTGGGGAACGTCGTCGCGTCGACGAGGACGTCCGTACGCGCCGGGTCGTCGACGAGCCGAACCGCGCCCACAACAGCCTTGAAGACGTTCACACTTGTGGAATCGCCGACGACGATCTGCCCCGGCGCCGCCCCCACCAGGGGAGCGATCCGGTCACCGATGCGCTCGGGCGCGGTCCACCAGTCTCCCTCGGTCCAGGAGCGGATGCGCAGCTGCCCCCACTGGCGGTTCACCACGTCGGCGACCCGGTCCGGGACATGTGCCGGCAGCGCGCCGAGCGAGTTGCCGTCGAGATACACCGTGTCGTCCAGGGCGAAAAGCTTTCGCGCACCGGCGAGTTCGTCTGCGGCGTCCAGCGCCGCGGCCCGCTGGGCCAGGGACTCAGACATGGCTGCGCGCCGTCCACAGCTCGGGGAAGACGTTCTTGCGGGCGCGCTTCTCCAGCCAGGAGACACCGGCGGACCCGCCCGTACCGACCTTCGAGCCCATTGCCCGACGGGTCGCGACCAGGTGGTCGTTGCGCCAGCGCCACACCAGCTCGCCGACGTCGGTGAGCGCCTCGCCGAGGCGCACCAGCTCGGTGTCCTGCTCTTCCTGCGAGTACACCTCGGCCCAGACCCGCTCGACCGCCTCGGACGGCTCGTACTTCTGCGACAGGTCGCGCTCCAGCACCTCTGCCGGCACCGCGTACCCGCGGCGCGCGAGCAGTCGCAGCACCTCGTCGTAGAGGCTCGGCTCGTGGAGCGCCTTCTCCAGCTCGGCGTGGACCCTCGGTGCTCCGCGGTGCGGCACGAGCATGGAGGCGGACTTGTCGCCGAGCAGGAACTCCATCCGCCGGTACATCGCCGACTGGAAGCCGGAGCCCTCGCCGAGGGCGTCACGGTAGGCGTTGAACTGCGCGGGCGTCAGGTTGGCGATCGGCCGCCACGAGGCGTTGAGCGCCTCCAGCTCGCGCGTGGACCGCTTCAGGGCGTCCATCGCGACAGGTATCCGGTCCTCGCGCAGCGCGCGAGCGGCGGTCTCCCACTCGTGGACGACAACGGTGAACCACAGCTCCATGACCTGGGTGGTGACCAGGAAGACCATCTCGCCCGGGTCGTCCGACCGCGGATGCTGAAGGTGGGTGAGGACGTCCGCCTGGACGTAGTCCTCGTACGGCGTGGTGCCCGCGAAGTCCAGATTCGGGGCGGAGTCATGTGACATTGCTGTCTCCTCGACATCCGGGTAGCGGTCCGCCCCTTCCTTCTCGGTGTGGGCCCCGGTCCCCACCGGCATCATAAGCAGAAGTTCACGCGGGCGGGCCGGTGAGATATGTCCCGTCCTCGTCGAAGGGCCAGGCATTGGAGACACACCCGTTCAAGCCCTTGATCTGCTGCATCATCACCGGAGCGGGCTTTCCGGCGCCGGGGCAGCCCATGTGCGTGCGGATGCCGATCTCGTGTCCTATCTCGTGGTTGATGATCAGGTGGCGGTACTCGGCGGGCGTCCCGGCGAACGTCGGCGAGCCCAGCAGCCAGCGCCGCAGGTTCACCACCACCCCTTCGGCGGTCTCGCAGTTGAGTTCGCCGCGGGTGTTGAGACCCACGGCGAGACAGAGCTTGTCCGCGGTGGACGGCGTGGCGATCTTGATCACGAAGTCGGCGTCGGAGGAGACGAGCTGGAAGCGGCCCCGGCCGTTCGCGGCCCAACCGCGCGGGTGGGCCAGGATCTCCTGGATCTGGGCGGCCGCTTCCCGGGCGGAGACGTCGATGCCGTCCTCGACCTCGACCTTGTAGCGACGGAGCGTTCCCTCGCCGGCCGGAGCGCCGTTCGCCCGTGCCGCGGTGAACGTTCCCGGCCCGGAACGGGGAACCGCGGACGACTGGCTGCTGGGCGGTGACGCCTTGGGCTCCGGGGAGCTGGTCGGGCTCTTCGACGGGGACTGCGAAGGCGAAGGCGATGCCGAGGGCTTCGGCGACGCCTTGGGCGACATCAGCGGCGAGACCTCGGGCTCTTCGGTGGGGGCCGCCGCCTCCGTGACGGTCGGCCGGCCTTCCTTCCAGTGCGCGAGGGCGGCGCCGCCGCCGACCGACATGAGGGCGAGGCACAGGCCCAGCAGCACTATCGAGCCGGTCGACCGGCGCCGGACCGTACTGCTGCGGCTCCGTCGGCGGCTGCGCCCCTTGCGGGCGGCGGCGCGCTGGCCCAAGACAGACCTCTCCCCTGGTTCGGGCCGGTGTTTGGGGGGAGAGGTGAGTGGGGCCTCTGCACCGGCCGTGCAAGCGTGAATTCGGCAGTGCGTGCGATCGTACCGGCCGGGGACCGGCGAACCCGGTCCGGGTCGCCGGTCCCCGGCCGGTGGCCTCGACATCCTCCGTCGGCCGCGTCAGAAGCGCATCAAGCCGGGCGTCCCAGGCGTCAGAGCTGTGTCAACCCTCCTCCGCCCTCGGGACGATGGGCACCACGCTGAGTTGCATGGGCTCGCGCACGGCTTCGGTCGATCGGAGAGCAGGGCCCACTGATCTCGGGGTGTGTCGCTGTGGGCATGGATGCCGTCGGGGTGGCCCTTTCGCTGCTGCCCGTCCTCGTTCTGGCCGTCGTTCTCGTGCGGTTGCTGCGGCGACGCTGACGGCGCGCCCGCAGTGGGCGTGATCCAGAGCATTGCACCGTATGGATGCCGTCAAAGGTGCCGTCAGCGGCGTAAGGGCGTCATCAACGAGGGGCGCTTTCGCGCCAGGGGTGCGCTTTTCTCGTGGTGTCCGTTCCTCTCCGAACCTCTTCCAGGAGCATGCGATGGCCGATGTGGCCTTCGTCGTCACCACGATCGCGGTGTTCGCGCTGGTGGCCCTCATCGCCAAGGGGGTGGCGAAGCTGTGACCACCGAGAACATCATCGGGCTCGTCGTGGCCGTCGCCCTGCTGGGCTACCTCGTCCTCGCCCTCGTCAAGCCGGAGAGGTTCTGAGTACGGATATGAGCCCCGTTCTTGCTGACGTGCTCCAGGTCTCCGCACTGATCGTCGCGCTCGCACTGGTGCACCGCCCCCTCGGCGACCACATGGCCGCCGTCTTCTCCTCAGGCAAGCACCTGCGGGTGGAGAAGTGGATATACCGCGCCGTCGGCGCGAACCCCGACACGGAGATGCGCTGGCCCGCGTACCTGCGCGGTGTCCTGGCGTTCTCCGCGGTGAGCGTGCTGTTCCTCTACCTGATCCTGCGGATTCAGGACGATCTGCCCGGTTCGCTGGGCTTCACGGCGATCACGCCGGACCAGGCGTTCAACACGGCCGCCTCGTTCGTGTCGAACACGAACTGGCAGTCGTACTCGGGTGAGTCGTCCATGGGCCACGTCGCCCAGACCGCCGGTCTCGCCGTGCAGAACTTCGTCTCGGCCGCAGTCGGCATTGCCGTGGCCGTCGCGCTGGTCCGCGGCTTCGCCCGGTCCCGCACCGGTGAGCTGGGCAACTTCTGGGCCGACCTGGTCCGCGGTGTCGTCCGCATCCTGATCCCGATCTCGGTGATCGCTGCCGTCCTGCTGGTCGCGGCCGGTGCGATCCAGAACTTCGCCGGCATCCACGAGCTGACCACCGTCACCGGGCAGCCGCAGTCCATCAGCCCCGGCGCGGTCGCCTCCCAGGAGGCCATCAAGGACCTGGGCACCAACGGCGGCGGTTACTTCAACGCCAACTCGGCCCATCCCTTCGAGAACCCCAACGGCTTCTCGAACCTCCTGACGATCTTCCTGCTGCTCGTCATCCCGTTCTCGCTGCCGCGCACCTTCGGCAGGATGGTCGGCAGCGTGAAGCAGGGCTACGCGATCGTCGGCGCGATGGCCACGATCTGGTTCGTCGGCGTGGTCCTGGTGACCTGGCTCGAATACGCCCACCCGGGCACCGCCTCGCAGCTCGCGGGCGGTGCGATGGAGGGCAAGGAGCAGCGGTTCGGCGAGGGGGCTTCCTCCCTGTTCGCGGTCTCCACGACCATGACGTCGACCGGTTCGGTCAACTCGTTCCACGACTCCTTCGGCGGTCTGTCCGGCGGTGTGCTGCTGCTCGGCATGATGCTGGGTGAGATCGCGCCCGGCGGTGTCGGCTCGGGTCTCTACGGCATGCTGATCATGGCGGTCGTGGCGGTGTTCATCGCCGGTCTGATGGTCGGTCGTACCCCCGAGTACCTGGGCAAGAAGATCGGCACCCGCGAGATGAAGTACGCGGCCTGCTACATCCTGATCACCCCTGCCCATGTCCTGCCCGGCACGGCGATCGCGATGGCCACCGGAAACGGTGAGTCGTCGATGACCAACACCGGAGCGCACGGCTTCTCCGAGGTGCTGTACGCCTACACCTCCGCCTCGAACAACAACGGCTCGGCCTTCGCCGGTTTCGGCGCGAACACCGAGTTCCACAACACGGCACTCGGCCTGTGCATGCTGCTCGGCCGGTTCCTGCCGATGGTGTTCGTCCTCGCGCTCGCGGGCTCGCTGGCGGAGCAGAAGCCCGTCCCCGAGACCGCGGGCACGCTGCGGACCGAGAAGCCGCTGTTCACCGGCCTCCTGGTCGGCACCATCATGATCATCACCGGTCTGACGTTCTTCCCGGCCCTCGCCCTTGGCCCGCTCGCCGAAGGGCTCGCGGCATGACCATCGACGTAGAGAAGCACGAGGACGCCATGTCCACCACGACGACGAGCCCGGCGCCGCACTCGGACGTGCCCACCGGGCACAAGCCCGAGGGCGGGCGGGTCGGCGGGGGTCTGTTCGACCCGAAGCAGCTCCTGAAGTCCTTCCCGGACGCGCTGCGCAAGCTCGACCCGCGGGTCATGGTCAAGTCGCCGGTCATGTTCGTGGTCCTGATCGGCTCGGTCGTCACCACCGTGCTCGCGGTCAAGAACCCGGGCGACTGGTTCGGCTGGGCGATCACCGCCTGGCTCTGGCTGACCACGATCTTCGCCAACCTGGCGGAGGCCGTGGCCGAGGGCCGCGGCAAGGCCCAGGCCGACACCCTGCGCAAGGCCAAGACCGACACGGTCGCCCGCCGGATCATCGGCGAGAACGAGGAGCGGGTTCCGGGTACGGAGCTGAGGATCGGCGACCTCGTCGTCTGCGAGGCCGGCGACATCATCCCCGGCGACGGTGACGTCGTCGAGGGCGTCGCGTCCGTGGACGAGTCCGCCATCACCGGCGAGTCGGCCCCGGTCATCCGCGAGTCCGGCGGCGACCGCTCGGCCGTCACCGGCGGTACGAAGGTCCTGTCCGACCGGATCGTCATCAAGATCACGACCAAGCCCGGCGAGACCTTCATCGACCGGATGATCAACCTTGTCGAGGGCGCCGCCCGGCAGAAGACCCCCAACGAGATCGCCCTCAACATCCTGCTGGCGTCCCTCACCATCGTCTTCCTGCTCGCCGTCGTCACCCTGAAGCCGTTCGCGATCTACGCGGGCGCCGACCAGCAGACCTCGATGATCGTCCTGACCGCTCTCCTGGTCTGCCTGATCCCGACGACCATCGGCGCGCTGCTCTCCGCGATCGGCATCGCGGGTATGGACCGGCTCGTCCAGCGCAACGTTCTCGCGATGTCCGGGCGCGCGGTCGAGGCAGCCGGCGACGTGTCGACGCTGCTGCTCGACAAGACCGGCACCATCACCCTGGGCAACCGCCAGGCGGCCGAGTTCGTCCCCGTACGCGGTACGACGGAGGCCGAGGTCGCCGACGCCGCCCAGCTCTCCTCCCTCGCCGACGAGACGCCCGAGGGCCGCTCCATCGTGGTCCTCGCCAAGGAGAAGTACGGCCTGCGCGAACGGCACCAGGGCGAACTGGCCCACGCCACGTGGATCGAGTTCACCGCCCAGACCCGCATGTCCGGTGTCGACGTCGACGGCCGGCAGACCCGCAAGGGCGCGACCGGCTCGGTCGTCGCCTGGGTCGAGGAGCAGGGCGGCACCGTCGCCTCCGACGCCCGCGAGCTGACCGACCGCATCTCGCAGGCCGGTGGTACGCCGCTGCTCGTCGCCGTCAAGGACGACAAGGGCGCCCGCGTCCTGGGCGTCATCCACCTCAAGGACGTCGTCAAGGACGGCATGCGGGAGCGGTTCGACGAGCTGCGCCGCATGGGCATCAAGACGATCATGATCACGGGCGACAACCCGCTGACCGCCAAGGCCATCGCCGAGGAGGCGGGTGTCGACGACTTCCTCGCCGAGGCCACCCCCGAGGACAAGATGGCCCTCATCAAGCGCGAGCAGGCCGGCGGCAAGCTCGTCGCGATGACCGGCGACGGCACCAACGACGCCCCGGCTCTCGCCCAGGCGGACGTCGGCGTGGCCATGAACACGGGCACGTCTGCCGCGAAGGAGGCCGGCAACATGGTCGACCTCGACTCCAACCCGACCAAGCTCATCGAGATCGTCGAGATCGGCAAGCAGCTCCTCATCACCCGAGGCGCGCTGACCACCTTCTCCATCGCCAACGACGTCGCGAAGTACTTCGCGATCATCCCGGCGATGTTCGCGGTCGCCTACCCGAGCCTGGACAAGCTCAACATCATGGGCCTGGCCTCGCCGGAGTCCGCGATCCTCTCCGCGGTCATCTTCAACGCGCTGATCATCATCGCGCTGGTCCCGCTCGCCCTGAAGGGCGTCCGTTACCGGCCGACCAGCGCGGACAAGATGCTCCGCCGGAACCTCGGGCTCTACGGCCTGGGCGGCCTGATCGCCCCGTTCATCGGCATCAAGATCATCGACCTCGTCATCTCCCTCATCCCCGGGCTGCGTTAATCAGAAAGCGTGCTGACCGACCATGAAGAACTCCGTAGCAAACACGGGACGCCTGGCCTGGGCCGCGCTGCGCATGCTGCTCGTCCTCACGGTCGTGACCGGCATCCTCTACCCGCTCGCGGTCACGGGCATCGCCCAGGGCCTCTTCCACGACAAGGCCAACGGGTCGATCGTCAAGGTCGAAGGCAAGGAGGTCGGCTCCGAGCTCATCGGCCAGACCTGGGACCTGCCGAAGAAGAACCCGGACGACGAGAACGAGGTCGCCCGGCCGGACCCGAAGTGGTTCCAGCCGCGCCCGTCCAACAGCGGGTACGACCCGCTGTCCACCGGCTCCAGCCAGCTCGGCGCCTCCGACCCCACGCTGACCAAGTCGGTCGGCGACACCAAGAAGGCCGTGGCCACCTTCAACGGCGTACCGGAGTCCGAGGTCCCCAAGGACGCGGTCACCGGCTCGGCCTCCGCGATCGACCCGCACATCTCCCCGGAGTACGCGGAGATCCAGATCAAGCGGGTGGCCAAGGCCAACGGCCTGTCCGAGCAGCAGGTCACGAAGCTGGTCGAGGACCACACCGAGAGCCGCACGGCGGGCTTCCTCGGCGAACCGCACGTCAACGTCCTCAAGCTCAACCTCGCGCTGAAGGACCTGGCCGCACACTGACGGTCCCGTAGGCAGAACGTTGGAAACGGCAGACCGCTGGAAACGGCAGGCCGCTGGGAATCGCCGGGCCGGGACTCCTCCCGCCCGGCGGTTCCCGTACCAGCGGACCCCGTACCCGCCGACGGATTCCGTGAACGACGAGACGACAAGAAAGGTGGCACCCCCGATGACCCGGGTGCTGGTGGTCGAGGACGAACCGCCGCTCGTCAGGGCCCTGACGATCAACCTCCGGGCGCGCGCGTACGAGGTGGACGCGGCCCCCGACGGCACCACCGCGCTGCGGCTGACCGCCGAGCGCAGACCGGACGTCGTCGTCCTCGACCTCGGCCTTCCCGACATGGACGGCATCGACGTGATCAAGGCTCTGCGCGGCTGGACCCGCGTGCCGCTCGTCGTCCTGTCGGCCCGGCGCACCACCCACGAGAAGGTCGAGGCGTTCGAGGCGGGGGCCGACGACTACCTCACCAAGCCGTTCGACATGGCCGAGCTGCTGGCGCGGCTGCGGGCCGCGGTACGGCGCAACAGCGGGGACGGCGCGGGCCGCGTGCTGCCGGCCGACGAGCCGCCGTCGCTCACGGTCACCACGGAGGACTTCACCGTCGACCTCGCCGCCAAAAGGGTCCGGCGCGACGGGCAGCCCGTCCGTCTCACCCCCACGGAATGGCACCTGCTGGAGATCCTGGTACGCAGCCCGGGGCGGCTGATCAGCCAGCGGCAGCTCCTCGAAGAGGTCTGGGGACCCACCTTCGTCGCCCGGACGAACAACCTCCGCGTCTACATGGCTCAGCTCAGGCGCAAACTGGAGAACGACCCCTCCCACCCGCGCTACCTGATCACGGAACCGGGGATGGGCTACCGCTTCGAAGGCTGAGTGGCGCTCGCCCCGGGCAGGTCGTGGGATCGTCCGCGGCGGCCGACGGAACCATCCGCTTCGACATGAAAGATCGCACCCATGGGACGCGGAAAGCTCCGGATCTACCTCGGCGCGGCGCCGGGCGTCGGCAAGACGTACGCGATGCTCTCCGAGGCCCACCGCCGTGTCGAGCGGGGCACGGACTGTGTGGTCGCCTTCGTCGAACACCACAGCCGGCCACGCACGGAGGTGATGCTGCACGGCCTGGAGGAGATCCCGCGCCGGGAGATCGAGTACCGGGGCAGCACCTTCACCGAGATGGACGTGGACGCCGTGCTGGCCCGCCGCCCGGCCGTCGCCCTGGTGGACGAGCTGCCGCACACCAACATCCCCGGCTCGCGCAACGGCAAGCGCTGGCAGGACGTCGAGGAACTGCTCGCGGCCGGCATCGACGTCATATCGACGGCGAACATCCAGCACCTGGAGTCGCTCGGCGACGTCGTGGAGTCGATCACCGGTGTACGGCAGAAGGAGACCGTCCCCGACGAGATCGTCCGCCGTGCCGCCCAGATCGAGCTGGTCGACATGTCGCCGGAGGCCCTGCGCCGACGCATGGCGCACGGCAACATCTACAAGCCCGACAAGATCGACGCCGCGCTGTCCAACTACTTCCGCCCCGGCAACCTCACCGCCCTGCGGGAGCTGGCACTGCTGTGGGTGGCCGACCGGGTCGACGAGTACCTGAACCAGTACCGGTCGGACCACGAGGTCTCCGCGATCTGGGGGTCCCGGGAACGGATCGTCGTCGGCCTCACCGGCGGTCCCGAGGGGCGCACCCTGATCCGCAGGGCCGCCCGGCTCGCCGAGAAGGGCGCGGGCGGCGAGGTCCTGGCCGTCTACATCGCCCGGAGCGACGGGCTCACCTCGGCCTCGCCGAAGGAGCTGACGGTGCAGCGGACCCTCGTCGAGGACCTCGGCGGAACGTTCCACCACGTCATCGGCGAGAACATCCCGTCCGCGCTGCTCGAGTTCTCGCGCGGCGTGAACGCCACCCAGATCGTCCTGGGCGCGAGCCGCCGTCGTTCGTGGCAGTACGTGTTCGGGCCCGGGGTCAGCGCCATCGTGGCCCGCGAGTCGGGCCCCGACCTGGATGTCCACATCGTCACCCACGACGCGGTCGGCCGGGGTCGGGGGCTGCCCAAGCGGCAGCGCAGCCGTCTCGGGGGTCCGCGGCTCGTGGCGGGCTGGCTGGTCGGCGTGGCCGGGCCGCTCCTGCTCACCCTGGTGCTGACGTCGATGGGCGGCGGGACGGGGCTTGCCAACGAGATGCAGCTCTTCATGGCCGTGACCGTTGCGGCGGCGCTGCTGGGAGGGATGTGGCCGGCGCTCGCCTCGGCCACCGTCGGCTCACTGCTCCTGAACTGGTACTTCACGCCCCCCGTCCACACGTGGACCATCGCCGACCCCGAGAACATCTTCGCCTTCTTCGTCTTCTTCGCCGTCGCGGCGTCCGTGGCATCGGTCGTCGGCCTGGCGGCGCGCCGCACCCAGCAGGCAGCCCGGCTGCGGGCGGAGTCCGAGACCCTGTCCCTGCTCGCGGGCAGTGTGCTGCGCGGCGACACCAGCCTGGAGGCGCTGCTCGACCGGGTGCGGGAGACCTTCGCCATGGAGTCCGTCGCCCTGCTGGAGCGGACCAGCGACGTCGAGCCGTGGACCTGCGTGGGCAGTGTCGGCCAGGCCCGGCCGGTGGCCCGCCCCGAGGACGCCGACGTCGACATGCCCGTCAGCGACCACCTGGCCCTGGCCCTGACCGGCCGGGTCCTGCCCGCCGAGGACCGCCGCATCCTGGGCGCCTTCGCCTCCCAGGCCGCCGTCGTACTGGACCGTCAACGCCTGGTGGGCGAGGCGGCCGAGGCCCGCAAGCTCGCCGAGGGCAACAAGATCCGCACCGCCCTGCTCGCCGCCGTCAGCCACGACCTGCGCACCCCGCTGGCCGCCATCAAGGCTGCCGTCACCTCGCTGCGCGCCGACGACGTCGAGTGGTCGGAGGACGACCGTGCCGAGCTGCTGGCCGGCATCGAGGAGGGCACCGACCGCCTCGATCACCTGGTCGGGAACCTGCTCGACATGTCCCGGCTGCAGACGGGGACCGTCATGCCGGTGTTCCGCGAGACCGACGTCGACGAGGTCGTGCCGATGGCGCTGGGCGGCGTACCGGAGGACAGTGTCGCCCTGGACATTCCGGAGACCCTGCCCATGGTCACGGTGGACCGGGGTCTGCTGGAGCGGGCCGTGGCCAACATCGTCGAGAACGCCGTCAAGTACACCCCCGCCGGCACACCGGTCCTGGTGGCCGCCAGCGCGCTCGGCGACCGTGTGGAGCTGCGCGTCGTCGACCGCGGGCCCGGTATCCCCGACGAGGCCAAGGACGCCGTCTTCGAGCCCTTCCAGAGGTACGGCGACGCTCCGCGCGGTGCCGGTGTCGGGCTCGGCCTCGCGGTCGCCCGCGGGTTCGTCGAGGCCATGGGCGGCACCGTCACCGCCGAGGACACGCCCGGCGGCGGGCTGACCATGGTCATCGCCCTGCCCAAGACACCGTCCCACCAGCCGGTCCGGCCCGAGCTCCCGGCCGCGGCGACCACCTGAGCCGTGGCCGTCGGCCGGGCCCTGCCGACCCGGCCCGGCGTCAGCTTATTTCGGCGAACGCCTCTACCGCCTGGATCTTGCCGGTGACGATGATGACGTCTCCCCTCGCGACCACGGTCTCGGCGGTCGCGTGGGTGAAGCCCTCGCCGGGGCGCTTGATGCCGACGACCGTGACCCCGTGCCTGGATCGCACTCCGCTCTCGCCCAGCGGTACGCCCGCGATGCTGTCGGGCGCGACGGTCTTCACCAGGGCGTAGTCGTCGTCGAACTCGATGAAGTCGAGCATTCGCCCCGTCACGAGGTGGGCCACCCGCTCGCCCATCTCGTGCTCGGGCAGCACGACGTGGTGGACGCCGAGCCGCTCCAGGATCTGGCCGTGCTGGCGGCTGATCGCCTTCGCCCAGATGTTGGGGACGTTCTCCTCCAGGAGGTTGGAGGCGATCAGGATGCTGGCCTCTATGTCGGTGCCGATGCCGACGACCGCGCTGGTGAACTCGTGGACGCCGAGCTGGCGCAGGACCTCGGGGTCCGTGCAGTCGGCGACCGCGGAGTGCGTGAGGGCGTCGCTGTGGCGCTGGACGAGCTGCGGGTCGGTGTCGATCCCGAGCACGTCCCAGCCGCGCCGGGTCAGCTCCAGGGCCAGGGAACTGCCGAACCGGCCCAGGCCGATGACGGCGACCCGCTGGTCGCTCATCTCGGGGTATTGCTGGGCGAGCCGCTTGCGGCGGCGTCGGCGCAGGTTGTGCAGGTAGTTACCCAATGACGGGTCGCTCCTCGGGTAGCTGGTAGCGGCGGATCCGCTCGCGCAGGGCGAGCGCGGAGACCAGGGTGACCGGGCCGAGTCGCCCGACGAACATGAGCAGGATGAGCACGAGCCGTCCGCTGTCCGGGAAGTCGGCCGTGATGCCGGTGGACAGTCCGACGGTGCCGAACGCGGACACCGCCTCGAACAGGACGGCTTCCATCGGGGCCGAGGAGACGGTCAGCAGGGCGAGCGTGGCCCCGATCACCAGCCCGACGGCCAGCAGAGCGACGGTCAGGGCCTGGCGCAGCACGTGGGGGGCCAGACGCCGGCCCATGACGGTGGAGTTCGGCTCGCCCCGCACCTCCGCCCAGATGGCGGCGGCCAGGACCGCGAACGTGGTGACCTTGATGCCGCCCGCCGTGCCCGCGCTGCCGCCGCCGATGAACATCAGCGTGCAGGTCATCAGCAGGGTGGAGGCATGCATGGCGCCGATGTCGACGGCGTTGAACCCGGCCGTGCGGCTCATCGCGGAGTGGAAGAAACCGTTGAGGAGCTTCTTGTCCCAGTCGAACAGCCCCAGCGTGCCGGGGTTGGTCCACTCCAGGAGGCAGGTGAGCACCGTGCCGGTCAGCAGCAGGACGAGGGTGGTCAGCAGGGTCATCCGGGTGTGCAGCGACCAGGTGCGCCGGCCGGTGAGCCTTCTGCGCGTCCGGTGCCGCAGCAGCTCAAGGAGGACCGGGAAGCCGAGCCCGCCCAGAATGACCGCCAGGGCGATGGGCAGTGTCACCCAGGGGTCCTGCGCGTACGGGGTGAGGCTGTCGACGTGCAGGCCGAAGCCCGCGTTGTTGAAGGCGGAGACGGCGTGGAAGAGCCCGGAGTAGGCCGAGTCGGCGATGGACTGGTCGTAACCGAACCGGAAGCGCAGCGCGAGCCAGGCCCCCACAGCGAGTTCCACCGCCAGCGTGGTCCCGGCGACGCCGAGCAGGACACGGCGTACGTCGCCGATGCCGAAGCTCTTCGTCTCCGCCGCCGCGGTCAGCTGCATGCGCAGCCGCAGCTTGCCCGAGACGAGCAGCGCGAGGAGCGAGGCCATCGTCATGATGCCGAAGCCGCCGACCTGGATCAGCGCGAGGATCACGCCCTCGCCGAACCCGCTCCAGTACGTGCCGGTGTCGACGACGACCAGTCCGGTCACGCATACCGCGGAGGTGGAGGTGAACAGGGCGGTCACGAACCCCGTCGCCCCGCCCTCCGCCGAGGACACCGGCAGCATGAGCAGGAACGCGCCCAGCAGGATCACCGCGCCGAAGGCCATGACCAGGGTCCGGGCCGGGTGCGCGGCGAACACCGACCGCCGCACCCTCGTCAGCTGCCCAGCCACCAGTCGGCCTCCCTCGCTTCACCGCTTCGGCCGCGGGCGTATCGAACCCGTCAACGAACCGGCGGCGGTCACCCTACATGGACACTCCTGACCAGGCAGCGGGGGCACGAGGCACTTCTCCGCGAGGCGTTCAGAACTTCCCCGGACGCATCACGGCCGCCGCCAGATAGCCGACCAGTGACAGGGCCACCATGAGCCCGACCCAGTTCTCCTCGCTCACGAGCGATCAACTCCCTTGTGCTGCGGGTTGCCCCGCCGGAATCCGACCGACTCAGGAAACCGCGCGTGCCACCCGCACCGAGGGAGCGTTGACGGGCTTCTTCCGTCGGCGGGAGCGATTCTGACGCCGCTTTGACGCGTTTCGGCATGATCCGTCAGAGCGCCGTCAAAGCCGTGCGCGAAAGGCGGACCGCGCGCCGGAATGCTCGTACTCGCCGACCTCCTCGTCGGCCACACCGCCTGAAGGAGCACTCCGCCATGTACCGTGCGGCGCCTCACCGCGGCCGACGCGCCGGCACTCGCGGCGCTACATGTGATCGTTCGTTTTCCGCGCTCCGTGCCGCCGCCACTGTCTGAATGACGGCGGCACAGACGTCTCAGCCGCGGTGATCGCTACCGCTTCAGCTCGGCGTACGCCTCGGCGCTGCTGTCCTTCAGGAACTGCCAGCACCGCTCCGTCTCGTCCTTCTCGTTGATCTCGCCGGCGGCGCGAGCGAGGGCGGCGAGGCAACGCAGGAACCCGCGATTGGCCGGGTGGTCCCACGGCACCGGGCCGTGGCCCTTCCAGCCGTTGCGCCGCAGCGCGTCGAGGCCGCGGTGGTAGCCGGTCCGTGCGTACGCGTACGACTCGATGACGCGGCCGTTCTCGAACGCGTCGTCGGCGAGCTGCGCCCAGGCCAGCGAGCTGGTCGGGTACTTGGCCGCGACTTCGGCGGCAGCGGTTCCGCCGGCCAGAAGCTCTCGCGGTCCGGGCTCGTCGGGCAGGTGGGTCGGGGGCGGGCCCCCGAGCAGGTTCTCGTGAATGGACATGGCCCCCAGTCTCACAGGTCGGGCAGGAATGCGCGGCGTCGGTCCGAAAGACTCGCTAGCTCTGCGGCTCCAGGGGCGGTGACGTCACGCCGCAGTTGACCTTGCACTCGGTGTGGCAGCGGCTCGGGTCGTCCGGTCGGCGCACCGTCAACCAGGCGATCAGCGAGCCGGCCACCAGCACCCCGGCGCACATCGGGATCGCCCGCCGGAACGTCCCCCCGAACTCGGCGGCCGAGCGGTACGCCTCCGGTCCCATGCCCGCCAGCAGCGGCAGCGCCGCCACCGCGATCAGGCCCGCCGCGCGGGCGGCCGCGTTGTTGATGCCGCTCGCGATGCCGGCCCGCCCGGTCTCCACGGACGCCAGCACGGTCGCCGTCAGCGGCGCGACCAGCGCCACCATGCCGAGGCCCATCACCAGCAGCGCCGGCAGCACATCGGTCAGGTACGACGCGTCCTCGCCCACCCGCAGCGTCATCATCATCCCGGCGGCGCAGAGCAGCGGACCGACGGTGAGCGGGATACGCGGGCCGATCCGTTCGCCGAGCTCTCCCGAGCGCGCGGACAGCAGAAGCATCAGCAGGGTGGTCGGCAGGAGCGCCGTGCCCGCGCCGAGAGCCGAGTAGCCGGCCACCACCTGGAGCTGCAGGACGACGAGGAAGAAGAATCCGCCGAAGGCGGCGTACACGCACAGCGTCACCACATTGACTGCCGTGAACTGGCGCGACGCGAAGATCGACAGCGGCAGCATCGGCTCCGGCGCCCGCCGTTCGACGAGGACGAAGGCGACTCCCACCGCAGCGCCCAGGAGCCCCGCCCACACCGTCGCCGCGATCAGCGCGTAGGTGACGAGACCGAGGGCCGCCGCGCCGAGGAACGCGCCCAGCATGTCGAAACGGCCCGTCGCCTTCGGGTCGCGGGATTCCGGCACATGGCGCATCGCCACCGGAACGCACAGCAGCGCCAGCGGCACGTTGAGCAGGAACACCCACCGCCAGCCGGGCCCGTCGACCAGCCAGCCGCCGACGAACGGCCCGATCGCCGCGCCGAACCCGCCGAGACCGGACCACAGGCCCACGGCCCGGGACCGGTCGTCCGGATGGAAGCTCGCCTGGATCAGGGCCAGCGACCCGGGTGTGAGCAGGGCACCGCCGATGCCCTGGAGGGCACGGGCGGCGACCAGCACGCCACCGTTCGGCGCGAGCCCGCACAGCAGGGAGCCGATGGCGAACCAGACCACACCCAGAACGAAGATCCGCCGGCGGCCGTAGCGGTCGCCGAGCGCACCGCCGAGCAGGATCAGCGCCGCCAGCGTCAGCATGTAGGCGTTGACGGTCCACTGCAGAACGGCCAGATCGGCGTCGAGGTCCTCACCGATCCGGGGGAGGGCGACATTGACGACGGTCGAGTCCAGCAGCGCCATGCCGGAGCCGAGGACGGTCGTCAGAACCACCCAGCGGCCGGTGGCCGACGCCAGCCTGATCTCTCCCGGCCTCGTGTCCATACCGGGATCATCGCAGCAGCTCCGCCACCCTACGACCCGGCAGCCGCACCCTGCCCCGGGCGTGCATGGGCGCCGGACATACGGCGGACCCGGCACCCTCGAAGGGATGCCGGGCCCGCTGTCGCGGCCGAAGCCTTACTTGATCCTGGTACCCGCGGAGCGCAGGGCCGCGCAGGCCTCGGTGACACGGGTGGCCATGCCGGCCTCGGCCGCCTTGCCCCAGGTGCGCGGGTCGTAGGTCTTCTTGGAGCCGACCTCACCGTCGACCTTCAGCACGCCGTCGTAGTTCTTGAACATGTGGTCCGCCACCGGACGCGTGAAGGCGTACTGGGTGTCGGTGTCGAGGTTCATCTTCACGACGCCGTTCTCCAGCGCGGTGGCGATCTCCTCGGCGGTCGAACCGGAGCCGCCGTGGAACACGAAGTCGAACGGGTCGGCCTTGCCGTACTTGGCGGCGACACCGGCCTGCAGGTCCTTCAGCAGCTCGGGACGGAGCACGACGTTGCCCGGCTTGTAGACGCCGTGCACATTGCCGAAGGAGGCGGCCAGCAGGTAGCGGCCCTTCTCCCCCAGGCCGAGCGCCTCGGCGGTGCGCAGCGCGTCGTCGACGGTGGTGTAGAGCTCGTCGTTGATCTCGTGCGAGACACCGTCCTCCTCACCACCGGTCGGGGTGATCTCGACCTCAAGGATGATCTTCGCGGCGGCGGCCTGCGCCAGCAGCTCCTGGGCGATGGCCAGGTTGTCGGCCAGGGTCTCGGCCGAGCCGTCCCACATGTGGGACTGGAACAGCGGGTTGCGGCCGGCCTTCACGCGCTCGGCGGAGATGTCGAGCAGCGGCCGTACGTAGCCGTCCAGCTTGTCCTTCGGGCAGTGGTCGGTGTGCAGCGCGACGGTGATGTCGTACTTGGCGGCGACGATGTGCGCGAACTCGGCGAGGGCGACCGCGCCTGTGACCATGTCCTTGTTGTACTGGCCACCCAGGAACTCGGCACCGCCGGTGGAAATCTGGATGATGCCGTCGCTCTCGGCCTCCGCGAAGCCACGCAGTGCAGCGTGCAGGGTCTGGGACGAGGTCACGTTGATGGCCGGGTAGGCAAACTTGCCTGCCTTCGCCCGGTCGAGCATCTCGTTGTAGACCTCGGGAGTCGCGATGGGCATGTGTCCGCTCCTTGTGATGTGCGGGTATGTGGTGCTGGGCCCTGACCTTGGGCGACGTCATCGTCGCGGCCTATCTTTCCAGACTCCCGTGTCGGCACCAGACTGCCTGGCTGGCCGTTGCGCGACAAGGGCGCCCTGTTTCACGTGAAACAGGGCGCCCTTGAATGTATGCGCAGGTCAGGCCTTGATCAGGCGAGGCCGAGCTCCTCGAGCGAATACGCGTTGACGTACGGAAGACCCGCCTCCGCGATCTTGGGGGCGGCGCCGCGCTCGACGATGACGGCCACCGCGACGACCTCGCCGCCGGCCTCCCTGACCGCCTCGACGGCGGTCAGCGGCGAGCCGCCGGTGGTGGACACGTCCTCGACGATCAGGCAGCGGCGGCCCTTCACGTCCGTGCCCTCGATCCGGCGCTGCATGCCGTGGGCCTTGCCGGCCTTACGGACGACATAGGCGTCGAGCCGCTGCCCGCGCGCGGCCGAGGCGTGCAGCATCGCCGTCGCCACGGGGTCGGCGCCCAGCGTCAGACCGCCCACGCACTCGTAGTCCAGATCGGCGGTGGCGTCGAGCATCACCTGACCGACCATCGGCGCGGCCTCGCCGTCGAGCGTGATCCGGCGGAGGTCGATGTACCAGTCGGCCTCGATACCCGAGGAGAGCGTCACCTTGCCGTGCACCACGGCCTTGTCCTTGATCTGCTCGAGCAGCTCAGCACGTACGTCAGTCATGCCCATGAGCTTACGACCTCCCCCGCGACAGGGAGTGGGCTCCCCATCGCGGGGGAGATTGTTGAAGCCGTCGCCTCACAGCCGTCGCCAGGTCCAGGTCGTCGCCATCTCCAGCGGCTCGATCGGTGTGACGAGGAGGGGGTGGGTGTTGAGGCCGTTCGGGGGACCCGACTGCGGCTCCACACACACCGCCTCCGGCTGCTCGTCGTAGAGCACGACCCACTCGGCCGGACTCCTGACCGTCAACTCGAGCTGCCCGGGCCAGGTGAGGGTCACGGCGACCCCGTCGGGCATCCCGAAGCAGTCGTCCCACGGGCCGGGCAGCGGGGCGATGCGCTTGCCGGTGGGCAGATGGTCTTCGCCGCGCTCCTCCTGCCACTCGGGCGTGAAGTCGACCCGTACGTCCTCGCCTTCGCCCTCGCCCGCACCGCCGGCGAGCTTCCGCAGGAACCAGGGGTGCCAGCCGGCCTGGGCGGGGAACGACGTCTCGTACGTCTCCACGCCCATCCTGATGGTGAGCGCGTCGTCCGCCAGCTCGAATGTCTGCGTGACGCGCCCGCTGTACGGCCACGGATCTGCCAGGTCGTAGGTGCAAGCCGCCTCGTTCTTGCCGGCCCTGGCGGTGCGCCATGCGGTGTCGCGGCCGGTGCCGTGGATGGCGTTCGGCGGTGCGTTGAGCGGCAGTTGGTGCTCCACGTCACCGTTGCGGAACCGCCCGTCCCGCGTACGGCCGCACCAGGGAACCATGGGGAACGCGCCGTACCGCTCGCCCTGGCGCAGCACCTCGGTGCCCCCGATGCGCAGGCTCCCGATGCGGCAGCCGATCGAAGGATGCACGGTCAACTCGACGTCACCGGCGGCCAGCCGGATGCTCTCTTCGCTACTCACACCCCGACATTACGGCGTGTCACCTCCGACGACGCAGCGCCCTGCCGACCACAACCGCCGATGCCAGTGCGAGAGCCGCGGCGGGCGCGAGCCACCGAAGCGTCGCGCCCGCGGACCCCGCGTCGGACGCGGGTGTGGGTGCGTAACGCCCGCGCGGTGGCGCGTGGTCGACCTCCTCGGCACTCCGGCCGATCATGGTGCGCCGCGCATGGGCGGCCTCTGCCGGGACCGCGTCGGGCAGGCCGGTGAGGTCGTCGAGATCGTCGATGCTCTCGATGCCGTCCACGTCGTCCACGTCGTCCACGTCGTCGAACTCGTCGTCGGCGTCGGGGCGGAGCGAGGGGGGAGGGACGGGCGTGTCGAAGACGGACCCACCCGTCTCGTCGGACGCGGCGTCGGCCTGGGGCGAGTCGGGGTGCGCAGCCGCGTCGGCGTCGGCGCTCTCCGCCGGGGACGCGGCCGCGCCCTCGGCGCCCCGGGCGGACTCGGGGTCCTCGAAGGCGGCGGCCGACAGCGCCTCCGCGAACCGGTCGAGCAGCCGGTGCGCGGCGGACACCTTCATACCTGCCGCAAGGTCGGCCAGGCGGCCCTCGGCCCGCGCCGAGGCCGTGAAGGTCATCGTCGTACCGCCGTCGGTCGGCTGCGGGCGGATCATCAGCGTGAGCTTCACCGAGCCGGTGCCGCGTGCTTCCGCGCCCTCGCCCTCGACCGCGAAGACCCCGCCCCGTTCGCCGTCCTGCTCCGTGATGTGGAAGGCGCCGCGGTAGGTGATGGTGTGACCGCCGACTCTGACCTTGAGCCGCCCGGCCAGAGGACCGGCCGACTCGTCTGCGTCCCGCTGGAGCCCCGGGATGCAGCGGGCGACCCGGGCGGGGTCCCGCAGCGTCTGCCGGAGGGTCTCAGCCGGTACCGGAACGAACACCTCATGCTCCATGGGATCCGAGCCTACTCAGCACGGCGCGCCGCGTCTGCCTTTCCGACGCCCGGCGCGTACCCCGCCCGCGCACCGCCGGCGGTCAGTGTGCGTAGCGCGGCCGGACCAGCGTCGACGGAACAAGACCCGGCAGCCTGGTGCGCTCCGCGGCGAGGGCGTCCTGCTCCAGCGTGTCCTCGGCCTCCGAGCGCAGCGGCGGTGCGTCGGCATCGAGGCCGAGGTGCGGAGCACCGCCCTCCGCCGCGAGCAGCAGTCCCCAGTCCGCGGACGCCTCCCCGGGGGCACTGAACCGGTCCGGGCCGCCCGCCGCGCCGCCCGTAGCGGTACCGCGCACCAGGTACGGGCTGGTGGCGAACCCGGACGCGCGCAGCGTGGCGTCGACCGTCCAGAAGTTGCCCGGCTGTGCCGTGGGCCCGGCCTGGACCACGAGCCGGCCGTCGTCGGCCAGGACACGCCGAGTGAGTCCGTAGAACTCCAGTGAGTAGAGCTTGCTGCTCGCGGTGATGCCCGGGTCGGGCAGGTCGGAGACGATCACGTCGTAGCTCCCTCGGTGCCCGCGAAGCCAGGAGAACGCGTCCGCGGTGACGACCCCGACCCGCGGGTCCTCGTAGGCACGTTCGTTCAGCTTCGTCAGCGCGGGTTCGGTGCGGGCCAACCGGACGACCTCGGGGTCCAGTTCGACGACGGTGAGCGTGCGGACCTCCGCGTAGCGCAGCACCTCGCGCGCCGCCAGTCCGTCACCGCCGCCGAGAATCAGGACGCGCTCGTGCGGTCCGCTCATCGCCGGGTGGACGAGCGCCTCGTGGTAGCGGTGCTCGTCACGGCCACGCACCTTCAACCGCCCGTTGAGGAACAGGTCCGGCGGCTCGGACGGCCCGCCCGTGAGCACCACCTCCTGGATCCCCGTGCGCACGGCGACCCGCACGTCATTGCCGTAGACCGCGCGGCGTGCGGCCTGCTCGAAGTCGTCGACCAGTACGGCGGCACCCGTGAGCAGCGCCAGCACCAGCGCGTTGACCGCGATCAGCCGTACCCGCCAGCGCGCCGTGAGTTCGCCGCGGAACAGCCAGAACACCACCGCCCCGCCGGCCACCGCGTTCACCGCGCCGGTCGCCAGCGCGCCGGTGAGCTCGCCGAGCCACGGCAGCAGCAGAAACGGGAAGGCCAGCCCGCCGACGAGAGCGCCCACATAGTCCGCGGCGAACAGGTCGGCGACCGTGCCGTCCGCGTCCCGCCGCGAGATGCGCTGGATCAGCGACATCAGCAGCGGCATCTCCGCACCGATCAGGACGCCGATGGTCAGGCTGAAGCACACCAGCGCCCACCGGGACTCGCCGAACCAGGCGAACGACGCGTACAGCACCATCGCCGAGGTGCCGCCGACCAGAGCCAGCGCCGCCTCCAGCAGCCCGAAGCCGACGGCGGCCCGGCAGCGCAGCCGTTTGGCGAGCAGTGATCCGACGCCCATCGCGAAGACCATCACCGACAGGACGACGGACGCCTGGGTGACCGAGTCACCGAGCAAGTAGGTGGCGAGAGCGACCAGCTCGAGCTCGTAGACCAGACCGCACGCGGCGCAGACGAAGACGACGGCCAGCACGATGTGGCGGCCGGCGTCCGGACGCACGGGAAGCGGCACCATGCCTTGAGGCGGCGAGGGCTGCGTCCGGTCGATCACGTCGGAAACGCTACGTCACGGCGAACGCACCACCTGTCACCCACAACGCGTCACCTACGCGCCGGAAGGCTCGGGGTGGCTCTCGGCGCTGCCGCCCTGCAAGGCGGGCCGCAGGGCACCGACACGTGTTCGAGTGACGACCAGCCGGCCCTCCTGCGGATACGCGTGCCAGGTGCGCCACCGCACTTCGTCCTCGCCGCCCTGCGCCACCATCGCGGTGAACGCGTGCGGCGAACCGGGGAACGTACCGGCGAGACCGTGCGGATGGTCGGCCACCAGAGCCAGCAGCTCCTGGGCGCGGCCGGCGAACGAGCGCCGCGACAGCGTCTCGACCCGGGCCGCGAATTCGTACTCCCAGTCGCCGAGCCGCTTCGCCACGCCCAGCGGAAGCGGGGTGCTGCTGCCGGGGATACAGGCGACGGTCTCCGAACACGCGCTTTCCCCCTCTTCGAGCAGCACTTGATGGGACGCGCCCAGGAGTCTCAACTGCAGTTTGTAGTCCGCCAGTTCGAGGTCGAGTACGGCCAGGGCGGGCAGCGGCTCCCTGCCCAGGGCCCAGGCGAGATCGTCGGCACGGGTGTCGGTGTAGGCGGTATCGATGGTCGTGAGCATGGGTCGGCTCCGCAGGCGCGCTTCGGCGGGAGATGGACGCGTGGACCGGCACTCCGGCACGGAGTGCACAGCCTGACCGGCCGCGATCTACCGGTCAGGCTCTGGACGTGTGGGGGGTGGCCTGCTCTGGTCCACGTGAGGTCCGAGGGCTGGATGGATCCAACAGGTTCCGACAGGGAGAAAATCACGAAGTGGACGGCGACCACAGCGTTTTTACCCAACTTCGCGCGGTTTCCATCCCCCCGGGGGCCCAACGGTTCAACTGTTCAACGGAAATCCCGGCCGTGAAGTCAACGTGCCGACCAGACATTCTTCCAATCGGAAGATGCCCGGCGGGTGTTGGTCGTGCGGTCGGCACACCCGCCGGGCACATTCACGGCTGCGAAGTCAGCTGCCCCGTGTCAGCTGCCTCCGCCGCACCCTCCGCCGCCTCCGCCGCCTCCGCAGGAGGAGCTGCTGCTGCAGGACGACGAGCTGCTGCCGCACGCCGAGCCGCCGGCACTGTGGGAGCCGGCCCACCAGCCCGTGTCGCTGCTGCGGCGGCTGCGGCCGCTCCTGCGACCGCCCGAAGCGGACGCGCTCACTGCCACGAGCACGACGACCACCACCGCGATCGCGATCAACCCGATCCAGAAACCCATCATCTTTCCCACCGTCCTTCTCGTTCCCCCGAAGCGAGACCCCCGCGACGTTGCGTGACCGCTTCTTGTTTACGGGCCGCTTATCTGCGTGGCATGGAGATGCCCTCGGCCGCGCGGCCCCAAAGCAGACTTGAGCAACTCCAGAGGTTCCGCGCAGGATGGCGGTCATGACGACGGACAGGACGGCACGCGACCAGGGCCCGCGCCCGCTGCTCAACCGCAGGCTGGCGGAGTTCGGCACCACGATCTTCGCCGAGATGTCGGCGCTGGCCCTGAGCACCGGTTCCATCAACCTCGGCCAGGGCTTCCCCGACACCGACGGCCCGGAGGAGGTCAGGGAGGCCGCGGTACGGGCGCTGCGCGACGGCCGGGGCAACCAGTACCCGCCCGGGCCGGGCGTCCCCGAGCTGCGCTCCGCGATCGCGGAGCACCAGCTGCGCTTCCACGGTCTGCGCCACGACCCCGACACGGAGGTCCTGGTCACGGCGGGCGCGACCGAGGCGATCGCGGCCGCGCTGCTCGCCCTCGTGGAGCCCGGCGACGAGGTGATCGCGCTGGAGCCCTACTACGACTCGTACGCCGCGTGCATCGCGATGGCGGGCGGCGTACGGGTGCCGGTGACGCTGCGCCCGCACGACGCCGCCTTCCGCCTGGATCTCGACGAGCTGCGTGACGCGATCACCGACCGCACCCGTGTGCTGCTCGTCAACACCCCGCACAACCCCACCGGCACGGTCCTCACCCGCGAGGAGCTCGCGACGATCGCCGCGCTCGCCGTGGAGCGCGATGTCCTCGTCATCACGGACGAGGTCTACGAGCACCTCGTCTTCGAGGGCGAGCACGTGCCACTGGCGTCGTTCCCCGGAATGCGCGAGCGCACGGTCACCATCTCCAGCGCCGGCAAGACGTTCTCGTTCACCGGGTGGAAGGTCGGCTGGGTCACCGCCTCGCCGGAGCTGGTGGCGGCGGTCCGCTCGGCGAAGCAGTTCCTGACGTATGTCTCCGCCGGCCCGTTCCAGTACGCGGTCGCCGAGGCGCTCCGCCTCCCCGACTCGTACTACGACGGGCTCCGAGAGGACCTGCGTGCGAAGCGCGATCTGCTGAGCGAGGGGCTCGCCGCGGCCGGTTTCGGCGTGCACCGTCCGGCGGGCACATACTTCGTCACGACCGACATCCGGCCGCTGGGCGAGTCCGACGGGTTCGCGTTCTGCCGTGCGCTGCCGGAGCGCTGCGGGGTCGTCGCCATCCCGAACGCGGTCTTCTACGACCACCGCGCGCAGGGCGCCCCGTTCGTGCGCTTCGCGTTCTGCAAGCGCGTCGACGTCCTCGAGGAGGCGGCCGCGCGCCTGAAGTCACTGGCCCCCTGAGAGCGGGCACCCCGCAAAACGCGGAGGCCCGGCGGGGCCGCGGTCGTGAGGACCGCGGCCCCGCCGGACCTTGTCGTGTGGGGACGCCTCAGGCGTCGTCGGCGGGCTTCTCGTCCTCCTGGACGGCCAGGCCGAGCTGCTCCGCGAGCCACTTGTCGAACTCGATCGACGCGCGCACCCAGCTGACCGTCGACGACACGAAGTGCTCGAGGCTCACGCCCGTGCCGATCAGCATCTGCGCCTCGCCGATGAGACGGATCGTCGGCAGGTCGGCGCCCTCCTCCTCGTGGAGGTGGGTGTAGACCTTCGGCCAGAGGGTCCTGCGGTTCCAGTCGTCGATCGCGTCGAGGATCTTGGCCTTCTCCGTGACGGCGTGCGGCCGGTCGTAGAAGGTCCGCACCGAGAAGACCTGCTGCTCGCCCTCGCCGCGGAACATGAAGTACGTGCGGAAGTCCTCCCACGGCGCCGCGAGGTCACCCTCGTCGTCGACGACGAACTTCAGCTCCATCTGCTCGAGAAGCTGCTTGACGAGATCCTGATCGGGAACGACGGGGCCCGCCGGTCCTGCGGCCTGGGGCTGGGGCTGGCCCCCGAAATTCGGAATCGAGGACGGATCGATGGTCACCGTGTATTTCCCTTCGTACGGATGCGGCCATCCTCTCCCATCCCCGGCGGGGGGTGGCAAGCCCCGCCGCCCGCGATCCGCTGCCGGCTGACAAAGATCCGGCCGCCGGAGCACCACGGCACCGGCGGCCGGGATGTCACACGAGCGCCGTCACCGCGCCGCGCCGACGACGAGGCCGTCCTCGAAACGGTCCACCCGTACGATGTCGCCGTCCTTGACCTCGCCCGCGAGGATGTCCTTGGCGAGGCGGTCGCCGATCGCCGTCTGGATCAGCCGGCGCAGCGGGCGGGCGCCGTACGCAGGGTCGTTGCCCTCCTCGGCGAGCCAGGCCAGGGCCTCCGGCGTGACGTCAAGGGTCAGCCGACGGTCCACCAGCCGCTTGGCGAGCCGGCCGATCTGCAGCTCGGCGATGCGTGCCAGTTCGGCCTCGGACAGGGCGGAGAAGACCACCAGGTCGTCGAGCCGGTTGAGGAACTCCGGCTTGAAGGAAGCCCTCACCACGTCGAGGACCTGCTGCTTCTTCTGCTCCTCGTCGGTCATCGGGTCCATCAGGTACTGACTGCCGAGGTTGGAGGTCAGGATCAGGATGGTGTTGCGGAAGTCGACCGTCCTGCCCTGCCCGTCGGTGAGCCGCCCGTCGTCGAGGACCTGGAGCAGGATGTCGAAGACCTCGGGGTGGGCCTTCTCCACCTCGTCCAGCAGCACCACGCTGTACGGACGGCGGCGGACGGCCTCGGTGAGCTGGCCGCCCTCCTCGTAGCCGACGTAGCCGGGGGGCGCGCCGACCAGGCGGGCGACGCTGTGCTTCTCGCCGTACTCCGACATGTCGATGCGGACCATGGCCCGCTCGTCGTCGAAGAGGAAGTCGGCCAGCGCCTTCGCCAGCTCGGTCTTGCCGACACCGGTCGGGCCGAGGAAGAGGAACGAGCCGGTGGGCCGGTCGGGGTCGGCGATCCCCGCCCGCGTCCTGCGCACGGCGTCGGAGACGGCCCGCACGGCCTCGCTCTGGCCGATCAGCCGCCGGCCCAGCTCCTGCTCCATGCGCAGCAACTTCTGCGTCTCGCCCTCGAGGAGACGCCCGGCCGGGATGCCGGTCCAGGAGCCGACCACGTCCGCGATGTCGTCGGGGCCGACCTCCTCCTTGACCATGGTGTCCTTCGACGCCTCCTGCTCGGCCTCGGCCCGCGCGGCCTCCTCCAGCTCCCGCTCCAGACCGGGGATCTCCCCGTACAGCAGCTTGGAGGCGGTGTCGAAGTCTCCGTCGCGCTGGGCGCGTTCGGCCTGGCCGCGCAGGTCGTCGAGGCGCTCCTTGAGCTCACCGACACGGTTCAGGCTCTCCTTCTCCTTCTCCCAGCGGGCAGTGAGGCCGCGCAGCTCCTCCTCCTTGTCGGCGAGGTCGCGGCGCAGCTTCTCCAGGCGCTGCTTGGAGGCTGGGTCCGACTCGTTCTTGAGGGCAAGCTCCTCCATCCGCAGCCGGTCGACGGCGCGCTGCAGCTCGTCGATCTCGACGGGTGAGGAGTCGATCTCCATGCGCAGCCGGGACGCGGACTCGTCGACGAGGTCGATGGCCTTGTCCGGCAGGAAGCGGGAGGTGATGTACCGGTCGGAGAGGGTGGCGGCGGCGACGAGCGCGCTGTCGTTGATCTGCACCTTGTGGTGGGCCTCGTAACGGCCCTTGAGGCCGCGCAGGATCGCGATGGTGTCCTCGACGGTCGGCTCCGCGACCAGCACCTGCTGGAAGCGCCGCTCGAGGGCCGGGTCCTTCTCGATGCGCTCGCGGTACTCGTCGAGGGTGGTCGCGCCGACCATCCGCAGCTCGCCGCGGGCCAGCATCGGCTTCAGCATGTTCCCGGCGTCCATGGCGGAGTCGCCGCCGGCTCCGGCGCCGACGACGGTGTGCAGTTCGTCGATGAAGGTGATGATCTGGCCGTCGCTGTCCTTGATCTCGGACAGGACGGTCTTCAGCCGTTCCTCGAACTCGCCGCGGTACTTCGCGCCGGCGACCATCGCGCCGAGATCGAGCGCGACGAGCCGCTTGTTGCGCAGCGACTCGGGGACGTCGCCCTTCACGATCCGCTGGGCGAGGCCCTCCACGACGGCGGTCTTGCCGACGCCGGGCTCACCGATGAGCACCGGGTTGTTCTTCGTGCGCCGCGACAGCACCTGCACGACGCGGCGGATCTCCTGGTCCCGGCCGATGACCGGGTCGAGCTTGCCCTCGCGGGCAGCGGCGGTGAAGTCCGTACCGAACTTCTCCAGCGCCTTGTACTGACCCTCCGGGTCGGGTGTGGTCACCCGGCGCCCTCCCCTTGCCTTCTCGAACGCGTCCAGCAGTTTCTTCGCACCCGCGCCCTGCCGGTCCAGCACCTCGCCGACGGCGCCGCCCTTCGCGGCGATGCCGATGAGCAGGTGTTCCGTGGACAGATAGTCGTCCCCGAGCTCCTTGGCGCGCTGCCCGGCATCCGCGATGACGGCGAGCAGTTCACGATTGGGCTGGGGCGGGGCGACGGTGGAGCCGGTGACGCTGGGCAGCGACGCGAGGACGCGCTCGGCCCCGGACCTCACCGCCGCCTGGTCCGCGTCGACAGCGGCCAGCAGGTCGATGATGTTCTCGTTGTCCTGCCCCTCGAGCAGCGCCATGAGCAGATGCGCCGGGGTCAGATCGGGGTGTCCGTCGGACACGGCCCGGCTGGTCGCGGCGTTGATCGCGTCCCGGCTCCTGTTGGTCAGCTCTGCGTCCACGTGCGCTCTCTCCTCCTCGCCGATGGGACTGTCACGTCCATACTGACTCCGACAACGTGCACAAAGTTGAGTCTATTCCACTCAGGGTGCCGCACGACAGGGCATCGGTCCACGGAGGTAGGTTCCGCCCCATGGCCATCGACCCTCGCAACCCCGACGCCTCGTACCTCAGCTTCTGGCGCGACCACCACATGTGCACGCTGACGACCCCGCGCCCGGACGGCACTCCGCACGTCGTGGCGGTAGGAGTGACGTACGACCCGGAGGGCGGCTTCGCCCGGGTGATCACCAACAAGCACAGCCGCAAGGTCGCGAACGTGCTGGCCGCCGGCCCGGAGGGGGCACGGGTGGCGGTCTGCCAGGTCGACAAGGGCCGCTGGGCGACGCTGGAGGGCATCGCGACCATCCGCACGGAGGCGGAGGTGGTGGCGGACGCGGTGAGCCGCTACGCGGAGCGCTACGGACGCACCCCGAAGCCGAATCCGGACCGGGTGGTCATCGAGATCGCACTGACCCGCGCGATGGGCCGGGCCTAGGTGTATTGACCTGAAGCGTTGTTGACGCGGCTGACCTTGTCGCGTGGGGACGCCTCAGGCGTCGTCGGACACCCCAGCACGTTCGAGCACAGCTACCAGCGCCGGCTGATGCGCGAGGCCGGCGTACGTCACCTCGTCGACTCCCTGCACGCCATGGACGAACCGCTGCTGCGCGCCGTCGACGCCGAGGCCGCCGCCGGGGCCGGCCAGCGCGAGGGAGCGTTCAGCAGCGCAGAGCTCGCGCACTGAAGAATCACGCGCCGACGGCGCGTGCCCCACCCGTAGCGCTCGGCCTCCCGTACATCGACCGGATCGGGCTGCGCCGGCCCCAGGACCTGGCCCAGGCGCTGGCGCGCCACGACCAGGTCGCCGCCGTGCTCTGCGGCCACGCCCACACGGCTGCCGCCACGGTCTTCGCCGGCCTGCCGCTGCTGTGCGCACCCGGGATCGCGTCGACCGCACTACTGCCCTGGGAGCAGGATCCGCAGCAGTCCTGGAAGACGGACGTCGGCCCGCCCTCCCTCACCTTCCATCTGTACGAAGACGGCCGGCTCACCAGTCATGCGCGTGACCTGACGTGCTCGCCCTGGCGGGGGCGGGTACGGGCGGGCCGGAGCCGGCCGGGCCCGGTTCAGGCGCGCCGGCCGCCGGAGAAGTTTCCGGGCAGCACAACGGCGCCATCGCGTTTCAGGTCCACGATGGCGCCGCTGTGTGGGGGAAGCACCCGAGCGATTTGAAACGACGGGGGAATCGCTCAGGCACTGCGGGGGGTGGCGGTGGTGTCCGGCTCGGCCAGCTGGTGGTCACGCTGGTCGAGATTGACAAAAATCATGCCGTACCGGATGGCACAGCGGACGGGCTGAGGAGCCCCTCGGGGTCGGCGCAGGCAGCGGTAGGCACGGACATCCTCGTCCTCCTCGCGCGCCACGACGATCGGCTCACCGAACAGGGTGACCATCAACGAGTCGCCACGGTGGGGGATCGCCGTGACGAGGTCGATGAAATGCCACCCGGAGCGGTAGGCCGTGGCCATTTCGCGGCGGAAGACCCGGTCGTCCGGAGGGATGGTCATGCGCCTGAACCCGTCTGCGAGCCGCTTGAATCCGCACGAGACGGTGCGACGTCCCAACCGATGTCCCCACCCGACGTTGTTCCGGTAGCAGTACCGGTAGCCATCCCTGCCGGTGCGGTGTCCCAACCGATGTCGCCGTCGGCGGCTACCCCGCCGTAGATCACAGCCGCGGAGAAGGTCGTGGCAAGCACCGAGCGAAGCATTCTCCTGTACATACTCAGCTTCGTCCTCACTTGATGGATTCCTCTCCCCCGCCCTTTCGACGATGCCTCACCCAAGGACGCGAATGCCACAGAAGCGATGCATCATGTTCTTGCACGTTCAGGACCCTGGGGGGTGGAGATTTGAGCACAGAAACCACAAAACGGGCGCATCCCCATGGCGTAACCGATATGTGCGAGGCAGGAACGCGTCTTTACGCCAGTGCACTGCGCTCGGGCCGTGTGACCCGCGCCGAGGCAGCTACCGCTCCCTGCCTGATGGACTTCGCACTTCTGCACCCGGATCCCGACGACCCGGAGTGGCTACGCCCCGTTCCACCGTCCGCAGCTCTCGCGCAGCGCCTCCAGCCCATTGAGCGAGAGATCCAGGAACGGCGGCATCTCACCGTCGAACTCACCGACGTGTTCGAGCCGTTCCTGAATATCAGTGCGCAGGACCCTTCGACTACGCACGCCATCACTGTGCTGGAGGGCGTCAGTCGCATCAACGCGGCGCTCGACCTGGCGACCATGGAATGCCACACGGAAGTCTTGACCGTCCAACCCGGCGGAGGGCGCAGCGAACATGTGCTGAGCGAGGCGCTGGAGCGGGGGAAGGCCGTCGTCGAACGCGGCATCAGCATCCGCACCTTGTATCAACACACGGTCCGGCACAGTCTGGGCACCCTCGCCTATGCCGAGCAACTTGCTGAGGGCAAGGTCGAAATCCGCACGCTCGAAGAACTGATCGAGCGCTTGATCATCTTTGACCGCACTGTGGCGTACATCCCTGCCCGCTCGGACCGCAGGATCGCATTGGAGCTGCGCCACCCCGGATTGGTGGACTACCTGGCTCAAGTCTTCGAACACCTCTGGCGGCGCGCCACACCGCTCACCGAGCAACTTCCTTACTCGCCGCCTTCCAACGGCGTCACAGGTGTACAGCGCTCCATCGCAAGACTCCTCGTCGAGGGCCACGTCGACGACTCCATCGCCCGCCGCCTCGGGATGAACGTGCGCACCTGCCGCGCCCACATCGCCAAACTGAACGCCACGCTCGGCAGCGGCAGCCGCGCACAACTCGGTTACCTCATTGCCCAGTCGGGCATCTTGGAAGACAAGGACTGACATACGCACCGCTCCCTCTGCATCCCTTGCCCTCCCCGCTAAGCCCGGGCATGAGGGGAGAGCACCGTCACCTTGCTGCACTGCAGCAAGGTGAGCAGGGATTCCGGGACGTGCCGAGCATCCCGGACCGGGCGATGCATTTGGCGCTGCCGAGCAGCTCGGCGAGATGCGCGATGTGCTTGCGACACGTCCGCACGCTGATTCCCAGACGACGGGCCACGGCCTCGTCTGCATGCCCCTCCGCCAGCAGACGCGCGACCGCGAACTGGCGCTCGGAGACGCTGTCCACTGGCGGCACGGACGGCGCGGTCAGAGGCGTGGCCTGGTGCCACATCCGCTCGAAGACGGAGACCAGGTACTTGACGAGGGCTGGGTGGCGCAGTTCGAGGGCTGCCGAGAGGCCGTCCTCACTGGCCGGGACGAAGGCCACCTTGCGGTCCATGATGAACAGGCGCTGCGGCAGGTCACTCAGGCTCCGCACCTCCAGCGCGTCGCCGACCTGGTCGAGGAAACCCCGCAGCGCGGGGCTGTGCACGGAGGCCCGCCCGTAGAGGCTGCGCATGCTCACCCCGTTGTTCCGAAGCCGTAGGTGCTTGGGCAGCGCATCATCGAGGATCGACTCGCTGCGTGCGCCCGGCTGTACGCACAGCAGCTCCATGCGGCAGGCGTCGAGTGCCCTGTCGAGAGCGGCGTTGATACGGGGCAACCCCTCCAGCACCGTCATCCCGCCGACTGGTCCGGGCTGGGCGTCGTCCCGCGAGCCGAAGGCCTCCAGCACCTGCGCGACCCTTGCCTCCCTCTCCCGCGACGCGTGGATCTCCGCCTCGATGTCGCGCAGCGCTGTATGCAATGCCACCGACGGCGGCGTGGGCACCAACCATTCGCCGTCGTCCGGGTCCGGGTGCACCAGGCCCAAGTCGATCAGGCACGGCGCCTGTGCCACCTCACCGCGCCGCACGCGACCACGGCACAGCGCCTCCCTGTAGGCCGATGCCCCCGCCTCGCACAGCTCTGCCAGATCATGTGCGTGATGCGTCATCCCCGCCCCCCGGACGCCCAACTTGGACCGCCACCAACTCCAACCGGTGATCTTACGAGGACCGTTGGCGGGGCAGCCGTACTCGAGACGGTGACAGCCGCGGCAGTACGAGGGGGTCGTACGGCCACGGGCCGCGTGGCGGCCCGAGCCCGTCAAGGTCGGGGCCGCGTCGAAGTCGACCTTCCGCAACCGCCACCGTCATGTAGTTCACTGCACGAAGCGGATCCGTACGAGGGCCGGTTGACCCGCCCCCTGTGGGCCGCCTGTGCTGCCAGGATCAGTCGCCGCGCGGACGCCAGGCACGAGCCTGCCGCACAGCGACAGTCGCTGCCCACAGCCACATGAGGACGCTGACGATCAGGACGATCCCCGCTGCCGACCAGAGCAGTTCACGCGTGATGTAGGACTCTCCGTTCGCGTTGACCGGGGCTGCAGGGCCTGCCGCGACCACGCTCCCCACAAGACCTGCCACGGCCAGTGGGGTGAGGACGGACCACGCCGCGCTGGTACGGAAGACGCGCAGGCCGCCGGTGAGGACGGACAGGGGAGCGAGCGCACGTCCATGGCGCAGGAATTCCGCCATGGCGCTGAGTCCGGCGGTCACGGCGAGCACGGTGATGCCGGTCACGCCGAGCAGGGTGCTCCAACGCCCCTGGTCACGGTTGGGAATTCCGGCGGTCACCTGTTCCTCGCCCGGAGCGCGGACTGCCGCGCCGCGGGGGAACACCTCGTAGGACAGCCGCTTCACGGCAGCGGTGGAGAGGTCGCGTCCATCACGACGCAGGATGACAAGGGGGAAGTCCGCTTCGGGGGACGCGGCGCGCTGTGCGAGGTCGTGAGTGTCGGTGCGGTGGATGTCCAGGATCATCTCGTCGTGCGGGCTCCATCGGATCAGTTCTTGCAGCCGGGGGTCCTCGGGTGTCTCGGTGATACGGCTTGTACCTGCGGGGCAGGGAAGGCGCAGGGCGGCGAGGCCGGGGCAGTCGGCGTACAGGGTCATGGGGCTGCCGGGGCCACCGGCCGGTGGGACGAGCAGGACGGCTTCGGTGTCCGGCAGGCGGTCCAGGAAAGCGGTCATGTCCGCGATGGTCACGTCCCCTCTGACGCCGACCGTGAGGGCGCTGCGGCCGATGCGGTCGAGGGTGTGCTGTGCTGCGGCGCTCTGCGAGCCGAACAGGCCCTGCCATGCGACCGCCTGCATGAGGATGATGAGGGCCACCGTGACACCGGTGACCAGCCGGGCGGTGGCGCCGGGGTGGGTGTGGGTGCGACGTCCTGCGACGAGGGTCCCGGGCAGACCGTGTGCTTGCCCCCGGCGGGTGAGAACGCGTCCGCCGGCTGCGGTGACGGTCGCGACGGCGGCGGGCAGGGTGAGGGTCGTGCCGGCGATGCCTGCCCATCCGATGAGGATGCGCAAAGCGGATTCCTGCCCGGCGAAGTCGGGGCCGTACATCGCGATGAGGAACATGACGGGGAACAGTGCGGCGACACGGGGAAGCCAGACGGAGGGGGCCCCGCTGTGGGGACGCGTCCCGTTGGCGCTCCGGCGGGGTGCGAGGTCTGCGGTGACGACTGCCGCGAGGACGGCCAGGGGCGCTATGACCGGGGTGAGGGTGATCTGCCGGCCGTGTTCGCGCAGGTGCGCGGACGAGAGGACGTAGTCGGTGTAGGGGATGTGGGTGTCGTGCAGCAGGGTTGCGGTGACGGCCGCCGCGCCGAGGAGCGCGCCGGCGAGGAACCGGGGTGCCTGCTTCACCGAGGGCGATGAGCGCTCGGTCCCTGCGCCGGCCGCCGAGTGCGGCGACCAGGGCCGTCCTGCGGTCGCGGGCATGCGCGCCCGTGCCGGCGGCGACGAGGAGCAGAACGAGGCCCGGCAGGAGGAGCATGCCGGCCACAGCGGCCTGGAACATCCATTCCGCTTTGTCGTCCTGTCGTCCCGAGCCGGGTTCCAGGCCGGGCATGATCCGGCCGTCGGCAGGACCGAAGCCGGTGACGACCTCGTTCGGCCGCTCGGCACTGAGGCCATCGCGCGGGCGGACGTAGGCGAGCCATTCGGTGGGCTCGTCAAGGCCGGATGGCCGGATGGTTCCGGCCAGTCTGCCGTATCGGTGGTCGATGTCCTCGTCCGCGCCGGCTTTCCGGAGGGCCGGTGACAACACCGCCTCGCCGGGTGCGGGCCAGCGCTCCACTCCGGGCGGCAGCGGCGCGTTGCCCTGGTACGGGGCCAGGTACACGACCCTGAAGCGTCGTTCGCCGTCGAGCGAGTCGGCTCCCACCAGCCACACGGTGGAACCGAGGGAACCCTCGCGTTCTGCGACGACGGGGGTCCTGGCGGTGCGGTGTTGTTCCTTGCCCATGTACACGGCGTGGACCGCGACGAGACTGCCGATGGCGAGGGTGAGGACCAGGGTGGCGAGGAGGAGGGCGACGAAGCGGGCGCCGCCGGCCTCTGCTTTCCGGCCGGCGGTACGTCCGACAGCAAGGAGCTGACGTGCCAGGCCTCTCGTGGTGGTGGCCATCAGTGCGCCTCCCGCGCGGCGGCCGGTGCGAGGACTCCCGCGGTGAGGTGCAGAGCACGGTCCGCGCGGGCGGCGATGCCCAGGTCGTGAGTGACCACGAGGAGTCCGCAGGAGTACTGCCGCGGCAGGTCGAACAGCAACTGGGCGGTCTTGTCCCGGGTTTCGCTGTCCAGGGCGCCGGTCGGCTCGTCGGCCAGCAGGAGGGCAGGCTCGTTGATCAGAGCTCGTGCCACGGCCGTACGCTGTCGCTCTCCGCCGGAGAGTTCCTGGCTGGTCGCCGCTTACGGTACGCCGAGGTCGTCGAGCAGGCGTTGTGCTCGGTCGCGCACGTCATGCCGGCTGCGGCGGGAGAGCAGCGCGGCGAGGACGACGTTGTCCAGCGGGCTGAGTTCCGGGAGCAGTTCGCCGAACTGGAAGACCATACCGATCGACTTGGCGCGTAATTGGGCAAGTTGGGACGCCCGAAGGCGGGTGGTCTCGGCGCCGGTGACGGTGACCGTTCCCTTGTCCGGTCTGATCAGGCCCAGCACGCAGGACAGGAGTGTGCTCTTCCCAGATCCGGACGGTCCGGTCACGGCGATCGACTCGCCGGCCCGTAAGGACAGCTGCAGACCGTCGAACAGTGTTCGCCCGCCGATCCGATGACTGAGCCCGGTGATCTCCAGTACCGTCCGCCTGTCTGCGGCGTCCTGTTCTGTCTGCATGGAGGTGGCCGTCCTCACTGGTGTAGGTGTCCGGGAACGCAAAGACTGCGGTGGGGCGTTCCGAACCGCCCCACCGCCTCACAGTCTCTTAGTGATCGTCACCGGGCCGGTCGTCAGCGCCACAACTGTCCGGGCGGAGCTGGATGTTGACGCAAGCGGTCACCTTGCGGACGTGATTGATCTCGTTCGTGCCGCTGTAGACGGTGCAGCCGTTGCCCCTGGAGTTGTCGAGGCGCAGGCCAGTGTCGTCCCGGCGGTCGTACAGGGTGTGGACCGAGTGCCTGTCCGCCGCGGTGTCGCTGATGGCGACCTGGCCGATGCAGGTGCTCGGCGCTTCGAGCCGCACCCACCTCGGTGCACTGCTCGCGCGGTCGGGCATCGTCGGCGTGAGCGACCGTGTTGCCCCGCGTGCCGAGGACGCGTGATCGCCGCACGCAAAGGGCCGGAGGCTGCGCGCTCCCCGGCCCCTCGCCGTACTCCGTGCCAACTGCCGCCCTACTCGGCCCGCTTGGGCCGCCACACCACCAGCGCGCTCGCCTGCTGCACGTCCTGGTACGGCACGAGATCGCGCCGGTACGAGGCGTGCACCTGGGCCTCGCGCTGCTGCATCGCGACCGCGGCGCCCTCGACGGCCGCCGACAGCTCGGCGACGCGCTGCTGGAGCGCGGCGACCTGGTTCTCCAGTTCGATGATGCGCTTGATACCGGCAAGGTTGATGCCCTCGTCCTGCGACAACTGCTGGACGGTACGCAGCAGTTCGATGTCACGGGCCGAGTAGCGCCGCCCACGGCCGGGCGTGCGGTCGGGGGAGACGAGACCCAGTCGGTCGTACTGCCGCAGAGTCTGCGGGTGCAGCCCCGACAGCTGTGCGGCGACCGAGATGACGTACACCGGCGACTCGTCGGTCAGTTCGTAAGGGTTGCGACTGCGCCCCGACCGGTCCATATCAAGCTCCCTTCGCGGCCTGGAACAACTCCGCCCGCGGATCCTCGCCCGCGGTGGCTTCGCGGTAGGCCTCCAGCGCTTCCTTCGCCTTGTCGCTGAGCTCCTCGGGGACTGCGACCTCGACGGTGACCAGCAGGTCGCCCCGGGTGCCGTCCTTGCGGACCGCGCCCTTGCCGCGGGCACGCATCGTGCGGCCGCCCGGTGTACCGGCCGGCAGCTTCAGCGTGACCGCGGGACCGCCGAGCGTCGGCACCTTCACCTCGCCGCCGAGCGCCGCCTCCGTGAAGGAGACCGGCACGGTGACGGTCAGGTTGTCGCCCTTGCGTCCGAAGACGGGGTGGGCGTCGACATGCACGACGACATACAGGTCGCCCGCGGGACCGCCGCGCTCACCGGGAGCGCCCTTGCCGCGCAGCCGGATGCGCTGCCCGTCGGAGACACCCGAGGGGATGCGGACCTGCATGGTGCGCGAGGAACGGGCCCGCCCGCTGCCCTTGCAGACCTCGCACGGATCCTGGGCGATCAGGCCGCGGCCCTTGCAGTCCACGCACGGGTCGGTCAGCGAGAAGGAGCCGCTGCCGCCGCGCGAGACCTGGCCGGTGCCGACACAGGTCGGGCACACCCGGGGCGTGCCGTTCTTGTCGCCGGTGCCCGAACAGGCCTTGCACGCGGCCGAGCTGGACATCCTCAGCGGGACCGTGGCCCCGTCGACCGCCTCGGTGAAGCTGAGCGTCACCTCGGACTCGATGTCCTGGCCACGGCGCGGCTGTGTCCTCGCCCCGGCGCCGGCGCCGCGGTTGAACAGGCCGCCGAACACGTCGCCCAGCCCGCCGCCGAAGCCGCCCGCGCCACCCTGGCCCCCGCCCTGGGCGCCTCCGAAGAGGTCGCCCAGGTCGAAGTTGAAGGTGCCGCCGGGTCCACCGGCGCCCGGTGCACGGAAGCCTCCGTTGCCGAACAGCGCGCGGGCGTCGTCGTACTCCTTGCGCCGCTTGGGGTCGCCGAGGACGTCGGCGGCCTCGGAGATCTCCTTGAAGCGCTCCTCGGCCTGGACGTCACCCTTGTTGGCGTCCGGGTGGAACTCGCGGGCGAGCTTTCGGTACGCCTTCTTGATCTCGGCCTCTGTGGCGTCCTTGGGGACGCCGAGAACCTTGTAGTAGTCCTTCTCGACGAAGTCCTTCGTGCTCATCGACGTCCCTCCTTCCGGACGTTTCCTGCGTCAGCCCTCTTCGGGGCCACCGCTCTCCTCGTCAGCCGGCTTCTCTTCCTTCTGCCCGGCCGGGGCCGCGCCCGGCTGGGGCTCGGCCACCGCGACCCGCGCGGGGCGGATCGTGCGCTCGCCGATGCGGTACCCCGGCTGGAGCACCGCGACGCACGTGGTCTCCGTGACATCCGGCGCGTACGAGTGCATCAGGGCCTCGTGGACGGTCGGGTCGAAGGGCTCGCCCTCCTTGCCGAACTGCTGCAGGCCCATCTTGGCGGCGGCCGTCTCGAGAGACTCGGCCACCGACTTGAACCCGCCCACCAGTTCCCCGTGTTCCCGGGCGCGGCCGATGTCGTCGAGCACGGGCAGCAGCTCGGTCAGCAGAGTCGCCGTGGCGATCTCCTTGACCGTGGCCCTGTCGCGCTCCACGCGGCGGCGGTAGTTCTGGTACTCGGCCTGGAGCCGCTGGAGATCCGCCGTGCGCTCGTTGAGAGCCGTACGGACCTGGTCCAGCTGCGCCGTCAGACCGACGGTCTTTGCTGCGTCCCCTGCCGGGGCCGCCGGGACCTCCTGCTCGGAGGTCTCGGCGGACTCGGCGGCGTCGTCAGGTGTGGCGCCGGAGGGGACGTCGGGCTTCTCCTCGAAGCCCGGGGTCTCCTCCGTCACGCGGCACCGTCCTTCTTGGGCTTGTCCTCGTCGACGATCTCGGCGTCGACGACGTCGTCGTCGGCCTGAGCACCGGCCTGGCCCTCCGCACCGGCGTCGGCGCCGGCGGCAGCACCCTCGGGCGCGGCGTTGGCGTACATCGCCTGGCCGAGCTTCTGGCTGACCGCGGCGACCTTCTCCGTGGCGGTGCGGATCTCCGCGGTGTCCTCGCCCTTGAGCTTCTCCTTCAGCTCGGTGAGGGCGGTCTCGACCTCGGTCTTGACGTCACCGGGGACCTTGTCCTCGTTGTCCTTGAGGAACTTCTCGGTCTGGTAGACGAGCTGCTCGCCCTGGTTGCGGCTCTCGGCGGCCTCGCGGCGACGGTGGTCCTCGTCCGCGTACTGCTCGGCCTCTTGGCGCATCCGGTCGACCTCGTCCTTCGGCAGCGAGGAGCCGCCGGTGACGGTCATCTTCTGCTCCTTGCCCGTGCCCAGGTCCTTCGCGGTCACGTGCATGATGCCGTTGGCGTCGATGTCGAAGGACACCTCGATCTGCGGGACTCCGCGCGGGGCCGGCGGCAGACCGGTCAGCTCGAACATCCCGAGCTTCTTGTTGTACGCCGCGATCTCGCGCTCGCCCTGATAGACCTGGATCTGCACGGACGGCTGGTTGTCCTCGGCCGTGGTGAAGATCTCGGAGCGCTTGGTCGGGATCGTGGTGTTGCGCTCGATGAGCTTGGTCATGATGCCGCCCTTGGTCTCGATACCGAGGGACAGCGGGGTCACGTCGAGGAGCAGGACGTCCTTGACCTCACCCTTGAGGACACCGGCCTGGAGCGAGGCACCGATGGCGACGACCTCGTCCGGGTTCACACCCTTGTTGGCGTCCTTGCCTCCGGTGAGCTCCTTGACGAGCTCCGCGACGGCGGGCATACGGGTCGAGCCGCCGACCAGGACCACGTGGTCGATCTCGGACAGCGCGATGCCGGCGTCCTTGATGACGTTGTGGAACGGGGTCTTGCAGCGCTCGAGCAGGTCGGAGGTCAGCTGCTGGAACTGGGCGCGCGTGAGCTTCTCGTCCAGGTGCAGCGGGCCCTCGGCCGACGCCGTGATGTACGGGAGGTTGATCGTCGTCTCGGTGGAGGACGACAGCTCGATCTTCGCCTTCTCCGCGGCCTCGCGCAGACGCTGCAGAGCCATCTTGTCCTTGGCCAGGTCGACGCCGTGACCGGAGTGGAACTGCTTCACCAGGTAGTCGACGACGCGCTGGTCCCAGTCGTCGCCACCGAGGTGGTTGTCACCGTTGGTGGCCTTCACCTCGACGACGCCGTCGCCGATCTCGAGCAGCGACACGTCGAAGGTGCCGCCACCGAGGTCGAAGACGAGGATCGTCTGGTCGTCCTTGTCCAGGCCGTACGCCAGGGCCGCCGCGGTCGGCTCGTTGACGATGCGCAGCACGTTCAGACCGGCGATCTCACCGGCCTCCTTGGTGGCCTGGCGCTCGGAGTCGTTGAAGTACGCCGGGACGGTGATCACCGCGTCGGTGACCTTCTCGCCCAGGTAGGACTCCGCGTCGCGCTTCAGCTTCTGCAGGATGAACGCGCTCATCTGCTGAGGGTTGAAGTGCTTCCCGTCGAGCTCGATCTTCCAGTCCGTGCCCATGTGGCGCTTGACGGACCGGATGGTCCTGTCGACGTTGGTGACCGCCTGACGCTTGGCCACCTCGCCGACCAGCACCTCACCGTTCTTCGCGAAGGCGACGACGGACGGCGTGGTCCTGGCACCCTCGGCGTTGGTGATGACGGTGGGCTCGCCGCCCTCCAGAACGCTGACGACGGAGTTAGTCGTGCCCAGGTCGATGCCGACCGCACGTGCCATTTCGATTCCTCCAGCTGACTTGAGTGGAACTGGCTCAAGGATGCATCACCCGTTCCACGGAGTCAACAGACGTGAGTCGAGGGCACTCAACTTTTATCCCGCCCTTACGTGCAGACCTGCAACCACGCGCGTGGCGAGCCCTTCCTGAACGCACAGGTCTGGGAGAGTCATATTCGGAAAAAGCGGTCAAGAACTGTCATTCGTGACGAGAGGGGCATGCCCCCGTGCCGGCAAAAAGAGCCGTCGATGTGACGGGCGCCCTGATCCTTCTTCTGTTGCTGTCGCCGGTCCTGCTGGCCGCGGCGGCAGCCGTCGCGGCCACTTCCACGGGCCCGGTGCTGCAGCGGGCGGACCGGGTGGGCGTCGGCGGCCGCGTCTTCACGATGTTCACGTTCCGCACGAAGCGCGCGGGCACCGTCACAGCGGTGGGCCACGTACTGCACCGGCACTTTCTGGACCGGCTCCCCCAGCTGTTCAACGTCCTGCGCGGGGACATGTCACTGGTGGGCCCGCTACCGCTGGCCGCGCGCGAGGCGGACGCGAAAGGCCCCGGGACCGGCCGCGCCAGGCTCGCCGTACGGCCCGGAATCACCGGCCTGTGGCAGGTCAGCGCGCGCTCCGACCTCCCCTGGGAGGAAATGACGGTGCTCGACCTGCATTATGTGGAGCAGCACTGGCTGGGACTCGACCTGTCGATCCTGGCCCGTACCGTCCCCGCCGTGGTGGCAGGACGGCGTCCGACAGAGGTCATGCAGACGGCCCCGGTCAGGGTTGCCTGAGCGACACAGATCACCGCGCGCGCGGCTACAGTGCGGCCGAATAAGTGGGTACTCTCAGCACGGACTGAATAAGTTACCGCTTAGTAGTAGTGCTGGATCACCCACCCTCGCAGGCCCGAGGAGCCCCCAATGCAACTCGCCGCGATCATCGTGTCGCTGACCCTGACGGTGGTCGGCGTTGCGCTCATCTCCCGAGCGGTCGCGCAGATCTACCGGTTCGTCAAGCTCGGCCAGCCCGTGCCCGCGGGCAGCCGGACCGACAATCCCAAGGCGCGCACGATCACCCTGGTCAAGGAGTTCCTCGGCCATACCCGGATGAACCGCTGGGGGATCGTGGGCTTCGCCCACTGGTTCGTCGCGGTCGGCTTCCTGACACTGCCGCCCACGCTGGTGCAGGCGTTCGGGCAGCTCTTCGAGGCCGACTGGGTGCTCCCGGTCGTCGGCGGCTTCCTGCCCTTCGAGCTCTACATCGAGTTCATCGGCGTGATGACGATCCTCGGCATCGTGGTCCTGATGGCGATCCGGCTGCTGAACCTGCCCTCCCGGGCGGGCCGCAAGTCGCGCTTCGCGGGCTCCAAGGCCTGGCAGGCGTACTTCGTCGAGTACGTCATCCTCACCATCGGCCTGGCGATCTACACACTGCGCGGCCTCGAGGGCGCGATCCATCACGTCGAGGGCTACGAGGCCGCCTACTTCGCCTCCTACCCGCTGGTCCTGGCCTTCAAGGGCCTGAGCCTGTCCACGCTGCAGACGCTGATCTACTTCACCGCGATGGTGAAGATCAGCACCTCCTTCATCTGGGCGATCACGGTGGCGCTCAACACCAACATGGGTGTGGCCTGGCACCGGTTCCTCGGCTTCCCGAACATCTGGTTCAAGCGCAACGCCACCGGCGAGAGCGCGCTGGGCGAGCTGAAGCCCATGACGTCGGGCGGCAAGGAGATCGACTGGGAGGACCCGGGCGAGGACGACGTCTTCGGCGTCTCCCAGGTCGAGCAGTTCTCCTGGAAGGGCATCCTCGACTTCTCCACCTGCACCGAGTGCGGCCGCTGCCAGTCGCAGTGCCCCGCCTGGAACACCGGCAAGCCGCTCTCCCCGAAGCTGCTGATCATGTCGCTGCGCGATCACGCGCACGCCAAGGCCCCCTACCTGCTGGCCGGCGGCGGCAAGACCATGGAGGGCGAGGAGAAGGCCTCCGCAGAGCAACTCAAGGACGTCCCCGCCGCCGCTCTCGCCGAGGCCGAGCGCCCGCTGATCGGCACCGCCGAAGAGAACGGCGTCATCGACCCGGACGTGCTGTGGTCCTGCACCACCTGCGGCGCCTGCGTCGAGCAGTGCCCGGTCGACATCGAGCACATCGACCACATCGTCGACATGCGCCGCTACCAGGTGATGATCGAGTCCTCGTTCCCGTCCGAGGCGGGCACGATGCTCAAGAACCTGGAGAAGAAGGGCAACCCCTGGGGCCTGGCCAAGAAGCAGCGGGTGGAGTGGACCAAGGAGGTCGACTTCGACGTCCCGATCGTCGGCAAGGACATCGAGGACCTCACCGAGGTCGACTACCTCTACTGGGTCGGCTGCGCCGGCGCCCTGGAGGACCGGGCCAAGAAGACCACCAAGGCCTTCGCGGAGCTGCTGCACATGGCGGGCGTCAAGTTCGCGATCATGGGCGGCGAGGAGAAGTGCACCGGCGACTCCCCGCGCCGCCTGGGCAACGAGCCGCTGTTCCAGCAGCTCGGCCAGGAGAACGTCGCGATGCTGAACATGGCGTTCGGCGAGGACGACGAGGACGACGCGACGAAGAAGCCCAAGTCGGCCAAGAAGATCGTCGCGACCTGCCCGCACTGCTTCAACACCATCGCCAACGAGTACCCGCAGCTGGGCGGCGAGTTCGAGGTCATCCACCACACCCAGCTGCTGCAGCACCTCATCGACGAGGGCAAGCTCGTCCCCGTCACCCCGGTCGACGGCCTGATCACCTACCACGACCCCTGCTACCTGGGCCGCCACAACAAGGTCTACACGCCCCCGCGCGAGATCATGTCCGCCGTCCCCGGCCTGCGCCAGCAGGAAATGCACCGCCACAAGGAACGCGGCTTCTGCTGCGGCGCCGGCGGCGCACGGATGTGGATGGAGGAGCGGATCGGCAAGCGCATCAACACCGAACGCGTCGACGAGGCCCTGTCCCTCAACCCGGACATCGTCTCCACCGCCTGCCCGTTCTGCCTGGTCATGCTCACCGACTCCGTCAACGGCAAGAAGAACGACGGCAAGGCCCCGGAGTCCCTCCAGGTCGTCGACGTCGCCCAACTCCTGCTCGACTCGGTCAAGACCCCGCCGGCCGACCCGGCGACAGAGACCGAACCGGAAGGGGCACCGGAACCGGAGCCCGTGAAGTAACCGTCTCCCTTGCAGGAGAACAGTGAGCGGCCGGACCTGCCTCGGGGGCAGGACCGGCCGCTCACGCGTGTGACCGCCCGCCGCACACACGCGTCCCCAGCCGCCGCATAACCTTTGGCGTTCGATCAGTCGCGAACCATTGCCCGGGGCGACCTTCCGGACGAGCATCGAGGGGCGACCGGGACAGCGGATCAGGGGGAGGGCCTGTGCACACACGAACGAGAGCGGCGACGGCCCTGGGCGCGCTCTGCGCCTCCGCGGTGCTGCTGACCGCCCTGAGCGGCTGCGACAGCGCCCCCGAGCCCGTCGCGTCGAAGGCCGAGGCGAAGAACGGCGACACGGACCCGGCCGCGGACCGCACCACCGAGCCCTCACTGCCCGTGCCGCGCGGCAAAGGCAGCCGGATCCCCGACGACTTCAACGGCGACGGCCACCGCGACCTCGTGCTGAACGACCTGGTGAAGTCACCCCGCGACAGCCACGGTGACGACGGGGGCATCGGCGTCGTCTACGGCACGGACACCGCCCGCCGCCTCGACCCCGCCGTACGCCAGCTCCTCACGCCGCGAACCCACGGCGCCGAGGTCAAGGGCACGCTGCCGGCTGCGTTCGACGCCGAGGCCTCCTGCGACCTCGACAAGGACGGCTACGCCGACCTGGTGGTCGCCACGGATCCGCCGTACGACGGCATCGGCCGCCCGCCCGTGCCCCTCCAGCTGCTCTTCGGCTCCCCCACCGGAATCACCGGCAAGGCGGTCGTCCTGCGGATCCCCGAGCAGGCCCGCTACGGGAACGACTGGCCCGACCACCCCGTCTGCGGCGATTTCGACGGCGACGGCAGCGCCGACCTGGCCGTCACCGCCTCCGCCGGACGCGTCAGCTTCCTCCGGGGTCCCTTCTCCCGCGCCGGCGCCCCGCGTGCAGCCACCGCCCCCGTACCCGGCGGCGGCGCCGCCCTCGCGGCGCCCGCGCCGCGCGCCGACACGAACGGCGACGGCGCCGACGACCTCGTCGTCCTGCCCCGCACCCGCGAGGTGGGAGCGTCCGCCAAGGGCAGGATCCTGCTCGGCGGCCCGGCCGGCCTCGGCCGCCGAGGCGGCACCTACGCCTTCGCCGCGGTCGAGCCCCCGCCCGCGCCCGCGCTGAAGGCGGGGGAGACGAAGCCCGTCACGGATGTGCTCGCGTACGCAGACTTCGACGGCGACAAGCGGCCGGACGTGGTGACCCGGACCCACCGCGGCGAGCGGGCCGACGTGGTCGCGCTGTACCCGGCTGCCGCACCCAAGAAGGCGGGCACACAGCCGGCGATCACCTTCAGCACGTCCGTCTTCCTGCCCTGACCTGCTGCCGGGCGGCTGCCGACCAGGCGCTGCCGACGGGCCGTTGGGCGGTGTGGGGCAGTCCCCCGGGGTTCCCCTAGGGGATGTCACAGGTCAGCCGCAAAGGCCGCCGGTTCCGGCTCTGCCGCCACCTCGCGTTCGCGGACCAGGTACGTTCGATTGCGTGGCTGGATTCAGGATCGGACGCGGCCGGGACAACCGCACCCAACAACAGCAGGCGCCGCAGGCGCCACCGCCCTACCAGGGCGGTGGACGTCCGGCAGCGCCGCCGTACGCGCAACAGCAGCGGCAGCAGCAGTGGCCCCAGGCCGCCGGCGGGCCCCAGCAGGGCGGCGGATACGACGAGCCGGAGTACTTCGGCGACCCGCACCCGCAGTACGCCCCGCCCCAGGACCCGTACGCGGCCAACAACCCGGGCCACACGCAGATGTTCAGCGTGCACGACGATCCCTACGGCGACGGCGCCACCTACCGCTCCGGCGCCGCGCCGACAGCCCCCGCGGGTCCGCGCCTGCACTGGAAGCAGCTGCTGAGCGGCATCGTGCTGCGCCCCGGCCCGACCTTCCTGCAGATGCGCGACCACGCCGTCTGGGGCCCGGCGCTCGTCGTCACGTTCCTCTACGGCATGCTCGCGATCTTCGGCTTCGACGAGCCGCGGGACGAGGCGATCAACGCGACGCTCTCGAACGCGATCCCGTACGTGCTCATCACGGGCGTCGCCTTCGTCATCAGCGGTCTGGTTCTCGGCGCCGTGACCCACACCCTGGCCCGCCAGCTGGGGGGCGACGGCGCATGGCAGCCGACGGTCGGCCTCTCCATGCTGATCATGTCCATCACGGACGCCCCCCGCCTGGTCTTCGCCCTCTTCCTCGGCGGCGAGAACTCCCTTGTCCAGGTGCTGGGATGGGCGACCTGGCTGGCTGCAGGCGCGCTGTTCACCTCGATGGTGAGCAAGTCGCACGACCTGCCGTGGCCGAAGGCGCTGGGCGCGTCGGCGATCCAGCTGGTCGCGCTGCTGTCGATCATCAAGCTCGGCACGATCTGAGCGACGCGCAGGAAAGCGACGCACAAACAAAGGCCTCCGCCGATCCGGCGGAGGCCTTTTCATGGGTGGTCACCTGTCAGGCGTCGAGCACCTGACCACTGCGCCGTACGACGGGCTTCTCCACACTCCAAGGCAAATGAAGTCAATGAGGGTAGTAGCCTTGCCCGGAACCGAAACACCAGGTCGCAGGCAGGGGAGGCCCCGATCATGGCACGCAAGGTGGGGATCTACACCCGGATCTCACGAGACGACGAGGGAGACGCACTCGGCGTCGGCCGCCAGCGCACGGACTGCGAGCGTCTGGCGGACCTGCGTACCTGGCAGCCGGTGAAGGTCTACGAAGACAACGACGTGTCCGCGTTCAAGCGCAACGTGGTGCGCGACGAGTTCGAGCTCATGCTGAAGGATCTTCAAGCTGGGCTGATCGATGGCGTCGTGGCGTACGACCTGGACCGGCTCGCGCGTCAGCCGCGCGACCTTGAACGGCTGATCGAGATCTTCGACGAGCGTCCGCGGCTGGAGTTCGCGACCGTCACCAACGATGTGAATCTCGGCTCGGCCGATGGCCGGACCATGGCACGGATCATGGTGGCGTTCGCCAACAAGTCGTCGCACGACACGTCGCGCCGGATCAAGCGCAAGCATCTGGAGTTGGCCCAGCAGGGCAAGGCCAATGGAGGCCCCGCGCCCTACGGGTGGCAGAAGGACGACCGGAACAAGGTTGACCCCGTGGCGGCCAAGCACATCCGCGCGGCCCAGAAGGAAGTTCTCGCCGGGGTGCGCATCGGAACGATCCGCCAGCGCTGGCATGCGGAGGGCATCGGGAACCCTCGCGAAGGCACCAAGCGCATGGCCCATCACCACGTGGAGCACATCCTCACCAACCCCCGGTTGTGCGGCTACCGCACATATCACGGCGAGATCCTGCACGGTGACGACGGGCAGCCCGTCATGGGCGAGTGGGACCCGATCAACACGGTCGAGGAGTGGGAAGCCGTCTCGGCCGCCGTCGCCGAGCGCAAGCAAGGCCGGCGGGAGGGCGACACGCTGGCCCGCAAGTACCTGCTCTCAGGGATCGCCCGGTGCGGGCTGTGCAAGAGCAAGATCCGAGGGCAGATCAACCGGCGCTGGAAGCCAGGCTCCAAGGGCACGAAGTACACGTATCAGTGCTCTCAGGTGAACGGCGGGTGCGGCAAGGTCGGCCGGGTCGGCGAGCCGGTTGACAAGCTGATTGCCCGACTCGCTCTCAGCGAGCAGCGGGAGAAGGCCGCTACTGCGGTAGCCCCTTCCGACGAACGTTGGCCCAGGGAAGCGGAGTTGGAGAGCACCCTCACCGACATCGCCCAGCTCATCGAGGCGGAGAAGGCCAAGACGATCACGGTTTCCTCGCTCTTGCAGTTGCTCCCCGGCAAGGAGCGGGAGCGCGACGCGCTGAAGTTGGAGCGCGCCCGCTTCTACAAGGAGCAGAAGCAGGCGGAGGCCAAGGGGAACACGGCCGACCTGACAGAAGACGAGTTCTTCGCTCTCCCCATTGAGCGGCAACGCGAGATCGTCTTGCACAGCATCACGGCCGTACTGATCCACCCCGCAGGCCGGGGTAAGCGGAAGTTCGACCCAGACTTGATCGAGCCGATTTGGCATTGATCACGAAGGAGCCCCGGTTTCGGCCGGGGCTCCTCTGTTTCTAGATCCTGCCCTGAAGCAGCAAGGCGCGGCGTATCCACTCTTCGTCGCGCTCGGGCGCGCGGGCCAGGTGCCTACGCAACCATGCATCCTCGGCCGTCTCGTTGGGTGTGCTGTGATCCCGCGCCGCACTGGCGGTATCGCGGCTCAGCCGCTCTATGGGAGGTGCTACGGCCGTGGTCACTGCCAGACCTCCCCTTCTGTCTTGGCGCGTTCGGCGTGGTCGCGGGCTTGTGCGATGTCGTGGCGGGTCTGCGCGGCGAGCAGTTCTTCGCCGGGGCGGTAGCCGCTGCTGAGGTACTGCCATGCTGAGTCGGTGACGAGGGTGGTGTTCTCGTCGTCCTGGGTGGGGAGGCCGGCCAGGGCGCGGGCGTGGTCGGCTTGGGCGAGGCGCCAGGCGCGGCGTACGTCGCGGAGCGCGCCGAGGGTGGTGGAGTAGGCGCGGCTCTTGCTGGAGAAGTGGCCGCGGAAGCCGAGCATGTGGGCCCACTTCCAGAGCTTGAGGTGCGTGAACTCGGGCAGGTGGCCGAGCGCCCATGCGGTGCGGATCATCTGCCGTACGTGCTGCTGGACGCGGAGGTCTCGCAGGGGTTCGGCTTGTCCGGTGCCGTCGCAGTCGGCGCACTGGTCGCGGAAGCCGTCCGGGCCGGTGACGTGTCCGCGTCCCTGGCAGGGGCGGCACATCAGGGTTCGGTCGACGGTGCCCGCTCCTTCGGCGCTCTTGGTGGCGTACTTGGCGACGTATGCGGCCACCTTGGCGTCGGTGAGTTCGCCGTCTCCGAGGGCAGCGATTTCCCGGACGTCGATCATGTCGCCCCAGGCGATCTCTCGTTCGCCGGTGGCGTCGGAGTCGACGGTGAGGCGGGCGGTGCGGGCGGCGGTGCGTACGGCGTGGTCCAGGGCGTCGGCGGTGGCCCACGGCGGGGGCGGGGTGGTGTGCCCGTCAGGTCCGTCAAAGCGGATGACCGCGTGGAAGTGGACCAGGCCGCGTTTCTGATACTCGGCGACCTTGGCGAAGGAGACGCGCACTGCGGCGTTCAGTGCCTTCTGAGTCATGCCGAGGTGGGCAGCGAGGGCGCGGCGCATGTAGGTGGTGAAGCGTGCCCACAGGGCACCGGCGTGGGCGTTCCACAGCACCGCGCCGGTGTAGTCGTAGGTGGCCGGGCGCAGGGGGGTGCCGAGTTCAGGGGCGTCCTGGTCGTGGTGGGTACCGCAGGCGCAGGGGCGCGGGTTGCCGGCGGGTGTGGTGGGGCGGTTGTGGACGGGACCGAAGGAGGGGCGGTGAGGGTGGCGAAGACGCGGGGGTGGTCGCGGACGGTTTCGTCTACGTTCTTGCCGCCGGACAGTCCGGCCTTGATCAGGTGGTAGGTGTCGGCGGCGTAGAGGCGAGAGCAGGCTGGGCAGCGGGTCGAGCGGCGGTTGCCGCAGGCGGTGAGCAGGCGTCCCGTGGGTTCGTCCTCGGAGCGGTAGGAGCGCACCACTTCCTTGGTGGCCTCATTGGTGGTGATGGTCCAGCCGTGGAGGTTGCTCGAACAACCCCGACTCTGGTCCGTCGCCTCACGCCTGATGACCCTGTACGCCAAGACGTTCCCCGGTTCAGACGGAGCCAAGGCAGTGCACTGGTACCGGATGGCCGCCCAGTCCGCCGACCAATCGGGCGACGACGACGCCCGCGTCTGGGTCCGGGGACGGGCGGCGATCGCTCTCGGCTACGAAGGCGCGTCGCTCGGCGTCGCAGACGTTCTCGCGGACCAAGCCATGGCGATCAGCAAGAAGCCTTCCCTCGGCCTCTTGAACGCGATTATGGGGAAAGCGCACGCAGCAGCGATCCGGGGCGACCGCACCGCCGCCCTGTCCCTTGCCGAGGAGGGGCGTCGCGTCTTCGATCGCGCAGGCTCCCATGAGCAGACGTCGGACTACACGGTGCCGTGGTGGCGCATGAACGTGTTCCTGTCTCTCTTGCTCGCACGGCTGGGAGACGAGAAGGGCGCAATCGAGGCCCAGGAGCAGGCCACGCGAGAGCTGCCCGAGACCCTCCCCCGGTTCGCGACGCACCTTGAGATGCATCGTGGCTTGATGATCGCCCGCAGTGGTGATCCTCGCGGAGGGGCCGAGTATGCCCGAGCCGCTATGGCCGCCCTACCGCCAGAGAAGCACTCGCTCACCCTCCGACTCCTGATGGCAGAGATCGAGCAGACGTGAGAGAAGGGCTGTGGCTGTCGAGGTGGGTTCGGCTGGCTCCTGGTGCAGAGCCTGTCGATAGATGTGCAGGTCAGCGTGCATAGGAGCGGGAAGACAGTGTCTGCCGTGCTGCCCTTCTCCCGTTAGAGCGGGCGGACTCGCCGGTGAACTTAGTTTCTCCGCCAGGTGGTGGGGCTTTACGGCGAAGTTGAAGGACTCCACGTCAGTCTCTCCGGCGCCGAAGCCCAACTTGCCCAGATCGACCAGCGGTCCACCGTCGCCCTCGCTCCCGGGCATGCCGACGTGCGTGCATCATCCAAGGCCAGTGACTTCTCGGCGTACGGCTGCCTGCCACTGGGGTGATCTTCGCGTACGACACGGGCCATGTGCGGATCGCATGGCCGCTCGCTCTGCTGTGGGTGGCGTACGACTGGTTCACCGACCAGCCCATTGAGCCGCAGTAACGCATCTCCATCTGCGTAGAGGGATGTGTTCGGTCGTGTTTGTTGGGCCCTACCTGTTCCAGAAAGGTCTTCCTGTGAACCGGAAAGCTCGTCCGAGTATCAGGACAGTCACCATGGTCTCGGCGGGGACACTTGCCGCGGCCCTCAGCCTTCTCCCCAATGCGGTCGCTTTCGCCGATGCGGTCCACAGGTCCGGCCCAGGGAACAGTCAGGGGCTTCCTGGTCCGAACGGCGTCACGAGCGATGACTTCACTCTCCCAGCACGAGTGGGCGACATCGCTCGCGATCGCGCCCCGCAAGGCTCCGGGCAGCCGGACTGGGGCAAAGGCCGGCCCGGGCCGCAGGGGCCGCAGGGACCCCAAGGAGACCAGGGGGCGCAAGGCCCGCAGGGTGACACCGGCGCCCAGGGGGCGCAGGGAGCCCAGGGACCGCAAGGCGACACGGGTACAGGAACTCAAGGGCCGCAAGGCGAGCCGGGTACCACCGGATCGCAGGGACCCCAAGGAGACCAGGGGGCGCAAGGCCCGCAGGGCGAACCGGGCACGCGGGTGGAGGAAGTCTTCCAGCTGGTCTCGAGCGTGAACGAATCCGTCTTCATCGATGTGGACGAATCAGCCGGTAACAGTATGGGGGATCAACTGGTCGTCAATGGGGATCTGATCCGCGACGGTGCCACGGTCGGGGAGTTCAGCCAGGTGTGCACGGTGACCCGTACCGCGCCCGGTGATGAGTTCGACATGCAGTGCGACGTCGTACTCGATCTTCCCGAAGGGCGGATCACCGCGGAGGGCAGGCTCGAGGTCACCAGCGCCGGCCCTGGCCCGATCACGTTCGCGATCACCGGGGGTACGGCGGACTACCGCACGGCGCAAGGCTTCATCTCCGGCGTCCTTGTCAACGACACGGAAACGAACCTCACCGTCAACCTCATCCTGTGACTTCTCGGCAGCGATGAGTTCCGTTCTGAGCCTTCCATGCCGATCAGGCGAGCGCGTTCTGTTTCAACGGTCTCGGCGGCCTTCACGCTCTGGGAGTCGATCACGGGGACCACGCTCTGGGCCCCTTTGCCCATATCGCGGCGGGTCCGGCCGACGAGCTGGTCGTGGATCTGGCCGACGGATCCGGCGGCGGCCCTGTCAACGGTCATTGAGACCCCCAGGTGGCTCGTGGCCATCAGAAGCCCACGACCCACATGGGCGGCCCGTGGAACGGCAGGGGAACCGAGCCGTGGGGACGAAGGCCACCCATGAGTGCCACTTACGCGAGCCCCGCGGCGAACGCTCCGACGATGAAGTGCACCTGCTTCTCGCGTTTGGCTGCCGCGCGAGTTCTGACTTCTGAACCCTCGCAGGTCAGGGGGCAGGCTAGGCCTTCTTCCCAGCACCACCGCGCTGCCCAACAGATCTCCTCAGTACGTGGGGACGCCGCAGGATACGAGCCGCATCCTGCAGCGCTGCCCGGCGATTCAAGCGGCGTCCCGAAACGCATGCCGGAGGACGCTCAGACGTCAGAAGATCAGTCTGCAATAGGTAGTTAGACGCGGTGGCCTGCCTCGGCGAACTCCTTCGACTTGGCCAGCATTCCCGCTTGGATGCCATCATCGCTGGTCAGAGCGAGATCCGGCGCAAACTGCTCTGTGATGCTTCTGCTGATCTTCATCGACCAGAAGATCATTCCGCACGCGGCGGCAAGGAGCCTGCTCCACCGCAGGAGCCCGCAGACGAATTGCAGGTCAGGCGGACTCTACAAAGCCTCGCGTGACGGAGTGATCGGTGTGCCAGACTTACGGCATGGAGGCAATACAGACCACGGGAAGTTGATCCAGTCGTCGGTGCGCTTCCAGACGTACTCGCACTTCACGAGCGAGTGCGACTTCTCATAGATGACCGCGGACCGGACCTCCGCCACGTGGTCCAGGCAGAAGTCGTGGACGAGCTTGAGCGTCTTGCCGGTGTCGGCGACGTCGTCCGCGATCAGGACCTTCTTGTTGGAGAAGTCGATCGCGTTCGGCACGGGAGCCAGCATGACCGGCATCTCGAGGGTGGTTCCCACACCCGTGTAGAACTCGACGTTCACCAGGTGGATGTTCTTGCAGTCCAGCGCGTACGCCAGCCCGCCGGCCACGAACACACCACCGCGCGCGATGGACAGCACGACGTCGGGCTCGTACCCGTCGTCGGCGATCGTCTGCGCCAGCTCGCGGATCGCGCCGCCGAACTTCTCGTACGTCAGGTTCTCGCGTACGTCACTCATGTCGTCCGGGCCCTCACACCTGCGTCCGATGGAAATTGATGAACGACCGGGAGGCCGTCGGCCCACGCTGCCCCTGGTACCGCGAGCCGTAGCGCGCGCTCCCGTACGGCTCCTCCGCGGGCGAGCTGAGCCGGAACATGCAGAGCTGCCCGATCTTCATGCCCGGCCAGAGCTTGATCGGCAGCGTGGCGAGATTCGACAGCTCGAGCGTCACGTGCCCGGAAAACCCGGGGTCGATGAAGCCGGCCGTCGAGTGCGTCACCAGACCGAGCCGCCCGAGGCTGGACTTCCCCTCGAGCCTCGACGCAAGATCGTCCGGCAGCGAGATGACCTCGTAGGTCGACGCGAGCACAAACTCGCCGGGATGCAGGATGAACGCCTCGTCCCCCTCCGGCTCGACGAGCCGGGTCAGATCGCTCTGCTCCACCGCAGGATCGATGTGCGGGTAACGGTGATTCTCGAACACCCGGAAGTAGCGGTCCAGCCGCACATCGATGCTCGAGGGCTGCACCATGAATTCGTCGTACGGATCGATGCGCACGCGCCCGGCGTCGATCTCGGCCCGGATGTCCTTGTCTGAGAGAAGCACGTCCCGAGGATACGCAGAGCGCGCGGGCGGCCCCCAATCGGACACCTGCCCACGCGCTCCGTCCGTCTCCACGCTCCGCGCTTTACGCCTCTACGGCTTGCTCTGCTCCTGCTGCGCCACGGGCACGGCATTCCTCAGCCGGGCACACCGCGGACACCGGATGAGCCGCCCGGGCCCGATCCGGTCGGCCCCCAGCTGCTGCAACGGAAACGAAGCGGTACTGAATACGTGCCCCTCGGCACAGCGGACGAGGGTGCGCTCCATCAAGTCCATCGGGCCCCTTCCCCAGCGAATGCGGACGACCCTCACATTAGGGGATGACCCGGACACCACCACACGCGGCACTCCGCCCCGCCACGGTACGCCCCAACTCCCGCTCCCCGCACCCGCGTACGGGCCCCGGAGAACGCAAAAGCCCCGCGGCGAAATACACCGTGGGGTGAGTGATGGGGTAGAGTGTGCGACGATGCGGCACCGATCACCGGTGCGCTGTGCGGGTGTAGTTTAATGGTAGAACATGAGCTTCCCAAGCTCAGAGCGCGGGTTCGATTCCCGTCACCCGCTCCATGAAGCACTACCTCAAAGCCCCAGGCCGACAGCCCGGGGCTTTGTTGTTACTCAAGTCCGACCGAGTGCCCTGTGTGCCCGTTCTGCGCCCAGCGCGTCCATCGGCTTCTTCCGGTCGCCAGCACCCCACGAGCACATATGTCAACTATGATAGTTGTTATATGCTTCAGCGTATGGAGACGAAGACGTACACAACCATCGACCTGCGCAAGGGGATGGGCGAGATCCTGGACCGGACCCGGATCGCCGGTGAGGCCGCCGCCATCACCCGTAAGGGGAAGACGGTCGCCTACTTGGTGCCGGCCGAGTGGTTCGAGCGGATGGCCCGTCGGCACCAGTCGCACGAGGACCGGCACGAGGTGGCCTGACCCACCCTCCATACCAAGGAGCCCGAACCATGCCCGCCCATGCACTCCACTTCGATGGGCACGAGGGGGAACCCCTGCGGTTGCCACCCATGCCCGAACACACGCCTCAAGCACTCCGGTTGGCGATTCAGGAACACACTCCGCACCTCCTCCCGGACTTTGAGGCTCACTGGAAGCGCGTCATCGGCGACGCCTTCAACATCACCCCCGTGCCGGCCTTCATGCGCCTGTGGTGGACGCAGTACGCCATCGCGCGGAATCCCGTCCTCGACTCGTACCTTCGCGACCTCGAAGCCCGCGCCGCCAAGTCCGAGGACCCCGAGGAGTCCATCCGGCTTCTGGAGGAGTACAGCCGCCTCCGGCACGAAGCCGCCGAGAGGAAGCCCGGAGAGTGATCGACGAACCACTCCGGCCGCCTTGGCAAATGGACTGGACGAAACAGGCCCAGCACGACTTCCAGAACATGCCCGCCGAAGGCAGTGACCTGGTCATGAGTGCCCGTGCGGAACTGGTCACTGCCGAAGACCCGTACTTCCGTGGAATCGACGCCGATGCCTTGCTCCCGCACTGGATGACTGTCCGACCGCTGGCCTCCACGAGCCCCGGTGGCCCCCACATCGTGGACCTGGCCGGCGGACGCGGCTGGCTCATCTACACCTTCATGCGCCGCCACGCCGACCCACAGATCGTCGTCACCGAAGCCTTCTGGGCCTGACGTCTGCGCCACCGCAGCGTCTGCACCACGGACGGCTTCCGTTTTTTGTCACCCACTCCCGGCAAAAAACCTCAGATTGATGACCGGCCGTCGACGTGCCCCATCCGTGCCCTTCGGAGCAGAGAACAGCGGTCACGTACGGCTCCCAGGGGGTACAGACAACTACCCCACTCCCGACAACCATGCAGGCCAGAGCCGCCCCGTCCACTCAAGCACTCATGATTCCCCTGGGTAGAGACCGGCCTCCGGGTCGAGGTCGACGAGCTCACCGGGGTCTACAAGAACACGACGCGCGGCATCGTCGCCCTGGTGTTCCGGTGCAAGCCGTCAGGTGGCGCTGAGCGAACCTCGGCCGAGTCGACAGCAGTTGACTGGCTCACTCCGGATGAGGTCCGCGAGCGGATGGCCGAGCTCTACGCGGTGCGCCTGCTCGATGCACTGGACGGGCAGGGGCCTCATGTCCCGAGCCATGACGGCAAGCAGCTGATCCGTGTCGAGTCTCAGCTGATGCTTGACGGTCGGGTCTCACCTGATGCTTGACGGTCGACAACTCCACCAGCGCCAATCCCGGCCTCCCCACACACGCCGCAACGACGCGCACAGAAGAGCCGAACACGGCCACTGTCAACCATCAGCTGGGACCGAAGTGTCAAGCATCTACCGGGACCGGACAAAGCAGCTGATCCGAGCGCGGTAAGAGTTTCTCTACTTCATCAAGGCGGCTCGCTCCGCTCGCCGCGCGCGGCCCCGGCTCCAGCGCCGGGCCCCGACGCTCCTGTCTCCGCCCCGCTCCGGGCCCCGGCTCCGCCGGCCGCGCGGCTGAGCGACCACACCTGAAGCCGTGGACGGTAACCCGATGTGGCTGGGCCCGGCCGGTTCCACGGCTTTAGGCAGCCACCATGGGGCGAGCCTCGAAGATCGGGGCCCACATCGGGCCATTACCGGGCAGGTCCACAGACTGCCCGATTTCGCTGACCAGCGTACGGGCCCCGATCTCTCGCCCCATGGCAGCTCCCGCCCAAAGCCGCTCCACCAGCCTCAGCGCCTGGTGGTCTCACCGTGGGCACCTCCTTGGCCCGGTACGCAGTAGCGCCCGGCAACTCCATACGCTTAAGTGATCACGTCAAGTAGTAGATCTTCTCAGGGAGTTGACGGTGAAAACTGCGGTGCGGGGGACAGCGCTCGCTTTGGTACTAGTGGCGGCGCTGACCGCGTGTGGAGGCGGAAGCGGGAGTGGTGGGACCGCGGGCCGCGCGAACGGCGACTCCCTGGAGGGGCATGAGGGCAATGCCCCGGTTGCTTTGACTGCGGAACAGGTGCGTACGGCACTCCCCAGCTCCGCCAGTCTTCCCGAGGGATGGGGTTCAATGTTCAGTTCAGAGGCCGAGGTCGGCGCAGAAGCGGCAAAAACCTGCGCCCACGAGACCGGGACCGCGTGCAGCGGGCTGACAGCCGCCGGCGCAAAGACCATAGACGGACCGCAGACTATCGAGGAGATCAAGAACAGCTCGGATGCAGAGTCGGTGTACATCGACGTCTTCTCGTTCGACTCGGTCGACAACGCCGGCGTGGCAATGAAGGGTGCGGTGGCCATCGAGCAGGAGGAGGCCACCAAGTACGGCGATAAGCCAGACTCAGAGAACCTCGCCGCAAAGGTCTCTGCGGGTGCAGAGGACACCCACGTCTTCTCCGACACCAGGGGCACGGATAAATTCACCGCCACGGTGCTGATGCGTACCGGCACAGTCGTCGTGAAGCTGTGGGGTATAGACCTAAAGAAGACAGACATTATGGCGGTCGTGGCCAAGCTTCAAATCGACCGGATCAAGAAAGTCGCGGAGGGGAAGAACCCGGACGCATGACCCGGGCCTGCGGCCACTATCGCCCGCGGAGCAGCCGGTTTGACCATCACCGACCGGTCCAGACGGAACCGCAGATGAAAATGCGGCCGTGCCCTTCCCGTGCCCGTTCGGACGGGAAGCAACGGGGAACAGCAGGCGCCGACAGGCAACGCTCATGAGAACGGCCCCTGACCAAATACCTGGTCAGGGGCCGTTTCACCTGGCGGTGGGTGTGGGATTTGAACCCACGGTGACTCGCGCCACGACGGTTTTCAAGATTGCTTGAGTGTTGCCCCGATCATTGGCACCCCAACGACCTCGTCGGTCAGCCGAACCACGTGGACAGCAGCCCTGCAACGGTCGCACAGGCGAGCCCAGCGCTAGCCAGCAAAGCAGGGACAGTGACCTCGGGCGCTTGCTCCAAGCTGGCCAGCTCGATGCGTTCCCTGATGTGGAGAACATCAGTCCAGGTGCTCGCGGTCGGAGCTTCCTGTTCTAGCCGGCGCGAACGCTCATCAGTCGACAGGGTGGGGTCGTTCTTGATCTCTTCCACCCGCGCGAACAGGGCTCGGAGCCGCTTTCGTCGACCGTCTACGTCTCGCCAGAGCCGCAGCACCCCGAGCGCTGGCAGCAAACCGCCAGCCAAAGTCAGAACGGTTATGGTCAGCTTCACCACTGAACTATGCGACGCTGACCAGCCGTTCGGAAGACCCGAGCCAGATCTACGGTCCGTGCCACATGCATGCCAGAACGAGGAGAGAACCGCGGTCAACAGCGGGCAGGAAGGCAGATCCCCCGTACGGTGCCGGACGGCTTTCTCCGCAGGTCAGGACCCCACCCAGTCACGTTCGGCCGGTGATTCCCAAGCTCAGAGCGCGGGTTCGATTCCCTTCACCCGCTCCACGAGAAAGCCCCAGGCCAGCGGCCCGGGGCTTCTTTGTTGTCTAGCGGATCAGGCTTCGCGTGCCCGTTCCGTGCCCGATACCTGATCATCGGGCACGTCGGCGGCCTTCTCCCGCTCGGCGCGGACACGGGCATCGATCCCGTCGGCCACCTCCCGCTGCCGTTCCAGGTTCGAGTGCTGATAGATCAGCGCGGCCCTCTCGGAGGACTGCCGGCGCGGACCATCGTGTCCTTGAGCGTGGCACCCGACTGCGTCGAGAGCGTGTGTCCGGTGTGACGAAGGTCGTAGAAGCGGAAGTTCTCCGGCGGGCCAACTGCCGCACGTGCCTTTCTCCACTTCCGCCCGACCGTGGAGCGTCGGAACGGCTTGCCCCGCTCCCCTACGAACAGCAGTCCGTCCGGCTGCTTCTCCGCGTACCAGGCGAGATGCCGCTTGAGGTCCTTCTCCAGAAAGGCCGGTAGGACGAGGAACCACCTGCCTGCATCGGACTTGGTGTCGCCCGGTGCCCGCCGACCCGTCGTGAGTTCGGGCTCCGCGGTTCGCACCCAGATGCCGACGTTCTCCAGGTCGACATCACGACGGCGCATCGCGCACAGAAAGTGGCAGTCTCAGGCAGGCTGCCAGGACCTGCACCCCTCCAGCCAGTCCGGGCGGCTCAGCCGGAACCCGATCGAACTCCTAAAGCGGTGCTCACAGCGTGTCCGATCCGTGCCCGACAGACCGGTGAGACAAGCGTGCGGGAAACTCGCACGCTCAGACGGCAGCGTCGGACGACAGCACCGCCTCCACGAAGTCGGCCGGCGGCTGGTAACTATGGGCTTCGACGTAGTGAGCGATCAGCTCGGGGGCGGCGTAGGCGACGCCGTCGCCCATCACTCGTATCTCGGCGCTTCCCCGAGGGCCGTCGAGTCGCCTTGAGGCCAGGAGCGACGTGCACCATGGGCAGAGGTGGAAGCCTCGGGTCTGCTGTGCTCGGTGGGTACGGATCATGTCCGTCAGCGTCTCTACGAGGCCTGACGGTGGAGCACCCTTCGTGTACTTCTTGCCACGGTGGAGCCAGCCGACGTTGAGCAGTGTGACGCCCCGCCAGATGCCCGACGCCGTCGGATCCCAGTTGTCCCTGTCGTACGTGTACGGAGTCAGGTCTGCGTAGTACGTCATGGCGGGTGTCTACCAGCAGGCGCACCAGATGAGCACCAGAAGCAGCGGTGAACCACGGTCATCCCGGGGCGAAGCCCGGGAATGACCGACCAGCCAGATGCGTGCGTCCGTGCAGTTCAGGGACGGAGTCCACTCCGGCCGCCTTGGCAAATGGACTGGACGAAGCAGGCGCAGCACGACTTCCAGAACATGCCCGCCAGTGACCTGGTCGTGAGTGCCCGTGCGGAACTGGTCACTGCCGAAGACCCCTCCTCCGTCTCGCAGACCAAGAAACCGGGCTCGTCCGGGCGTTGGAATGACTGACGCGCAGAGCGCATCGGCGCCAGCCGCTCGGATGGGGACATCGACGCGACTGTTTCTTCGCGCACCAGATCGCGCAGCGACATGACTTCCCCTCAGTCCGTGTATGTGACTCACCGCTTCGCGCTGCGTGTCCTGGACGACGTGGGTGTAGACGTTCATCGCGCCGGCGAGCCGACTGTGCCCGAGGAGTGAGGTGACAGGTCTGCGGCCTGGGCTCCGGACGCCCGGGCGCATGCCCACGGTATTCGCAAGGAGGGGCGGGTCGCTGAGGACCCCGGGGATCTTGGTCCGGGGATCTTGGTCCGGAGCCCTTGTCGTCATCCTGCTCGGGCAAAGGACCGTTGATGAGAGATGACTACGGTTTCCTTTCGGTGTCCGCGACGACGGCCAATCGCTGGGCGAGTCGGTGGCACGCGTGCGCGAGTTCGGGCGGGCGGAGGTCGGTGAGTTCGGTATCGAAGGTGGCGAGGATCCCGGCGATACCGGCCCAGGACCAGGCGCCGAGGGTGAGGCGGCAGTGCTCGGTGTCAAGGTGTTCGACGACCGAGCCGCTTGGTGCCCAGCGGGCGACGATGCCGGCCGGCAAGTTGAGTCGCGCTGTGCCGGTGCACTGCCAGGCGGCGGGGGTGTCGCCGCGATCGTGACTGCTCATGACGAAATGAGCGAGGTCGTCGTAGGAAGGCCGGCGGGGACTGAAGAGGTGTGTCGTGGGGCGGACGCGGAGCCGGTCGACACGATGCACTCGCCACTGGTGGTCTCCAAGGTCGTAGGCGACCAGGTACCACCGGCCGGCCCACACGACCAGATGGTGGGGCTCGATGCGGCGGGCGGGCAGACAGTCGTCGTCACCGGTTTCGTAGCGTGAGCCGTCGGCGCGCAGCGTTTCGATGACGAGTACGTGGCGGTGGCGCACCGCGGCACCCACGGCGGTGAGCGCGGCCGAGTCGATGGGGGGCGCCGGGAACTCCCAGTAGTTCCGCAACCTGGTCAGGCGTAGGGATCTCATATGTTCCCGCAGCGCAGCGGGCATGGCCTGTTCCAGGGTCACCAGCGCCCGCGCCGCGTCGTCTCTCAGGCCGAACACCGTGCTGGGCGCGGTTTGCAGGGCCACCGCGACCGCAAGGGCCTGATCGTGGTCGAACATCAGCGGAGGGAGGGTGTGCCCTGCGCCGAGCCGATATCCGCCATCGGGTCCGTGGACGGTGGTGATCGGGTATCCGAGTTGGCGAAGGGTCTCGATGTCACGGCGGACGGTGCGCTCACTGACCCCAAGCGCGGTGGCCAGCTCGCACAGTGGCCACAGGCGGCGCGATCCGAACAGGGACAGTAGCCGCAATGCCCGTCGTGAGGTGCTCGCCATCCTCCCATCATGCCCGGTAGTGGCCACTCGGTGTCCACTACCGATGTCACGGTGGAGTGCCCGTGCAGGCAAACAGTGGTGAAAAGGACGGACAGGTATGCGTGTTGTCGTGGTCGGCGGCGGGATCGGTGGACTCGCGCTGGGGGCGGGGTTGCGTCGCAGGGGGTTCGAGGTGGCGGTGTTCGACCGTGACACCAACGTGGCGGCGACAGGCGGGTACCACATCACCCTGGACGGGCCGGCCCAGTCGGCGCTGCGGGAGCTGGTGGCCCCGGAGACCATGCAGCGGCTGTTGGCGTCGTCATCGGCGCTGCGGCTGCGCGACCGCGACGCGTTGTGGGACCGTCGCGGGCGACTGCTCGGCCGCGGGCCGGATCTCGGCAACCACCCAGGCATCGATGTCGATCGCATCACTCTGCGCATGCTGCTGGCCGAGGAGGTCGGCCCTGACCTGCATCTGGGGTGGACGGTGTCCGACGTCTGCGTGGGCGACGACGGCGCACCCCGAGTGCTGTTCACCGACGCCGCACCTGTCTCGGCGGATCTGGTGGTGGGCGCGGACGGCACCCACTCCCTGGTTGCCCAGCACCTGGCGGGAGGCCGGACCAACAGCCCGGCGGGCATCATCGGGTTCTCCGGCCGTACTCTCCGCGCTGACCTGAGCCCTGGTGAACAGCAACGGCTCGGGCCACGATCGGGCATGGCGATCGGCCCCCGGGGTGCAGCGCTCTACGTCGGCTTTCTGGACCCGGTCGGCAACTCCACGCTCGACGCCCCCGGGCTGCGGATGTCCGTCACCACCGGTCCCACCTACATCTGGGGCGCCATGTTCCCCGAATCTCCCGCGACCGACTCCCTACGCGCTTTGTGCGACGGCGCGTTGCAGGCCGCGCTGTCGAGACGGTTCCGTGAGCAGGGCTGGGCCGAGCACACGCTTGACGTCATCGCCCGCGCCGACCCGCACAGCGTGGCTGCGTACCGCTTCAACGCCGCCTCGACCCGCGCCACCGAGCTCGCGCCCTGGCCTGCGGGCCGCATCACCGCGCTTGGCGACGCCGTCCACGCGACACCACCCACCGCCGGTATGGGGGCCGGCGCGGCAATCCGCGATGCTGCCGCCCTGCTTCACCACCTGGGCGACGTCAAGGACGGCGATACGACGGCGACCGAGGCGGTGAACCGATTCGAGGCGGGCATGCGCCTGCGCGGCAGCGAGGTCCTCACCCTTGCCATGAGAACGGTCCGCTTGATCCTGGCCACCGACACCACACTCGGCTCCGCCGCTACCGCCGTGACCACTCCGATCCTGGCCGCTGCCGCCCGGCTGCGTCATCGGTGATCGATGTCGGCGTACGCCGCGCGGCTCAGTCCTCGTCGGCCCGTCCGTGCGCAGGGCGGTCAGGGTGTGGTCGAGCGGGGTGTCGATGCGGACCCGGGTGATCGGATGCAGAGATCGGTGAGGCGCGGCCATGGGGCGAGGGCGCGGACCAAGCATCTCGTGCCAGGCCCCGATCTCGCCCCATGGCAGCTCCCACCCGAAGTCATTCCGGCCCCTGGGGCCGCCTATCGGCCGCACGGGTCATTGTCCCAGGCCGTTCGGGGGGTGTGAGGCCTGGCTTCGGCGTGCCTCCACCACCGCCGGGGCACCGGTTGCTATCGGGTGTGGGCGCGCAGGCCGTCCATGCCGGAGGACGACAGCGGTGCAGGACCTCGGGCGTGTCCCGCGCGGAGACAGGAGAAGCTGGATGCTCAAGGGATCAGTTCGTGCGGCACTGTCGGCGACGGTGCTGGCAGTGACCACGGGGGCGGTCGGCCTGGTCGGGGCGGTTCCGGCCGCGGCCGGCCAACTCACCGTGGTGAACTGCGACGGCGACCCCGTAGCCCTGCAACCTGCCATCGACAGCGCCGCCCCGCGGGCGACGCTACTGGTGAGCGGGACCTGCACCGGCCCCTTCACCATCACCAAGGACCTGACCCTGACCGGCCTCGAACCCGCCGTCCTCGACGGCAACCACGCCGGCTCCACCGTCACCGTGACCGGAGCCGTCCGGGTGCGACTGGACAGTCTGACCATCACCAACGGCACTGGCGGCAACGGCGGCGGCATCCACAACAACGGCGGCACGCTGGAACTGAACGGCTCCACGGTGGAGCACAACACGGCAGGCCCGGGCGGCGGCATCTACAACAACGTCAACAGCACGGTGACGGTGACCGGCTCCACGGTACGCAGCAACACCTCGCATTCCGGCGGCGGCATCATCAACTTCGGCACCGTGAGGCTGACCAGCTCCATCGTGGAGCACAACACGTCGACAATCGACGGCGGCGGCATCTACAACAACTTCGACAGCACGGTGACGCTGAGCGGCTCCACGGTACGCAACAACGAGGCGGCAAGGTCCGGTGGCGGCATCTACAACATCTTCAACAGCACGGTGACGCTGAGCGGCTCCACGATGCGTGACAACACGGCGGGAGTCGACGGCGGCGGCATCTGGAACGACATCAACAGCACGGTGAGGTTGACCGGCTCCACGGTGCGTGACAACACGGCGGGGATCGACGGCGGCGGCATCTGGAACAACGACGACAGCACGGTGACGCTGACCGGCTCCACGGTGCGCAACAACCGCCCGGACAACTGCGGTGGGTCCGCTCCCGTCCCCGGCTGCACCGGCTGACGCCCCCGGAAGCCGGCGGCTGCTCGGGCTCCGCCCTGCCAGGGATATCACGCCCTACTCCCTGGCGGGTCGGCGCGATCCGCGAAGGTGCCCTCCAGCATGCCGGTGGCCTGGCCGACTTCGATCAGGTGGCCGTCCGGCTCCCTGAGGTAGCAGCGGAGTTCGGCCTTGCGGTCGAGGGGCTCGGTGAGAAACTGCGCACCCTTGGCTACCGCCTGCTCGTAGAAGGCCGCGATGTCGGCAACCCGCACATTGCCACTCGTCTGCTGTTGCCCTTCCGCCGCCGCCAGGGCGCGTCCCGGGCCTGTGCGGGCGACGGGCATCCTGACCGGCGGCGGCCACCACATCCATGAGCCTGCCCACCGGGGTGCCCGACACTCACCGGTCGACCCAGCGCTCCGGATCGGTCTCCAGTGATGCCCGGTCCCATCCGGCCCCGTCCGCGGCCGCCACGTAGGTGCTGTGCAGGAAGCCGGCGAGTGTGCGGTCCGGATCGTCGGCGGTGCGCACCGCCTCGTACGGCAGCAGGAACTGCCGGTTCTGCCTGCTGTAGAAGGCATCCGACGGGGTGACCGGGCTGTCGGCGAACCCGGCCGGCTCGGGGTAGGCGTACGAGTAGAAGGCCCCTTCGTCCCCACCGCCTGGCCAGAACCCGCAACTGCTCAGCTCGTGCGAGTAGCCCTCCTCCATGACCCAGTCACCGCAGTTCGGTGCGCCCCCGGGATGTCTGGGGGCACGCCGCCCTGAGAACCGGGTGCACGCCAAGTCCATGGCCCCCCAGAAGAAGTGCACCGGGCTCGCCTTGCCGACGAAGTGTCCACGAAACGCACCCATGACACGGTCGGCCTGCAGGAGTTGCCGCCAGAACAACTGCGCCGCACGCGGGTCGTAGGTGTGGTGCTGGTAGTCCACCGAGAACGGGACCGCCGGCTCGACCTCGTTCGGATGGCCCTGGATGGTTGTGGGTACGCCCAGCTCCTCCAGCGCTTGCCCGACACAGACGTAGAAGTCGGCCACCGGGATGGACTTCAGGGCGATGCCGCGGGCACCGCCGTCACTGGTGCGCAGATGCAGCATGTGGTCGACGAAGTCGAACTCGATGTCGAAGGCTCTGGCGCCGTAGGGAACGGCGGAGGTGGTCAGTCCCCGCGGAGTGACGTAAAGGACCACCTGCCACCAGTGGTTGAGCAGGGGAGCGTGTGCCAACCGGATCTTGCCCACGATCTGAGTCCACATGTGCAGCGTTTCGCGGGTCTCGACCCAGTCGTCGACGCGCAACCGCGGCCACGCCGACCCGGCCCGGGAGGTTTCCGTCGTCCCCATGATGGTGGTCCTCTGCTCGGCCTCCCACAACTCCTCGCGTCGCCGGTCGCCCCCCAATACACCGTCGGCACAGGCCCAAGTCGCCCGCCGCGGCAGTGCCCGACATGCGCCGGCGCTGCCCCACCTCGCGCCCGGTCGATGCCCCCTGGGCTGACCAGGTAAACCGTCGGACGAACGCAGAGTGTGAGTCGATCCCCGTCTCGTCCACCTTGCGCAGCGTTCTGCTCCCCCGCAACTTCGACATCACCGAAGCACGCGTGTGCCCATGAGCCCCGCTGTCCCGGGCCCCCACGCAAGATCCAAGGCCCTCCGGTCCATGCGCCCCTTCCAGGCTCCGCGTGCACCGCTTCCGCACCTCCCGAATCCCTCCCAGGCGCAGCATTCCGAGTAACGGCGTGCTCATCGCCCCGCTCCGAAGGGGAACTTCAATGAGGGCCGTCGAGCACGGCGTCCTTCGTCTCTGCCGGTCGAGCCGATTCGTCGGCGGCCCGCCCAGTCGCCCCGAAACGGGCCAGGTAGTGCCACACCTTCTTGACCGCCTGAAGGTCATGGCGGTCGTCACGTGCCGCGTCTCCGACGATGCGAGGGTCGAGTACGCCGCCGACGGCGATCCGCGTGCCCAGGTCGACGTACTCCTCACCACGGTAGTCGGGGTGACGGCGGAGTTCCTCGGCCGCGAGACGGAAGCCCTGGTGCCACTCCACGGGGCAGCCGAGGCGCAGCGCCGCGGCCTCGACAGCCGTGTCCTGGTAGCAGGGGTCCAGGACAAGCGCCTCCACATCGCGGTCCAGTCGGACCGGTCCGTGCACTTGGGCTTCGATGTAGTCGTCCAGGTCGTCCTGGCTGTCGGCCAGGGCACGTTCGATGAGCCCCATGCGGGCGGCAACAGCGAAGTCCGATGGTTCGAGGAAGCTGTCGGGGTAGCAGAACGTGGTCCGGGCCATCGTCCGGGCAGTCAGCCGGAGGTGGGCGGAGCCGAACCGCGGCGCTCCGCCGACCGGCTTGCGACGAAAGTTCAACGCCCCGTAGACGGGCCGCTCATGATCAGGCGCTTTGTCGTACGAGCCGTTGAAGATCCGGCTCTCCCAGAGCCACCGGTCTCCGCCGGGGTGGGCGGTCAGCCCACCGTTGCTGGTCCCCGTCACGAACTGCGAGCGGTAGACGCCGTCGTCAGCGAGAGCGTCCAGGATCGGCCGGCCCTGTATCAGTCGGTCGGGGTGGAAGTTGAGGGTCACACGCAGCGACGGATCCACCGGAGGGCCCGACGCCAGTGCCGCGACATGACGAAGGGCCCGTTCCTGCGGTGTCCGGGAGGCTTCGGAGCTCATCCGTGCAGTGTCCCCCGAGCCTTTCGACCGGTGCACATGGATTTCGTGGCGCCGGCTTGCGCCTGGGTAGTCGAACACGACGATCTCCGAGGGGTGCTGGGCAACGAGCGTGGCTGAGTAGCCCACCTGGATCGGGCGGGCAGCGGGAGGCAGACGCCACGGGCACGAGGAGTCCGTGTCCGCAGCGGAGGCACGTGTCCGGGCCTCCGCGTCCGCCTCGGCATCGTTGCGGAGCTCGTCGAAGCGTCGGCCTCGGCATCCTGTCCCGCGTGGACAATGACGTCGGGGCCGACGGTTTCGATGCCGCTCTCAGCAGTGGGCCGACCGGCCCATCCTTCTGGCGGCGACCGACGCCGCCGTGAGCAGTCGCCGGACCGGTCGGGAGGGGCGCTCCAAACTGAAGGTGCGGCGGCCCCGTCGGGGCCAGAGCTCCAGCGCCCGCAGAAGAGCGGAGTCGGCGAAGGTGACCCGCGACGCGTCAACGGTCAGACGCGAGTAGTCGGCCGCCGCACCGGCGAGCAGGTCTCGCAGCGGGGCGGCACTCAAGTGGTCGATGTCGCCCTGCAGATGCAGATGCAGGACGGCGCCGCGACCGGCGTAGGAGCGGACGATCGTTATGTCGCCGGGCGCGGCGCTGTCCGCGCTCGTCTCGGCCGTCGTGGTGGGGGCGGTCAAAGGTTTCGGTGCCAGTATCAGACTGGTGATTGCGGTACTCACGCGGTGATCAACCGACTCCGCCGTGGCCGGGGAACGCGCGATCACCCCTGAGGAGCGGCGCGTCCCTCCGGCGGGGGAAATCCGCCACCCACAGGAAGCAACCAGGCCCTGCCGTGCGGCTGCCACCGAACAGGTGCGCGACGGGGGTGGCGGAGGACGATGCAGCGCCAGCCACCCGCCGCCCGCCGCCCGATAGCGCTCGTCGCGCACCGCTCGTCACGTCGTCACGCGCTCCGAAAGGCGACGCCCTGTGCTTGAGCTCGCCGGCGCCGATGCCGTGCTCGCCGCTGGGCGAGTCGCTGTGCGTGGCCTGCTGAGGCGGTCCACCGCACAGGCCCGCGGCCGGGCGCGTGCCGCAAGGCGTCCGGCCGCTCACGGGACCGGACGAACGTCCGACTTCGGCCGCGAGGGCCAAGGCCCACCGGGGGTGGTCGCCAAAGGGCCAGTCCGCGCACGAACCCCCTCCGACCAGGGGCTACGGACCCTCGGTCGGAGTAAAGTCAAGTCACTGGGCGCACTTCGCGTCCCCGCCTTCCCGTAGGGTCGATCCCGGCGATCGACAACACCGGAACGTCCCCGACCCGCCCGGTCGACGGGTGCCGACGAGGTGACGTTAAGGGCGCCCTGAGCAGGGAACCCGCGGGTGGACGGGCGATGGCGCAGCCCTCGGCTGCTCATCGGGGCCGTCGGCCTGCGGCCGAGGGATGTGAGAAGCCATGGAGACAGTCATCACCGTGGCGGCGATCCTCGCCATGATCGCTGTCGGGGTCGCCCTGATCCGGCGCCTCGACGCTCAGCACGGTGCACGGATCGCGTCCTACCACTACAGCGACCTCAGGCCGGGGATCCGCCGCCGTCGGCCGCACAAGCACCGTCGGCCGACCGACCGGGCCGCCGGCACGGAGAACCGCGACGGCGACCCCGGATGACGGCCCGGTCCCTCGCCGGCGCTTGCAGCGTCACGCCGGCCACTCAGGGCAACGGCAGGGCCGACCGGGGTGTCGGCCGTCGGCATGACCCCACCTGGAGACGACGTCCATGAACGAAGCTGTCGAGTCCATACCGGCCGCCGGGCACGCCGAGGTCCGCATCGTCGCTGCCGACCCCGAGACCGCCCGGCGCGTCGCCGAGGTGCTCCGCCGCTGTTTCGCCGGCGACGAGCAGCGCAGCTACCCCGCGGGGCGCGAGGGAGGCACGAGGCTGCAGCTCACCGTGGACACCACGCGTCCCGCCGGACCAGCGAGGTCTTGGCTGTCCTCCAGCAGGCCGTCGTCCGACGACACCCCGGAAGGGCCGCCGACACCGGCCGCCCACGATCCGCTGAGGGAGCAGAACGCATGATTCGGCCCGCCGATATCCGCGAGTGGCGCGAACACGACGTCGTCGACGAGAAGGGCAACAAGATCGGTTCGCTCGAAGCCGTCTACGTGGACACGAGCACCGACGAACCGGCCATGGCCACGGTCCGCTCGGGGCTTCCCACCCGTCAGCGCCTGTTCTTCGTCCCGATCGTCGAGGCCGTCGTCGGGCCCCGCTACCTCCGGGTCCCGTACGCCAAGGGCCACGTCAAGAAGGCGCCCTCCATCGACACGGACGGTGTCCTTCCCGCCGAGGACGAGCGAGCGATCTTCACGCACTACGGCATGGCCTACCGTCCCGGGGCGAACGGTGTGCGGCAGCTCGCGCGCCGCTGAACAGAGTGCCCTCAATCGCTGTCCGTCGAAGGAGGTGCTCGTCGTATGGCGCTCTTCCTGTTCCTGATCATCATCGCCGTCGTGCTCGGGATCGTCGGCGTCGTCACCGAGGGTCTGATGTACCTGCTGATCATCGGCATCGCCGTCCTGGTGCTCGATGTGGCCTTCTTCGGCGTCCGCTGGTCCCGGCGCGCCCGCCCCGCCCGTTAGGGGATTCCGATGCGCACGGTCCATGGCCAGGGCGGGGATCGGCCATGCCCGTGACCGTGGGAACCTCGGGGTGGCAGTACAAGGACTGGCGGGGCGTTCTGTATCCGCCCGGCGTCCCGCAGCGGTTGTGGCTGGAGGAGTACGCCGGGCGGTTCGCCACCGTCGAGAACAACAACGCCTTCTACCGGCTCCCCACCAAGGAGGTCTTCGCCTCGTGGCGCGAGCGCACGCCGGACGGTTTTGTCATGGCGGTCAAGGCCAGCCGCTATCTGACGCACATCAAGCGGCTGCGCGACCCGGCTGAGCCGGTGCACCGTCTGATGGACCGCGCCGCCGGACTGGGCGACCGGCTGGGGCCCGTGCTGCTCCAACTGCCGCCGAACTTCCGGGTGGACACCGAGGCCCTCGACGCCTGCCTGGAGTGCTTCCCCCGCCCGGTCCGCGTGGCCGTCGAACTGCGTCACGCGTCGTGGTGGGCGGAGGAGCACCGGCTCCGTACGGTGCTGGAACGGCATGGCAGCGCCCTGTGCTGGGCCGACCGGGGGTCCCGCCCGGTGACCCCGCTGTGGCGGACGGCACCCTGGGGCTACGTACGCTTCCACGCCGGGCTCGCGCAGCCGTGGCCGCGTTACGGCCACCAGGCACTGCGTTCCTGGGCGGGCCGCATCGCCGACGCGTGGCCGGACGAGAACGACGTGTACGTCTACTTCAACAACGACCCGGGCGGCGCGGCCGTCCTCGACGCCACGAAGTTCGCCCACGCGGCGACCGCGGCCGGCCGCACGGTGAGCCCCACGCCTCCGAGACACCGAGTGGGCGGGTTCTGACCCGCGGGCAGGCGCGGGCGGGAGGGGCGGCGGCGGCCCCGTTCGGCCAGGTCAGGACAGACCACGCGGCCGTCGCTTTCAGGGCGTACGGGCGATGCGGTAGGACGACAGGGCCCAGATGACGAAGAGGTCGATCGCGATCACGATCACCGACCAGACCGGCGCGTACGGCAGGAACAGGAACTGCAGGATCAGGCTGAGGGAGACCAGCAGGATGCCGGTGTAGCGCGCCCAGGCCGCGCCCTTGAGCACTCCCGCGCCGGTGAGGGCGACGGCGAGGCCGAGGACGATGTGGATCCAGCCCCAACCGGTGAGGCTGATGCGGTACACGTAGTCGCCGACCTTGCCGTACACGTCGCCCTCGACGACGGCGGCGATGCCCTGAAGCAGGACGAGGACGCCGCTGCAGAGCATGAGGACGCCCGCGAAGGCGACCCCGCCCCTGACCCAGCCGCTGATCGGGTCGGTGTCATGGGCATCTGAGCGGCCGTGCGGGCCGTGGCCGGCCGTTCGTTGCTGGTGGCTCATACGGTGTCCTGTTCGTCGTCCCGGCCACGCGGCGTGAACGGGCTTCGAGCATCGGCCCGGGCAGGGGCGGCGGCCATTGGGGTACGGCTGTCCGAGTGACCCGGCCGGGCGCGGGGCGGTGTGCGCCGTTCGGCGGTGCACGGGTGGCGGACGGCCGTCGGCGGCGCCGATCGTGGGCGCAGGTGGGCGCGGACGGGGCGTCGTCCTCGGCGTCGGGCGGGAGGCGGACAAGTGGCGGACCGCATACGCGGCGCGGGACCGATGCGGCTGAGGCTGCTCGGCGGCTTCCTTGCGCTCCTCATGACGGTGGCGTACTTCCTGCTCCCCCTGGAGGAGGTCGGCCCGCACCGACCCGTCATCAGCTGGACGCTCGTCACGCTGGCCCTCACGCTGGTCGCCCTGCTGCTGCTGTTCCAGGTCAGGGACGTCAACACCGACAGGCCGGGCACCCGCCCCGGCATCGCCATCCCGCTGCTGATGTGTCTGTCGCTGCTCGTCTTCTCCGGCGCGTACCACGCCCTGGCCAGGGACCCGGGCCAGTTCGTCGGCCTGCGGACGAGGCTGGACGCGCTGTATTTCACCATTGGCACGCTGGCGACCGTCAGCTACGGCGACGTCACCCCACAGGGGCAGACGGCCCGCACGGTGACGCTCGTTCAGATCTTCTACAACTTCGTCTTCCTCACCGCCGGCGCGACCGCGCTTTCCCGGTCGCTCCGTACCCGGCTCACGTCCGGCCGAGGGCGGGACGGCGGCGCCGGCAAAGACGACGGAGACGGGGACAGTGACGGTGACGGTGACGGTAACGGCGGGAGTGACAGCCGCGGCGGTGATGTCAGTGGTCGCCGAGATGATGGACGGCATGACTGACGAGCCCTTCCCCCGAGCCGCCGACAACGAGCGTGCCCTCAACGAGCGTGCTGTCGCCGAGTACTGGGACGCCGCGGCGGACGCATTCGACGACGAACCGGACCACGGGCTGCGGGCACGGCGCACTCGGCAGGCATGGGAGCGGCGGCTGCGGAGCTGGGTGCCGGACGGGCCGTGCGACGTGCTCGACGTCGGCTGCGGGACCGCTTCGATGTCCCTGCTGCTCGCCGGAGCCGGCCACCGGGTCACCGGGGTCGACCTGGCGCCACGGATGGTCGGGCAGGCGCGTGCGAAATTCCAAGACGCCGGGCTGGAGGGGGTCTTCCTGGTCGGGGACGCGGCCGCGCCGCCCATCGGGGACCGGCTCTTCGACGTGGTGCTCTGCCGGCATCTGGTGTGGACACTGCCCGAGCCCGAGGCCGCGCTGCGCCGATGGGTCGGCCGACTGCGCCCCGGCGGGCGGCTGGTGATGGTCGAAGGCCGATGGCGGGAAGCAGGGCAGAGCGCCGTTCCTTATGTGGCGGGGGCGGACGCGCTGCCGTGGCACGGCGGCGTCACCGCACGCCGACTGACCGCCGCCGTAAGCCCGCTGGTCGCCGGTGTACGCGTCGAACGGCTCGACGGCGAGGCCGACCTGTGGGGCGGACCGGTGAGCGACGAACGCTATGCGCTCATCGCTGTTACCGGACCCGTGACGGACGAGCCGGGCGACGGCGCCGCGGGTGCCCTGGACGATCACCCGGTCGGGTCGTGAAGTAGGTTCTTCTGCCGTCGGGTTGGTGACATCCGGCGTCTTGTCGGAACACATCGGGGTTGGTGCGCAGGTGCTGGTGGCAGATCGGTACCGACTGGAAACGTCCATCGGCCGGGGCGGGATGGGCGAGGTCTGGCGCGCCTCGGACGAGGTGCTGGGCCGGCAGGTCGCGGTCAAACTGCTGCTGGGCGGCGACACCGACCCGTCGGCCGCCGCACGGTTCCAACTGGAGGCCCGGACAGCGGCCCGGCTGAGCCACCCGCACCTGGTGGCGGTGTACGACTTCGGCGCCTGGCAGGACCGCTTCTTCCTGGTCATGGAGCTCGTCGAGGGCACCAGCCTGGCGCAGGCCCTGACCTCGGAGGGCAGGCTGAGCCCCGAGCGGGTCGCCCATATCGCCACGCAGGCGGCCGCCGGTCTGGCCGCGGCCCACCGCCAAGGGGTCGTACACCGGGACATCAAGCCCGGAAACCTGATGGTGGACACCGAAGGAACGGTCAAGATCGGGGATTTCGGCATAGCCCGGTTCGTCGACGATCCCGGCGCGGCGCTCACCACTACTGGCCAGATCGTGGGCACCAGCCTCTACCTGGCACCCGAGCGGGCGCTGGGGCAGCCCGCGGGCCCGGCCTCCGACATCTACTCCCTGGGCTGCGTCCTCTACCAGCTGCTCGCAGGGCAGCCGCCGTTCCGGTCGGACACCGCCACCGGAACGCTGTACCAGCACGTCGACGCCGTCCCCGTGCCGCCTCGCCGGCTCGGCGTCGACATGCCCGGCGCCTTCGAGACGTACCTGGTAGGGCTGCTCGCCAAGCAGCCCGGAGACCGGCCCACCGCCGAACAGGTCGCGGACTGGTTCCGCTGGGACTCCTGGCGGGGACGCCCCCAGCCGTTGCCCCCGCCACTGCCGCAGTCCGCCCCCGCACAGGCACCGGCATCCGTAGCGACACCTCCCCCGGTGACCGGCCCCCGGCCGACGCCTGCGACGACATACGCGCTGCCGTCAGTGGCCGGCGCGCGGGTGTCGTCACGGCACCGGCCCCGGACGCTGCTGCAGCGGCGCCCTCTCGTCACCACCGGAATCGCCGGTGCCGTGGCCTTCGTCGCCTCGGTGCTGGTGGGGATGGTCTGGTTCTCGCCCGGCGACCCGCCGGACAACCTCCCGACCGCGCCCGCCCCGCCGGCGGAGCTGGCCCCGTCGACCGAACCGACGCCGTCAGCGGACGTGTTGCGGGAGGAGCCGTCCGCGGACGGGCTGGTGTCACCGACGGTCTCCGCCGACGGCGGCACCGGGAGCGACGAGGAGCAGGAGGCTCAGGACGGGGAGTCGCAGGACAGGAAGCGAATGCGGGACCGGCACGACCGCGACGACGACCAGGACTGATCCCGCCGGGTCGTGCCGGGTTCGTCGCGGGTCGGGTCGGGTCGGGTCGGATCGGGCCGGGTCGGATCGGGCCGGGGTCGTCGCGGGATGGGCCGGGCGGGTCCGGCGAGGTCAGGCCCTACCGGGTCAGGTCAGGTCAGGCCAGTGCGATGAACAGGCCGAGCGTGAGCAGGGCGAGCCCGCCGCCGTACAGGGCCAGCGTCAAGGAGCGGGCCTCCGTCGAGGGGTCGGCACCGCCCGCGCGGGCGAAGCCCACGGCGGATTTCAGCAACAGGGCGAGAGCAGCCACGCAGAAGGCGGCGATCAAGGAGTCCGTCACCCGGCGACGATCTCACGGGGTGTCAGGTTCCGCATGTCGGGAGGGCGCCGCATCCGGGCCGGCGAGCTCCGTCAGGGTGTCCGTCAGCCACGTCGTCCAGAACGTCTCCAGTTCGATACCGGCTCGCAGCACCACATGACGCAGCCGGTCCTCCCTGCTCGCCCGGCGCTCGGGCGGGAAGTCGCGCTCCTCGATCGCGAGGTAATCGGCCAACTGGGCCCTGTGCAGCTCCAGATGGCGTACGAGCTCCGCTTCCATGCCCGCGCCTCCCACCACGGCCGCCGCACGCAGACGCAGCAGCAGCGGATCGCGGATCTGCCGGGGGTCCTCCGAGCGGTTCACCCAGGCCGCCAGTTCATCCCGGCCCGCCGGCAGGACCTCGTAGTCCTTCTTCTGCCCGCGGGTCGGCTGCTCGGACGGCAGGGCGCGGATGTGGCCGGCCTGTTCGAGCTTGCCCAGCTCCCGGTAGATCTGCTGGTGCGTGGCCGACCAGAAGTAGCCGATCGACCGGTCGAACCGGCGGGTCAGCTCCAGCCCGGAAGAGGGCTTCTCGAGCAGGGCCGTGAGGATGGCGTGCGGCAGGGACATGGGCGCATGGTAGGACTCGCGTCACCACGGCCTGCCACGCGCCCGGCCCGGCCGGCGCCCGGGCGGAAACGACCGGTGCCTTCGACGAAAACGGCCGGCGCCCGGGACGAACCCGGCCAGTGCCTGGTGGACCCGGTCGGCGGCCCGGACGGACCCGGCCGGGCCGCCGAGGCGAACGCGGCGCCGGGTTCGCTCCGTGGACCGTCAGCCCGCCCAGACCTCGGCGTCGTCGGCCGGAACGGTGGTGGCGAGGCCGAGCTCCTTGCGGGCGGCGACCGTCTTGTTCGGGTCGATGCCGGTGAAGGCCGGGTCGTAGGCGATGTAGAACGCGTCGGCGTCGGCGGCGTTCGCGGCCTTCTTCCAGTGGCCGGCGGTCTTCTCCAGCTGCGCGCGCAGCTTGCCGGTCTCTGTGCCCTTGATGTCCTTCATGCCCTTGACGTGCGCGTCGAGGGCGGCGGCGACGGCCTTGGCCTGTCCCTTGTAGCCGTCGAGGTCCTCCTCGACGTTCTGCGCCTCGGGCTGGTTCGCCCACAGGGCGTCGTAGACGGCGTTGGCGCCCTTGAGGTAGGTGGCCTGCTCCGGCTTCGACGAGTCGGCCTTCAGGGAGCCGGTGAACGTGCCGTTCTCCTTGGTGTAGGTGCAGCTCACGGCGCGGTCGCCGGTCGTCCAGCTCTCGGTGGTCGGCGTGTAGTAGAAGATGTCGACGCCCTTGGGAAGCGCCCAGGTGTCCGGGGCGAACTTCGCCGCCTCCGCCGGGCACCGCTCGTCGGCGATCGCCGTGATCGCCTTGTCGCCGGGGAAGGACTTGGCGTCGTCGAGCGTGAACTCTCCGACGACCTGGGCCTCGTGCGCCTCGCCGCAGGGCACGACCTCGATGGCGAGCGCCTCACCCTCGGCCTTGCCGTTCGGGTTGTAGCAGTCCCCGACGGCGAGGGAGAACACCGACCGCTGGCGGGCCACCTTCTCGGCGCCGTCCTTGGCACTGTCGACGACGGAGCAGCCCACCGTACCGACCGCGAGCAGGGCGACGACGGCAGATATGCCGCGCAGGGGGCGTGACGGGGTGCGGAGAGCCATGACGCGTACATCCTCTTATGAAAGTCTTATGAATGACGTGCGCATGGTATGCCACCTGTGTGCCGGGTCGTGGACGGGTGAAACGGCCCCCCGGGGGCGACGCGAACACGTCGTCCCCGGGGCCGTACACACAGGTCGGACCTGCGCCTCCACCTGTCCCGGGCGCCGGCCAGGACGCGTGATCAGAGGGTGGCCGCCAGCCTCGTCCCCTGGTCGATGGCGCGCTTGGCGTCCAGTTCGGCCGCCACGTCCGCGCCGCCGATGAGGTGGACGGCCCGGCCGGCGGCGGAGAGCTCGTCGTACAGGGCGCGCTGCGGCTCCTGGCCCGTGCAGAGCACCACTGTGTCGACGGGCAGCACCGACGCCGTGCCGTCGACGGTCAGGTGCAGGCCCTCGTCGTCGATCCGCCGGTACGTGGCGCCCGCCGTCATCGTCACGCCGCGGTGCTTGAGTTCCGTGCGGTGGATCCAGCCCGTCGTCTTGCCGAGGCCGGCGCCGACCTTGCTGGCCTTGCGCTGGAGGAGGTGCACGGACCGCGGCGGGGCCGGGCGCACGGGTGTGGTCAGTCCGCCCCGGGCCGCGTAGTCGGTGTCGACTCCCCACTGGCGGAAGTACGTCTGCGCGTCCAGGCTCGCGCCCTCGCCGCCGTCGGTGAGGAACTCGGCGACATCGAAGCCGATACCGCCGGCGCCGATGACGGCGACCCGCTCGCCGACGGGCGCGCCGTCGCGCAGCACGTCGAGGTAACTGACCACGCTCGGATGGTCGATGCCGTCGATCTCGGGCGTCCGCGGCGTCACGCCGGTGGCGACGACGACCTCGTCGAACTCGCCGGCCGGAAGGTCGTCGGCGGTGACGCGCTCGCCGAGGCGCACCTCGACGCCGTGCTCGCGCAGCTGCGTGCGGAAGTAGCGCAGCGTCTCGTCGAACTCCTCTTTGCCCGGTATGCGCTTGGCGATGTTGAGCTGACCGCCGATCTCGTCCGATGCGTCGAAGAGCGTGACGGTGTGGCCGCGTTCGGCCGCGGAGACGGCGCAGGCGAGACCGGCGGGGCCCGCGCCGACGACGGCGATGCGCTTCTTCAGACGGGTGGGAGCGAGGACGAGTTCGGTCTCGTGGCAGGCGCGCGGATTGACCAGGCAGGACGTGATCTTGAGGCTGAAAGTGTGGTCCAGGCAGGCCTGGTTGCAGCCGATGCACGTGTTGATGGTGTCCGAACGACCGGCCCGCGCCTTCGCCACGAAGGCGGGGTCGGCGAGGAACGGCCGGGCGAGCGAGACCATGTCGGCGCGCCCGTCGGCGAGCAGTTCCTCCGCGACCTCGGGCGTGTTGATGCGGTTGCTCATCACCAGCGGGACCGAGACGGCGCCCATCAGCTTCTTGGTCACCCAGGTGTACGCGCCGCGCGGCACGGACGTCGCGATCGTGGGGATACGGGCCTCGTGCCAGCCGATCCCGGTGTTGATGATCGTCGCACCGGCCGCCTCGATCCCCTTGGCGAGCGTGACCACCTCTTCGAGCGAGGAGCCGCCGGGCACCAGGTCCAGCATGGAGAGCCGGTAGATCAGGATGAAGTCGGTGCCGACCGCCTCGCGCGTGCGGCGGACGATCTCCAGGGGCAGCCGGACGCGGTTCTCGTACGAACCGCCCCAGCGGTCGGTGCGGTGGTTGGTGGCGCTCGCGATGAACTCGTTGATGAAGTAGCCCTCGGAGCCCATGATTTCGACGCCGTCGTAGCCCGCCGACTTCGCCAGCCGGGCGGCCCGTACGAAGTCCTCGATCGTCTCCTCGATCTCGGCGTCGGTCAGCGCGCGCGGGACGAAGGGGCTGATGGGTGCCTGGAGGGCGCTGGGCGCGACCAGGTCCTGGTGGTACGCGTATCGGCCGAAGTGCAGGATCTGCATGGCGATCCGGCCGCCCTCGGCGTGCACGGCGTCCGTGACGACGCGGTGCTGCGCGGCCTCGTCCTCGGTGGTGAGCTTGGCGCCGCCCTCATAGGGACGGCCGCGGTCGTTGGGGGCGATTCCGCCGGTGACGATGAGCCCGACTCCGCCGCGGGCGCGCTCGGCGTAGAAGGCAGCCATGCGCTCGAAGCCGCGTTCCGCCTCCTCGAGCCCGACGTGCATGGAGCCCATCAGGACACGGTTCGGCAGTGTGGTGAACCCGAGGTCGAGCGGGCTGAGCAGGTGCGGGTACGCGGCCTGTCCGGCCGCGGCGGTGCTCGTGCTGCTGTTGGTGCTCGTACTCATCGGGTGCCTCCTCGCACGGGTGTCCTTTGTTTTCTAGCCGCACCCTCCCCCTTATGCAACAAAGTGCATAAATGATTCGCACCACAGGGCCGTCCCTGCGGTCGGACAAATTCGCTCATCAGCCATACGGGTGATCCTGGTCATACGACTACGTTCCGGACCTCTACCGTGTCCTCGTGGCGGGATGGCAGCACGTGAGCGCACTGGGGATCGTGGCGATTCTCGGAACACAGGGGGCCGTGATCGGCACTCACGCATCTGACGCGGCCAACGGGCCGGGGCACCCGGAGGTGACGGCCGGTGCACCCGACCGCGAGCCGGAGCCGGCCCCCCGGCCCCCTCCCGGACCTGAGGCCGCATCGGCCCCCACACCTGAGCCCGCACCGAGCCAGGCACCGCCGACCCTGGCGGTGGCGGTGTCGCTGCCCGGCCTGGGCGGGGCAGCGCTCTCCGTGACCGTCGGGCTCGGGGAGTGCCCGCCTCCGACGCCCTCACCCCCCACGCCCACCCCTCCCCCCGAGCCCCCCGCTCCAAAGCCACCGGCACCCACGCCCACCGCGCCGTCTCCTCCGACACCGCCGACACCCCCTGCGCCCACGCCCTCGGCCTCCGACGAGCCGACACCCACCGTCCCGTCACCCCCGCCCCCGCCCGTCGAGCCGCCACCGGAGGAGCCCCCGCCCGCCCCGGCGCCGCCAAAGAAGCCGGCGCCGCCCGCCGCGGGCCCCCCGCCGGAGCGGGTCGAAGCCGTCGCCATCCGCACGTACCGGCCCACGACCGGAGCGCCGGAGCCCACGGGGACGCCCCTCACGATCCTGATGCTGGTGACCACGACACCGGCCGTGCTCGCAGCGGCCCTGTTGCGTCCCCGCTCGCAGTCCGCCGCCAACCGGCGCGGGCGTGCCTGAACCACACCCCGCACCCCCGCCCTCCCCACACCACCGGAGACCCTCATGTCCGAATGGCTGGTCCTGGCCATCGTGATGGCCGCCGCCTGCGCCGTCGTCCTCGTCGCCACGCTCCTCAGTCAGCGCAGGCCACGCAGCGCGGACGTGGCGGACGAACTGGAGGCGCGGGACTCGCCCGAGACGCCCGACGTGCTCGAGTACATGGTGATGATGGTGGGCGTCGTGTACGCGATCGTGCTGGGCCTGGCGATCGCGGGCGTCTGGGAGGCGAGAGGCGCGGCTCAGGACGCCGTGCGTACGGAGGCGCAGGCACTGCACGAGGTGACCCAGCGCGCGCAGGTCTATCCGGCCGACTTCCGCGACCAGCTCCGCAAGGACATCGACGCCTACGTCTTCGAGGTCGTCGACGACGAGTGGCCGCGGATGGTCAACCACGAGGAGCTGTCGCCGCGCGGGACGGAGCTGCTGGCGGTCGTGCGCACCGGCGTCGCGGAGCGCGAGCCGAAGAACGAGCTGGAGGCGCAGGCGTACCAGCCGATGCTGGACCAGGTGGCCGCCGCGGAGGACGCGCGCAACGCCCGCGCGGCGGGCGCCGGCGAGACACTTCCCGGCATCGTCTGGTTCGGCCTGATCAGCGGAGCTGTCATCACCATCGGACTGATCTTCACCATGCAGATCGGCCGGACGTTCCGTGAGCTGCTGCTCGCGGGTCTCTTCAGCGCGCTGATCGCCTTCCTGCTCTTCCTGGTGTGGGACTTCGACGCGCCCTTCGGCCGGTCGGGCACCGAGTCGGCGGACGCCTTCCGCCAGCTGTTCCCGGGCGCCTTCGGGTCCGGCTGAGGGCAGGGCACCGGGGCTTGGAGGGCCTGGGAATAGGGGTCGGGGTGTGACGGTTGAGCGATACGATTAGTTCAATGTTCAACTAGACCCGAGAGGTGAGCCTCCATGCAGTTCGGCATCTTCACGGTCGGCGACGTCACCCCCGACCCGACCACCGGCCGTACGCGGAGCGAGCACGAGCGGATCAAGGCGACCGTCGCCATCGCCCGCAAGGCGGAGGAGGTCGGCCTGGACGTCTTCGCGACCGGCGAGCACCACAACCCGCCGTTCGTCCCCTCGTCCCCGACCACCCTCCTCGGCCACATCGCCGCGCTGACCGAGCGGATCACCCTCTCCACCTCGACCACACTGATCACCACCAACGACCCGGTGAAGATCGCCGAGGACTACGCCTACCTCCAGCACATCGCCGACGGCCGGGTCGACCTGATGATGGGACGCGGCAACACCGGCCCGGTCTATCCGTGGTTCGGCAAGGACATCCGCCAGGGGATGCCGCTGGCCGTCGAGAACTACGCGCTCCTCCACAGGCTGTGGAGGGAGGACGTCGTCGACTGGGAGGGGAAGTTCCGCACACCGCTTCAGGGCTTCACCGCCACCCCGCGTCCGCTGGACGGCGTCCCGCCGTTCGTCTGGCACGGCTCGATCCGCTCCCCGGAGATCGCGGAACAGGCCGCGTACTACGGAGACGGCTTCTTCCACAACAACATCTTCTGGCCCATGTCCCACACCCGGAAGATGGTCGAGCTGTACCGGCAGCGGTACGCGCACTACGGCCACGGCACCCCTGAGCAGGCCATCGTCGGCCTCGGCGGCCAGGTGTTCATGCGCAGGAACTCGCAGGACGCGGTGCGGGAGTTCCGCCCGTACTTCGACAACGCGCCGGTCTACGGCCACGGGCCGTCCCTGGAGGACTTCACCGAGCAGACACCACTGACCGTCGGCTCCCCGCAGGAAGTGATCGAGCGGACGCTCGGCTTCCGCGACGCCGTCGGCGACTACCAGCGCCAGCTGTTCCTGATGGACCACGCGGGACTGCCACTGAAGACGGTCCTCGAACAGCTCGACATCCTCGGCGAGGAGGTCGTGCCGGTGCTGCGCGAGGAGTTCGCGAAGCTGCGGCCCGCCGGAGTCCCGGAGACCGCGCCGACGCACCCCGCCGTCCTTCGTCGAAGCACGGGCGGCGACACGCAGAGCAGGAAGAACACGCAGAGCACGGAGGAGACGTCATGACGCAGCAGGCCGCAGCCCTGAACCTCGTGGTCGTCTCCGCCGGGCTGGGAGTGCCGTCCTCCAGCCGGCTGCTGGCCGACCGGATCACCGAGTCCGTACGCCGCGAACTCGCCGGCAGTGACCGTCAGGTGCGGGTGAGTGTCGTCGAGTTGCGCGACCTCGCCGTGGCGATCGCCAACAACCTGGTGACCGGCTTTCCGTCGGACCGGCTCGCCGACGCCATCGAGGAAGTGACCGGCGCGGACGGGCTGATAGCCGTCACACCGGTTTTCACCGCCTCGTACAGCGGGCTGTTCAAGTCGTTCTTCGACCTGATCGAGCCGGACGCGCTCACCGGGAAGCCGGTGCTGATCGCGGCGACCGGCGGAACGGCACGGCACTCTCTGGTGCTGGAGCACGCTCTGCGGCCGCTCTTCGCCTACCTGCGGGCGCTCGTCGTGCCGACCGCCGTGTTCGCGGCGTCCGAGGACTGGGGCGGCACGGGCGACGCGCTCACCGACACCCTGCCGGACCGGATCGCCCGCGCCGGCCGCGACCTGGCCGCCCTGATGGCCCCTCGGGCCGAGGCCGAGCCGGACCGCGCCACGCCCACCGCCGACCTCTTTGCCTAGTTTTACAACTGTCTGAGCGGTTTTACGTAGGCTTGAACCGGGCTACAGCTACGGAGGTGGCGGGTATGGCGGACGAGACCGGCACGGCGGGCGAAGGCAGGATCGTTGTGGGCGTCGACGGCTCCGAGCCGTCGATCAGGGCCCTGAGATGGGCCGTACGGCAGGCCGGGCTGACCGGGGATCCCCTGGAGGCCGTCATCAGCTGGGAGTACCCGTCCGCCGGCTGGGCCGCGATGGTCCCCGCCATGCCGGCCGACTTCGACCCCGAGCGGCTGGCGGCCAAGGTGCTCGCCGACACCCTCGAGCAGACGCTCGGCGCGGAGGCCGCCGCGGCCGTGACCCGGACGATCATGATCGGCAGCGCGGCGCAGGCCCTGATGGACAGGGTGGACGGCGCCTCGCTGCTGGTCGTCGGCGACCGCGGCTACAGCGGCTTCAAGGCGACCCTGCTCGGCTCCGTCGGCCTGCATCTCACTCAGCACGCGCCCTGCCCGGTCGTGGTGGTACGCGGTTCTGCCGACTGACGTGCCCGAAGCGGTCCGGGCGGCCTCACGCCGACGAAAGGGTCACGTCGACGACGACGCAGGCGATGTCGTCCGGAGCACCGGCTTCTCGGGCCGGCGCGACAACGGAGAAGGCCGAGCAGCGGGACCCCGACCTGTCGGGGCACCGCTGTCGGTGGTCACTTGCGGTTGTAGAGCCGCATCGTCACCGATCCGAAGACCACCACGAGCACCACCGACCAGCCGAGCGACCAGGCGATGTCCGCCGCCGGCCAGTTGCCCGCCATCAACTCCCGGACCCCGGTGGCGACATGGGTGACCGGGCTGTTGTTGACGAAGGCCTGGAGCCAGCCCGGCATCGTCTTCGGGTCGACGAAGACGTTGCTCAGGAACGTCAGCGGGAAGATCACCATCATGCTGACGCCCATGACCGACTTCTCGGTCCGCAGCAGCAGGCCGAACATCGTCCAGATCCAGGAGAAGGAGAACGAGAAGACCATCAGCAGCGCGACGCCGAGGGCAACGCCCACGACACCGCCGTCGGCCCGGTAGCCGATGAGCATGCCGACCGCCAGCATCACGGCGGAGGCGATCAGATAGCGCACCACGTCGCCGAGGAGATAGCCGACCATCGGGGCCGGCCGCCAGATCGGCAGCGTACGGAAGCGGTCGAAGACGCCCTTGGAGATGTCGGTGTTCACCGCGACGCCCGTGTACATCGTGATCATCACGACGCTCATAGTGAGGATGCCGGGCAGCAGGAACTGGATGTAGTCCGAGACGGAGCCCGCGATGGCACCTCCGAAGAGATACGTGTACATCAGCACCATCATGATCGGGAAAGCCGTCACGTCGAACAGCTGCTCCGGCACATGCTTGATCTTGAGCATGGCCCGCCAGCCGAACGTCACCGACGCCGAGAGCGCGCTGGGCCGCGGCGGGCGCTCCGTGGCGACCAGCAGCGCGGCGAGGTCCTCCGCCTTCGGGGCCTGCAGGTCGAGGTCGATGGCTTCCTTCGTGGTGGCAGCGGTGCTCATGCCGCCTCCCCCTTCTTGTCGGTCAGGGCGAGGAAGACCTCGTCCAGGCTGGGCTGTCCCAGCGCGAAGTTGTCGACGGTGATTCCGTTGCGAGCCAGCTCGGCCAGGGCGTGCGCCGCCTGCTCGGCAGCGCCGCGATCGGTGCCGTGACCGTTGACACGGGCGGTGAGGGCGACCGGGTCGGCGTCGAGCAGCACCTCCGCACCGAGCGCGGCGGCCAGCACCCGCTCGGCCTCGGGCCGCTGGTCGGCCTCGCGCAACCGCAGATGCACCGCGCCGGAGCCGACGGATGCCTTCAGTTCGCCCTTCGTGCCCTCCGCGATCACCTTGCCGTGGTCGATCACGGCGATACGCGACGCCAGATGATCGGCCTCGTCCAGATACTGCGTCGTCAGCAGCACGGTGGTGCCCTGGGCGACGACGGCGCGCACGATGTCCCAGACCTGGTTGCGGCTGCGCGGGTCGAGGCCGGTGGTCGGCTCGTCCAGGAACAGCAGGTCGGGGGTGTTGAGGATGGACGCGGCGATGTCGATCCGGCGCCGCATCCCGCCCGAGTAGTTCTTCACCTGCTTGTCGGAGGCCTCGCGCAGACCGAACGCCTCCAGCAGCTGGGCGGCACGCTCGCGGGCTGCGGGCTTCGTGTGGCCGAGCAGCCGGGCGAGAAGGACCAGGTTCTCCGAGCCGGTGAGGTCCTCGTCGACCGAGGCGTACTGCCCGGTGAGGCTGACCCGGCTGCGGACGGCGTCCGCGTCCTTCTGCACGTCCTTGCCGAAGACCAGAGCCTCACCGCCGTCCGGGCGGAGCAGGGTGGCCAGCATCCGGACCGTGGTCGTCTTGCCCGCGCCGTTGGGACCGAGGACTCCGTAGACCGTGCCGGCCGGCACTCGGAGATCGACGCCGTCCACGGCGCGGTTGTCACCGAAGACCTTCACCAGTCCGGTGGTCTCGATTGCCAGATCTGTACTCATCGTCAGTCCTTCGGTTCCTTCTCGTCCGTGCGATGCAATGCAGACGCGATTGTGTGGAGAAAGTCATCGGTCGGGCGGCAGGCGGTGTGAGCAGGCTTGGGGGGCGCACTGCGCGGGCGTCGCGCAGTGCGCCCGCCATCCGCTCAGTGAGTCGAGCATGAGGGCCGCGGCGGTCATAGTCGAGGAGCGGGAACACGGTGCGCGGCCGCCGGATCGGATCCGGCGGCCGCGCGAGACGTGGAAAAGCAGACAGTGCGCGGCGTCGCCACCTCTCGGCGAGGCCTTTTGCGCAGGTCAGGCGACGCGGGCCGGCGCGCCGGCGCAGGAGGGCCTCGCGGGAGCGGAGTGCCTGTACAGCACGCAGCCCGGGGGCGGTGCCCCCGGGCTGCGTGTCACGCCTGCGTGCAGAACCGGCGTCACTCGTGCGTGTAGAAGGCGTAGAACGCCATCGCCCCCACCCCCGCCCCCACCGCGACGCCGATGCCCGCGGATCTCATGACACTTCCGTCGGCCAGGCTGGACAGGAAGCCGACGATCGCCGCGGCCAGCACGCCGTACGCGAGAGCGCGCAGTTCGCGCGGCAGCGAGTGCTGGATGCGGCCCAGTCCGAACGCCAGTGCCCCGATGACCACCGCGGTGATCACTCCGAGGACCCATTGGCCCCAGGTGGCGACGCCGCCGTCCTCGACGCGCTGGATGAAGGCGGCCCAGATGCCGAAGGTCAGAGCCAGGGTGACGGGCACGGCCCAGGAGAGGGGGCCATGGTGCCGGTCTCCGTGTTTCCGGCGCCGCCGGCGGGTCGGCAACGCTGCTTGTGTGGCCATGGCGGAGAGCTCCTTCCCTGTCCCCCCACACCCCTTCTACAGGGCACACCCGCAGACGCCGGCAGGCAAGTCCTGGGAAAGGGAAGGCGACCGCAACGGTCTCGGGGCCGACGGCGTCTTGTGAAGAGCGCGTCTTCACGACGAGCAGGAGGGAGGCCGGTGTGGACAGGGCGTACCAGGAGCAGGCCGACGAAGCACTGTACGACGCCGAGCCGGGCCCTGCCGGCGGCCGGAGGGCGGGCCGGCGCGCCACGGGATGGTTCGCCGGGCTGCTGCTGCTCGGCCCCACGGTCGTCGCCGCCTGCCGCACCGCGAACACGGACGGTGTCACCCCGGTCCCGCAGTTGCTCGCCTTCCTTCCGTGGCTGCTGTTGCCCGCGGGCGCAGCTCTGCTCCTGGCCCTTCTCGCACGCCGGCGCTTCCTCGTCGGCTGGGCGGTCGCGGTGCTCGCCGTCATCGGGTGGTTCGTCAGGCCGTACGACAGCGGGCTGACCGACGAGCCGCCGGGACCGGTCGTCGCGGGTGTCGAGGTGCTCACGTCGAACGTCGAGTTCGGGCAGGCCGCCGAGGCCCTCGTGACCACGGTCCGCCGCGAACAGCCGGATCTGGTGTTCGTCCAGGAGTGCGACCGCGCCTGCTCGGCCGTCCTGGAGGCGGACGTTCCGCGCGGCGACTACCCGTATCGCAACGTCGTGGAAGGCGCTGCGGCGTCCGGTTCGGCGATCCTCAGCAAGCATCCGCTGCGCGCCGCACCCGGCGTCGACGGCACCCTCGCCATGCCGGGTGCCGTCGCCGAAATCTCCGGCCGGGCCGTCGAACTCCAGCTCGCGCATCCGCTGCCGCCGGTGCCCGGCGCCGTCGAGGACTGGCGCCGCGAGCTGGGTCTGCTGCGGGCGTACGCGGCCGGGACGAACGGGCGTCCGACGGTCGTCGCGGGAGACTTCAACGCAGGTCAGGACCATGCCGCCTTCCGCCGCGTCCTGGAGGCGGGCCGGCTGCGCGACAGTGCCACCCTCGCCGGTGCGGCCCGTACTCCGTCCTGGCCCGCCGATGTGCGCCGTCCGCTGGGCACGCAGATCGACCATGTGCTGGTCAGCGAGGATTTCTCGGTGCGCGAGGCCCGCTTCCTCGACCTGCCGGAGACCGACCACCGCTCCCTCCTCGTCGAGCTGGAACTGCACGATGTGCGCTGACCGCCCGGCCGGGTGAGAGTGGGGACGTGGTGCGAGCCACCGGGGGCCGTTCGGTCAGGAGGCATGGCCCATGCGTGCTGTCGCGGTCAGGGAGTTCGGTGCGGAGCCCGAGCTGATCCAGGTCCCGAAGCCCGAGCCCGAGCAGGGCGAGGTCGTCGTCAAGATCGAGTACGCGTCGCTCAACCCCCTCGACTGGCAGATCGCCGACGGCGCGCTTCTGTCCGGTGGTCCTGGCCGGGTGCCGCCGCCGGACTCCCCTCAGACCTTCCCTCTGGTGCTCGGCGCCGACTTCGCGGGCAAGGTGGACGTCGTGGGTCCGGGCGACAACCGTTTCCGGGTGGGCGATGCCGTGTTCGGCCGCACCTCGGGCCCGCCGGCGGGCAGCTACGCCGAGTACGTGTCGGTGCCGCATGACGGCCCGGTCGCGTTCGTACCCGACGGCCTCGCTCTGCGTGACGCGGCACTGCTGCCCACCGCCGGGACAGCCGCGGCACAGTTGCTCGACCTGACCGGTGTGGGGGCCGGAGACAGCCTTCTTGTCCTTGGCGCCGCCGGCGGCGTCGGCTGCCTGCTCACCCAGCTCGCGGCAGCCCGCGGCGTACGCGTCGTGGCCGTGGTGCGCGGTGACGAGCGGCGGCGGATGAGCGGACTCGGGGCGGCCCTCACCGTCGACGCCACCGTGGAGGACCCGGCCGGTGCGGTACGGCGAGTGTGCCCCGACGGCGTCGACGCCGTCGCCGATCTGGTCACCGGGACGCCCGAGTCGTTCGCCGTGCACGCGGGGCTCGGCAGACCGGGCGCGGTGGCCGTAGCGACCCGCTTCGACGCCGGCGCCACGCCGCTCGCGGGCGGTGTGGCGGGCGTCGGCTTCCGACTGCGCCCTTCGACGACGCTGCTCGACACGCTCGCCGCCGCAGCCGCCGACGGGTCGCTGCACGCTCCGGTCGACGCCGAACTGCCGCTGGAGAAGGCACCCGACGCGCTGGTGCAGAACCGGGCGGGAGGTGCGCGGGGCAAAACGGTCTTCGCCCTGTGACACCCGCCCGAGGGGGATCCGGGGCACCCCCGCCCTAACGAAGCACGGAGCACACGCCGAAGCACGGAGCAGACGCCATGGACAACGAACACGTCGACGAGCAGATCATCGACAACATCGGCAATCTCGTCGCGGAGGAACGCGCCCTGCGCGACCGCTCCACCGAGCAGCAGGGCCTCGGCCAGGAGGACCAGGCCCGCCTGCGGGAGCTGGAGATCCGGCTCGACCAGTGCTGGGACGTGCTGCGTCGGCGCCGCGCCAAGGCCGAGTTCGGCGAGGACCCCGGAACGGTGAAGGAACGGCCGGCGGACGAGGTGGAGAACTACCGCAGCTGAACGGTGCCGACGGGTGATCGGGACCGACGACTGAACGGGACCGACGGGTGAACGGGACCGACGGGTGAACGGGACCGCCACGGCGGGCCGCTGCGGGGCGGGCCGCTGCGGAGCTTGCGTCCGACGGCCTGTTCGGGGTCTCTTGATGACCATGGGAGAACCCGAGGACGGCAAGGGCGGACGCACGGGGCGGCTCACGCCGCCGGACTGGCTGGTGCAGGGCCTGCTGCCCCACTCCGCGCCCGTCGCCAAGGCCGCCGTCGGCCGGGCGGCCGTCGCTCTGGCCGCCCCGCTGGCCGTCGGGCTCGCCGTCGGCCGCCCCGAGTACGGGGCGCTGGTGTCGATGGGCGCGCTGTCCGGCGTCATCGGTGACACCGCCGACGCCTACCGGATGCGGCTGCTCAACATCGCCGTCCCCCAGTTCTTCGGTGCGATCGGGGTCACGCTGGGCTCCCTGGTGTACGGCGAGGGCTGGCTGGCGGTCGGTGCGCTGACCCTCATCGCGCTCGTCTCGGGAATGATCTCCTCCATCGGCGCGGTGACCTCCGTGTCAGGGCTCCTGCTCCTGCTCAACGCGGTGGTCGGGGCCGGGCTGCCGATGCCGGGACCGTGGTGGAACGCGCCGCTGCTGCTGACGCTCGGCGGGATGTTCGTCCTCGTACTGGCGCTGCTGGGCTGGCCCCTGCGCGGACGTGTCCCCGAGCAGTCGGCGGTCGCCGCGACCTACCGCAGCGTCGCCGACCTGTTCGCGGCCGCGGGCACGACCGACTACGACGCCCGGCGTCAGGGCGTCACCCAGGCGCTCAACACCGCGTACGACCTGGTTCTCGCCCGGCGGGCACGCGACCACGGGCGGCGCAGCCCCCTGGTGCAGCTGCTCGCCCAACTGAACGTGGTGATCCCGCTCGTCGAGGCGGCGGCCGCGGCACACCGGTACGGGCGGGCCTCTCGCCGCCCCGAAATCCCCGCCGCGGTGCGCGACTTGGCCGACTCGGTGGCACAGGGCCGCAAGGTCGCCCCCGAGCTCGTCCTGCCCGAACCGGAGGGTCCCGCCGACCGTGCTGTCAACAGCGCGCTGCGCCACGCCTCAACCGTCGTCCACAAGACGGACCACGACCTGACAGGCGTCGACGACCGGCTCGGCCGGCCCGCCGCGCTGGGCGTCAGGGCACGGCGGGCAGTGCGCAACATGCTGCTCTCCGAGCCGTCCTGGCGGTACGGGCTCCGGCTCGCGCTCTGCATCGGGCTGGCGCAGTCGCTGGTGTCGGTGGTGCCGGTGCCACGTTCGTACTGGGTGGCGCTCACCGTCACGTTCGTCCTCAAGCCCGACTTCGGCTCGGTGTTCTCCCGTGCGGTGCTGCGTGCGCTCGGCACGGCCGCCGGGCTGCTCGTGGCGGCGGCCGTGCTGGCGGTCTTGGAGCGCGGCTGGTGGGACGTTCCGGTGATGATGCTGCTCGCGGCGCTGATCCCGGCGTTCTCCGCGAAGGGGTACGCCTTCCAGACCGCGGCCATCACCCCGGTGGTCCTGATGCTCTCGGACATCCTCAACCGCCAGGGCTTTCATCTGGTGCTGCCCCGGCTCGTGGACAGCCTCATGGGCTGCGCGATCGTGCTGGTGGCGGGCTATCTGCTGTGGCCGGAGAGCTGGCACACCCGCATCGGGGACCGGCTGGCGCAGTGCGTCGAGGACACGGCCCAGTACGTCGGCTGCGCGTTCGACGGCCTGGACCACGCCGAGCGGGTGCGTGCCCGGCGGCGGATCTACCGGGACCTGTCCTCCGTGCGCTCCGAGTTCCAGCGCGCCCTGACCGAGCCGCCCCCGACCGGGGCGCGCGCCGCGGCCTGGTGGCCGCTGGTCGTCGCCGCCGAGCGGATCGTGGACGCGACGACGGCGGCGCGGGTGCGTGTGGACCACGGGGCGCAGCCGCCCGGCGACAACGAGGTCGCCGGGATCGAGCGGCAGTTGCGGGAGCTGGCGGACGGCCTGCGCTCGAGCGAGGTGCTGGTGGAGGTACGGGCCGAGCTGCCCGGCGACGAGGAGGGTGTACTGGCGCCGCTCCGGCAGGAGGTCAGAGCGGCGCGGGCGATCGCGTCGCCCGCAGCGCCGGCGTGAGCCGGGCGCGAGCGAGGTGGACGCCGGGGCGGGGGCCCTCGGCGACCGGGCCGGCCTTACGGCCAGGGGGCGAGCCAGGCCCTTCAGGCCTTCGGCCGCCCACCGTGAAGCCGCTCCAGCTCGCGCCTGTCACGCTTCGTCGGGCGGCCGGCGCCCCGGTCCCGTACCGCCGCAGGGGCCGTGAACTCCTTGGGTGGGGGCGGCGGGCTGTTGTCCACGTAGGCCTGCACCGCGACCGGCGGGCCGACCCGCTTGCGCACGATCTTCGAGACGACCACAAGGCGCTCCCGTCCCGCGTGGAACACCCGCACCTGGTCACCGACGCGCAGCGCCTGGGCGGGCTTGACGCGCTCGCCGTTGACCCGCACATGGCCCGCACGGCATGCCGCGGAGGCCTGCGAACGGGTCTTGGTGAGCCGTACGGACCAGATCCAGACGTCGACCCGGACGGTGCCCTCGCCTGACGTGGACGAACCCTCTGCAGCCATGTACCGACTCTACGACCCCGGGCCCCGCTCACGGGCGGACATCACGGGCGCCCGGAACCCCGCATCACCGTGCACCCGCGACCGGGCGAACGTCCCTCACCACCGTGTGCGGGCCTCGTGCGGGTTGGCCGGGGCCCCACCCCCTCACCACAGCGCACACATCCGACTACGATGCGCACGATCTCCCCTGACGGAGGCGTTCACTCCGTACGCGGGCGTTCGGTTTCTGAGGTGTCGCCATACCCCGTACGACACAAGGGCATTCGGAGATTTCCATGCGCAGCAGCTCCGGCAGAGGGCTACGGCCCAATGTCCTCGGGACGTTCGACACCGTCGTCATGGCCGTGGCAGGCAGCGCCCCCGCCTACTCGATCGCGGCCACCACGGCCGTGCTCGTCGCCACCGTCGGGCTCGCGGGTCCTGCCGCGCTGCTGTACTGCGCGATACCCATGCTCGGCATCGTCCTCGCCTTCGGCAGGCTCGGCCGTATCGACGTCAACGCCGGTGCGGGCTACTCCTGGGTCGGCCGGACCCTCCATCCGTTCCTCGGGTTCCTGTCCGGATGGGCGCTGGTCGTCTCGACGACGATCTTCATGGTGGCGGGCTCCCTGCCCGCGGGCGCGATGACGCTGGGGCTCTTCGATCCGGAGCTCGCCGACAACCCGGCCCTCGCGACGACCGTCGGCGCCGGCTGGTTCCTCGCGATGCTGCTTGTCGTGCTGGGCGGCGCGCGCATGACCGTGCGGGCCCAACTGCTGCTCACCGGTGTCGAGTCGGTGATCCTGCTCTTCTTCATCGGCGCCGCGCTGCTGCACGAGGGGGCCGCTGCCGCCTTCGACTGGTCGTGGTTCGGCTTCTCGCACTTCGACGGTCCGGCGGGCTTCGCCTCCGGGGCGCTGATCGCCACCTTCTACTACTGGGGCTGGGACGTCACCAGCAACCTCAGCGAGGAGATCCGCGACAGCCGCCGTGTCTCGGGGCTCGGCGCGCTCGTCGGCGTCGGCGTGGTGTTCCTGCTCTTCGAGGCGTTCACCGTCGCCGTCAACGTCATCCTGACGGCCGGGGAGATCCAGGCCGCCGGATCGAACGTACTGGCCGTTCTGGGAGCCGCGATCTGGCCGGGCGTGGGCGGAAAGCTGCTGGTCATCGCCGTGCTGCTGTCGACCGTCGCCACTTTGGAGACGACGCTGATCCAGGTCACCCGCTCGCTGTTCGCGATGGGCCGCGACCGTACGATGCCCGCCGCGCTGGGTCTGGTGCACCGCCGCTGGAACACGCCCTGGGCGGCCATCTGCGTGGTCGGCGTCGTCGCACTCGCCATGTTCGTGGCGTCCACCGCGCTCGGCTCCGTCAGGGACGTCGTCACCGCCGCGGTCGCCGCGATAGGCCTCCAGATCGCCCTCTACTACGGACTCGCCGGCATCGCCGCCGTCGTCGCCTACCGCAGGATGCTGCTGACGTCCGTACGCGATTTCCTGCTCAGCGGTGCCTGGCCGCTGCTCGGCGCTCTGTTCATGCTGTGGATCTTCTTCGAGTCGCTCGGCGAGCTGAGCGGCGCGTCGGTCGCGATCGGCATCGGGGGCCTCGCCGCCGGACTCGTGCCGATGATCCACTACTGGCGGCGGGGCAGTACCTACTACCGGCCCGCCCGCCTGGACGCGACCTGCGCGGTCGAGCCCGACGGCGGGGGCGGCGATCCCCACCGCGCGCACTACGCCGACAAGGCACTGGCCACGGACTTCTGAACGCATTACGCACGCAACGCACGCATGCACCGCCGAGGGAAGTGCCGCAGATGGTCGCACGCCGCCGCTTCGTACCCGACTTCGATCCCGCCTTCGGGGACCGGCCTCTCGCCGAAGCCCTGCACGACATCGTTATCGGCCGCTGGCAGGGCGTCCGCGACCTGCTCGGTGCCACCGGCGACAACTGGCCCCTGCGCACGCACCGGATCCGGCTGCTCGCCCACGCCGCGGCCGGCTCCTCCGCCGCCGAGATATGGCGCGCGGCGGAACCGGCCAGCCCCGACGCGGCGGTCCTGCGCGCGGCCACGGAGGTCGTACGGTCCTTCCAGCTGGTGATCGCCGCCGGCCGCGGAGCCGGCACGGACCGGGCACGGCTCGACGCCGCGGTCCGGTCCTGCTTCGCCGCCGCCGACGCCCACCCCGGAGACCCGATGCCGTGGGTGTCGCTGCTGACGGTCGCCAGGCTGTACGAGGACGGGGTGCCGCGTCGTGAACTGCGGTGCTGGTGGGACGAGATGCGCCGGCGCGACCCGTACAACGTCGAAGGTCATGTGCAGTTGCTGCGCTACCACTCGGCCCGCTGGCACGGCACGCACGGCAGGATGTACGACTTCGCACGCGACGCGGCAGGCGCGTCGCCGCCCGGGTCGCCGCTGCCGGTGCTGGTGCAGATCGCGCGGGCGGAGGAGTACCGGTACGTCGCCGACGCGGCACAGGGCCGGGTGGTGCGCGGCTTCGACCAGCACTGGAAGCACGAGCTCGCGATCACGGAGATCCGTCGCACCTGGGAGCGGTGGATCCTGTGGCGCACCGACGGCCCCGTCGCGCCACAGGAGATCGGCGAGCTCAACTACCTCGTCCACGCCGCCTGTCACGCCGGTCTGCGGCAGGAGGCGCGCGGACTGTTCCAGCTGCTGGGAACGCGTGCCGCGCATCTCCCGTGGGCGTACACGGGAGATGCGGCGGAGCAGTTCACGAGGTGGCGCACCCACCTGGGCGCCACCTCGTGACCGCTGCCGGTCATGCTCCGATGTCGCGCCCGTCCTTGCGGTAGACGGCGACGACCGACGGGCGGACCATCCTGCCCGGCCCGTCGGGCCAGGCGCTCGCCGGCTTCTCGACGGACGCGCCGTCGACCTCGCCCGGGTGCTGCACCGCCACCAGGACACGGCGGTCCTGGACGATCGGGCCGCAGGTCTCCGCACCGGTCGGCACGGTCAGGAACTGCTTGAGCTCACCGCGGCGCTCGCCGCGGGTCGCGACGCCGAACAGGCCGTCGTGCGAACCGAGCTGAGAACCGTCCGTGGAGATCCACAGGTTGCCGTGCGGGTCGAAGGCCAGGTTGTCCGGGCAGGAGATCTGGCTGACCTTGTCCTTCGGGTAGCCCGCGAAGTACGTGGCCGGGTCGTTCGGGTCGCCGGCGACCAGGAACAGGCGCCAGGCGAAGCCGTCGGAGGCCGGATCGTCCCAGTGCTCGGCGAGCTCCAGGACCTGCCCGTGCTTGTTGAGGTTGCGCGGGTTGGCCTCGTCGGCGCCCGCCTTGCCGGGCTTGCCGCGGTCGGTGTTGTTCGTGAGGGCGACATAGACCCGGCCGGTGCGAGGGCTCGGCTCGACGTCCTCGGGGCGGTCCATCTTCGTCGCGCCGACCTTGTCACCGGCGAGACGGGTGAAGACGTACACCTCCTCCGCGGTCATTCCGGGCACGTGCGAGACGTCGCCCGTCGCGAGCGGGATCCACACGCCGGAGCCGTCGAACTCGCCGTCGTTCGGGAGCTTGCCGGTGCCGTCGACCTCGCCCGGCGAGTCACCGGTGAGCTTGGCGACGTACAGGGTGCCCTCGTCGAGCAGCGTGCGGTTGTGCGCGCGGGCGGCACGGCTGCCGCCCTTCTGCATCCGCTTCGACGAGACGAACTTGTAGAAGTAGTCGAAGCGCTCGTCGTCGCCCATGTAGACGACCGGCCGGCCGTCGTCGGTGAGGCGCGGCTGCGCGGCCTCGTGCTTGAACCGGCCCAGCGCGGTGCGCTTGGCGGGCGTGGAGTCGGGGTCGTACGGGTCGAGCTCGACGATCCAGCCGTGCCGGTGGATCTCGTTGGGCTCCTGCTTGACGTCAAAACGCTTGTCGAAACGCTCCCACTTGCGCTCGGTGGCGCCGGAGCCGACGCCGTAGCGCTTGTCCGTCGCGCTCGAGCCGCCCGCGAAGTACTGGTTGAAGTTCTCCTCACCCGACAGGATCGTGCCCCACGGGGTGGTGCCGCCGGCGCAGTTGTTGAGCGTGCCGAGCACCTTGGTGCCCGACGGGTCGGCGCTCGTACGCAGCAGCGTGCCGCCCGCGGCGGGGCCCGTGAGCTCGAACTCGCTCGTCGCCGTCAGGCGGCGGTTGAGCGGGTGGCGCGTCACCGGGGTGAGCCTGCCGGAGCGGTGCTCCTCCTGGACCACGACGACCGACAGACCGTGCGCGGCCCAGGCGATCTCGACCTGCTCGCGGGTCGGGCTCTCGGGGTCGTACCCCTTGAACATCAGCATCTCGTCCGTGTACTCGTGGTTCGCGACGAGGACCTGACGACCGCGCTCGCCCTTCAGCGGCAGCAGGCTGAGGAAGTCGTTGTTGTAGCCGAACTGGCCGGCCTGTGCCTTCGCCGACTGCCTGTCCGGGTCGAAGGCGGGGGCACCGCGGAGGATGGGCTCGCCCCAGCGGATCACGATGCTCTGCTCGTAGCCCTCGGGGACGGTGACCTTGTCGTCCTTGTTGGGCGCGACGGGCGCGAAGCGGAGGCCGCGGGCACCGTCGGACTTACCGGGCTTTCCCGGCTTGTACCCGGCCGGGGTTGCCGCCTGCGCGGGCTGGGCGCCCTGCACCACGGCCGCGCCGCCGGCCGCCGCGGCGACGGTCACGACAGCGGCGGCACGCATCATCGAGCGGCGCGACAGGGCGCTCGCTATGACATCGCCGACGTACTCGTTGTCGCTGGTGTTCGGGACCTCATGGAAGCAGGCGTCGCCGCAGCGGTAGCGGCAGGTGAGGGCAGAGCGTCCGCCCGCGTGCGGAGTCGTGTTCAACAGCGGCAGCAGTTTGCGCACTTCGTCCTCCTTCGGCGCACCTGCGCCGACATGGTGTCGGAATGTTTCCGGCCATGACGCTAGGCGCGCACGTCTGCACGAGGGCGGACGCAGGGTGAACGAGGGATGAATGCGGCACGGACGAAGCGCGGTTGGGGTGTGATGGGCGACGCTTGTGGGTGCCCTCCCCAAGGGCGAGCGGGGCGGCCGCTAACCTTACGTGTCCGCCCTGGCCTGCATTGCAAGGGCAGGAGCGGACAGTCACCGCACCCAACTCATGCGAAAGGCCTCGCCCATGGGTATTCGGAGCTTGCTGCGCAAGGTGTTCGGACGCGACCGTGCTGAGTGTAACGAGTCGGCGGCAGCCTCCGTTCCGGCCCAGGCCGAGCGCACGGAACCGGCCACGGAGGCGTCGGCGACGGTGCCTTCGCAGACGGCGGCCGACCGGGCCTCGGATCTGGTCTCTGCGGCCTTCGACAACGCGCCCCCCCGCCACCGCACCCCCTCGGTTCCGTCGCAGTCCACGGGCACCCCGTCGACGAAGCCGACGACGTCCGACGTGGAGCCCCTCCGGGAGGCCGCCGAGCCGCAGCCGGAGGCGGAGACCGACGTCGCCAAGCCCGCGTCCGACCCGGCCGAGCCGCAGGCCGACGCCACAGCTGCGGAAGCGCTCGTGCCCGACGCCGACCCGGCCGACGCCAAGCCCGCACCGGAGGCGGAGGCCGACGTGGCCGCCGAGCCGCAGCCGGAGGCGGACGTCGCCGCGGACGACGCCAAGCCCGCGCCCGACCCGGCCGAGCCGCAGGCCGACGCCGCCACGCCGGACGCCGCACCCGAGGCGGAGCCCGCCACCGCCGCGCCCGACGCCGCCGAGCCGCAGGCCGACGCCGACGCGGCGAGCGCCACAGCTGCGGAAGCAGTCGCGCCCGACGCCGAACCCGCGCAGGACGCGACCGAGCCGCAGGCCGACGCCGCCACGCCGGACGCCACAGCTGCGGAAGCAGTCGCGCCCGACGCCGAAGAGAACACCAGCACCCCCACCGCGGCCAAGACCGCCACGACGGAGCCCGCCACCCCCGCCGAACCGCAGGCCGAGGCGGCATCCGCACCTGACGCGAAGGTCGCCGCAGGGGACGCGGCCGAGCCGCAGGTCGACACCGCGGCTGCGGAAGCAGTCACGCCCGACGCCGCCGCGAGCGCGGCCGACCCGGCCGACACGAAGCCCGCACCCGAGGCGGAGGACGACGCGGCCGCCGAACCGCAGCCTGAGGCGGACCTCGCCGCAGACGACGCCAAGCCCGCGCCCGACCCGACCCAGCCGCAGGCCGACGCCGCCACGCCGGACGCCGCACCTGCGGAAGCAGTCGCGCCCGACGCCGAGGAGAACACCAGCACCCCCACCGCGGCCAAGACCGCCACGACGGAGCCCGCCACCGCCGCCCCCGACCCCGCCGAACCGCAGGCCGACGCCGCCGCAGCCGCCGCACCTGCGGAAGCAGTCGCGGCCGACGTCGAAGGCGACACCGGCACGGTCGCGACCGAGCCCCAGGCCGAAGCGGAGTCCGCACCCGACGCGGAGCCCGCCACCGCCGCGCCCGACGCCGCCGAGCCGCAGGCCGACGCCGACGCTGACGCGGCCGAGACCCCCGCCGCAGGCGTGAGCGGCGGTCGCGCCGCCGTCGGGCCCACGCGGGTCAAGGCGCGGGCGCCGCACCTCGTGGAGGCCTACAAGGCCGCCGGCGCCGCGCTCAAGAACGCGCAGCTCACCGGGGCCCGCGCACGGGTGTACCTCGTGCTCGACCGGTCCGGGTCCATGCGCCCGTACTTCAAGGACGGCAGCGCCCAGCACCTCGGCGATCAGGCGCTCGCACTCGCCGCCCACCTCGACACCGACGCGACGGTCGACGTCGTGTTCTTCTCAACCGAGATCGACGGCACCGGCGAGCTGACCCTCGACTCGCCCCAGGGCCGTGTCGACGAGCTGCACGCCGGCCTCGGCCGGATGGGGCGTACCAACTACCACCTCGCCGTCGAGGAGGTCCTCGCTCTGCACGCCAAGAAGAACACCGGCGGCCCGGCGTTCGTGATCTTCCAGACGGACGGCGCCCCGGAGTCGAAGACCGCCGCCACCGCCGCCCTCGCGGCCGCCGCCGACAAGCCGGTGTTCTGGCAGTTCGTGGCGTTCGGCGAGCACGAGGCCAAGGCCTTCGACTACCTCCGCAAGCTCCAGGCCGACAACGCCGCGTTCTTCCACGCCGGCCCCGCGCCCCGCGAGCTCCGGCACGCCGAGCTGTTCAAGGGCCTCCTCGGGGCTTGGCGCCCGTCGGCGCGCCCGTAGGCGCGACGTCTCCTCGGTGACGTCCTGGCGGGAAGCCCCGCCCGGACGTCACCGGGGGCACGCGGCACGCGTGTGAGTCGATCTTCCGGGGCCCGATAGGATTTCGACCATGGCGGCCACTGGATCCGAGAAGCAGGGGGCGACGGCGTACTACGTCTCGACCCCCATCTACTACGTCAACGACGCTCCTCACCTGGGCCACGCCTATACGACCGTCGCAGGCGACGTGCTCACACGCTGGCACCGTCAGCGTGGCGAGAAGGTGTGGTACCTCACCGGCACGGACGAGCACGGTCAGAAGATCATGCGCACCGCGGAGGCGAACGGCGTCACGCCCCAGGAGTGGTGCGACAAGCTCGTGGAGGAGGCCTGGAAGCCTCTCTGGGAGCATCTGAACATCGCGAACGACGACTTCATCCGTACGACGGAGAAGCGGCACACGGACCGTGTGCAGGAGTTCGTGCAGGACCTCTTCGACAAGGGCGAGATCTACAAGGGCGGGTACGAGGGCCCTTACTGCGTGGGCTGTGAGGAGTACAAGCTCCCGGGTGATCTCATCGAAGCCGAGGACGGCACCAAGCTGTGCCCGATCCACAAGAAGCCGGTGGAGATCCTCAAGGAGGAGAACTACTTCTTCAAGCTCAGCGAGTACGGCCCGAAACTGCTGGACTTCTACGCGTCGAACCCGGGCTTCATCCAGCCCGAGTCGGCCCGCAACGAGGTCGTGAATTTCGTCAAGCAGGGTTTGCAGGACCTCTCCATCTCCCGTTCGACCTTCGACTGGGGAGTCCCGGTCCCGTGGGACGAGAAGCACGTCATCTACGTGTGGATCGACGCGCTCCTCAACTACGCCACGGCCGTCGGCTACGGCTCGAACCAGGCGAAGTTCGACGAGACCTTCCCGGCCAACGTGCACCTGGTGGGGAAGGACATCCTGCGCTTCCACGCGATCATCTGGCCGGCGATGCTGATGGCCCAGGGCCTGCCGGTGCCCGGCAAGGTCGCGGCCAACGGCTGGCTGATGGTCGGCGGCGAGAAGATGTCGAAGTCGAACCTGACCGGCATCAAGCCGCAGGACCTGACCTCGCACTTCGGTGTGGACGCGTACCGCTGGTACTTCCTGCGCGCGATCGCGTTCGGCCAGGACGGTTCGTTCTCGTGGGAGGACTTCACCGCCCGGTACACCTCCGAGCTCGCCAACGACTACGGCAACCTGGCCTCTCGTGTCGCGGCGATGGTCGGCAAGTACTTCGGCGGCGCGCTGCCCGAGGCCACCGCCTTCGGTGACGCGGAGAAGGCGGTCCAGGACGGGCTCGCGAAGGCCGTCGCGGAGGCCGACCGGAAGATCGGCGAGGAGCTGGACTTCCAGGGCGGCATCCTGGCCGTGTTCGACTTCGTGAAGCAGGTCAACGGCTACATCACGGAGCAGGAGCCGTGGAAGGTGGCCAAGGACGAGTCGCCGGAGGGCCAGGCCCGTCTCGCGACGATCCTCTACACGGCGGCCGAGTCGCTGCGGGCCGTAGCCGTGCTGCTGAACCCGATCATGCCGGAGACGTCCCAGAAGCTGTGGGACTCACTGGGCGCGGAAGCCCCGCTGGGCGCCCTCACGGACCAGAAGGTCCAGGAGGCGGGCGACTGGGGCAGGCTGCCGGCCGGCACGACGGTGACCAAGGGCGCGGTGCTGTTCCCGCGCCTGGAGGAGCCGAAGAAGAACTAGCGCGTCCGTACGCGACGCGCGGGGGCCGGGACCACATTGGGTCCCGGCCCGCACCACGCGGTGGCGGTCCGGCCGGATTCGCCCGCGACACGCAAGGCCCGCGAAACGCAAGAGGGGCCCCGGAACCTCACGGTTCCTGGGGCCCCTCTTCGTTGAAAGCTCTGCCGGGTGTTACTCGCCCGGCTTGGCGACCGGCTTGCGCAGCTGGATGTTCAGCTCGCGCAGGCGGGCCTCGTCCAGCTCGGTCGGCGCGCCCATCAGCAGGTCCTGTGCGTTGCCGTTGAGCGGGAACGCGATCGTCTCGCGGATGTTCGGCTCGTCGGCCAGCAGCATCACGATGCGGTCGACGCCGGGGGCGATGCCGCCGTGCGGCGGGGCGCCGTACTCGAAGGCGCGGAGCATGCCGGCGAACTCGTGCTCGACGGTCTCACGGGAGTAGCCCGCGATCTCGAACGCCTTGAACATGATCTCGGGCTCGTGGTTCCGGATCGCACCGGAGGAGAGCTCGACGCCGTTGCAGACGATGTCGTACTGCCAGCCCAGGATGTCCAGCGGGTCCTGGGTCTCCAGGGCCTCGAGACCGCCCTGCGGCATGGAGAACGGGTTGTGCGAGAAGTCGATCTTGCCGGTCTCCTCGTCCTTCTCGTACATCGGGAAGTCGACGATCCAGCAGAACCGGAAGACGCCCTCCTCGAAGTGGCCGGCGCGCTTGGCCGCCTCGACGCGGACCGCGCCCATGATCTTGGAGACCTCGTCGAAGTCGCCGGCGCCGAAGAAGACGGCGTCGCCGGGGGCCAGACCCAGACGCTCGGTGAGGACCTTGACGTTCTCCTCGGTGAGGAACTTGGCGATGGGGCCGGTCAGGGCTCCCTCGTTGCCCACGCGGACCCAGGCGAGGCCCTTGGCGCCCTGCTCGACGGCGTAGTCGCCGAGGCCGTCGAAGAACTTACGGGGCTGGTCGGCGGTGTCCGGCACGGCCAGGGCGCGGACGTGCTTGCCGGCGAAGGCCTTGAACTCCGAGCCTGCGAAGACGTCGGAGATGTCGACGAGCTCCAGCTTGGCGCGCAGGTCCGGCTTGTCGGAGCCGTACTTCAGCATCGCCTCGCGGAACGGGATGCGCGGGAAGGGGGAGGTGACGTGGCGGCCGCCGCCGAACTCCTCGAAGAGCTCGGTCATCAGCTTCTCGATCGGCTGGAAGACGTCCTCCTGCTCGACGAAGCTCATCTCGACGTCGAGCTGGTAGAACTCGCCCGGCGAGCGGTCGGCGCGGGCGTCCTCGTCGCGGAAGCAGGGCGCGATCTGGAAGTAGCGGTCGAAGCCGGAGATCATCAGCAGCTGCTTGAACTGCTGCGGGGCCTGGGGCAGCGCGTAGAACTTGCCGGGGTTCAGCCGGGACGGGACGACGAAGTCACGTGCGCCCTCCGGGGAGGTCGCGGCGAGGATCGGGGTCGCCATCTCGTTGAAGCCGAGCGCGGTCATCTTGTGCCGGATGGCGGAGATGACGGCGGTGCGCAGCATGATGTTGCGGTGCATGCGCTCTCGGCGCAGGTCGAGGAAGCGGTACTCGAGGCGGCGCTCCTCGTTCACGCCGTCGTCGGCGTTGATGGTGAACGGGATCTGCTTGGCGGCGCCCAGGACCTCGACCTCGGTGGCCTCGACCTCGATCTCACCGGTGGGCAGCTCGGGGTTGACGTTCTCGGCGCCGCGGGAGACGACCTTGCCGTCGACACGGACGACGGTCTCCTTCGTCAGCTTGTCGAGAACCTCGGCGGCCTTGGTGCCGGGCCGGGCGACGAGCTGCGTGATGCCGTAGTGGTCGCGCAGATCGATGAAGAGGATGCCGCCCAGGTCGCGCCGATTGTGCAGCCAGCCGCTCAGCCGGACGTCGGTTCCGACGTCAGAGGCGCGGAGCTCGCCGCAGGTGTGGGACCTGTACCGATGCATCGTCGTTCATCCAGTCTTAGCGATTCGGGGGACACAACCTGTGCAAGGTTACCGCTCGGCACCCGTGCAACCCATTGACATAGACGTGACACCGCCCCCTGCCGCCCGGAGCGGCTGATGCCGGCGGAGGCATGGGGCACGGAGTCGAGGGATGAGGGCGAGTCGATCCGGCGGGAGCTCTACGAGCCGGGTCCGGGGGCCGGGGCGGGGGCGTAGCGGGCGCGCAGCTCGCGGATGACCCCGAACGCGGCCGCGGTGGCCGGCACGGCGAGCAGCATGCCGAGGACGCCCGCGAGGCTCGCGCCGGCCGTGAGGGCCAGCAGCACCACCACAGGATGCATGTGGACCGTACGGCTCTGGATCATCGGCTGGAGGACATGTCCCTCCAGCACCTGCACGGCGAGCACCACTCCGAGCGCCCACAGCGCGATGACGAACCCGCGGTCGGCAAGGGCGACCAGCACAGCGACCGCGCCGGAGATGAACGCACCCAGGTAGGGGATGTAGGCGCCGACGAAGACGAGGGCGCCGAGGCCGATCGCGCCCGGCACCCGCAGGATCAGCAACCCGATCGTGATGCAGGCCGCGTCGATCAACGCGATGAAGGTCGTGCCGCGCATGAAGCCCTGGACACCGCCGAAGGCGCGGCGGGCGATCGCCTCGAGGAGTTCTCCGCTGTCACCGGGCGCGAGGGAGCGCAGGGCCGCGACGGCCCGGTCGGAGTCCCGCAGGAAGAAGAAGATCAGCAGCAGTGCCAGCACGGCGATCGCGATCATCTCGCTCACCACGCCGAGCCCGGAGATCACCCCGGACGCGGCGGTTCCGCCGAACTTGCCGAGCAGCTCCCTGGAATTGGCCGCCAGGTCGTCGAGCGACGTTCCGGCGGCACCGAAGTGCCGGGACAGATCGGCGGCGGCCTGCCGCAGTGAGGCGATGATCTGGTCGCCGCTCTCGACCAGCGCGCTGACGACGACGTAGACGGCGCCGCCCACGACGGCGAGCACGGCGACGCAGGTCAGGCCGGCGGCCAGCGAACGCTGCACCTTCATCCCGATCAGCCGCCGGTACAGCGGCCCGAGCAGCGCGGTCCCGAGGATGGCGAGGAGCACGGGCGTCACGGCGGTCTGGAATCTGATGACGAGCCAGATGGCGACGGCGGCGACCCCCGTGACCAGCAGCGCGACGACGCACCATGCGGCGAGGCGCCTCACGGGCTCGGGCAGCAGCGGCTTCGACGGGGGCACAGCCCCCAGCCGACCACGGCTGCCCGGACCCGTCCCGCCCACCCGGTCCGCACGGGTGACGCACCGTCAAGCGGACGGCGCGGCGGTGCTTACATTCCGTGGACCGCGGGGACCGTGCCGAGACGACCCTTCTGGAAGTCTTCAAAGGCCTGTCGCAGCTCCTCCTGCGTGTTCATCACGAACGGCCCGTAGTGCGCCATCGGCTCCCTGATCGGCTGCCCGCCCAGGAGGACTATCTCCAGGTCCGGCGCGTTCGAGTCCTGCGACTCGTCCGCCCTGACCGTCAGCGAGCCGCCGTCGCCGAACACCGCCGTCTGGCCCGCCCGCACCGGCCGCAGCTCCTGGCCGACCGCCCCGCGGCCCGCCAGGACGTAGGCGAGGCCGTTGAAGTCCTCGCGCCACGGCAGCGTCATCCCGGCGCCCGGCGCCAGCGTCGCGTGGATCATCGTGATCGGGGTGTGGGTGATGCCGGGCCCCTCGTGTCCGCCCAGCTCACCGGCGATGACGCGGAGCAGCGCCCCGCCGTCGGGCGTGGTGAGCAGCCGTACGTGGCCGCCGCGGATGTCCTGGTAGCGCGGGTCCATCATCTTGTCGCTCGCCGGCAGGTTCACCCAGAGCTGGAGCCCGTGGAAGAGTCCGCCGGACACGACGAGCTCCTCCGGCGGCGCCTCGATGTGCAGGAGCCCGCTTCCGGCGGTCATCCATTGCGTGTCGCCGTTCTGGATGGTTCCGCCGCCGCCGTTGCTGTCCTGGTGCACGAAGGTGCCGTCGATCAGGTACGTCACGGTCTCGAAGCCGCGGTGCGGGTGCCAGGGCGTTCCCTTGGGCTCGCCGGCGGCGTACTCCACCTCGCCCATCTGGTCCATCATGATGAACGGGTCGAGGTACCGATAGTTGATGCCGGCGAACGCGCGCCGCACCGGGAAGCCCTCCCCTTCGAAGCCGCTCGGCGCCGTGGTCACGGCGAGCACGGGGCGTGCGACGGCATCGGCGGGCGCGGCGACGCGCGGCAGGGTGAGCGGGTTCTCGACAGTCACTGCGGGCATGGCGGGACCTCCTTGTGCGACGACTTTAGTTGAAGAATGAACTTCTTGCCACCAGCAACGGAGAACGCCCGGGAGGAATTCCTCCCGGGCGTGAGAAACGGCGGTCGCGCCGCAGCGGCGTCAGGACTCAGCCGTACATCCTGCGCATGGCGAAGTCGACCATCTGCTCGACCGCCTTCGCGTCGAAGACCATCCGGTGCTCGCCCTCCATGTCGAGGACGAAGCCGTACCCCGTCGGCAGGAGGTCGATCACCTCGGCGCCCGTGATCACGAAGTACTTCGACTCCTTACCCGCATACCTGCGCAGCTCCTTGAGCGAGGTGAACATCGGGATGACCGGCTGCTGAGTGTTGTGCAGGGCCAGGAAGCCGGGATTGTCACCGCGCGGACAGTAGACCTTGGAGGTCGCGAAGATCTGCTGGAAGTCCTCCGCGGACATCGATCCCGTCGTGAAGGCCCGCACCGCGTCGGCCAGGGACGGCGGCGACGGCTCGGGATACAGCGGCTGCTCCCCGTAGGAGGGCTGCTGGGGCACGTACTGCTGCTGCTGAGCGCCCGGAGTCTGGTCGTAGCCGTACATGCCCGCAAGAGTAACGAGTCACAGTTCACCCCATAGGGGTTGCGTCTTATTACCGACGGGTAGCATCATCGTAGCTACTTGCTGGTACGTGGATCGAAATCCAACTTCCGAACCTTACGGAGCCGTCGCCATGGGGCACTACAAGTCGAATCTCCGCGACATCGAGTTCAACCTCTTCGAGGTCCTCGGGCGCGACAAGCTGTACGGCACCGGCCCGTTCGCGGAGATGGACGTCGACACCGCCAAGTCGATCCTCGACGAGATCGCCCGGCTCGCGGAGAACGAGCTGGCCGAGTCGTTCGCAGACGCCGACCGCAACCCTCCGGTCTTCGACCCGGCGACGAACACCGCTCCGGTCCCCGAGAGCTTCAAGAAGAGCTACAAGGCCTTCATGGACTCCGAGTACTGGCGCCTGGGCCTGCCCGAGGAGATCGGCGGCACCACCTCGCCCCGCTCCCTGATCTGGTCCTACGCGGAGCTGCTGCTCGGCTCGAACCCGGCCATCTGGATGTACTCCTCCGGCCCCGCCTTCGCCGGCATCCTCTTCGAGGAGGGCAACGAGGCACAGAAGAAGGTCGCCCAGATAGCCGTCGAGAAGCGCTGGGGCTCCACCATGGTCCTCACCGAGCCGGACGCCGGCTCGGACGTGGGCGCCGGCCGCACCAAGGCCGTGCAGCAGGAGGACGGCTCCTGGCACATCGAGGGCGTAAAGCGCTTCATCACCTCCGGTGAGCACGACATGGAGGAGAACATCCTCCATTACGTGCTGGCCCGCCCCGAGGGCCACGGCGCCGGCACCAAGGGCCTGTCGCTCTTCCTCGTCCCGAAGTTCCACTTCGACTGGGAGACCGGCGAGCTGGGCGAGCGCAACGGCGTGTACGCGACGAACGTCGAGCACAAGATGGGCCTCAAGGCGTCCAACACGTGCGAGATCACTTTCGGCGACCAGCACCCCGCCAAGGGCTGGCTCATCGGTGACAAGCACGACGGTATCCGCCAGATGTTCATGATCATCGAGTTCGCCCGGATGATGGTCGGCACGAAGGCCATCGCCACCCTCTCGACGGGCTACCTCAACGCGCTGGAGTACGCCAAGGAGCGCGTCCAGGGCCCGGACCTGAAGAACTTCGCGGACAAGACCGCGCCCAAGGTCACCATCACGCACCACCCCGACGTGCGCCGCTCCCTGATGACGCAGAAGGCGTACGCGGAGGGCATGCGCGCCCTCGTGCTGTACACCGCCTCCATCCAGGACGAGATCGCCGTCAAGGAGGCCGCGGGCGAGGACGCCAAGGCTCTTGTCGCGCTGAACGACCTGCTGCTGCCCATCGTGAAGGGCTACGGCTCCGAGAAGTCGTACGAGCAGCTCGCGCAGTCCCTGCAGACCTTCGGCGGCTCCGGCTACCTGCAGGAGTACCCGATCGAGCAGTACATCCGCGACGCCAAGATCGACACTCTCTACGAGGGCACCACCGCCATCCAGGGCCAGGACTACTTCTTCCGGAAGATCGTCCGCGACCAGGGACAGGCGCTCAACGCCCTCTCCGAGGAGATCAAGAAGTTCCTGGCCGTCGGCACCGGCGGCGAGGAGCTGGCCGCCGCCCGCGACGCGCTCGCCAAGGCCGCCGTCGACCTCGAGGCCATCGTCGGCACGATGACCAACGACCTCATCGCCACCGGCGACGACGTCAGGAACATCTACAAGGTCGGCCTCAACACCACCCGCCTGCTGATGGCCTCCGGTGACGTCGTCGTCGCCTACCTCCTGCTGCGCGGCGCGGCCGTGGCCTCCGAGAAGCTCGAGACCGCCTCCGCCAAGGACGTGCCGTTCTACCAGGGCAAGATCGCGGCTGCGAAGTTCTTCGCCGCCAACGTCCTGCCGGGCGTCTCCGTCGAGCGCGCGCTCGCCGAGACCGTCGACAATTCGCTGATGGACCTGGACGAGGCCGCGTTCTAGCCTGCCCGCTCCGTCAGGCCCAGGGCCGCCGTCCGACTCGTTCGGGCGGCGGCCCTGTCGCGTCACGTCGGTACCCTGGCCTCTGCCCGGCCGGACGACAGGGCCGATTCCGGCCACGGCCCGCACGCCGTGGACGGGGTGTCACGGATCGACAACCGGGCCACCAATACCCCTCGTTAAGGTGAACTCCATGAGCAGCGAACCTGCCCGATTCGATCGCGGCCACACCGACGACCTCATGACCTTCCTCACGGCCGCACCCTCGCCGTACCACGCCGTCGCGGCAGCGGCCGAGCGGCTCGAGAAGGCCGGCTTCCGGCAGGTTCTGGAAACGGATGCCTGGGACGCGACCACCGGCGGCAAGTACGTACAGCGCGGCGGTGCGCTCATCGCCTGGTACGTGCCGGAAGGCGCCGCGGCACACACCCCGTTCCGTATCGTCGGCGCCCACACCGACTCGCCCAACCTGCGGGTCAAGCCCCTGCCCGACACCGGCGCACACGGCTGGCGGCAGATCGCCGTCGAGGTCTATGGCGGCACCCTCCTCAACACCTGGCTCGACCGCGACCTGGGACTGGCCGGCCGGCTCACCCTGCGCGACGGCTCCCACCGGCTGGTGAACATCGACCGGGCACTGCTGCGCGTACCGCAGCTCGCCGTCCACCTCGACCGCTCCGTCAACACCGACGGCCTCAAGCTCGACCGGCAACGCCACATGCAGCCGATCTGGGGACTCGGCGACGTCCAGGAAGGCGACCTGATCGGGTTCCTGGAGCAGGAGACAGGCATCGAAGAGGGCCAGGTCAGCGGCTGGGACCTGATGCCCCACTCGATCGAGCCGCCCTCCTACCTCGGGCGCGACCGCGAGCTGCTGGCCGGTCCGCGGATGGACAACCTGCTGTCCGTGCACGCGGGAACCGCCGCACTCGCCGCGGTCTCCGCCTCCGCCGGGCTGCCCTTCATCCCGGTGCTCGCCGCTTTCGACCACGAGGAGAACGGCTCCCAGTCGGACACCGGCGCCGACGGCCCGCTGCTCGGCTCCGTCCTGGAGCGCTCCGTGTTCGCGCGCGGCGGCAGCTTCGAGGACCGTGCACGCGCCTTCGCCGGCAGCGTCTGCCTGTCCTCCGACACCGGCCACGCCGTGCACCCCAACTACAGCGAGCGCCACGACCCCACGCACCACCCGCGCGCCAACGGTGGCCCCATCCTCAAGGTCAACGTCAACCAGCGCTACGCCACCGACGGCCAGGGCAGGGCCGTGTTCGCCGCGGCCTGCGAGAAGGCCGGCGTGCCGTGGCAGACGTTCGTGTCGAACAACGCCATGCCCTGCGGCACGACCATCGGCCCCATCACCGCCGCACGGCACGGCATCCACACGGTCGACGTCGGCGTGGCGATCCTGTCGATGCACAGCGCACGCGAACTCTGCGGAGCCGACGACCCCTACCTGCTCGCGAACGCGCTGACCGCGTTCCTGCGGGGCTGAGACGTTCGGACGGCCGGTGATCCGTCACCGGCCGCCCCGCACCTTGGGCTACTGCGCCCTGTCCATACCCGCGAGGATCAGCGGCAGCCGGGCCGCACCGCCCTCGGTGACCTTGACCGGAACGCCCCAGTCCTGCTGGTGCACATGGCAGGCCGGGTACTCGGTCTCGGGGTCGTCGTCGCAGGACGCCGCCATCGCGGAGACGTGCAGCACGCCCTCGGTGACCGACGGGTCGATCTCCAGCTCCCGGCTCAGGTCCGTGCCCGCGCCGTCGCCCGCCCGCAGGAGCTCCGGCGGGGTGGCGGAAACCAGCAGCCGGGTCGAGGGGCCGTAGCGGGTGTCGAGCTTCTGCCCTGCCGGGGCCTCGAAGACCACGTCCAGCCGGATGGCCCCCGGCGCCACGTCGGTGGCTGTGCGCCGGGTGCGGTGGGCGACGGCCTCGACGCGCACCGCCTCCTCCGGCAGCCGCAGCCGGGTCAGCCGGTGCCTTGCCGACTCCACGACCACGATGTCCTCGCCGACCAGCACGGCCCCGCTGGGCTCGCGCAGGTCCGTGGCGAGCGTCGTCACCTCACCGCTCGACGGATCGAAGCGGCGCAGGGCGTGGTTGTACGTGTCGCTGACGGCGACGGACCCGTCGGGCAGGGCCGTGACACCCAGAGGGTGCTGGAGCAGCGCCTGTCCGGCCTCGCCGTCGCGGTGCCCGAAGTCGAAGAGACCGGTGCCGATCGCCGTGTGGACCACCGACTCCCGGTCGATCCAGCGCAGTGCGGACGTCTCGGAGTCGGCGATCCACAGCCGGTCCTCCGTGGCCGCGAGGCCGGACGGCTGCGCGAACCAGGCCTCGGCACCCGGCCCGTCGACCAGCCCCTCGTTGGTCGTACCCGCGGCGACCCGCACGGTCCCGTCCTGCGGGTCGTACGTCCACAGCTGGTGCACCCCGGCCATGGCGATCCACAGCTTGCCCTGCCACCAGGCCACGTCCCACGGCGAGGAGAGCGACACCTCGAGCGCGGGCCCGGAAGTGGGCGAACCCTGCCACCACTGCCTGCCGGTCCCGGCGAGCAGCTCGACGGCACCGGTTTCCGGGTCGTAGGCGCGGATGGCGTGGTTGACGGTGTCGGCGACGGCGACACGGCCGTCGGGCAGCAGGGCGAGGCCCTGCGGCTCGTTGAACTCCCCGTCGCCCCCGATCCGGCGCACCACGCTCTCACCGTCCTCCTCCAGCTCGACCAGCTGATGCCGGGTGGAGTCGGAGACGAGGAGGTTCCCGGAGGGCAGGACCACGGCCTTCCCGGGGAAACGCAGATCGGTGGCGACCGGCTCCGGCGGCACGTACGGGCCGTCCCCGCGGCGCAATGTGCCCTTGGCCGCGTGTTCGGCCTCCAGCTCCTCGACGAGCGTCTCGATGGCGTGGGCGTGCCCCTCGCCCGCGTGCTGGGCGACGACGTATCCCTCGGGGTCGATGACGACGAGCGTCGGCCACGCCCGCACGGCGTACTGCTTCCAGGTGGCGAGCTCGGGGTCGTCGAGCACGGGATGGTGCACCTGGTAGCGCTCGACGGCGTCGACGACCGCCTGGTGCTCGGCCTCGTGCACGAACTTCGGCGAGTGGACCCCGATGATCACCACGGTGTCGCGGTGCTTCTCCTCGAGCTCACGCAGCTCGTCGAGGACATGCAGGCAGTTGATGCAGCAGAAGGTCCAAAAATCGATGATCACGCACTTGCCGCGCAGGCCGGCGAGGGTGAGTTCCTTGCCTCCGGTGTTCAGCCATCCACCCTTGCCGATCAGCTCGGGGGCACGGACACGGGCACGGCGGCGGGGCGCGGGGGTGGACGCCGGGGCGGAATCGTTCATGGTTCAAGCTTGCCATCCGTGTGCGAACACCGGATCCCACGCGCCCCGGCCGACGCCGGGCGAGGGGGTACTGCGTGCCGGCCGGTGTTCGGCCGCAGTCCGCAGGGGTACGCATTCCGCCATGAAATACCTGGTGCGGGACAAGATCTTCGCGATCGGCGACGACTACTGGATCGAGGACGAGAACGGTCGCCACGCCTTTCTGGTCGACGGGAAGGCGCTGCGGCTGCGGGACACGCTCGAGATCAAGGACCGGGACGGGCGGGTGCTGATCACCCTGCGCCAGAAGATGTTCGCCCTGCGGGACGCCATGACGATCGAACGGGACGGGAAGACGCTCGCCACGGTCCGCAGAAAGCGTCTGTCGCTGCTGCGCAACCACTACCGCGTCGGCCTCCTCGACGGGACCGAGCTCGATGTCGGCGGACGGATCCTGGACCGGGAGTTCGCCGTGGAGTACGACGGGGAGCTGCTGGCGCACATCTCGCGGCGGTGGCTGACCCTGCGGGATTCGTACGGGGTCGATGTGGTGCGGGAGGACGCGGACGCGGCGCTGCTCATCGCGGTGGCGGTGTGCGTGATCCGGATGGCGGAGAAGGAGCGCGAATCCGGCTGACGGGGCGGCCGAAGGCCCGCCCCTGTGGTGGGACGGGCCGGTAGCCCGGGGCTTCAGTGCGGCGCGGGGAGGCCCAGTCGGCGGTCCTTGAGAGCCGGGAAGACTTCGCGGGTGGAGGCGACCCTCGCCGGGTCCAGGTCCACGGTGATGACCTCCTCGCCGACGCCCGCCTCCGCGAGCACCTCGCCCCAGGGGTCGACGACGATGCTGTGGCCGGCTTGTTCCACGTCGGCGTGCGTGCCCGCCGTGCCGCAGGCCAGCACGTACGCCTGGTTCTCCACGGCGCGGGCGCGGGCGAGCAGGGTCCAGTGCTCGCGGCGGCGGGCCGGCCATCCGGCCGGGACGACGAGCGCCTGGGCGCCGGCGTCCACCAGGCCGCGGAAGAGCTCGGGGAAGCGGAGGTCGTAGCAGGTGGCGAGGCCGATGGTGAGGTCCGGCAGGTGGACGGTCACGAGGTCCTCGCCGGCACCCATCATCACGGCTTCGCCCTTGTCGAAGCCGAAGCGGTGGATCTTGCGGTAGGTGGCGACGAGTTCGCCTGCGGGGGAGATGACCAGGGCGGTGTTGTAGAGGGTGCCGTCGGCGGCCTTCTCGACGACGGAGCCGGCGTGCAGCCAGACACCGGCGTCGCTCGCGGCCTTGGCCATGGCCTCGTACGTGGGCCCGGTCGGGGACTCCGCCTCCCGCTCGAACTGCTGGTAGGCGAAGGCTCCCACGGGCCACAGTTCGGGCAGGATCACCAGTTCGGCGTCCTGCTGTTCCCGCACCAGCGAGGCCACACGCCGCCTACGAGAATCGACCGATTCGTCCGGTTCTACTGCGATCTGGATGAGGGAGGCGCGCACACTACCACCGTCCTGGCATTCGAGCCGTCAATACGGGCCTACGATCGTCACACGAAAGCACTGCCGGGGTGCCTTCGGGCAGCGTACTGTGCTCATCCGGGGGCCACCCCCGGACCCCCACAGCGCTGCCAGTCCAGTTTGTCCGCGTACGACCGCCGAGGGGTCCCGTGACCGTCCATCCCAGCCTCCAGACCTACGCCGATGCCTGGACCCACGCCGTCGAATCGACGGCGGAGCTGGTGCAGCCGCTCGTCGAGGGCGAATGGAACCGTGCCACGCCGTGTCCGGGCTGGTCGGTGCGTGACATCGTCTCGCATGTCATCGGCCTGGAATGCGAGATGCTCGGCGACCCGCGGCCCATCCACTCGCTGCCGCGCGATCTCTACCATGTGCGGAGCGAGTTCGCCCGCTACATGGAGATGCAGGTCGATGTGCGCCGGCACCACACGGCGCCGGAGATGACCTCCGAGCTCGAGTACACGATGATTCGCCGGGCCCGCCAGCTGCGCAACGAGAACCGCAGCCCGGACACGCTGATCCGCGCCCCGCTCGGCGCCGAGCAGACGGTCGAAGTCGCCTACCGGATGAGGGCCTTCGACACCTGGGTGCACGAACAGGACCTGCGGACCGCCTTGAACAAGCCCGGCAACCTCGACTCCCCCGGCGCGTACGTCACTCGGGACGTGCTGCTCGACAGTCTGCCCAAGGTGGTCGCCAAGGACGCGGGGGCGCCCGCGAATTCGGCCGTCGTCTTCGACGTGCACGGCCCGGTCGAGTTCCTGCGGACCGTGCGGGTCGACGCCGACGGCCGTGGCTCCATCGACGGCTCGCCCTCACTGGGTCCGCTGGTGACCCTGACCCTGGACTGGGAGACCTACTACCGGCTGGCCTGCGGACGTGTCAGGCCCGCCGCCGTGGCGGACCGGATCAAGGTGGACGGGGACGCCGAACTCGCGGCGGCGATCCTGCGCGAGTTCGCGGTGACTCCGTAGCCGAACGGCGAGCGGACACAGACGGCGGCCCTGGGCCCGTAGCCGAGGGCCGCGGGCGCGGGTGCCGGGCGACCCGCCGCAGGCCGGGGCGCCCTCACGCCGGTACGTGCACGGCCTCGACCCGGCTCGCCACGAGCCGTTCCCGCTCGCGCCTGGCCGCCCGGGCGCGCAGCCGCAGGATCTGGGTGATCCCGAGCGCCTCCAGCACGAAGACCGACGCGAAGGCGATGCGGTAGTTGTCGCCCGTGGCGTCCAGCAGGACCCCCACCGCGAGCAACGTCGTCATCGACGCGATGAATCCACCCATGTTGACGATTCCGGATGCCGTTCCCTGCCGCTCCGGCGGATTGGCCGGACGGGCGAAGTCGAAGCCGATCATCGACGCCGGCCCGCATGCCCCGAGGACCGTGCACAGCGTGATCAGCAACCACATGGGGGCCTGTTCGCCCGGATACGCAATGGTGGCCGCCCATAGGGTCGCGGTCGCTCCGACCGTACCCAGGGCCAGTGGCACCCTTGCCGCATGGTGGCGGGCAATCACCTGCCCGTACACCAGGCCCACCAGCATGTTGGAGAGCACCACCAGCGTCAGGAGGCCGCCGGCGGCCTCCCGGGTGAGCCCCTGGGCCTCCACGAGGAACGGCATGCCCCACAGGAGGAGGAACACCATGGCGGGGAACTGGGTCGTGAAATGGACCCACATGCCGAGCCGTGTGCCGGGTTCGTGCCACGACTCGGCGATCTGCTTGCGCACGAAGGCCGATCCCGCGTGCTGCACGGGCGGCGGTTCGTGGCCCTCCGGGTGGTCGGAGAGGAAGAGCGAGAGAAGGACCAGAACGACCACGCCGGCCACCGCACTGCCCGCGAAGGTGGCGGTCCAGCCCATTCCGTGCAGCATCCGGGCGATGACGAGGGTGGAGACGAGATTGCCCGCCATCCCGAAGAGCGCGGCGACCTGCCCGATGAGCGGACCGCGGCGCGCGGGGAACCAGCGTGCCCCCAGCCGCAGCACGCTGATGAAGGTCATGGCGTCGCCACAGCCGAGCAGTGCGCGCGACGCGAGCGCCATCCCGTACGAGGGGGAGAGGGCGAACCCCAACTGGCCCACGGTGAACAGCACCACGCCGATGGTGAGCACCTTCTTGGTGCCCAACCGGTCGACCATCAGGCCGACCGGTATCTGCATGCCGGCGTAGACCAGCAGTTGGAGGATGGAGAAGGTGGACAGAGCAGAGGCGTTGACGCCGAAGCGGTCGGCGGCGTCGAGGCCGGCGACGCCCAGGCTGGTACGGAAGATGACGGCCACGAAATAGACGGCGACGCCGATGCCCCACACCGCGGCGGCGCGGCGGCCGCCGGGGGGATCACCGGGCAAGGAGACCGCAGCCGCTGAGCCGCTCACCGGGCCTCACCCCGAACGAGCACCTCGACCCTGCCGAGATGGCCGCGCACACAGGCGGCCGCGCCGTCCGCGTCGCCGGCCCTGATCCGGTCGAGGATCTCGGAGTGCTCGTCGTGGTTGCGGGTGATGCGGTCGGGGAGCGCCTGCATCATGGCGACGCCCATGCGGAGTTGACGGTCGCGCAGCTGGTCGTAGAGCCTGGAGAGGATCTCGTTGCCGGCGTGCTTGACGATCTCCGCGTGGAAGCAGCGGTCGCTGACGGCGAAGGCGGCCAAGTCGCCCGCGGCGGCATGCCGCTTCTGCTCCGTGAGCAGTTCCTCGAGGCGTGCTACGAGCACGGCGGGGGCGGGGACGGCCTTGCGCACCGCGAACTCCTCGACGAGCAGCCGGGTTTCGACGACGTCCCGGATCTCCTGCGCGGACACGGCGAGAACGAGGGCGCCCTTCTTGGGGTAGAGCTTGATGAGCCCTTCGACCTCGAGCTTGAGCAGCGCCTCCCGGACAGGCGTCCTGGACACGCCCACGGCATCGGCGAGTTCGCCCTCCGTGAGGAGGGTGCCTCCCTTGTAGCGGCGGTCGAGGACGGCCTGCTTGATGTGGGTGTAGACGCGTTCGGCAGCAGGCAGCTGTTTCACGGGCACGGCAGGCATGCGCACAGCATAGATACAACAGGGGTGCATCAGACAGCCGGGTCCACATCGCGAAACAGAGCCGCAAACCTGTGCCCGGACGCCGGACGCGAGGCGGAGCCGGAGGTCCCGGCCGGATGCCGGGACCGAGACCGAACGCCCGGCCGGGAAGAGCCCGGCCGGGCGTTTCACGTGGAACGAGGCATCAGGCCCAGGTCATCAGCTTCTTCGGGTTCTCCAGGATCGCCGCGACGTCCGCGAGGAACCTGGAGCCGAGCTCGCCGTCGACCAGGCGGTGGTCGAAGGAGAGCGCCAGCGTGGTGACCTGACGGGGCTTGACCTTGCCCTTGTGAACCCAGGGCTGGAGCTTGATCGCGCCGACCGCGAGGATCGCCGACTCGCCGGGGTTGAGGATCGGCGTGCCGGTGTCGACGCCGAAGACGCCCACGTTGGTGATGGTCACCGTGCCGCCCTGCATCGCCGCCGGGGTGGTCTTGCCTTCCCGGGCCGTCGCGACCAGCTCGCCGAGGGACTCGGCCAGCTGCGGCAGGGTCTTGTCGTGCGCGTCCTTGATGTTCGGGACGATCAGACCACGTGGCGTGGCCGCCGCGATGCCGAGGTTGACGTAGTGCTTCTGCACGATCTCCTGGTTGGCCTCGTCCCAGGAGGCGTTGATCTCCGGGTTCCGCTTGATCGCGACCAGCAGGGCCTTGGCGATCAGGAGCAGCGGGTTGACCCGCAGCCCCGCCATGTCCTTGTCGGCCTTGAGCTCCTCCACGAGCTTCATCGTCCGCGTCACGTCGATCGTCACGAACTCCGTGACGTGCGGCGCGCTGAAGGCGCTGCCCACCATGGCGGCGGCGGTGGCCTTCCGTACGCCCTTGACGGGGACACGGGTCTCGCGGGCGCCGGACGCGAGCGGTGCGGTGACCGGCTCCGGCGCGGCGACCGGCTCGGGCACCACGGGGGCGGCGGCCGGCGCCGGGGCGGCTGCCGCGTGGACGTCCTCGCGGGTGATGATGCCGTCGGGGCCGGTCGGGGTGACCGTCGCCAGGTCGATGCCGAGGTCCTTGGCGAGCTTGCGCACCGGCGGCTTGGCGAGCGGACGCGGCGCCGTCGGCGCGCCGTGGCCGTTCATCTCCGCCTGGATGGCGGCGGTCACCGGGGTCTGCTCGGGGGCACCGGTCTGCTTGCGCGGCCGGCGCTTGGTGGACGACTCGGCGACGCCGTAGCCGACGAGCACGGGCTGACGGCCCTTCGGCTTGGCTTCCTCGGTCTCGGTGGCGGCCTCGGTGGCGGTCTCGGTGGCGGCCTCCGCGACGGGGGACGCCTCGGTCTGCGCGGCGGGGACCGCGGCGGCCGCTGCCGGGGCTGCCTCACCGCTGCCGGGCGCCACGTCGACCGTGATGATCGACGTGCCGACGTCGACGGTTGCGCCTTCGGCGAAGCGCAGCTCGTGCACCACGCCGTCGTACGGGATCGGCAGCTCGACGGCCGCCTTGGCCGTCTCGACCTCGCACACGACCTGGCCGTCGGTGACGGTGTCACCGGGCTGGACATACCACTTGAGGATCTCGGCCTCGGTGAGCCCCTCGCCCACATCGGGCATCTTGAACTCGCGGAAGCGGAGCGAAGTGTCTTGCGTCATGGTCACGGCACTCCTCAGTACGCGAGCGAGCGGTCGACGGCGTCCAGCACCCGGTCGAGACCCGGGAGGTACTCCTCCTCGAGCCGCGCCGGCGGGTAGGGGGCGTGGAAGCCGCCGACGCGCAGGATGGGCGCCTCCAGCTGGTAGAAGCACCGTTCGGTGATGCGAGCGGCGATCTCCGCGCCGGAGCCGTAGAAGACAGGGGCCTCATGGACGACGACCAGGCGGCCGGTCTTCTCCACGGAGGTCTGGATGGTGTCGAAGTCAATGGGGGACATCGAGCGCAGGTCGAGGACCTCCACCGACTTGCCCTCCTCGGCGGCGGCGGCCGCCGCCTCGAGACAGACCTTCACCATCGGGCCGTAGGCGGCCAGCGTGATGTCGGAGCCGGTCCGGGCGACGCGTGCGGCGTGCAGCGGCCCGGGGATCTCCTCGGTGTCGACCTCGCTCTTGTCCCAGTAGCGGCGCTTGGGCTCGAAGAAGATCACCGGGTCGTCGCTCTGGATCGCCTGCTGCAGCATCCAGTAGGCGTCCGCGGAGTTCGACGGGGAGACCACCTTGAGGCCCGCGACATGCGCGAAGAGCGCCTCGGGGGACTCGGAGTGGTGCTCCACCGCGCCGATGCCGCCGCCGTAGGGGATGCGCACGACGACCGGCAGCTTGATCTTGCCGAGCGCGCGGGCGTGCATCTTCGCGAGCTGGGTGACGATCTGGTCGTAGGCGGGGAAGACGAAGCCGTCGAACTGGATCTCGACGACCGGGCGGTAGCCGCGCAGCGCGAGACCGATCGCGGTACCGACGATGCCCGACTCCGCGAGCGGGGTGTCGATGACCCTGTCCTCGCCGAAGTCCTTCTGGAGTCCGTCGGTGATCCGGAAGACACCGCCGAGCTTGCCGACGTCCTCACCCATGATCAGGACCTTGGGGTCGGTCTCGAGGGCCTTGCGCAGCGACTCGTTGAGCGCCTTCGCGAGGGGGAGCTTGGTGACGGCCATGACTAGTTGCCCTCCTCGGCGAACGACGCCTGGTAGGCGGCGAACTGGGCGCGTTCCTCGTCGACGAGCGTGTGCCCGTCCGCGTAGATGTTGTCGAACATCGCCATGTCGTCGGGGTCGGGCATCGCCCGGACCGCCTCGCGCACCCGCTTGGCGAGCACGTCGCTCTCCTCGTCGAGAGAGGTGAAGAACGCCTCGTCGGCGAGTCCCTCGCGCTCGAGGTACGTACGCATCCGCAGGATCGGGTCCTTGGCCTCCCAGGCCGCCCGCTCGTCGTCGTGCCGGTACTTGGTGGGGTCGTCCGAGGTGGTGTGCGCACCCATCCGGTACGTAAAGGCCTCGACGAGCGTCGGGCCCTCGCCTCGGCGGGCCCGCTCCAGCGCGGAACGGGTCACGGCGAGGCAGGCGAGGACGTCGTTGCCGTCGACGCGGACACCGGGGAAGCCGAAGCCCTGCGCGCGCTGGTACAGCGGGACGCGGGTCTGTCGCTCGGTGGGCTCGGAGATGGCCCACTGGTTGTTCTGGCAGAAGAACACGACCGGGGCGTTGTAGACCGCGGAGAACGTGAACGACTCGGCGACGTCGCCCTGGCTGGACGCGCCGTCACCGAAGTACGCGATCACGGCCGAGTCGGCGCCGTCCTTGGCCACGCCCATCGCGTAGCCGGTGGCGTGCAGCGTCTGCGAGCCGATGACGATCGTGTACAGGTGGAAGTTGTTCGTGGTCGGGTCCCAGCCGCCGTGGTTCACACCGCGGAACATGCCCAGCAGATTTGTCGGGTCGACCCCGCGGCACCAGGCGACGCCGTGCTCGCGGTAGGTCGGGAAGACGTAGTCGTCGTCGCGCAGGGCGCGTCCCGAGCCGATCTGTGCGGCCTCCTGGCCCAGCAGCGACGCCCACAGACCCAGTTCGCCCTGGCGCTGCAGGGCGGTGGCCTCGGCGTCGAAACGGCGGGTCAGGACCATGTCCCGGTACAGGCCCCGCAGCTCGTCGGCGCTCAGGTCGATGTCGTACTCGGGGTGCTGAACGCGCTCACCCTCGGGCGTCAGCAGCTGTACGAGCTGGGGCTCGGAATTCTGCGGCTTCTTGGCGGCGCTGGCGCGCTTGCTGACGCGTCGCGGTTTACGCGCGGCAGCAGTGCTCTCCACGGTCACGTGCGTGCTCCTCCGTCGGTCCGGCCCCCGGGGTCCGCCGGAAAGCCAGTGCGGCTCGCCCGCGTCCGTGCCCGCGCACGGGGTGTGTGCGACGCGGCCGGAAGTCAGGCGTGACAGGTGCCCCGGCGAACGACCTGTCACAGGCACGTTACCCAGTGGGAAGCATTACTGCGAAACCCCGTTTGACCTGCGATTTTGCTTGGATTTCCAAGTAAATCGGGAAACGGGGGAACAACCACTGGTCACAGCCCTGCAGGCCGCCGGAACACGGGCACGTTATCCCGGGCACCCCGGGCACGGGAAGAGTCAATATGTGAGACTGCCCCCGTGCCCGAAAAGGGAAAAATCACTGTATTCCTGCTTGACGACCACGAAGTCGTGCGGCGCGGCGTTCATGAACTACTGGCTGCCGAGGACGACATCGAGGTGGTCGGAGAGGCGGCCACGGCCGAAGACGCGCTGGTCAGGATCGCTGCGACCGAGCCCGATGTCGCCGTCCTCGACGTCAGGCTGCCGGACGGGAGCGGCGTCGAGGTGTGCCGTGAGGTCCGTTCGCGGAACGAGAACATCACGTGCCTGATGCTGACTTCCTTCGCGGACGACGAGGCGCTCTTCGACGCGATCATGGCGGGCGCCTCCGGATACGTGCTGAAGGCGATCCGCGGCAACGAGCTCTTGTCGGCGGTGCGGGACGTCGCGGCCGGCAAGGCGCTGCTCGACCCGGTGGCGACCGCCCGCGTCCTGGAGCGGCTGCGGGGCGGCGGAAAGGCACCGGCCGGTGACGACAGGCCGGCGAGACTCACCGACCAGGAGCGCAGAATCCTGGACCTCATCGGGGAGGGCCTCACCAACCGGGTCATCGGCGAACGTCTGCATCTCGCCGAGAAGACGATCAAGAACTACGTCGCCGGCCTGCTTTCCAAGCTGGGAATGGAGCGGTGCTCACAAGCGGCGGCCTACGTGGCGAGAATCCAGGCGGAGCGCCAGCAAAGCTGAATCCGCACACGTCAGGGCGTCGAGCCTTCACTATTTCGGGCTATTAGGCACACGGACGGGTTCCGGGATTTTGGACCCCACCCGTTCGGGGCATGCGACTCTGCTCGGCCGAGTCGACGGTGACGGAGGGTGGGCGTCATGTCCACAGACGAACCGCGCGCCGTCGAACTGCTGGGCCGCATCCCGTACGGCCGTCTGGCCATGAGCCTGCGGGCCATGCCCTACGTGGTGCCGGCGCGGCACATCGTGGTGGACGGCCGCGTCGTGCTCCGGCTGCACGCCGCCTTCGACTACCACCGGGCGTGCTGCGGCAGCGTGGTGGCGTACGGTGCGGACAACCTCAACTCCGGCTCTGCGCGCCCTGGTCGGTGCAGTTCACGGGGACCGCCGAAACGGTCCGGCCGTCGGCGGCGGAGCTGGAACGCTTCGGGCGACAGCCGCACCGCATCGACGGCGAGGAATTCAGGCCGGTGTACCTGTGCATCGAGCCGCACTTCGTCACCGTGCACACCGTGGGCCACCTCGAAGAGCATCGGCCGCGCCACATTGCGTGTCGGGGCGCCACGCCCGGCATCTATCATCTGTCGGGTGTTGCGCTCATCTGTTACCGCTCCACCTCTCGACGCGCTGCTGCGCCGTTACGAGAACCCGGGCGAGCCGCTCTCCTGCAAGCCCGTCACCCAGGGGCTCCTCAACCGCGGCTACCGCCTCGCGACCACGCGCGGAGCCTACTTCCTCAAGCACCACCTCGACGGGGACCACGACGCCATCGCCCGCCAGCACCGCGCCACCCAGCGGCTCCAGGTACTGGGCGTTCCGGTCGCCCCGCCCCTCGAGGACTCCGGCGGCGACACCGTCGCCGTGATCGGCGGCCGCTGCTACGCCCTGCACCCGTGGATCGACGGCCGGCACCGCAACGGCGCCCAGCTCAGCACCGCCCAGTCACGGCGGCTGGGCTCCCTCCTGGGCCTTGTCCACACCTGCCTGGCGCAGGTCATGGAACCGCATGCGGCCCACTCCGCCGAGCACGGGAGCGCCGACCCCGAGGAGACTTTCGCGCTCATCGACGAGCTGCTGGAGAAGGCCCGCTCGAGTCACCCCCGTGACTCGTTCGACACCCTTGCGGAGCACCGGCTGCTGCAGCGGCGCGTCCTCCTGGAGCGGCACGCCGGCCGGAGGCCGCCACCGGGGCGGGCGGGCGGCTGGGTGCACGGCGACTTCCACCCGCTGAACCTGCTCTACCGCGGTGCCGAACCCGCCGCGATCGTCGACTGGGACCGGCTCGGCGTACAGCCACGGGCAGAGGAAGCCGTCCGGGCCGCGGCGATCTTCTTCGTCCTGCCCGCCGGGCAGCTGGAGCTGACGAAGGTGCGGGCGTACGCACGGGCCTACCGGCGCGCCGCCGGCGCCGACGCGACCGAACTCCGGGCGGCCGTGCACCGGGTGTGGTGGGAGCGGCTCAACGACTTCTGGATACTGCGCTGGCGCTACCAGCTGCACGACCGAAGGGCCGACCCGCAGTTCCCTGCGGCGTCGGCCCTGGCGGTCTGGTGGACCGAGGAGTACGAAGCGGTGTGCGAGGCGTTCGCGGGGTGAGGGCGGCGGCTGCCGGGACAGCCGCCGCGTCACAGGCCGCCGCCTGCGCCCCCGGGGTTGCCCCCTTCGGTGGTACCGCCGGACGCGGTCGGCGGGTCCGAGGGCTCGCTCGGCGTGTCGGAGGGCTCGCTCGGCGTGTCCGAGGGCTCGTCCGTCGGACCTGTCGGGGTCGGGTCGTCGGTCGGCGTCTGCGGAGTGCTCGGCGTGAACGTCGGAAGATCCGACGGCGTCCAGGACGGCTGCTGGTTGCCGCCGGTCGACGTGTCCGGCTCGTCCGTCGGCTCCGTCTCCTCTTCGGTCGGCGTCGGGGTCTCCTCCGGCGTCGTGCTCGGCGACTCGGAGACCGTCTTGCCGTCGTTCGGGGTAGTGCCGTCCGGGGCGTTGGCCCTGTCGAGCGCGAAGGCGATGCCAGCGGCGACCGCGACCACGGCGAGCGCGGCGAGCAGCCACGCCTTGCCCCGGCCGCTCTTGCGGCCGCCGTGGTGACCGTTGCCGTAACCGCCGTCGTAGCCGCCGTCGTTCGGGTTCATCGGCGGGAGGATCGGGCCCTGCGAGGTCTCGCCGTGCACGGGGTGCATCGTCGACGTCGGTGCCGTGCCGCCCATCGCGGGGGCGCCGGCGCCCTCGTAGAGCTGGACGGGGCCCGTGTTCCAGGTGCCGCTGTGGCTGCCCTGCTGCTGGAGCATCTGCAGCGCGTACTGCACCAGCCCGCGCATCTCCTCCGCGCTCTGGAACCGGTCGTCCGGGTCCTTCGCGAGGGAGCGCATGACCAGACCGTCGAGTTCCGGCGGAACCACGTCCGAGACCTCGGACGGCGGCACGGGGATGTCCTGGACGTGCTGGTAGACGACGGAGAGCGGGGTCTCGCCGGTGAACGGCGGGCGCAGCGCGAGCAGTTCGTAGAGCAGACAGCCCGTCGCGTAGAGGTCGGAGCGGTGGTCGACGGCCTTGCCCAGGGCCTGCTCCGGGGAGAGGTACTGGGGCGTACCCATGACCATGCCGGTCTGGGTCATCGTCGACTGCGCGCCGTGCAGTGCCCGCGCGATGCCGAAGTCCATCACCTTGACGGCACCGGAGTGGGTGATGATCACGTTGGCGGGCTTGATGTCGCGGTGCACGATGCCGTGCTGGTGCGAGTAGGCGAGGGCCTCGAGGACGCCCGAGACGATGATCAAGGCCTGCTCGGGCGGCGGTGCCTCCGCGTTGACGAGCAGATCGCGGATCGTGCGCCCCTCGACCAGCTCCATCACGATGTAGGGGACGGTCTGGCTGCCGACGACGTCCTCACCGGAGTCGTAGACCGCGACCACCGCATGGTGGTTGAGGCCGGCCACCGACTGGGCCTCTCGCGTGAAGCGGGCCTTGGAGACCGGGTCCTCGGCGAGATCGGCGCGCAGCAGCTTGACGGCGACGGTACGGCCGAGCCGTACATCCTCCGCCGCGAACACTTCCGCCATGCCGCCGCGTCCGAGACGGTGCGTCAGGCGGTAGCGGCCGTCGCCGACCAGCCCGCCGGCACCGAAGGCGTCCGCCGAATCCGGCACTCCGCTGCCGTCTGCTTCGGGTTCGGGTGCCATCAGTCCTCGCCGTCATATCTGTCCGCGTGCGTACTGTGCGTGCGGGTCGCCATTTCTCAGGGTCCTGTGCCACGTCACGCTACAGCCTTGGCGCAGCAGGCCGGTTTCGAGAGAGACCGGCAATCAAACCCGCTGGGCGGGGAGCCGTGCAAATTCCATGCCGTTCCTGTAACGCTTCCGAGACGCTTGCTGTGCGTACGGTCACGGAACGGGCACCTGGCTTGACGTGTCGGACCCCTGGGGCAGACTTGCCCCGTAATACGGGATCACGGTCCAGGTTTCTCGGTCCTCGAGACACGGATCTCCAAGAACGCGAACCATCGCGGGCCGGGCCGTCGGGGCCACCGCGCCAAGGGGGATGCACAGTCATGAGCCAGGACGGCGCTCAGGGCCGCTATGCGGGTGGTTCCGTGGCGGGCGGCCGGTATCAGCTTCGCGATCTGCTCGGCGAAGGCGGCATGGCGTCCGTCTACCTGGCCTACGACTCGGCTCTCGATCGCCAGGTCGCCATCAAGACGCTCCACACGGAGCTGGGGCGCGAGCAGTCCTTCCGCGAGCGGTTCCGGCGCGAGGCCCAGGCCGTCGCCAAGCTGTCGCACACCAACATCGTGTCGGTCTTCGACACCGGTGAGGACGAGCTCGACGGCGCGCTGATGCCGTACATCGTCATGGAGTACGTCGAGGGACAGCCCCTGGGCTCGGTCCTGGCCACGGACATCCAGCAGTACGGCGCGATGCCCGCCGACAAGGCGCTCAAGGTCACGGCCGACGTGCTCGCCGCGCTGGAGACCAGCCACGAGATGGGCCTGGTCCACCGGGACATCAAGCCCGGCAACGTGATGATGACCAAGCGCGGCATCGTCAAGGTGATGGACTTCGGCATCGCCCGCGCCATGCAGTCGGGCGTCACGTCGATGACGCAGACCGGCATGGTCGTCGGCACCCCTCAGTACCTCTCGCCCGAGCAGGCGCTGGGCCGCGGCGTGGACGCCCGCTCGGACCTGTACTCGGTCGGCATCATGCTCTTCCAACTGCTCACCGGGCGACTGCCGTTCGACGCCGACTCGCCGCTGGCGATCGCGTACGCGCACGTGCAGGAGGAACCGGTCGCCCCCTCCACGATCAACCGGTCCGTCACCCCTGCGATGGACGCGCTCGTGGCGCGGGCGCTGAAGAAGAACCCGAACGAGCGCTTCCCGAGCGCGGCGGCGATGCGCGACGAGTGCGCCCGGGTCGCCGGCGCCGGACAGACCGGCGCGCCGGTCATCATCAGCGGTACGCCCGCGAACAGCGGCGCGGGCGTCGGTTCCGCCGTGTTCCCGCCGCTGGACCAGTCGGCCCCGGCGCCGCAGAGCGGCGTTCAGACGCCGTACCAGCCCAGCCCGTACGGCCCGCCCACCCCCTCGCCGACCCCGGCCCCGACGCCCCACTACGGCTACCCGGCACCGGCGTACCAGACCACGGCTCCGCACGCCTCGACCCCGCCCCCGTACACGATCTCGCCGCAGCAGACCCCCCAGTCCGGCGGCAGCGGCGGCAAGCGGAACATGCCCGTGATCGTGGGCGCCGTCGCGGTCGCGGTGCTGGCCATCGGCGGCCTGATCACGGCGATCGCGATGAACGGGGGCGACGACCCGGGCAAGAAGGCCGGCGGCGACCCGACGACGAGCGAGTCGCAGAAGGCGGGCTACAAGGGCCCGGAGCGCGAGCGGACGATCGACAAGACGAAGTGCTCTGACGCCCCGGACAGCTACAACGACCCGTCGAAGGTCGACGCGCCGGACTTCGTCAACAAGGACATCCTCTCGGTCAAGGAGTGCGCGCAGGCTGCCGGCTGGAAGATCGACGAGAAGGCGAAGCCGAACTCCATGTGGGGTGAGGGCGTCGTGATCTCGCAGTTCCCGCTTGCCGGCACGGAGGTGGACCCGGACAGCGCCACCTTCACCCTCGAGGTCTCCAACGGCTATCCGGAGTAGTCCGTCCGGAGCGCCTGTGACAGCGCCCTGAGACACAAACGGCCCGGTACACGCCCTGTGTGCCGGGCCGTCGTGGTGCCCGGGGCCGGACGGCGATATGCCCGAGATGCCGGAGACATCCCGTCATGTGACCCTGAGTCCGGTATCTCGGTGACGACGACTCGGCACGGGAGGGGTCGTACGGTGACTCCAAGGCTGCGCACTCGCTGCGCGTTCACCGTTGCTTCGCTGCTGCTGCTGCCCGCACCACTCGCCCACGCCGAGGTGCAGGCGGCGCCGAAGCCGTCCCCGAAGCCCTCGGCGTCGGCCTCGTTCGCCGGGAGGCTGGCCGGTGAAGGGCGGCAGCGGCCAGGGCGTCAGGTCGTACCGGCCCCCGACGAGAGCGTGAGCTCCTCGGCGACTCCCGCCCGTACGCCCGCCGCCGCGGTCTCCGGCAACGCTTCGAAGTCTGCCGCACCGTTCCCGCCGACTCGGGGCGAGCGCCCTCGTTCGGGAGAGCCGGAGGAGGACGCCCCTCCTGGGGAGGAGGAGGCACCCGAGACGGAGATGTCCGCGGACCCGTGGGACCCGGCAGCGCCGACGCCGGGCCGAAGCGACCCCGCCGCCGCCCGCCACCAGGCACCTCGCTCCACCCCCGCGCCGGTTGCCCAACAGATTTCTCCCCTGTCGCTGGGCGTCGGCATGGCTCTGATGGGGCTCGGAATCGGCTTCCTCGGAGTGCGACTGCGGCGGCGCTGAGCCCGCCGTCCCTCTTGAGATGTACGCAAGGGTCCCTCCAGGGAAGGTTGCCCCGGCGGACATACTCGGTATACATACTGAGTATGTCCATTAGGCACGGGCTCCTCGCCCTCCTTGAACACGGCCCTCGCTACGGCTCCCAGCTCCGCTCGGAGTTCGAGTCGCGCACGGGCGCCACCTGGCCGCTGAACGTGGGCCAGGTCTATACGACGCTGAGCCGCCTGGAACGCGACGGCATGGTCTCCCAGGACGGCCAGGACGAGGCGGGTCACGCGCTCTACGTGATCACGGAAGCCGGCCACTCCGAACTCAGCAGCTGGTTCACGACACCCGTGGACCGCAGAAGCCCGCCCCGTGACGAACTGGCCATCAAGTTGGCGATGGCGGTCGGCGCACCCGGCGTGGACATCCGCGCCGTCATCCAGTCCCAGCGTCATCACACGGTGAACGCCATGCAGGACTACACCCGCCTCAAGGCGCAGGCTCTCGCCGCCATCGAGAGCGGAGGCTCCCAGGAGCGGGACGACGTCGCCTGGCTGCTCGTGCTGGAGCAGCTGATCTTCCAGACCGAGGCCGAGGCGCGCTGGCTCGACCACTGCGAGGCACGGCTCATCAGGCTCTCCGCTACGGCCGGGCGGGGAGCCGGCGCCGGCACGGCCGCGTCACCTTCCCCGCCGACCGCTCGCGCCGTCGCCCAGGGGCCGCGGGCGCCCGCGGCCGGCGCCCGCCCCGCACGTCCGGACCAGGGCGCGACCGCGACCTGACCAGGGCGCGACACCGCCCCGCCTCGCACCACCCGGCTGCCACCGAACAGACGGCGGCCACAGCCGTACCGGCCCCGGCCGACCGGCGACCCACAGACCCGCATCGGCCGCCCATCAGCCGACCGCTCACTCTCCGTACACCCGCTCGTGTGTACGCGTCCGCCCAAGGGGGAGACCTACCCATGTCCGACCAGCTGTCGCCGCAGCCCCAGTCGTCACAGCAACCTGTTCTGCAACTCCAGCAACTGACCCGTATCCACGGCAGCGGCGCCACCGAGGTGCACGCCCTGCGCGGCGTCAACCTCGATGTGTTTCCCGGTGAACTCGTCGCCGTCATGGGGCCGTCCGGCTCCGGGAAGTCGACGCTGCTCACCATCGCGGGCGGGCTCGACACCCCGACCTCCGGGCGGGTGATCGTCGAGAACACCGACATCACGACCGCCGACCGCAAGACGCTCGCAGCGCTGCGCCGCCGGAGCATCGGTTACGTCTTCCAGGACTACAACCTCATCCCGGCCCTCACCGCCGCGGAGAACATCGCCCTGCCACGCGAACTCGACGGCACCTCCGCCCGCAAGGCCCGCACCGAAGCGGTCGCCGCCCTCGAGGAGATGGAGCTCGGTCACCTCGCCGACCGCTTCCCCGACGAGATGTCCGGCGGCCAGCAGCAGCGTGTGGCCATCGCCCGCGCCCTCGTCGGCGACCGCCGCCTCGTCCTCGCCGACGAACCGACCGGCGCCCTGGACTCCGAGACCGGCGAATCCGTGCTCGCCCTTCTGCGCTCGCGCTGTGACGCCGGCGCGGCCGGCATCCTCGTCACCCACGAGCCGCGCTTCGCGGCATGGGCCGACCGCGTGGTCTTCCTGCGCGACGGCGCCGTCGTCGACCAGACCGTCCGCAGCCAGGCGGACTCCCTGCTCTCCGGCCAGGCGGCCGAGCTGTGATGACCTGGTACCACTCCTGGCGCGCCGCGATACGGATCGCGCGCCGTGACGCCTGGCGCTCCAAGGGACGCAGCTTCCTCGTCCTGGCCATGATCGCCCTGCCCATCCTCGGCGTGAGCGCCGCGGACCTGACCCTGCGCAGTGCGGAACTCTCCGCCGAGCAGAGCGCCCAGCGTTCCCTCGGCGCGGCCGACGGCAGGCTTTCCGACCCGTCCTTGGGCGGCGTGCCCCTCATGCAGTCCCCGGACGGCGTGAACTACAACCCGGTCGGCGACTTCGAGGACAAGCCGTGGCCCGAGGGGAAGACGGACATCACGAAGGCGCTGCCCGCAGGCGCCAAGTCGCTGACTGACACGGTCGGTTCGGGGAAGCTCCGCACGGCACACGGGCTGCTGCACGCGGAGATCCGCGAGTTGAAGGCCACGGACCCGATGGCCAAGGGCCTCTTGACCGTGACCGGCGGCCGTCTCCCGCAGAAGGCCGACGAGGTCGCCGCTACGGACCACTTCCTCGAGAGCAGCGGCCTGGAGGTGGGCTCCAAGCTCACCGCGCGCGGTTTCGACCGCGAGTACCGCATCGTCGGCTCCTACGAGCTCCCCGGTTCGCTGGACACCGACCAGGTCAACGCGCTGCCCGGCGCGCTGCTCGCGCCGCTCGACAAGGCGCTCGAGGCAGCGGACATGTCCGGCACCTCGCCCTCGACGACGCTGCTGGCGACCGTTCCGGGTGGTTTCACGTGGAACATGGTCAAGGACATCAACACCCAGGGTGTGATCGTCACTTCGCGTGCCGTGGCTCTCGACCCGCCGGCCGACTCCGAGGTGCCGCTCTTCCAGGAGGAGGGCTGGGGCCACTTCGAGGAGAGCACGGCCGCCAAGGCCGCCGCGCTCGCCGCCGTCGGCACCGTCGTCGGACTCGCGATGCTGGAGATCTGCCTGCTGGCCGGCCCCGCGTTCGCGGTCGGCGCCCGGCGCTCCCGCCGCCAGCTCGGCCTGGTCGGCGCCAATGGCGGCGATCGCCGGCACATCCGCGCCATCGTCCTCGGCGGTGGTCTGGTGATCGGTTTCGCCGCCGCCGCCGTCGGCACGATCCTCGGTCTGGCCCTGACCTACCTGCTGCAACCGGTCCTCGAGGACTACATGGGCAAGCGCTTCGGCAGCTTCGACGTGCGGCCGCTGGAGCTCCTCGGCATCGCGCTGATCGCCGTGCTCACCGGCCTGCTCGCCGCGATCGTCCCCGCCGTCACCTCCTCGCGGCAGACCGTGCTGGCCTCTCTCACCGGCCGCCGCGGCGTGCGCAGGAGCAGCAGGGTCCTGCCCGTCATCGGACTGGTCGCGGTGACGATCGGTGCGGCGATCGCCCTGTACGGGTCGACGATGACCGACCAGTTCGTCGTCGTCGCGGGCGGCAGCGCCCTCGCGGAGCTGGGCGTGGTCGCGCTGACACCCGCGCTGGTGGGCCTGTTCGGGCGGATCGGCCGCATTCTGCCGCTGTCTCCGCGGCTCGCCCTGCGCGACGCGGTGCGCAACCGCGGACGCACGGCTCCCGCGGTGGCCGCGGTGCTGGCCGCAGTCGCGGGAACGGTGGCGGTGGCCACCTACGCGGCGAGCAGCGACGCCCAGGAGGCCGCCGCCTACCAGGCGCAGCTGCCGCACGGAGCGGTCTCCATGGCCATCGAGGAGGGCGGCGGGCGGGATGTGCCGCAGGTACGCGACACAGTGCAGAAGCTTCTGCCGGTGGACGTGCGTGCGGATGTCGACCGGATAGTCGTCGGAAGCGCCTCCTGCTCGCCGTACAGCGACAGCGAAGGCTGCGGCAGGCTTGAGGTCGTGGTGCCGCTGAAGAACCAGTGCCCGCTGTGGGCCGTGGACCCGGCGAAGCCGGAGGAGGACCCCTCGGCCAAGTTCAGCAAGGCCGAACGCCGCAAGCTGAACGATGACTGGCGATGCCAACCGGGCGGGGGCGGCGGTATCTACACCGAGGGCGGCGTGATGGTCGCCGACGCCGAGCTGCTCCAGGTGCTCGGGATCGACGACCCGGCCGCCGAGAAGGCCCTGGCCGCCGGACAGATCGTGTCCTTCGACAAGCGCAACATCAACGACAAGGGCAAGATCGACATCCGGGTGGTCACCGACACGGAGGCCGCCGACAGGGCCTTCGAGAAGGGCCAGAAGATCCCGGGCGAGATCAAGAGCTTCACCGCCCACCAGGTCGCCGACACGGAGAAGGCCTACGGTCTGCAGATGCTGCTCGCGCCTGCCGCGGCCAAGTCTGCAGGCTTCACCACCGTGCCGCTCGGCGCGTACTACTCGACCGACAAGATGCCGACCACCCAGCAGCGGCAGCGGCTCGACGACGAGCTCGACAAGACCGGAACCGACGTCGCCCTCCACATCGAGAAGGGCTACACCAGCGAGGCAAGCATCATCCTGCTGTCGCTGACGGTGTTCGCCGGGCTGATCACCATCGGCGCGGCGGGAATCGCCACAGGGCTCGCCCAGGCGGACGCGGAGGCGGACCTGAAGACGCTCGCCGCCGTCGGTGCCCCGCCGCGGGTACGCAGGACGCTCAGCGGCTTCCAGTGCGGGGTGGTGGCCGCGATGGGGGTGGTCCTCGGGTCGGCGGCGGGCGTGCTGCCGGCGGTCGGGCTGCGGCTCACGGAGGAGCGGCAGCAGATGGCCTGGTACCAGCAGGCTCTGGATGAAGGCTGGGGCCCGGGCTCGGTGCCGCACGTGCCGATCGTCATTCCCTGGGAGACGCTGGCGGCGCTGCTCGTCGCCGTTCCGGTGGGCGCCGCTCTGCTGGCCGCGCTGGTGACCCGCTCCCGTGGGGCACTCGCCCGGCGCGAGGCGACCTGACCGGGGCCCCGCCCGGGCCTGAGGCGATCTGACCGGCCTCGGCAGTCGCCCCGGAGGCCGCCGACAACCTGACCACAACCGGTAAGCATCGACCGGTGGGTCAATGTCCAGCGGTTTCGTGCCCCCGCAGGAGGGTGGATCACTCTCCTGCGGGGGCACACCGTGTTGTGACGCCCATGTACGAGAGAATGGCGGCATGGAGATGCCGAGGAATGAACGGTCGCAGGAGAGCCCCCACGTCTTCGTCGTGGGACAGGACGGGATGGCTCTCAATCGCGGCGACGGTGACGACGAGTCGCGCGAGGTCCCGGTGACGGAAATGGTCGAACAGCCTGCGAAGGTCATGCGCATCGGCAGCATGATCAAGCAGCTGCTGGAAGAAGTGAGGGCGGCACCTCTGGACGAGGCGAGCCGCGTCCGCCTCAAGGAGATCCACGCCGGCTCGGTCAAGGAGCTCGAAGACGGTCTCGCGCCCGAGCTCGTCGAGGAACTGGAACGCCTGTCCCTCCCCTTCACCGACGACGCGATCCCCTCCGAAGCGGAACTGCGCATTGCGCAGGCGCAGTTGGTGGGCTGGCTCGAGGGTCTTTTCCACGGGATCCAGACGGCGCTGTTCGCCCAGCAGATGGCCGCCCGTGCGCAGTTGGAGCAGATGCGGCGCGCACTGCCGCCCGGTGCACCGCACGACGAGGACGAAGGCGGTCAGCACGGCGCGATCCGCTCCGGCCCGTACCTCTAGACGCCCGTACCTCGAGACGCCCGTACCTCGAGACGCCCGTACCTCGAGACGCCCGTATCTCTGGACGCCCAGGCCCCTGCGGGACACCTGCGCCTGCTGGACGCCTGGTGCTTTCTGGACACCTGGCGCCTACGCCGAGGGCCCGGCCCACCGGAGGGTGGACCGGGCCCTCGGCGTGTTCTGCGCCGTACGAGTCAGTCAGCCCTTGCCCGGGGCGGTCAGCAGCACCTTGCCCACATGGGCGCCGGACTCCAGCGCGCGGTGCCCCTCCGCCGCTTGCTCCAGCGGCACCGTGCGGTCCACGACAGCGCGCACCCGGCCTCCGCCGATCAACGGCCACACGTGTTCCCGCACGGCTGCCACAATCGCCGCCTTCTCGCCCAGCGGCCTGCCGCGCAGCGAGGTGGCCGTGACCGCGGCACGCTTGGCGAGCAGGGCGCCCAGGTTCAACTCGCCCTTCACTCCGCCCTGGAGGCCGATGACGGCAAGCCGTCCGTTGACGGCGAGTGCCTTGACGTTCCGGTCCAGGTATTTGGCACCGACGATGTCGAGGATCACGTCCGCCCCGGCGCCGTCCGTAGCCTTCCGGATCTCCTCGACGAAGTCCTGCTCGCGATAGTCGATCAGGATGTCCGCACCCAGTTCGGCGCAGCGCGCGAGCTTCTCCGGCCCGCCCGCGGTCACGGCCACGCGGGCGCCCACGGCCTTCGCCAGCTGGATGGCCATGGTGCCGATGCCGCTCGCGCCGCCGTGCACCAGCAGTGTCTCGCCCGGATGGAGGTGGGCGATCATGAACACGTTCGACCACACCGTCGAGGTGACCTCGGGCAGCGCGGCGGCCGTCGTCAGATCCATGCCCTCCGGCACCGGCAGCAACTGTCCGGCGGGTACGGCCACCTTCTCCGCATAGCCGCCGCCCGCCAGCAGGGCGCACACCTCGTCGCCGACGGCCCAGCCGGAGACCCCGGGCCCGAGCGCCGCGATCCGCCCCGAGCATTCGAGGCCGGGGTAGGGGGACGAGCCGGGCGGGGGGTCGTAGAAGCCCTGCCGTTGCAGCAGATCCGCGCGGTTCACCGCACTCGCCACGACGTCGACGAGGACTTCGCCTTCGCCGGGAACGGGATCGGGCACTTCGGCCCAGACCAGGGCCTCGGGACCACCAGGCTCGGGAATCGTGATCGCATGCATGGCGGCGAGGCTACTCCGCGGTGTTCCCGGAAGGGGTGTTCTCCGCGCGCACAATGGTGATGAGCCGGTCCGTGAGCTGCAGAGGACTGGCCGCCGGGTCGTCGTAGCCCAGCAGCCGATGGCCGCGCAGCACGCTCACCACCAAATCGTCCGTCTCCCGGACGCTGCGACCCACTTCGGCTTTTATCACCGGGCGTTCGATGAGGTCGAGGCCGCTGCCCTGCTGGATCAGGTCCTCCATCACCGTGCCTGCGCTCGGGCTGAGTACGGAGAGGCCCAGCAGCCGGCCGGCCGCGCCGGAACTGGTGATGACCGCGTCCGCTCCGGACTGGCGCAGCAGCGGTGCGTTCTCCTCCTCACGGACCGCGGCGACGATCTTCGCGCCGCGGTTGAGCTGGCGGGCAGTGAGCGTGACCAGCACCGCCGTGTCGTCCCGCTGGGGGGCGATGACGACCTGACGGGCCTTTTGCAGCTCGGCACGGATGAGAACATCGCTTCTGGTCGCGTCACCGACCACTCCCACGAAGCCCTCTGCGTTGGCGGCATCGATCACCTTGGCGCTCGGGTCGACGACGACGATCTGGTCCTTACTCAGCCCTGTGGCACAGAGAGTCTGCATCGCCGACCGTCCCTTCGTGCCGAAGCCGACGATGACGGTGTGCTCGCGCAAGTGGGACCTCCAGCGGTTCAGCCGCCACTCCTCCCGGGTGCGCTCCGTGAGGACCTCGAGAGTGGTGCCGACCAGGATGATGAGAAAGAGCACGCGCAGCGGGGTGATCAGCAGCACGTTGGTGAGCCGGGCCCCGTCGCTGTACGGAACGATGTCGCCGTAGCCGGTGGTGGAGAGCGTGACGGTCGCGTAGTAGACGGCATCGAGGAAGTCGACACTCTTGTCCGAGTTGTCGTGGTAGCCCGCACGGTCGGTCCAGACGATCAGCACGGTGATGGCGAGAACCGTCAACGCCATCATCAGCCGCTTACTCACCTGACGCAGCGGACGCTCGACAATGCGGCGGGGGAGCTTCACCCGGCCCGTGACGAGGCGTTCGTCGGCGTGGCGCGCCATGGCGTCCTGGCCGGGAAGTTTCACGTGAAACACCCTCCTTCGTCGTTCGAGGGTGCCCAGGGCGTCCAGGTGGCCCAGGGAAGGTCAAGGACCTCCAGCTCGTCTCCGTGCCGCGCGCCGCCCGGTGGGACGACAGCAAGCCCGTCGGCAGCCGCCATACCACGCAGCATCGCCGGGCCGTTGTAGTGGAGCGGCACCAGCTGGTCGTCCCGGTGCACGAACGGAACGAGCCGGGTGTCGTACGGGTGGCCGTGCACCTCGTCGCGAATCGGCACGCTGTACGGCTCGGCCGCAGGCCGGCTTGCGAGGCCGCGCAGCAGCGGTTCGGCAAGTGTCACGAGCCCCGACACGGCGGCGAGAGGGTTGCCAGGAAGTCCCACCAGGTGCCGTCCGGAAGCGAGTTCGGCCAGCAGCATCGGATGGCCGGGCCGTACGGCGACCTGATCGACCAGCAGGTGCGCACCCGCCCTCCGCAGGACCGGATGGACATGATCGACAGGACCGGATGCCGTACCGCCGGTGGTGATCACGACGTCGGCCTCGGAGGTGGTGACAGCCCGGTACAGCGCCTCGGCGTCGTCCCCGAGACGGCGAGTGCCCAGAACCTCGGCTCCGAGCGCGCGCAGCCACGGGCCGATCATCGGGCCGAGAGCGTCACGGATCAGGCCGTCGTGGGGGAGGGACGAGGTGAGCAGTTCGTCGCCGAGTACGAGGATTTCGACACGTGGACGGGCAACGGTGACCAGCTCGTCGTATCCGGCGGCTGCAGCGAGCCCGAGCACCGGCGGGTTCACCAGAGCTGCTGCGGACAGCAGATGATCCCCGGACCGGCACTCCTGGCCGCGCGGCCGAATGTCCTGACCGGGAGTCACCTCACGCTCGGCATGGAGCTGGTGGGTGGCTGTATCCATGCGGGCGTGCTCGTTGCGGATCACGGCGGTGGTCTCCGGCGGAACACGGGCGCCCGTGGCGATCCGCACCGCCGTACCGTCGCGCAGCGGGGGGACGTCGCCGTGCCCGGCGAGGATCGAACCGTCGCTCTCCACCATCCAGGGGCCTGGCCCCGCGACGGCCCAGCCGTCCATGGCGGAGGTGTCGAAGGAAGGCAGGTCACACAGGGCGGTGAGCGGCTCGGCGAGGACCTGCCCGAGGGCTTCAGCCAGAGGAACGCGGTGAGTGCGAGGCGCGGTGGTGCGGCCGATGCGCGCGGCGAGGGCTCGGGCGTCGAGCCACGGCGAGGCATGGTGCCGACGGACGGCCGGGCCGCCGGAGTGAGCAGGAGCGGCACCCGGGGAGTGGTCCTTCATCGGACGGATCAGGGCGAGCGCGTCGTCGACACCGTCCGATTCGAGGGCGCCCGCTGACTCGGGGCCGCCACCGGCCGAGCTGGGGCCGGTGGCCGGCCGGCCACCGGCCCGTTGCGGGTCACGGTCCGCGCCGGAGACGCTGTTCGACCCGGAGACGCTGCTCGACCCGGGGGCACCGTCCACCCTGGAGACGCTGTTCGACCCGGGGGCACCGTCCGGTCTGGGGGCACCGTCCGGCTCGAAGAGGCTGTCCGAGTCGAAGACGGTGTCCGGCCGGAGGGAGCTGTCAGACCCCAAGCCGTGATCGGGCCCGAAGAGACTGTCAGAGCCCAAGCCGTGGTCCGGCTCGAAGGCGCCGCCTGGTTCCGGCTGTGCGAAGGGGCTCGGTGTAGCAGGAGCGGCCTGTGCCCGTTCGGCGCCCGCCGAGGCCGCCGCCCTCCGATCGTGACCGGTCATCCTGTTTCGGCCCCGCCGTTCGTGCCGGCCGCCGGATTCGCCGGCCCACCGGCGCCCGCCGACTGCTCGGCCTCTTCGGCCCAGCGCGCGGCCAGGGCGGCCGCCTTGCGGGCGGCCTCCGCGACAGCTTCGGGGCCGCCGTCGGCCTTGGCCGCCGCGTAGCCCACCAGGAAGGTGGTGAGCGGTGCGGCGGGGCGTTCGACGCCGTGCGCGGCGTCGCGGGCGAGGTCGAGCAGGGCTCGGGTGTCGACGTCCAACTCGATGCCGAGTTCGTCCTTGACTGCGGTGATCCATTCCTCCAGCACGTTCCCATGCTCCCTGATTCGGGCCCGGGCTGTGGAGATGTCCTCCCAGGTGTCGCAGTCGAAGGAGGCGAGGGGGTCGGTCTCGATCCGGGCCAGGTCCAGTTCCCGCGTCAGTAGACGCAATGGCAGCCCGGAAAGGCTCCCGTACTCGGCCTGAAGGAGAGCAAGTTCACGTCTGAGGGGCTCGGCGCGGTACGCGGCGACGAGGGGCTGCTCGCGACCGTCGGGGTCGGTCAGCACAACTGCCTCGCTGTCCTTGGCGGCGAGAGCCTCGATCAGTTGCCGCACCGTCCCCTCCCCGAGGAACGGAAGATCGGCCGACAGCACAAGGACGGCCTCAGCGCCTGTCTGCCGCACCCCCGCGCCGAGGGCGGCCAGCGGCCCGCCTCCGGGCGGGTCCTCGCGCGCCCACACCACGGGTCGAGCCGTGGGCCGCCGACCGCCGACCACCACGGTGCGGCCGGCGTCCCGGCATGCGGCCAGCACACGGTCGAGCAGGGCTCGCCCGCCCACGCTCAGTCCGGGCTTGTCGGCCCCGCCCAGCCGCCTCGCGGCGCCTCCGGCGAGCACGATGGCGTCGTACGCGGTTGTCGCGGTCATTCCTGAAGTATGGTCCGCGACCCGGCGGGCGGGGAGCCCCGGTTCGATCTTCTCTTCGGCAGCGCCCTGCTTTCTTTTCGACCGCGCCGGGCTTCTCGTCGGCTGGCCTTCTGTTCGGCGGCTGCCCTACAGACTGCGCAGCAGCACTGAAGGGTGCTCGACGCAGTCGGCGACATACCGCAGGAAGCCGCCCGCCGTACCGCCGTCGCAGACGCGGTGGTCGAAGGTGAGCGAGAGCTGCACCACCTGGCGAACCGCCAGCTCGCCCTGGTGGACCCACGGCTTGGGCACGATCCGGCCCACTCCGAGCATCGCGGCTTCCGGGTGGTTGATGATCGGCGTGGAGCCGTCGACGCCGAACACGCCGTAGTTGTTCAGCGTGAACGTGCCGCCCGTCAGGTCCGCCGGGGTCAGTGCCCCCTGTCGGGCGGACTCGGTGAGCCGCGCGAACTCGGCCGTCAGCGACTCCGCCGACCGGTTGTGCGCATTCTTCACGACGGGGACGACAAGTCCCCGCTCGGTCTGGGCCGCGAACCCGAGGTGCACCTCGGGCAGTCGCACGATCTCCCGGGCATCCATGTCCACAGTGGAGTTGAGCTCCGGGTGGCGGGCGAGGGCTGCCGTGCAGATACGGGCCATGAGCGCGATCAGCGAGATCTTGGGTCCACCGGCGGCGTTCATGGCGGCCCTGGCGGCCATCAGTTCGGTCGCGTCGGCATCGACCCAGCAGGTCGCATCCGGGATCTCACGTCGACTGCGGGACAGCTTGTCGGCGACGGCTCCGCGTACGCCGCGCAGCGGGACACGCTCGGCGAGCGGTGTCGCGGCAGTGGCCGCAGCCGGTGCGGCAGGGGCCGGGGCAGCCGTCGACGGTACCTCGGGAGCGCGCAGGGCTCGCTCGACGTCCGCCCGCAGAATCAGACCGTCGGGCCCTGAGCCGGTCAGAGCGCGCAGATCGACGCCGTGCTCACGGGCGAGCTTGCGGACGAGCGGCGAGATGACGGCCACAGGCCCGGTTGCGGCCTTGTCGGCGGCGGGGGCGACTGCCGCCGCGCCGTTGGATGCGGCAGCGGGGACGGTGGCGGCAGAGGTCGAAGCCGACGGGCTCAGCGGCACCTGCTCAGCCGCGGCAGGCGCCGCAGCGGGAGCCGGACCGGGTGCTGCCGTCGGCGACGCCGGGCGGACACGGCGCCGCCGTGCCGCGGGCGCGCCGGTTCCGTAGCCCACCAGGACGTTGCCGGAGGACTCGGCGGACGAGTCCGCCCCGGAGCTTACGGCGGTGGCCGCATCCACTCCGGCCGCATCCGCCGCATCCGCCGCGCCCACCGCGACAGTGAGCAGCGGTGCCCCGACAGGCAGCTCCGTGCCCTCCTCGCCGAAGCGGGCGGTCACCACGCCGCCGTACGGACAGGGCACCTCGACCATGGCCTTGGCCGTCTCGACTTCGACGACGGGCTGGTCGATCGCCACGACATCGCCCACGGACACCAGCCAGCGGACGATCTCTGCCTCGGTCAGCCCTTCCCCCAGGTCGGGAAGCTTGAATTCCAGCACCTGAGCCATCAGCTCCCCGCCTCCCACTGAAGCCGCGCCACCGCGTCCAGCACCCGGTCCACGCCCGGCAGGTGATGCCGCTCCAGCATCGGCGGCGGATACGGGATGTCGAACCCGGCGACCCGCAGCACCGGCGCCTCCAGATGGTGGAAGCAGCGCTCGGTCACCCTTGCGGCGATCTCCCCTCCCGGACCGCCGAAACCGGTCGACTCATGGACGACGACCGCGCGCCCCGTGCGCCGCACGGACGCGCAGACCGTCTCGTCGTCGAACGGCACCAGCGAGCGCAGGTCGACGACTTCCAGGTCCCAGCCCTCTGCCGCCGCGGCCTCGGCCGCCTCCATGCACACCGGCACGGACGGGCCGTAGGTGATGAGAGTGGCGCTGCGCCCCGAGCGACGGACGACGGCCCGGCCGATCGGCTCCACCGCGGCCGGCGCCTCCGGCGACCAGTCCGCCTTGGACCAGTACAGCCGCTTCGGTTCGAGAAAGACCACGGGGTCGTCGGAGGCGATGGAGGCGCGAAGCAGTCCGTAAGCGTCCTCGACCGTCGCGGGGGTCACGACATGCAGGCCCGGGGTCGCCATGTAGTACGCCTCGGAGGAGTCGCTGTGGTGCTCGACGCCACCGATCCCGCCGCCGTACGGCACCCGGACGGTGATCGGCAGCGGCATGCTGCCCCTGGTTCGGTTGCGCATGCGGGCGACGTGGCTGATCAGCTGCTCGAACGCCGGGTAGGCGAAGGCGTCGAACTGCATCTCCACGACCGGGCGCAGACCGTACATGGCCATGCCCACGGCGGTGCCGAGAATGCCCGCCTCGGCCAGCGGCGTGTCCGTGCAACGGTCCTCGCCGAATTCTTTGGCGAGACCGTCGGTGACCCGGAAGACGCCGCCGAGAGTGCCGACGTCCTCCCCCATGACGTGGACGGACGGGTCGTCGGCCATCGCGTCGCGCATCGCGCGCTGCAGGGCCTGTGCCATGGTTGCGGGCTTCACCGCGGCCGTGGTCATCGTGCCTCTTCCTCAGCGTCCAGCTCGGCCCGGAGCAGCGCCGCCTGCTCGCGGAGCTGGGTGGTCTGCCGGGCGTAGACGTGTTCGAACAGATCCATCGGGTCGAGCACCGGGTCGGCGTTCATCCGCCGGCGCAGGTCCGCGGCCATCTCCTCCGCCGCTTGCGCGGCGGACTGCCTGCGGTCGTCGTCGAGCAGTCCTCGCTCCGTCAACTCCCGCTCCAGCAACTGAATCGGGTCGTGCGCACGCCAGACGTCGACCTCGCTGTCCTCCCGGTACCGGGTGGCGTCGTCGGCGTTCGTGTGGGCGTCCATGCGGTAGGTGACGGCCTCGATCAGCGTGGGGCCGCCGCCGCGCCTGGCGCGGGCCACGGCCTCGCCGAGCACCTCGTGCACCGCGACCGCGTCGTTGCCGTCGACGAGCCGGCCGGGCATGCCGTACCCCACGGCCTTGTGGGCCAGGGAGGGCGCAGCGGTCTGCTTGGCCAGCGGGACGGAGATGGCGAAGCCATTGTTCTGCACGAGGAAGACCACCGGCGCGTTCCACACGGCTGCGAAGTTCAGCGCCTCGTGGAAGTCGCCCTCGCTGGTGCCGCCGTCGCCGATGATGGCGAGGGCGACCACGTCGTCGCCCTTGAGCCGGGCGGCGTGCGCCAGGCCCACGGCATGGGGCAGCTGGGTGGCCAGGGGGGTGCACAGCGGCGCGATGCGGTGCTCGTACGGGTCGTACCCGGTGTGCCAGTCGCCGCGCAGCAGCGTCAGGGCCTGGACGGGGTCCAGGCCGCGCGCCACGGCCGCGAGGGTGTCGCGATAGCTCGGGAAGAGCCAGTCGCGCTCCTCCAGCGCCAGCGCCGCGCCCACCTCGCACGCCTCCTGCCCGGTGGTCGACGGGTAGACGGCGAGCCGGCCCTGCTTGGTGAGTGCCGTGGCCTGTGCGTTGTAACGGCGGCCGCGCACCAGCTCGGCGTACAGCCGCAGCAGCAGCTCGGGGTCGGCCGCGGCGGCGGCTTCCGTGCCGAGCACGCGGTAGGGCTCCGGGTCCGGAAGCAGGGGTGCGGGATCGGTGCGCGGCTGCCACGCGGGGGGCGGTGTGGGCCGGTAGGCGGCGGCAGCGGAACCGGGCAGCTCCTGAACCGTCGTGCTGCTTTTTCTCAACGCGAGCACCTCCTCGTGGGAGCGACGACGAAAGCGATCAAGAAACGGGTCGTAGGCGCACGTGTGTGGCGCGCCTCACCTACCGATTGTTCGGTCGTGGGCGCATTTTGGCTACAGGCACGGGCAGCCTGTGGACAAACGGTTCTCCACAGCATGAGATGGAGACAGGTCGTCCATGCTAGGAAGGCGGGGGGACGTGGCTGCTGAACAAATGGCCGAGGGCGGGGACCGCGCGGGGCAGACGCCTCCGGCGCGCCCTCTGGATGCCATCGACCGCGACATCCTCCGCATGCTCCAAACGGACGGGCGCGCTTCCATCCGCTCCGTGGCGGAGCGGGTGCACGTCTCCCGTGCCAACGCGTACGCCCGGATCAACCGGCTGATCGACGACGGTGTGATCCGGGGCTTCAGCGCGCGGGTCAATCACGAGCGGGCAGGCCAGGGCGCCTCCGCCTACATCACGCTCAAGATCGTCCAGAACTCCTGGCGGACCGTCCGGGAGCAGCTGCAGGCGCTGCCGGGCGCGGCTCACATCGCGCTGGTCAGCGGGGACTTCGACGTCCTGCTGCTGGTGCACACGCCCGACAACCGCACTCTGCGCGAACTGGTCCTGACCAGGCTCCAGGCCATCCCCGAGGTGCTGTCCACCCGGACGCTGCTGGTCTTCGAGGAGACGGACCTGGACCCCGTGGCGGGGCAGGGGGCGGCGACTCCGGCGCAGGGTACGGCTCCGGAGACGGACGAGCTGTGACTTCCGGCCCGCCGGGCTACGGCATCTCGGTCAGGGGGCTGGCTGTCCGCAGCCCGGTCCGGTCATCCGCCAAGGCAGCCCGCGGGCGCTGCGCTGCACGGCCCGGTCCGGTCCGGTCCGGTCCGGTCCGGCCGGGCAATACGGCATCTCGGTCAAGGGGCCGTCTGCAGCCCGGTCAGTCCGCAGCCCGGTCAGGGGTGTTCCGCAGCCCGTCGAAGGCGAGCCGGACCACCGTCTCCGCCACCTGGTCCCCGTCGTAGCCGCCACCGGGATGCGGGCGGTACCACTCGACCAGGGAGTTCACCATGCCGAAGAGCAGCCGGGTCGCCAGCCGGATGTCCACGTCGGCTCGGAGATCGCCGTCCACGGCGGCCGCCTTCAGCAGATCGGCCACCCGCTGGTCGAACTCACGACGCCGCTCCAGCGCCCACCGCTCGGTCTTGGTATTGCCTCTCACCCGGAGCAGCAGCGTCACATGGGGCAGCTCGGCCACCAGCACCTCGACGGTGCGCCGGGTGACGTACTCCACCCGCTCGATGGCCCGTCCCCGCTGTGCACCGCTCTCGTCGAGGATCGCGAACAGGGCGTCCAGCGCACGGCTGACGGCACGCCGAAGCAACTCCTCCTTGCCGGAGACATGGTGGTAGATCGAGGACTTGGAGATCCCGGCCGCCTTGGACAGATGCTCCATGGACGTACCGTCGTAGCCGCGTTCGTTGAAGATCTGCACGGCGACGGTCAGCAGCGTCTCCGGCGTATAGGTGTCGCGCTTTGCGGTGGTCATGAGGCGTCCTCACCCTCCGCGCCGGCGAGCGAGTGCTGGAACAGCGCGAGGCTGGGGGCGTACCGGCCGGTCGGGCAGCGGCCGTGCAGCAGATCCAGTAGGTCGTGGGCCCAGCCGGCGGGGAGCTTGCGACTCCATTCCATGGGCCCCTGCGGGTAGTTGACGCCCAGGCGCATCGCCGTGTCGATGTCGGCCTCGCTGACGACACGCTTCGCCGCCGCGTCGACCGCGACGTCGATCAGCATCGCGACCGTACGTGCGACGATCATGCCGGGCACGTCGGGGATGACGCTGACCTTCTTGCCGAGCGCCTGGAAGAGGCCGGTTGCCTGGGCGAGTGTGTGGGCCGGGACATCGTGCGCGGCGGACAGCGCGATCCGGGTCGCGGAGCGGTAGTCGAGCGCAAGATCGAAGTAGACGACATCACGGAACTCCGCGGAGAGCTGCCCGTCCGCGAGCACCAGCTGTCCACCGCTGGGGAGTATCAGGCGCGTCCCGGCGTCCTCGCCCTCCTGCCTCACCTCGATCCCGGCTTCGCGGATCATGTCGACCAGCGCACCTGCGGGCTCGAGATCGCCCTCGATCACGACGTACTCGGGTGCGTCCTGCGGCTGCGCGGTGTGCGGCTCGGGTTTCGCGGCGCCCTCCTCGTAGGAGAACCAGCCGTGTCCGGATTTCCGGCCGAGACGGCGGGACTCGACCAAGCGGCGCTGCGCAAGTGAGGGCAGGAATTTCGGGCTGTGGAAGAAGGACTCCCAGACGGAACGGGTCACGGCCTCGTTCACGTCCTGGCCGATCAGGTCCGTGAGCTCGAAGGGGCCCATCTTGAACCCGCCGGACTCCCGCAGGATCGCATCGATGGTCGCGGGGTCGACGCCGTGCTCCTCGTGTACCGCGAAGGCCTCCGCGTAGAAGGGCCGGGCTATGCGGTTGACGATGAAGCCCGGGGTGTCGGCGCAGCGCACCGGTGTCTTCCCCCAGGCCAGGACGGTCGCGTAGACCCTCTCCGCTGCGTCGCCCTCGGTGGCATGGCCGCTGACGACCTCGACGAGGGGCAGAAGTGGCGCGGGGTTGAAGAAGTGCAGGCCGACGAAGCGCGCCGGGTTCCGCAGTGCTCCCGCGACGGAGGTGACGGACAGGGAGGAGGTGTTGGTGGCGAGCAGGCACTCGTCGGCGACGATCTTCTCCAGCTCCGTGAACAGCTCCTGCTTGACCGCGAGCTGCTCCAGGACCGCCTCGACGACGAGGGCCGCGTCGGCGAGCTCGGCGAGGTCCGTGGCAGGCAGGAGCCTCGCACGGGCGGCGTCCCGCTCGGCGGGCGCCATGCGCCCCTTCTCGACGAGCCGGTCCAGGCGGGCTCCGATCGCGGCCGCGGCCTCGCCCGCACGTCCGGGAACGGCGTCGTGGAGACGTACGGGATGGCCTGCGACCAGGGCGACCTGCGCGATTCCCTGGCCCATGGTTCCGGTGCCGACGACGGCGACGGTACGACTCGTATCGATGGCGGTCATGGAGGCGATCCTCCCCGATGAGTTGTCCACAGGTTCGACAGGCCCCCTTGTACCGACCGATCGTTCGGTTACTCTAACTCTGTCATTCCTCCCCTGCCCAGCTCGATGAGGAGTTGGTCCGCATGCAGCTGACCGAGACCCACCGGCCCAGGCTCGACCAGGCCCTCGAAGCGATCCGCACGCGCGCGTACTGGTCTCCGCACCCCGAGCACCCCAAGGCGTACGGCGAGAGCGCGCCCGCCGACGGCCTGGCCGCCTTCGAGGCGCTCCGCGGCTCGCGCTTCGACCTGGACCAACCGGGCACTGACGGCTGGACCGGCGGCGAAGTCTCGCCGTACGGACCGGAGTTGGGTATCGAATACCCGCACCCGGAGCTGGACGTCCTGCTGCCGGCGATGCGCGCCGGCATGACGACCTGGCGCGAGGCCGGCCCCGAGACGCGCGCCCTCGTCTGCATCGAGATCCTCTCCCGGATCAGCGCCCGCACCCACGAGTTCGCGCACGCGGTGATGCACACCAGCGGACAGGCCTTCATGATGGCGTTCCAGGCCGGCGGCCCGCACGCCCAGGACCGCGGCCTGGAGGCCGTCGCTTACGCGTACGCGGAGCAGACCCGCACCCCCGCCGCCGCCGACTGGTCCAAGCCCCAGGGCAAGCGCGACCCCCTCGAGCTGCGGAAGACCTTCACGACCGCAGGACGCGGCATCGCGCTGGTGATCGGCTGCAACACCTTCCCGACGTGGAACGGCTACCCGGGTCTCTTCGCCTCCCTGGCGACGGGCAACCCGGTCCTGGTCAAGCCGCACCCCCGCGCCGTACTGCCCTTGGCGCTCACGGTGAAGGTGGCACGCGAGGTCCTCGCGGAGGCCGGCTTCGACCCGAACCTCGTGTGTCTCGCCGCCGAGCGTCCGGGCGAGGGGATCGCGAAGATCCTCGCGACGCGCCCCGAGATCAAAATCATCGACTACACGGGCTCCACGGCCTTCGGCGACTGGCTGGAGGCCAACGCCCGCCAGGCGCAGGTCTACACGGAGAAGGCCGGCGTCAATACGGTTGTCGTCGACTCCACCGACAACTACAAGGGCATGCTGTCCAACCTGGCCTTCTCCCTGTCGCTGTACAGCGGCCAGATGTGCACCACCCCGCAGAACGTGCTGATCCCCCGGGACGGCATCACGACCGACGCCGGCCCGAAGGCGTACGACGAGGTTGCCGCCGACCTGGCCGCCGCCGTGGGCGGTCTGCTCGGCGACGACGCCCGGGCGAACGCCCTGCTCGGCGCCCTGGTCAACCCCGACGTCAAGGCACGCCTCGAGGCCGCGGCCGGCCTCGGCGAGGTGGCGCTGGAGTCTCGCGAGGTCGTCAACCCGGAGTTCCCCGAGGCGACGGTGCGGACTCCGGTCATCGTGAAGCTCGACGGCGCCCGCAAGATCTGGGAGTCGGCCGACTCCGAGCCGGCGTACCTCTCCGAGTGCTTCGGACCGGTCTCCTTCGTGGTCGCCGTGGACTCCACGGCGGACGCGCTGGACCTCCTGCGACGCACGGTCCGTGAGAAGGGCGCGATGACTGTCGGCGCCTACACCACCTCTGCCGAGACGGAGCGTGCGCTCGAGGACGTCTGCCTGGACGAGTCGGCCCAGCTCTCGCTGAACCTGACCGGCGGGGTGTACGTCAACCAGACCGCCGCGTTCTCCGACTTCCACGGCTCGGGAGGCAACCCGGCGGCGAATGCGGCCCTGTGCGACAGCGCCTTCGTGGCCAACCGCTTCCGCGTGGTGGAGGTCCGCCGCCAGGCCTGATGTGCACGGGGTGCGGGGCGGGGGCGTGTGCGGCGAAGCCCGAAGCGGTCCTGCCCCCACAGTCCTCCGGCGGCCCGGCGTCAACCGGTTCCCCGGAGGAAGCCCGCGATCAGGCTCCCGGCGCCGGAACGTCGGCGTGCCGCTGCACCCAGGCGTGCATCGCGATCGCGGCCGCCGCACCCGCGTTGATCGAACGTGTCGAGCCGAACTGCGCGATCGAGCACACCATCGCCGCGTGTTTGCGTGCCTCGTCCGTGAGGCCGGGCCCTTCCTGGCCGAAGAGCAGCACGCACCGGCGAGGGAGCTCGGTCCGCTCCAGGGGCACAGCCCCCGGCAGATTGTCGATCCCGATGATCGGCAGATCCTCCGCTGCCGCCCACTCGGTCAGCGAGGCCGTGTCCGGGTGGTGCCGCACATGCTGATAGCGGTCGGTGACCATGGCGCCGCGCCGGTTCCAGCGTCGGCGACCGACGATGTGGATCTCCCGGGCCAGGAAAGCGTTGGCGGTGCGCACCACCGAGCCGATGTTGAAGTCGTGACCCCAGTTCTCGACGGCCACATGGAAACCGTGCCTGCGGATGTCGAGGTCGGCGACGATCGCCTCACGCGTCCAGTACCGGTACTGGTCGACGACATTGCGCCGGTCGCCTCCCGCCAGCAGCTCGGGGTCGTATCGCTCGCCCTGGGGCCACGGCAGCGGATGCGGGCCGACGCCGACCTCGGGGGCGTAGCCCTCGTCGTACTGAAGCGGTTCTTCGGTGGTGCTCACCCGACGAGCGTACGGTGCCGCTCCTCGCTCCCCCGTCGCAACTGGGACGGGACGGCTCTCCCGGCCAGCAGCCGGTTCCGCCTGCGCACCACCAGAGCGCCCAGGTTCACCAGGAACGCGGTCGGCAGGAACACCGCGTCCGCGGCGATCATCGCCAGTGAGAAGAACGGCAGGCCGAGCAGGACGGCGATGGCCGCGTGCTCGAGCATCATGACCGCGAGCAGGACGTTCTTGACGCGACGCCGGAGCAGCGTGAACGGGAACGCGACCTGCACGGCAACCGTGCCGTAGGTCAGCAGCATCACGATCACGCCACCGGAGGCCAGCAGCGCGGAGAGTTCCGGCCAAGGGGCGAAGTAGTCCAGCTTGAGCGGGTAGTACAGCGCGGTGCCGTCCTGCCAGCGCGAGCCCTGGATCTTGTACCAGCCGGCGGTCGCGTAGATCAGGCAGACCTCGGCCATGATCACGAAGAGGGCGGCGTTGTGGGCGAGGTTCGCCAGGACGTCCAGCAGGGTGCGCGGCTCGCTGGCCGGCGCGTAGCGGTTCACCGCCCACCACACGCCCTGCGAGATCCACAGGAGCCAGAAGAGGACGATCAGCCAGGTGTCCCCGCCGACCCGGCCCAGCAGCGTCCCGACGGAGAGCAGCCCGCCGAGCACCGCCCACAGAACCGGCCCCACGCGGTCGGGGCCGGGGTGCCGGTCCGCCCGTCGGGCGTCCAGCGACCAGACTTGGGCACAGCGCGTGAGCACCAGGTAGATGGCCATGAGGTGCACGACGTTGTCGCCGCCGTCCCCCACGAAGATCGAGCGGTTCTGCAGGGACAGGACGCCGATCATGAAGACCACGGACACGGCGCGGGTGTGCCAGCCGAGCAACATCAGCAGGCCGGACAGCACGCAGACGCCGTACACGACCTCGAACCACAGGGTGCTGTCCGACACCAGGAGCACGCTGAACGCGTTGTTCTCGGCGATCAGCTCCCGGCCCATGTCCCAGCTCCACGGGCCGTCGGGTCCGTAGAGGGCGTGCCGGTTGGGCAGCTCGTACAGGAGGAACAGCAACCAGGTCGCGGCGAAGCCGATCCGGACGACGGCGCTCTGGTACGGCCCGAGAGCGGTGGCGGTGACCCGCTGGACGGCGCGGGCGACCCTGCGGTCGGCAGTGGGCTTCGCGGCGGGCATCACCGCCCCACCCCCGCTTTGCCGGTCATCCCCTCGCTGTCGGCGCGTCCGGCCGCGGCACGTCCGGCCTGGTCACGTCCAGCCTGGTCACGTCCGGCCTGTGGACGGTCGGACTCGGCACGTCCGGCCGCGTCACGCCCGGCCTGCTCGCGTCCGTTGTCGACGCCTCCGGGCAGATCCGCCGCGGTGACCGTCCACCACGGCAGCTCACGGTGGACGGGCCGCGTGTCGGTCTTCTCGTCGCTCCACTCAGGAGCTTCGATCGACGTGGTCGACGCACGCAGCTGGATGCGCTCGACGGGACCGCCCAGGTCGTGGCGGTCGAGTCGCAGCATCGCGATGCGGCGGATGTAGCTCTCGGAGAGCCGTCCGCGCAGGCCGTTGGGCCGGTTCTCGGTGTCGTGCGAGCCCAGGTAGAAGTCCCAGGCACGTCGGAGCTGGTTCTGATGGAGGTGGCTGGGGAGAAGGTTGCCCCGGATCTTCGAACCGTCCTCGGCCGACAGGTCGATCCAGTCGCTGCTGCGCCGGCTGCCGTCGGCGGCCGTGTACTGGGCACGCACCTGAACGGCGATGTTCTGCTGGAGCGGATTGGGCGCGAAGAGTTTCCAGTTCTGCTCGAACTCCGGGTAGACCCAGCCGTCGACCGCCTCGCCGTGCTGCTTGGTCACGGTGTTGGAGGGAGCGACGTGGAGGAGGACCATCGTCAGGTGGACGCAGGCGACGACGGCGATCAGCCCGAGCGCCACGGCGGCGGCCACCTGGTAGGGGAGGGACAGTCCGGCCATGCCGCCACCGGTCGCGGGCGGAGCGAGGGCGAGGGGCCCGGGCGGCGGGCCGGCGTCGGAGGGCGGCGGGGTCTGCAGGGCAGGCGGGCCAGGCAGAGCCTGCCGGGCTATCGGCCAGGCCTCACGACCATGGACATGCGGCCTTTCCCCGGCCTCGGCCTCCTGCCCGCTCTCCTCGCTGTGACGGTCGCCGTCCTGGTCAGCACCCTCGCCGCCGTCCTGGTCAGCACTCTCGCCGCCGTCCTGGCGGTCCTGCGGCCCGTCCGCCCGTCGCAGCTGTCGGGTCCCGTCCTCGCGGCGGGGGCCGGGGAGATCGCCCGGCTCCAGGGCAGGGCGGGGGGCACGCGGGCCGGAGCTCAGGCTTTCGGCGCCATTGGCGTCCTCATCCTCGTAGGAGTCCATCCCGCCCCGATCCCCGTCGCCCACCTCGGTTATCCACAGGGTTGACACCCTACGGGCCGCCGACCGACCATTGAAGCCGATGAACCGAACGATCGGTCGGTAGGGGAGTCCGGATGACGGCAGTGACTGCGGATGGGTACGAGGCGGCTTTCGACGCCGCCGTGGCCGCCGATGAGCGCATCGAGCCGCGTGACTGGATGCCGGAGGCGTACCGCGCCTCACTGGTCCGCCAGATGGCTCAGCATGCGCACTCGGAGATCATCGGCATGCAGCCCGAGGCGAACTGGATCACGCGCGCGCCCTCACTGCGCCGCAAGGCGATCCTGATGGCCAAGGTGCAGGACGAGGCTGGTCACGGCCTGTATCTGTACAGCGCCGCGGAAACGCTCGGTGCCAGCCGCGACGACCTTTTGGACAAGCTCCACTCCGGCCGCCAGAAGTACTCCTCGATCTTCAACTACCCCACGCTGACCTGGGCCGACGTGGGCGCGATCGGCTGGCTGGTGGACGGCGCCGCGATCACCAACCAGGTGCCGCTCTGCCGCTGCTCGTACGGGCCCTATGCCCGCGCGATGGTGCGTGTGTGCAAAGAGGAGTCCTTCCACCAGCGCCAGGGGTACGAGCTGCTGCTCACCCTGTCCCGCGGTACGCCCGCGCAGCATGCGATGGCCCAGGACGCCGTGGACCGCTGGTGGTGGCCCTCGCTGATGATGTTCGGACCGCCGGACAACGCGTCGGCGCACTCCGCGCAGTCCATGGCCTGGAAGATCAAGCGCCACTCGAACGACGAGCTGCGTCAGCGCTTCGTGGACATCTGTGTCCCGCAGGCCGAGTCCCTGGGGCTCACCCTCCCGGACCCCGATCTGCGGTGGAACGAGGAGCGCGGCCACCACGACTTCGGCGCGATCGACTGGGCCGAGTTCCACGAGGTCCTCAAGGGCAACGGCCCCTGCAACGAACAGCGGATCAACCAGCGCCGGCGGGCGCACGAAGAGGGAGCCTGGGTAAGGGACGCGGCCGCCGCGTACGCGGAGAAGCACCAGGCACAGCACACCGAGTCCGTGGAGGCGACGGCATGAGCAGCTCGACCGAATGGCCGCTGTGGGAGGTCTTCGTGCGCTCCCGCCGCGGGCTCTCGCACACCCATGCAGGCAGCCTCCACGCACCGGACGCGGAGATGGCCCTGCGCAATGCGCGGGATCTGTACACCCGGCGCAGCGAGGGAATCTCGATCTGGGTGGTGCCCTCCACCTCGATCACCGCCTCCTCGCCGGACGAGAAGGACCCGTTCTTCGAGCCGGCCGCCGACAAGCCCTACCGCCACCCGACCTTCTACGAGATCCCGGAAGGGGTGAAGCACCTGTGAGCACGACGCCGACCACGCAGCCCACGCCCGCGGCAAAGTCCCCCACGGCGTACGCCCCGACGGACGGCGCCGCGGTGAACGCCTCGGCGGCACTGGCTCTCGGCGACGACGCCCTGGTGCTTTCGCACCGGCTGGGCGAATGGGCCGGCCACGCACCGGTCCTTGAGGAAGAGGTCGCTCTGGCCAACATCGCCCTCGACCTGCTGGGTCAGGCGCGTGTGCTGCTCTCGCTCGTCGGGGACGAGGACGAGCTGGCGTTCCTCCGTGAGGAGCGGGCCTTCCGCAACCTCCGGCTGGTCGAGCAGCCGAACGGCGACTTCGCGCACACCATTGCCCGCCAGTTCTACTTCTCGGTCCACCAGCACCTGCTGTACGGGCAGCTGGCGGCCGGAGACGGCCCGTTCGCCGGGCTCGCCGCCAAAGCGGTCAAGGAGGTCGCCTACCACCAGGACCACGCCGAGCACTGGATCACGCGACTCGGTGACGGCACTGCGGAGAGCCATGAGCGGATGCAGCGGGCGTGCGACGCGCTGTGGCATTTCACGGGCGAGATGTTCCATCCGGTGGACGGACTCGACGTCGACCTCGGCGCGCTCGAGGCTCTCTGGCTGGAGCGGGTCCGGGCCGTCCTGGAGCGGGCGACGCTGACCGTTCCCTCGGGCCCCCGCGGCGACGCCTGGTCGGCGGGAGCAGGGCGCCAGGGTCTGCACACCGAGTCGTTCGGGCGGATGCTGGCCGAAATGCAGCACCTGCACCGCAGCCACCCGGGGGCATCATGGTGACCTGGGCCGGACAGGTCGAGACCGACACGACGCTCGAGGCGGAGCTGCGCCGGCTCGCCGGTTCGGTGCCCGACCCCGAACTGCCGGTGCTGACGCTCGGAGAGCTCGGCGTCATTCGCGGGGTGAGTCTGCTCGGTCCCGGCAGCGTCAGGGTCGAGCTGACGCCGACCTACACCGGCTGCCCGGCCATCGAGGCCATGACCTCGGACATCGAGCAGGTGCTGCACGAGCACGGGATGGCCGACGTCTCGGTCGTCAGGGTTCTCTCCCCCGCCTGGTCGACGGACGACATCAGCGCGGAAGGCCGGCGCAAGCTCACCGAGTTCGGCATAGCGCCGCCCCGCCCCCACTCGGCGGACGAGCCGGTGCCGCTGACTCTCTCGGTGCGCTGCCCGAACTGCGGCTCGACCGAGACGGAGCTGCTGAGCAGGTTCTCCTCCACGGCCTGCAAAGCCCTGCGCCGATGTGTTTCCTGTCGCGAACCTTTCGACCATTTCAAGGAGTTGTAGATGTTCCATCCGCTCCGGGTCGGCGCGGTCGAACGGCTCACGGACGACTCGGTGGCTGTCACCTTCGAGGTGCCGCCCGAGCTGCGCGAGACCTTCCGCCACACACCCGGCCAGCACATAGCGCTGCGCCGGTTCGTGGACGGCGTGGAAGTCCGCCGTACCTATTCGATCTGCACCCCGGCCGCCGCGGGCGACGCCGCGCCCGTGCTCCGGGTCGGTATCCGCCTGGTCGACGGCGGCGAGTTCTCGACCTTCGCCCTGAAGGAGCTGTCCGTCGGCGACGTGGTCGAGGTCATGCCCCCCGCGGGCCGGTTCCTGTTTCCCCCCAGGCCAGGTCACTTCGCCGCGGTGGTGGGCGGCAGTGGCATCACCCCGGTGCTGTCCATGGCCTCGACGCTGCTCGCCCAGGAGCCGGAAGCCCGGTTCTGCCTCATCCGCAGCGACCGCACCGCGGCCTCGACGATGTTCCTCGACGAGGTCGCCGACCTCAAGGACCGCTTCCCCGACCGCTTCCAGCTGGTGACCGTTCTCTCGCGGGAGGAGCAGCAGTCCGGTCTGCCCTCCGGGCGGTTGGACCAGGAGCGTGTGACGAGCCTGCTGCCGGCCCTGCTGCCCGTGCAGGCCGTGGACGGCTGGTTCCTCTGCGGACCGTTCGGGCTGGTGCAGGGCGCCGAGCGCGCTCTTCGCGGGCTCGGAGTGGACCGGGGCCGTATCCACCAGGAGATCTTCCACGTAGACGACGGCTCGTCGCCGGTTGCCGTCGCTGTGGCCGCACCGGCACACGCCTCGCTCACCGCCACCCTCGACGGCAGATCGGGCACCTGGCCGGTCAAGGAGGGCGAGTCGCTCCTGGAGACGGTGCTGCGCAGCCGGGCGGACGCGCCATACGCCTGCAAGGGCGGCGTCTGCGGCACGTGCAGGGCCTTCCTGGTGTCGGGCGAGGTCCGCATGGACCGCAACTTCGCTCTGGAACCGGAGGAGACCGAGGCGGGCTACGTCCTGGCCTGCCAGTCCCACCCGGCCACACCGGACGTGGAGTTGGACTTCGACCGCTGACAAAGCCGCGAGCGCTCGGGGCGCCGCACATACGCCGCTCCGAGCGCTTCTCGGTCTTCACGACCATTCCCTTCACGCACAGTCTGCTTTATCTTGACGCTCCGTCAGATACAGCTGTGTCGTGGAAGGAGCGGGCTGTGGACTTCACCTTCACCGAGGAGCACCTGGCGGCCGTGGAGGCGGCGAAGGCGGTCTTCTCGTCGGTGGTCCCCGACGCGGTGCCGAGCCCGGCGATGGCCGTGGGCGCGGTTGCCGACGAGTTCGACCGCCCGCTGTGGGCCCGGCTCGCGGACTCCGACCTGCTGAGCCTGGTCCTGCCGCCGGAGCACGGCGGGGCCGGCCTCGACCCCGTCGCGCTCTGCCTGCTGCTGCGCGAGTCGGCGAAGGTACTGGCGCGTGTGCCACTGCTGGAGACGAGCGCGGTCGCCATGGCCGTGGCGCGCTTCGGCAGCGCCGAGCTCCGCGAGGCGGTCCTCCCCCGGATCGCGCGCGGTGAGCTGGTCTTCACGGTCGGGGCCAACGGCCGCACGGGCCACGATCCCGCCGAGCACGCCGTCACGGCACGCCGCCCCGCCGGATCGACGGACGGCTGGGTCCTCGACGGAGTGCAGACGGCGGTGCCCTGGGCCCGGTGCGCGGACCGTGTCGCCGTACCGGCCCACACCGAGGACGGCCGGGCCGTTCTGGCTCTCGTACCCAACGTCCACGACGGCGTCACCCTCTTCGACCAGGTCTCCACGAACGGGGAGCTTCTCGCCGAGGTCCGGCTCGACACCGTACGGGTCGACGACCGAGATCTGATCGACGACGAGGAGGCCTGGGAGTGGCTGCGGGGACTGCTCGCCACGGGCAGCTGCGCCTTGGCGCTGGGCCTCGGTGAACGGGTGCTGGCCATGACCGCCGATTACACCGGCAAGCGTGAGCAGTTCGGCTTTCCGGTCGCCACGTTCCAGGCTGTGGCCGTGCACACCGCCGATCGGTACATCGACCTGCGCGCCATGGAGGCCACGCTGTGGCAGGCCGCCTGGCGGATCAGCACCGACGCCGGCGGGGCTCTTCCACCGGCCGGCGACATCGCGGTTGCCAAGATCTGGGCGTCGGAGGGAGTACGGCGCGTGGTGCAGACGGCTCAGCACCTGCACGGAGGCTTCGGCGCGGATGTCGAATACCCGCTGCACCGCTACCACGCCTGGGCCAAGCAGCTGGAGCTCTCCCTCGGCCCTGCCGCCGCCCATGAAGAGGCTCTGGGCGACCTGCTGGCCGCCCACCCGCTCGGCTAGGCATCGGACCTCGAAGCCCCCGCACCGGGGCACCTGCGCGCCGGGCCGGCGCATCGCCTTGCCCGCGCATGCCTCTTCTCCCGGACCGCAGCGGTCAGAGTACGAAGGCGGGGCTGCCGTTCTCGGTGACCATCGGGCGTCCGGCGCCGTCCCAGGCGAGCATCCCGCCGTCGATGTTCACGGCGTCGATGCCCTGCTGCACGAGGTACTGGGTGACCTGCGCGGAACGGCCCCCCACCCGGCACATCACATATGCGCGGCGCCCGTCCGACACCGCCTCCGTCACCTCGCCGAAGCGGGCCACGAAGTCGCTCAGGGGTACGTGCAGCGCGCCGTCGACGTGGCCGGCCGCCCACTCGTCGGCCTCCCGCACATCCAGCACCAGGCCGTCGGCCGGTACCGCCGCGGCTTCCACCGAGGGCAGCGGGGCGAAGTTCATGGGTGATGCCTTCTCTCGTACGTGTCCGTATCCGGGGCGGCCGCAGGTGTCCCGCGGACGCCGCGCCGCCTGCTGTGGCGCGCGCGCCTGCCGAGTGCCCGAGTCCTGCGGCCCGAGTCCTGCGGGTCCCAGGAAACCTACTGCACGAGTGAGGCCAGTTCCGCCTCACGCGCGCTCACCTGTGCCAGCAGCTGCTCGGCGATCTCCTCGAGGAGCCGGTCCGGGTCGTCCGGCGCCATCCGCAGCATCGCTCCGATCGCGCCTTCCTCCAGCTCCCGGGCCACCGCGGTCAGCAGTTCCTTGCGCTGCGCGAGCCACTCCAGCCGGGCGTACAGCTCTTCGCTCTCGCTGGGTCGCGGCGCCGCCGGAACCGGCCCGGCGGCCCATTCGTCTGCCAGTTCCTTGAGCTGCGCCGCGTCACCGAGGCCATAGGCGGCGTTCACCCGCGTGATGAACTCCTCGCGCCGCGCCCGCTCCGTCTCGTCCTGAGCCAGGTCGGGATGCGCCTTGCGGGCCAGCTCGCGGTAGAGCTTGCGTGCCTCTTCGCTGGGCCTGACCCGCTTCGGCGCCCGGACCGGCCGACCGGTGAGCATCGCAGAGGCCTCGGGGGAGAGGCCGTCGGAGTCCATCCAGTCGTTGAACAGCTCGTCGACGCCGGGCATCGGCAGCACCATGGCCCGGGCCTCCTGTGCCTTGCGCAGATCCTCCGGGTCGCCACTGCGCGCCGCCCGCGCCTCGGCGATCTGGGCGTCGAGCTCGTCCAGGCGCGCGTACATCGGCCCGAGCTTCTGGTGGTGCAGCCGGGAGAAGTTCTCCACCTCCACCCGGAACGTCTCCACCGCGATCTCGAACTCGATCAGCGCGTGCTCGGCCGCCCCCACAGCCTTCGCGAGGCGGGCCTCGGGCCGCGCCTGCTCGTCCTGGTCCGCGGCCTGCTGTGCGTCGTCGTTCCGGGTCGTCGGTCCCCCGGCGGCATCCTGAGTCACCAGTCCAGACTAAGGGCGCTGCCGGGCCTGCCGTCACACGCCCAGTTCAGCGGCTATCCGGCCGTTCTTGACCGCCGTCAGCAGGTCCGCGTGGTCGGCCTCCGTGCGGTCCGCGTACGCCACCGCGAACGCCGCCACCGCCTCGTCCAGCTCCTCGTTCTTGCCGCAGTATCCGGCGAGCAGCCGCGGGTCGGCGCTGTGGGCGTGAGCCCGGGCCAGCAGGGCACCGGTCATGCGGCCGTAGTCGTCGAGCTGGTCCGCCGTGAGAGCCGCGGGGTCCACACTGCCCTTGCGGTTCCTGAACTGCCGGACCTGGAAGGGGCGCCCCTCCACCGACGTCCAGCCGAGCAGACTGTCGCTGACCACCTGCATGCGCTTCTGCCCGAGCACCACCCGCCGGCCCTCGTGTTCCACGGCCGGGACCTGGAAACCGGCGGCGGGCAGGTGGGGCACCAGCGCCGAGGCCCGTGCCTCCTTCACCTGCAGCACGAGCGGATCGCCCCGGTGATCGAGGAGCAGCACCACATACGACCGTGTTCCGACGCTCCCCGTCCCCACCACCCGGAAGGCGACGTCGTGTATCGCATAACGGGCGAGCAGCGGGAGCCTGTCCTCACCGACGGTCGCCAGATACGGCCCGAGCGAGGCGGCGACCGCCGCCGCCTCGGCGTCCGACACCCTGCGCAGAACCGGCGGGGCGTCCACGAACCGGCGGCCACCCCCCTGAGGGTCGTCGCCTTCTGCCACGGCCTCCGTCGCCTTGGCGGCAAAGCGCGCGCTCGTGTTGTTGCGTGCCTTGGCCGCGACCCGCTCCAGCGTGCCGGCCAGGTCCCGCGCGTCGGCGTGCGAGACAAGTTCCTCGTCGGCCTTGGCGTTCCACGCCTCGATGGCGGGCAGCTTGGCCAGCAGCCGCATGGTGCGCCGGTAGGAGCCAACGGTGTCGAACGCAGCCGCCCGGCAGATGTCCTCGTCGACATCCGCCACCCGTCCCGCCAGCACCAGGGACACCGCAAGGCGCTTGAGGTCCCACTCCCACGGGCCGACGACGGTTTCGTCGAAGTCGTTGAGATCGATGACGAGGCGCCCGCGGGCGTCCCCGTAGAGCCCGAAGTTCGCCGCGTGCGCGTCACCGCAGATCTGTGCGCTGATGCCTGTCGCGGGCGTGCCCACCAGGTCGTGGGCCATCAGACCGGCCGCGCCCCGCAGGAAGGCGAACGGCGAGGCCGCCATCCTGCCGACCCTTATCGGAGTGAGCTCCGGCACCCGGCCGCGGCTGGACTCTTCGACGGCCTGCACGGCATCGGGACGCCCGGTGGTGAGTACCAGCGAGTCGTGTGCCGTGCGCGGCACCCGACTGCGCAGGGCCTTGCCCGCGCTCTTCGGCGACGTACCGGAGCCCGAGATCTCGGTACGGGACGCGAAGCCCGGCACCTCGGGAATCCGCACGTCGCCGCCGGAACCGGCCGGGCCGGAGTCACTATCGGTCCCGACACCGCTCGCGCGGGTTTCCAGCCGCTGCTCCGGCACCGACGCTGCCGACTCACTCATGCCCACTGCCTCCCCCGGCGCCTGCGGACGCCATGCACATCACGTGCTCACGACCGTACCGCCGGGCCGGACAGCCGTCTCCCCCGAAGCGGACGGTCTCCATGCGCGGGTGTTCCACGTGAAACATGGCGTGGGCTCGCAGAAGCGGCGGGCTTACAGAATCGGTGGGCTCACAGAGTCGACGTGGCCCTCGCAATCGCGCGACCCACCGGAATCGCGGGGGCTCACAGATCCGCAGCACGCCGACGGAGCCGCAGCCGGAGCCGCCGCACGGTGGCAGAGGCCGCACAACGGGCAGGAACGACCCGGTCCCACCGCACCGGGGCGCGGTTTCTGCGCACCACGATGAGCCCAGCGGTCAGGAACGCGGCCGCGACGACGCCCCCGACCCAGGCGTAGGCGCTCCCGTCCCCGTAATCCTCGCCCCCCAGCGGAGGTGCCGGCGCCGGTAGCGGCTCCGGTGCGACGGGCCCCGGTCCGGCATGGGGAATCACCTGCTGCGCGGGGGGATCGGCGCGAGGTGCCGACGGCTGCAGCGACCCCACCGGACTGACGTGATCCACGGAGTCGAAGCCCCAGTCGAGCAGGTCCCGCGCCTCCCCATACAGGGCGTGCGCGCCGCTTTCCTGAGGGTTCATCACCGTCACCAGGATCGTACGGCCGTCGCGGCGGGCCGCAGCGATCAGCGTGTTGCCGGCCTCGGTCGTGTAGCCGTTCTTGATGCCGATCAGGCCCGGATATGGCTCGACCCCGCCCACTCCGGTCAACAGCCGGTTGGTGTTGAGGATGCCGTACGTCCAGGTCGGCGTCCCGTCGCTGTCGGTGTCGCCCGGGAACTGGGCGTCGACAGTCGATGCGTAATCGACGAACTCCGGGATCGCCAGCCCGGCCCGCCCGAAGACGGCCAGGTCGTACGCCGAGGACACCTGGCCCGGGGCGTCGTAGCCGTCCGGCGAGACGACGTTGGTGTCCCGCGCGCCCAGGCTGCGGGCCTTGTCCTCCATCTGGGCGGCCGTCTCCTCCCAGCCTCCGTTCATCTCGGCCAGTACGTGCACGGCGTCGTTGCCGGAGCTGAGGAAGACGCCCCGCCACAGGTCTGCCACCCGGTAGGTGTTGCCGGGGGCGACGCCCACCAGGCTGCTGCCCTCACCCACGGTGGCGAGCTCCTCATCGGTGACCGTGTGCGTCTTTGTCCCGGAAAGCCGGGGCAGCGCGGTCAGGGCGAACAACGTCTTCATCGTGCTGGCGGGCGGCAGCGGCTCATGTGCGTCGTGGGCCGCGAGGACATCGCCCGACTCCGCGTCGGCCACCACCCACGACAGAGCGGACACATCGTCAGGCAGATCGGGCGCCCCGTCGTGGAGCTCCACGTGCGTCCCCGGCTCGTCCAGCCGTGACGAGCCGGAGGACTCCGATCGGGGAGGAGGGTCGTCCAGCGGGGCCGCCGCAACGGGTGCCGGAAGGAGGGTAAGGGCGCCGGCCATGAAAGCCGCGGCGCCGCAGAGAGCCATCTTGGAAACGGGTCTGATGATCATTCAGTCAGCGTAAAAATGGGTCCCGCTCCCCGCAGCGCCGCTGAGCCGACCGGCCCAACCCGAGGCGGCGACCGGCCCAAACCCGAGGCGAACACCCCGTGCTCCCGAGCGACGGCCCGACCCGAGGCGGACGCGCCGCCCCGCCTCTCAGCCCGTTCGCTTCCTCGCCACGTAAACGGTGTTGGCCGCGTTCGCCTGCTGCAGGGGATTGGCGAACTCGACTACGTGGGCCGCGGATTCCGCGAAGACCCGGCCGAGCGCGGCGGTGAACTCCTCGTCCGGCGGGTCGTTCGACCACAGGGCGAAGACGCCGTCGGGGTGAAGCCGGCCGGCCAACGCCTCCAGTCCGGCGGGTCGGTAGAGCGCGGCGTGGCTGGGGTGCAGTACGTGCCGGGGCGAGTGGTCCACGTCGAGCAGAACGGCGTGGAAACGGCGGCCGGGCTCTTCGGGATCCAGCCCGCACGCGTCGTCCACTGCGGCGAAGAAGTCGCCGTGGACCAGTCGGCAGCGGGGGTCGGACACCAGCCCGGCACCCAGCGGCACCAGCTCCCGCTTGTGCCACTCGATCACCTCGCCGAGCGCCTCCACGACGATCAGGGAACGCACCCGCGCGTCGTCCAGCGCTGTTCGCGCCGTGTAGCCGAGACCCAGACCCCCGACGGCGACATCCAGTTCGGCACCGGGCAGCATCGCCAGGCCGAACCGGGCCAGCGCGATCTCGCCTGCTGTGAACAGGCTCGACATCAGGAACTCGTCCCCGAGCTTCACCTCGTACACGTCCTCGCCCGACCCCGGGTCCCGCCGACGCCGCAGGCTGATGTCGCCCAGCGGCGTCGGACGCCAGTCGATCTCCTCGAAACGCCGGCTCATCCGTGCGCCCTTCTGCTGTCGTCGAGTGTCAGGCGTCAAGCCTCACGCCCTCGGGTGTCACGCGTCGGGCGTCACGCCCCGGTCCGCCTCGGGGTTCACGCGTCGGGCCGCCTCGGGTCACGCGTCGGGCGTCACACCCCCGGTCCGCCTCGGGTGTCACGCGTCAGCGGCGTCATGCCTCAGCGGTGTCATGCCTCAGCGGTGTCAGGCGTCAATGATCACGGGGATGATGAGCGGCTTGCGGCGGTAGGTACGGAACGCCCATGCGGCCACTGCGCGGGCGATGAGCTGCTCGAGCTGGTGGGCGTCGCCTACGCCTTCCTCGGCCGCCGTAGCCAAGGTCTTCTCGATCACCGGGATGACCGGCTCGAACGTGGTGTCGTCATGCACGAATCCCCGGGCCAGGAAGTCCGGCGCCTCCGCGAGCGCTCCGGTGTCGGCGTCGACGATGGCGACCACGGTGACAACGCCTTCTTCGGCCAGGGTGAGACGGTCCTTCAGGGACGCCTCGGTGGCACCGCCGACGGTCATGCCGTCGACGTAGACGTTGCCCGCGGGCACCTTGCCGGTGATCGAGGCGCGCCCGTCGACCAGGTCCACGACGACGCCGTCCTCGGCGATCACCACCCGGTCCGGATCGACACCGGTACGGATCGCCAGGTCGCCGTTGGCGCGCAGGTGCCGCCACTCGCCGTGCACGGGCATGACGTTGCGCGGCTTGACGATGTTGTAGCAGTAGACGAGTTCGCCGGCACTGGCGTGACCGGAGACATGCACCTTGGCGTTGCCCTTGTGGACGACGTTGGCGCCCCACCGGGTCAGGCCGTTGATCACCCGGTAGATGGCGTTCTCGTTGCCCGGGATCAGAGAGCTCGCCAGCAGGACTGTGTCGCCCTTGCCGATACGGATCACATGGTCGCGGTTGGCCATCCGGGACAGGGCGGCCATCGGCTCCCCCTGCGATCCGGTGCACACCAGGGTGATCTTGTGGTCCGGCAGCTTCTCCATTTCCTTCATGCTGACCACCAGGCCGGAGGGCACCTTCAGGTAGCCGAGCTCGCGGGCGATCCCCATGTTGCGGACCATCGACCGCCCCACGAAGGCGACCTTGCGTCCGTGCTGGTGAGCGGCGTCCAGCACCTGCTGGATCCGGTGCACATGGCTGGCGAAACTCGACACGATGACACGCCGCGGGGCGGTGCGCAGGACCTGCTCGATCGCCGGGTTCAACTCGCGTTCGGAGGTGGTGAAGCCGGGCACCTCGGCGTTGGTGGAGTCGGTGAGGAACAGGTCCACGCCCTCCTCCCCGAGCCGTGCGAACGCGCGCAGGTCGGTGATGCGTTCGTCCAGCGGGAACTGGTCCATCTTGAAGTCGCCGGTGTGCAGCACCATGCCGGCACCCGTGCGGATGGCGACCGCAAGCCCGTCCGGGATGGAGTGGTTGACGGCGACGAACTCGCAGTCGAAGGGGCCGAATCCCCGCCGGTCGCCCTCCCGCACCCGCACCGCGCGCGGCTTGATGCCGTGCTCCTTCAGCTTGGCCTCCAGGAAGGCCAGCGTCAGTTTGGAACCGACGACGGGGATGTCGGACCGCTCACGCAGCAGATAGGGGACGCCGCCGATGTGGTCCTCGTGGCCATGGGTCAGGACGACGGCCACGATGTCGTCGAGACGGTCCCGGATCGAGGTGAAGTCGGGAAGGATCACGTCCACCCCGGGCTGCGTCTCCTCGGGGAACAGCACACCGCAGTCGACGATGAGCAGCTTGCCCGCGTGCTCGAAGACGGTCATGTTGCGGCCGATCTCGCCCAGGCCGCCCAGTGCGACGACCCTCAGTCCTCCTGCGGGCAGCGGAGGAGCGGCTTTCAATTCGGGATGTGGATGGCTCATACCCTGACGCTACCGAAGAGTCCTGCGCCATGATCCCCGGCTGTGCCTCAGGCATCCTGCGTCGTGATCCCGCGTGCTCCTCCGGCCGTTTCACGCGGCAGTCACCGCTGTGCCTCCGGTCGGCCCGTCCGCCGCGGAGCCCCCTCGGCCACGTTCGATCTCGGCCCTCTTGAGCTCCCTCACGTATCGCAAGGACATGAAAACGTGGAAACGACCACGCACGTGACCTGAATCACAGGCCTACAGCACCGTTTACCTGCACTTCACAAGCCGCAAACCGCCACCTTCCCGCACGTCACGGTAGAGTCTCGGCTGGGCCGACCCCACCACGCAGGCGCCGCGCGGTCGTCCCGCCAGGCGACGCGAGGCCAGATCGGGCCCTGGGCGGCCACCGCCGACCCCGGGCGATGAGGCCCGACCGGCAGCCGCAGCGGCCACCCGCCCGGCATACCCCGGCAAGGGCCGGACCACCGAGGTCCGGACCTCCTGGGGCCGGCCGCCGAAGTCCGGACCACGGGGCTTCCGCGAGCCGGAGTCGAGTACGAGACGCGCGCGCATCCAGCAGCAGGCGGATGCGGGTGCCCGAACAGGAACGGTTGCATGTCTTCACCGCTGTCCGCAGGCCCCGACCTGCGCGCCCGTCTCGCGAAGAACATCGCCAAGCCAGACTGGCTCGCCTCCCCCAAGGTCTTCCGCACCGAGGTGCTGGCGGGGCTCGTGGTCGGCCTGGCGCTCATCCCCGAGGCCATCTCCTTCTCGATCATCGCCGGCGTCGACCCGGCCATGGGTCTCTTCGCGTCGTTCACGATGGCCGTGGTGATCTCCGTCGTCGGCGGCCGGAAGGCCATGATCTCCGCCGCCACCGGGGCCGTCGCCCTGGTCGTCGCCCCCCTCAGCCATGAGTACGGTGTCGGCCACCTCGTCGCCGCCGTCATCCTCGGCGGTCTCATCCAGGTCGTCCTCGGCGCACTGGGCGTGGCGAAGCTGATGCGTTTCGTGCCCCGTTCCGTGATGGTGGGCTTCGTCAACGCCCTGGCGATCCTCGTGTTCATGGCGCAGGTGCCCGAGATGCACGACGTGCCCTGGGCCGTGTACCCGCTGCTCGTCGGCGGACTGGTGCTCCTGGTGCTCTTCCCCAGGATCACCAAGGCCGTGCCCGCCCCGCTGGTCTCGACCGTGATCCTTACCGCCATCACCGTCGCCGCCGGCATCGCCGTGCCCACCGTGGGCGACAAGGGCGAACTGCCCTCCTCGCTGCCGGTCCCGGGCCTGCCGGACGTGCCGTTCACGATGGACACCCTGACCACCGTCGCCCCGTACGCCTTCGCCCTCGCACTGGTCGGGCTGATGGAGTCGCTGATGACGGCCAAGCTCGTCGACGACATCACCGACACCCGCTCCAACAAGACCCGCGAGTCCGTCGGCCAGGGCATCGCGAACATCGTGACCGGCTTCTTCGGCGGCATGGGCGGCTGCGCCATGATCGGCCAGACCATGATCAACGTGAAGGTGTCCGGGGCCCGTACCCGGCTGTCCACCTTCCTGGCCGGAATGTTCCTGTTGGTCCTGTGCATCGCCTTCGGCCCGGTCGTCTCCCGCATCCCCATGGCCGCGCTGGTGGCCGTCATGGTCGTTGTGTCGGTCGCCACCTTCGACTGGCACTCCGTCCGGCCCAGGACGCTGCGGCGCATGCCGGTCGGCGAGACGACGGTGATGGTCGTCACCGTCGTCGCCGTGGTGGCCACCCACAACCTCGCCGTCGGCGTCGTGCTCGGCTCGGTCACGGCCATGGTCATCTTCGCCAGGCGCGTCGCCCACCTCGCCGAGGTGTCCGCAGTGGTCGATCCCGACGGCAAGCAGGCCATCTACGCGGTCACCGGGGAGCTGTTCTTCGCCTCGTCCAACGACCTCGTCCATCGGTTCAACTACAAGGACGACCCCGACCACGTTGTCATCGACCTGACCGACGCCCACATCTGGGACGCCTCTTCGGTCGCCGCGCTGGACGCGATCGAGACCAAGTACGCCCAGCGCGGCAAGAAGGTCACCATCGTCGGCCTGAACGAGCCGAGCGCCGCGATGCACGACAAGCTCGCCGGCCGGCTCACCGGGGGCCACTGAGCGGAGCCCTGTGTCCGCCCACGGCCAGTAGGAGCCGGCGACCGTGAGCGAGCAGGCGGATTCCCGACATCGACACCGCGATGGGCGACCGTGTGTGTCTCCCTGCTCCTCAAGGGGCAGAGCGTGCCCGCCGGGGAGTTTTGGCGGCCGGCCGAACCGACCACCACCGACTTCCGGGCCGGTCGTGAACCCGCAGCTGGTCGATCCGGTGGTCGATCCGGTTTCCTGCCGAGCATGGCCAACGGGGGCACGGATGGGTCGTCAGCAGTTTCGGTCGTCCACCGACACCACGAGATGCACGGTTCGGTAGTACCCCACCGCCTTCTCGGGTACTTCGGTGATCGTCATGCAGTGAGCTGCATCCGCCCCGTCCGCGGTGATCTCGTAGACATGCGCGTCGTCCTCCATCTGTGACGCCTGGACGCCGTACGACGGCCCGTGGCCGGTCTTCTCGATCGCCTCGCCTATCTGGTGGCCGTAGTCGACATGGTCGGTCCACTCGCCCTTGTGCGTGGGCGTGGCCTCCAGCGCATCTGCGGCCTCGTCCACCGCCCGCCGCAGCTCGCCGTCGCTCCACTCGGACGAGGCCTGCAGGTGGTACATCGCGCCGCCGGCCAAGAGCAGCGAGAGCACGATCAGAGCGAGTCCGGCCGGATTGTGCGGGTTGTAGACGTGGCGGTTGGTACCCCACGTGGAACGCACGAATACAGGCTCGTGCTCGTTGTCGGTGCTCACGGACGGCTCCTCACGGCGTGTGGCGTGTGGCGTGTGGCGACGGCACATCGTGCTCATACCTTCGGGGCGTCGCCCCTGTCATCGGCCCGGGGCGCCTTCCGGGCGGGCCGGGTGTCGGGCAGGTGGGCGACTGAGCATGTGGCGGGGGTCCGCCGCCCGTACGATCGCCATCTCGACGGCCGCGATCCGGTCGGCCAGCAGGCCGAGAGCGGCGACCGCACGGCCGATGGCGTCGTCGCCGGAACCGCCGAGGGCCTGGGCCCGGGTGTACGCCGCGGTGACGGCCGCCCAGCGATCGGCCTGGTCCTCGGTGAGTGTGCCGCGCAGGGTGCCCAGCTTCAGCAGGTTGGCCTCGGCTCCGGTGGTGAGGGTCTGCGCCTCGCCGGCGTAATGGTCGTCGATCACGGCGGCGAGTTCTGCGCCGTTCATGGCCGGGGAGATGCGTGCCGCGATCTTGTTCATGTTGCGGTAGGAGCCCTGGAGCCGGAAGAGAGGTTCGGTGCGTGTGGCCTCGGCCTGGCCGGCGGAGGCGATGTACGCCTCGTTGACCGCGAGGACCGTCTCGCGGGCGGTCAGCAGGTGACGCAGTACCGCGAGGATCCGGTCGAGTTCGGCGGGCGGGTAGGAGTGGGTGAGCCGGTCCGGGTGGGTCGAGGGGTCGCCGGTGGCCAGCCGTACCAGCAGCTCCAGGTCGGTGCGCTCGCGTCCGGCCAGGGGGGCGAGGACCGGGTTCGATGTGAGGGCGTTCTCGATGAAGCTGAAAGCGAAGGCGTCCTGCTTGCCGGTCAGGACGTCGCCGAGGTTCCACACATCGGCGCGGTTGGCGAGCATGTCGGGGATGCGGAAGCGCTGCCCCGACTCGGTGTAGGGATTTCCGGCCATGCAGACGGCGAAGCGCTTGCCGCGCAGGTCGTGGCCGTTCAGCGTGCGGGTCGCATCGCACAGGGGAATGAACTTCTGCAGCAGCTCCGGTGAGGTGTGCTGGATGTCGTCCAGGTACAGCAGGACGTTGGTGCCCGCCTCCAGCGAGAAGTTGATCTTCTCGATCTCCTTGCGGGCGGCTGCATTCGGTGCCTCCTGCGGGTCGAGGGAGGTGACGCCGTGCCCGAGGGCCGGTCCGTCGACTTTGACCAGGAGGAGGCCGAGGCGGTCGGCGACGTACTCCATGACGGTCGTCTTGCCGTAGCCGGGCGGCGAGACGAGCAGCAGCAGACCGTGGTTGTCGGTCCGCTTGCCGTCCCCGGCAGCGCCCAGCTGCTTGGCCAGGTTGTCACCGATGAGCGGCAAGTACACCTCGTCGACCAGGCGGCCCCGTACGAACGAGGACATGACGCGTGGCCGGTACTCGTCCAGCCGCAGCCGTCGGCGCTCGGCCGCGACGAGCGCGCTTCTGTGCCGCTGGTACGCCCGGAAGCCAGGTACCACCCGCTCGGCGAAGTCGCCGGTCCTGGCCAGGAACTCGTCGAGGCGCAGGCTCAGGCCCCCGCGGTCGATCCTCGGGTGCGCGCCGATCAGGGGCTCCACCCGGGTGGCGAGGGCCCCGTCCAGGTCGTAGCGGGCCAGCTCCGGGCAGGTCTCGATGGCCACGGCTTCGGCCAGGTCGCCGGCGTCGAGGTCCTCGCCGCAGGAAGCGGCGTACGAGACGAGCCAGCCCTCCACCAGCCGCTGCGCGGAGGCCCGGTCCCCCGTTGCGAGTTGGGTGTTCACGTCGTCGGCGTACGGGGAGGAGCCCACCGCCCGGCGCAACGTGTCGAGCAGCGTGCGGGCCGCGGGACCGGTCACGAAGGTCTCGCCGGTCGCCAGCTCCTCGACCAGGTACTCGGCGGCGAGGCCGGACAGCGATCCGGCCCGGGCCAGCTCGATGCGCAGCGCGCCGAGTGCCGGGACGGACCCGAACGTCTCCCTGGCCCGTACCAGTGAGGCGGCCTCACCGGCCCACGCTGCCCGGGTCTCGCCGGTGGTGCCGTGGGCCCAGAAGAGCTGGGCGGCGGCGCGGTCGGCGGCCGGATAGCGCAGCAGTCCGGCGTGCTCGTGCAGCCCCAGCAGGGCGGAGAGGATGGCCGTCGCGTCGTGGTCGTGGACGCCCCGCTCGTACCCCTCGTCGTACGCGGCCTCAGCTGCCTGCCGCACGAGCGTCGCCAGATCCGCTTGCGCCAGAGCGTGCGCTCCGTGCTCGGCCAACAGCCGCGCGGCGAGGTACTCCGCCCGGTAGACATCTGCGTTCTCGGAGGGCAGGAGCTGGTCCCAGTAGGCGGCGGTGTTCGCGAACTGCGGATCGGTGACCGGGCGGCGGTAGTCCGTGCCCGTCAGTGCGAACGCCATCCCGCCCTCCGCTCCCGGTACGAGCGTGAGCTCGGGAGTCCGGGTGTCGACAGCGAACCGGTGCACGCCAAGGCGGATGGTGTCGCCGCCGTCGGCGAACAGCTCGATACGGTCCCGCAGCGCCCGCCCGGCTTCCTGGCGGGCGGCCTTCAGCCGTCCCTCCAGTTCCTCCGCGCGAACCTGGTCGCCGAGTTGACGCAGCCCGTCGGCGGTGCGGCGGACCTTCGCGGCCATGGGGTCGGAGGCGAAGTAGGCGTTGACTGCGTCGAGGCTGTCGAGGCCGGCCGCCCGCCGGGCGATCGTCTCGAGGACCCGCTCTGCCGATGCGGCGAGGCGCTCGGCACGGCGGGCGCGGGCGTCCTGGAGCGTCTGCCTGCGCCCGGAGAACGCGTCGTTGACCTCGGTGCGCTTGTCGGCGATCGCGGTGAGGAAGCCGTCGTGGTCGGCGAAGCGTGACTCCAGGGTGTCCAGTTGGAGCAGCAGCCGGGCCAGCTGGTCGTCACAGGTCTCCGGGGTGTCCGCAGCGGCCAGCGCGCCGGTGACTGCTTGGGCGAGCAGCGCGAATTCCGCGGCGAATTCTGCGCGCCCCTCCTGGTCGAGGAGGTCTCGGCGCCGTGCGGCGAGGGTCGCGCGGGCCCGGTTCAGACCGCCGAGCACCTCCGCGACCCGCTCCAGAATGGCGGTGCGTACGGTTGCGTCGCCGATGTCCAGGCCGGCGACGACCTCGGTGAGGGTCTGGAGGCCGACGACATGCTGGTCGAGCCGCTCGGTGACCGGGAGCGCTCCGGCGGCGGTGGTGATCTCCGCGGCGGCCGTCGTGAGCCGCTCCACTTCCGTGTGGTGGGCGGCGAAGGCGTCGTCGCGGTGGAGGAAGGCCACGGCCCGCTGCGCGGTGGAGGTGATGCAGTCCTCCGCGTCCTGGGCGAGTGCGTCGACGGCCTGCGAGTCCGCGTACCGCATCTCCTTCAGCGTCACCAGGTGCCCCTGCGCTCGGCGCAGTGCGGTGATACGCGCGATCCACTCCTCGGCGGCGGCGGGGGCCTCCCCGCGCACCCGCCTCACCAGGCGCCGAAGGTCCTCCGCCGCCTCCGCGAGCGCTTCGGCCGCCTGCTTGGTCAGTGACTGCACGGACGCGAACTCAGCCAGCACCTGCTCGGCTGCGGTCCGCACCTCGTCCAGCGGGGTGCGGAGGTCACCGGCCTCCTCGTCGCCGAGCCAGTGGTAGCGGTCGGCGACCCGGGCGCAGGCGGCGACCAGCGCTTCGTACAACTCGGCGGTGGCGGCGGTCTCGACGGCCTGGCGGGCGACAGCGAGGCAGTCCGAAATGCCGCGTACGAGGTCGGCGTTCCCCATGCGGGTCAGAACTCCGCCGTCCGCCGGGGCGGTGAAAGTGTCGGAGACGTACGGGGTTCGCCACACCTGTACCGGGTGCACACGGGCGGGCTCATCGGATTCGATCCGCAGGACCGTGAGGATCCCGTCGTCGAAGAGGGCATAGCCCCGGCAGGCCAAGGGCGGAGCAACCTCCTTGCGGATGAGGTTGTAGGAGAGCAGCAGGGTGCGGCCCGTCGTCCGCGCGTGGAACGCGAACAGCACGTCCTCGCCGTTGGGCGAGCGGACGACCCTTTCGAACTCCATGCCGGAGGTGTCGGTGTCGAAGGTCTTCACTCCGCCTGCGGCGAGGCAGTAGCCGCCGGGGAAGACGATGCCCTGGTCGTCGGGGAGCCGGAGGCAGGACTGGCCGATGCCGTCCAGCCGGACCACGCTCTTCGTGAGTGTGTGAAAGACCAGGTACCGCCAGGCGTCCTCCTTGTAGGGCCGGACCCTCAGCAGGAGCAGGGCGCCGACGACCGCGTACCCCACCTCGGCGTCCGCCAGGGACTGCAGTGGCTCGTCGACCGGCTCACTGTGGATGCCCTCATCGGTCTCGGTGTCGTCTTCGGTCTTCACGGTGAGCGTCCCGCCGACCGTAGAGACGTAGACCGTGCCACCGGCCACGGCGATGTGCGGGTGGCGGCCGAGGACGTGGTGGTCGCGGGTCGTCGCCGTCCACGTGAAGTCGAAAGGGTCGGGGAGGACATGGTCACGCTCGCCACGGGCATCGAGGAACCGCACCTCGCCCGACGGATGCAGTGCCCAGCGCAGGACCCGGATGTCGTCGGCCTGCTCCCCGGTCCGGAAGACGGCGAGCAGCTTGCCCTCCACCCGGCGGAACCGGAGAAGCCGCGCACCCTGGAAGTAGCGGTGCAGCTCCGCCGATTCGCGCACGAAGGCCGGATCATCGAGCAGTCCGGGCACCGCGTCGTCCGGAAGGCGGTTCAGGTCGCGGTCGTAGAGGCCGAGGGCATCGATTGCCGGGGCCTCGTGGCCGACGAGCAGCGCATCGCCGACGGCCACGATGTCGCGAGGTACGACGCTGTGTTGGGTACGGATGTGCTCGGTGCCGGTCAGGGCGAGTTCGGAGCCGCCGAAAGCCTCCACACGTGCGGTGTTGAGGGCGTCGGCCCGCCGGGCCAGCTCGGCAGCCCGGGCAGTGAGGCGGTCACGCAGCACCTCGTACGTACCGGCGTCCAGACCGTTCCCCATGCCGGTGCCTGTCACTGTTCCGCTCCCTCGTATCGGTGAATGGCTCCGGAGTTGCCGCCCCCCGCGCGGCAACTCCGGGGGATGTGGCCCGCGGTGCTCAGCTCTTCGCGGTGCCGTTCAGACCGGCGAGCTCGGCCACCGGCATGTCGGCCAGCCCCAGCTGCCGGGCCTTGCCGATCAGCTCGTCGAGCTGCCCGGACCCGGCGGGCATGAGCTTCATCAGCAGCGCGGACACGGTCAGGTTCTGGACGTCGGCGGTGGAGACCGATCCGAGCACCTTCGTCAGGTCGTCGGTGAAGGAGGCGGAGCCGTCCAGCCACGGTCCGGCGAGCGCCTGCGCGGTCCGTGAGCTGTCCATGAACCCGTCCACGCTCTTGCCGAGCGAGATGGACTGCACAAGGCGGTCGAAGAAGACGGACTCGCCTCCGACGATGTTGATGTCGGCGTTCTCCAGGCCGGTGGCGAGCACCGTGGCCTGTGCCTCTGCGACCTGCCGCTGGACGTCGAGCCCGGCGAGCCGGATCTCTTTCTCCGCCTCCAGGCGCAGCCGGTACTCCTCGTGTGTACGGGACGCCTCGTCCAGCGCCGCCATGGCGGCGGCCTTCTCGGTGAGGCCCGCGGCCTCGGCCTTGAGCTTCTCCCCGATGGCGGTGGCCTCCGCGAGGGCCTTCTCGCGGGTACCCGCGGCCTCGGCGCGCAGCCGTGCCTCGGTCGCCCCGGCCTCGGCGAGGCCCGCCTTCTCGATGGCGTCCGCTTCCTTTTCGCGGATCTGGACGGCGGCGAGCCCCGCGGCGGCGGCTTCGGCCTGGATGCCCTCGGCGAGGCGGATCTTGGCGCGGGCGTCCATGTCGGCGGTCTTGTGGCGCGCCTCGGCGAGGGTGAGTTCCTCGGCTGCCCGGTGGATCGCGGCCTGCTCGGCGGCCTCGGCCGCCTTGATGTCCTTGACCAGCTGCTTCTGCGCCTCGGCCTCGGCGGCGATGACGACGGCCTGCCGGTTGCGCTCCGCCTCCTCGACGGCGCGCAGCTTCTTGATGGACTCCTCCTGCTCGGCGACCGTGCGGTCCACCGCAACCCGCTCGCGGATGACCTCGGCGATCTCGCGGCGCTCGGCCTCGACCTCCTTCTCCGCCGAGATGCGGGTCAGTTCGGTCTCCCGGTCGCGGGCGATGACTTCGAGCAGTCGGTCCTTCTCGATGCGCTCGTTCTCGATGGCGATGACCCGCTCGCGGTTCTTCTGCGCGACGGCCACCTCGCGGGCCTGGTTCTCCCGCTGGACGCCGAGCTGCTCCTCGGTCTTCAGGAAAGCGCTCTGCGCGCGCAGCCGCTCCTCCTCGACCACCCGGGCGGTCTCGGCCTCCTCGCGGGCACGTACGGTCTCGATCTCCCGCTTCTGCTTGATCTCAGCGTCCGTCTGGCGGCGCTCCAACTCAAGGATGGCTTCGCGGGCGTCGACGTTCTGGCGGGTGATCTCCTTCTCCTCCGTGCGCTGGAACTCGTTGGTGCGCACGTGCTCGACGGCCGTCAGCTCGGTGATCTTCCGGATGCCCTGCGCGTCGAGGATGTTGGAGGCGTCCAGCTGCGCGAGCGGGGTCTGCTCCAGGTAGTCGATCGCCGCGTCCTCGAGGCTGTAGCCGTTCAGATCGGTACCGATGACCTGGATGATCCGGTCCCGGAACTCGTCCCGTTTCGTGTAGAGGTCCGTGAAGTCGAGCTGCTTGCCGACCGTCTTGAGGGCCTCGGAGAACTTGGCGTTGAACAGCTCCTGCAGCGTGGCCTTGTCACTGGCCCGGGTCGTACCGATGGCCTGGGCGACCTTGATGACGTCCTCGACGGTCTTGTTGACCCGTACGAAGAACGAGATGCGGATGTCGGCACGGATGTTGTCGCGGCAGATCAGGCCGTCGCGGCCGGTCCTGCTGATGTCGATGGTCTTCACCGAGATGTCCATGACCTCGGCCTTGTTCAGAACGGGCAGGACGACCTGCCCGGTGAAGGTGACGTCGACCTTCCGCATCTTCGACACGATCAGCGCTTTGCCCTGCTCCACCTTGCGGAACAGCCGGCTGATCACGAACAGCATGGCGATGGCGATGAGCAGGACAACGGCGACGAGCACGCCGATGCCCCAGGTGATGGCATCCATGGAGAATCCCCGGTTCGAAGGGTGGGAACTGAAGAGGGGGCGCGGGTCAGCCGCGGGGGTCGAGCGCTTTGTCGAAGGGGGCGACCCAGAAGAATTCGCCGGCGTCGTCGTAGGCGTACAGCAGCCCCGTGCTGCCGAGCCCCAGCAGGGCGCCGTCGTTCTGGCGGACCTGGACGACGGCGGTGGAGCCGTCCCGGGACGTGACCTCCGCCTGGCCGAAGTCCGCGTCAACCCGACCGGTGCGGACGGTGCAGGTCAGTCCGACGAAGTCCAGCCGGGACGGCCCGGGTTCGTCGGGGAAGAGCTTGGCCAGGGGCCGCGCAAGCATGCGGGTCAGCCGCCAGGAACCGACGAGGGAGGCGAACAGCACGAGGGTGCCGAGCAGGTCGACCAGGGCACCGGGCCACCCCGTACGGGAGAGGATCACGGACCCGGTCACGCTGAAGAACCAGGACTGGGCGATCAGCAGTGAGGCCGACACCGAGACGGGGACTCCGCCGAGGCCCAGGGCGTCGCTGTCCACGTCCGCGTCGAAGCCGTCCGTGTCGGCTCCGCCGACCAGCACCAGCAACCAGAAGCACACGACGACCGCGAGGGCCGCAGTGAACAGCACGGCGGGGAAGGTTGCGGTGGCGCGCAGGAACTCGTCCATGTCTCTTCCCCTGTTCTGGGCAGCAGCGTGCTGCTTTCCGTGCTCCGGCAGTGGCCTCGCTCACCGGGCCCCGGCCGGTCCATGCTGTCAGGACGGAACGCCCGTTCGCATTGCCGTCGACCGGCAGCCTTTACGCTTTCTTGATGCCGGTGGCCGCCCCTCGGTACGCGCATGCCAGGCTTGACGTCCACGCGTCAGAAGAGCGTCATCTGCGCGTCAGGAACCGGGGAGGGGTCATGGCGGAGCGGGACACAGCCGATGAGTATCTGCAGGGGTATTCCCAGATCCTGGCCGGCGCCTGCGCCACCGGCAGAAGGCTGACCCGCGACGAGCTCGAAGCGCTGCGGGAGCAGGGCGAGCGGGCCGCCGAGGCCGGCCTTGGGTTGCGCCTGATGGTCCGCGCCCATCTGTCCGCCGCCCAGGTCGTACACGCGGACGTACGTGGCACGGCCGCCGATCACGTGCTCGCGGCGGTCGAGCAGGCGGTGGACGCCTTCGCGGAAGGTCACGAGCGGGCGCAGCGGCTCGCGATCCGTCGGCAGGAGGCCTCGCGGCGCGAGTTCATCGACGACCTGCTCCACGGCCGCAGCGATCCGGGGCGGCTCGCGGAACGGGCTGCGCGTTTCGGGCTGTTGCTGTCCCACGCCCACGCGGTCGCCGTCGCAGAGGGTCCGGAGCCGTACGACGACGGGTACTCCGTCACCCGCGGCATCGAATCGAGCCTGGCGGCCCGCTTCGGCGACCGCCGGATCCTGCTGACCACCAAGGGCGGCCGGCTGATCTGTATCGCCCCAGGCGACCAGAGCAACGTCCTGTCGTTCTTCGCCAAGCAGGCCTACGCCGCGACCGACGGCGGGCGGGTGGCGATCGGCCGCCCCCATCCGGGCGTCGGTGGCGTCGTCCACTCCTACGAAGAGGCACTCAACGCCCTGGACCTGGCCATCCGGATGCACTTGGACGCCCCGGTGCTGCACGCTGCGGACCTCCTGGTCTACCCGGTGCTCACCCGCGACCGGCAGGCGATGGCCGATCTGGTGCGTACCGTTCTCGGCCCGCTTCAGCAGGCCCGTGGTGGCGCCCGGCCGCTGATCGACACCCTCGCCGCGTACTTCGACTCCGGCTGCGTGGCGGTCGAGGCCGCGCGGCGGCTGTCGCTGAGCGTGCGGGCGATGACCTACCGGCTGGACCGGATTCACCGGTTGACGGACGCCGACCCCGGCAACCCCGTCGACCGCTACACCCTCCAGACGGCGGTCATCGGCGCCCGCCTGCTGGACTGGCCGGATCAGCCCCTCTGAGGTCCACCGTTGCGTGGACGCGCCTGCGGCCGAAGCCCAGCGGGTCCGCGGCCTCCGCCGAAAGATCACGTACTGGCCAAAGGTCTCGCCCTGAGCGGCCGGCATCCCGCAGACGCACCCCACCAGCCGGGCCGCGCCGAACCGGTCACACAGGTGAAGATCTTGGCCCGCCCCGTGATGCGTGCCACGGAGCGGGCCCCGCTGCGCCCCGACCACCGCTCACCACGAAGCGCCGGCGCCGCCACGGCTCCGGGGCTTCGTGCGACAACGAAGAACGGGCCCCCACCGGGACTTTCGTCCGGTGGAGACCCGTCTCCTGTGGTGCGCGAGGGGGGAGTTGAACCCCCACGCCCTTGCGGGCACTGGAACCTGAATCCAGCGCGTCTGCCTATTCCGCCACCCGCGCATTGGGTGTTGTCGTCGGTTCCTCACCTGTTTCGGTGCGCCCCCTGGCGACATGCAGAAGATTAGCACGCTGCACAGGGTGGATTCACATCCGTTTGTTTCGGGGGCCCGGCCGGCGAACAGGGAACAGAGCGAGTGATCGGGGAACGCAGGGCGGCCTCCCCCCACTCCTCCTGTATGCACCCCGGGTGCGGGACACTGTCAGGAGGCCGCCTCTACGATCCGGTGTGAGGGGTGACACTCATCGACGGGGCAGACAAGGGGAACCAGCCGATTTCCCGACGCGTGGATACGATCAGTAAGCAGTACCAGGGCGACAACGACGGAGGAGGTGCCCCATGGGAGTCCTGAAGCGATTCGAGCAGCGTCTTGAAGGCCTGGTCAACGGCACCTTCGCCAAGGTGTTCAAGTCCGAGGTCCAGCCCGTCGAGATCGCGGGCGCCCTCCAGCGGGAGTGCGACAACAACGCGACGATCTGGAACCGCGAGCGGACGGTCGTCCCCAACGACTTCATCGTGGAGCTCAGCACCCCGGACTTCGAGCGCCTCAGCCCGTACTCGGGCCAGCTCGGTGACGAACTGTCTAGCCTGGTCCGCGACTATGCCAAGCAGCAGCGTTACACCTTCATGGGCCCGATCAAGGTCCACCTCGAGAAGGCCGACGACCTCGACACAGGTCTGTACCGGGTGCGCAGCCGCACCCTCGCGTCGAGTACGTCACAGTCGCCGGGGGACCGGCCCGCCGACGGCGCCCCGGGTGCCCAGGCAGGTGCCCGCGGAGGTTACGGTTACCCACCGGCCGGTGCTCCTCCCATGCCGGCCGCACCGCCGCCCGGCATGCCCGCGGGCCCGCGTCCCGGCCCCGCACAGGGCCAGCGCGTACCCGGCCCCGGCGCCATGCCGAGCGCACAAGTACGACGCTGGATCGAGATCAACGGCACACGCCATCAGATCTCCCGCCCGACGCTGGTGCTGGGTCGCAGCACCGACGCCGATGTGCGGATCGACGACCCCGGCGTTTCGCGCCGGCACTGTGAGATCCGGACCGGAACGCCCTCGACGATCCAGGATCTCGGGTCCACCAACGGCATCGTGGTGGACGGGCAGCACACCACCCGCGCTACGCTCCGCGACGGCTCGCGGATCGTCGTGGGCAGCACCACCATCGTTTACCGGCAAGCCGAAGGGTGAAGCGGGGGCAATGTCAGAGCTGACCCTGACGGTCATGCGGCTAGGTTTCCTGGCTGTTCTGTGGCTGTTCGTCATCGTGGCCGTCCAGGTCATCCGCAGCGATCTGTTCGGTACGCGGGTGACGCAGCGCGGCTCACGCCGTGGCGCCGAACAGCGTCCACAGCAGTCGCGCCAGAACACGGCGCCGCCGCAGCAGCGGCAGCAGGCGGGCGGCCGCCAGCGCCGAGGAGCGCCGACCAAACTGGTCGTGTCCGAGGGCACACTCACGGGCACGACCGTCGCCCTCCAGGGCCAGACCATCACCCTGGGCCGGGCGCACGACTCCACGATCGTGCTGGACGACGACTACGCGTCCAGCAGGCATGCCAGGATCTACCCGGACCGTGACGGCCAGTGGATCGTCGAGGATCTCGGGTCCACCAACGGCACGTATCTCGACCGGACCCGACTCACCACCCCGACACCGATTCCGCTGGGCGCGCCGATCCGCATCGGCAAGACCGTCATCGAGCTGCGGAAGTAGTACGACAATGAGCGAGCGGAGCGAGCGAGCCGCGGCGGTCCCCACAGGCGACCCGCACCGGCTCCCGACCGGAGGGTGGGCAGTGTGGCTCGAGACCGGCTGGCGCGACAGTCGAGCGGCGAGCCGACGGGCGAGGTGCGTATGAGTCTCTCTCTGCGTTTCGCCGCCGGATCGCACAAGGGCATGATCCGGGAGGGCAACGAGGACTCCGGTTACGCCGGCCCCCGCCTTCTGGCCATCGCCGACGGCATGGGCGGCCAGGCCGCCGGTGAGGTCGCCTCCTCCGAGGTCATCTCCACACTCGTCACGCTCGACGACGACGTGCCCGGCTCCGACATCCTGACCTCGCTCGGCACCGCGGTGCAGCGCGCCAACGACCAGCTTCGGATGATGGTCGAGGAGGACCCCCAGCTCGAGGGCATGGGCACCACGCTCACCGCCCTGCTGTGGACCGGGCAGCGGCTCGGCCTGGTGCACGTCGGCGACTCCCGCGCCTATCTGCTCCGCGACGGCGTGCTGACCCAGATCACCCAGGACCACACCTGGGTGCAGCGGCTCGTCGACGAGGGCCGGATCACCGAGGAAGAGGCCACGACCCATCCGCAGCGCTCGCTGCTGATGCGCGCGCTGGGCAGCGGCGACCACGTCGAGCCCGATCTCTCCATCCGCGAGGTCCGCGCCGGTGACCGCTATCTGATCTGCTCCGACGGCCTGTCGGGCGTCGTCTCCCACCAGACCATGGAGGAGACGCTCGCCAGCTACCAGGGCCCGCAGGAGACCGTGCAGGACCTGATCCAGCTCGCGCTGCGCGGCGGCGGGCCCGACAACATCACCTGCATCGTCGCCGACGTCCTCGACACCGACTCGGGCGACACCCTGGCCGGGCAGCTCAGCGACACCCCGGTCGTCGTCGGCGCGGTCGCAGAGAACCAGCACCAGCTGAACGACGGCGGCGCCATGCAGACCCCGGCCGGCCGCGCCGCGGGTCTCGGCCGCCCCTCCGCGCCCCCGGCGCCGAACGGCAGCTTCGGCCCGCCCGGATCCGGCGACTCCGGCTACGGCGGCATGCCGCCCGAGGGCAGCTTCGGCGCCTACACCGACGACGACTTCGTCAAGCGCGGCGGCGGCCGCACGTGGCTGAAGCGCTCGTTCTACATCGTTCTCGCCCTGGCGGTCGTCGGCGGCGGCCTGTACGGCGGCTACCGGTGGACCCAGACCCAGTACTACGTCGGCTCCCAGGGCGAGCACGTGGCGCTGTACAGAGGCATCAGCCAGGACCTGGGCTGGGTCTCGCTCTCGGATGTCGAGAAGGACCACCCCGAGATCGAACTCAAGTACCTCCCGCCCTACCAGCGCAAGCAGGTCGAGGCGACGATCACCGAGGACAGCCTCGGCAAGGCCCGCACGAAGATCGAAGAGCTCGCCAAGCAGGCCGGCGCCTGCAAGAAGGAAGAGCAGCGCCGCGAGGCGGCCGATCGCGCGAGCACCCCGCCCCCGGGCGAGGGCGAGGCCGGCGGCACCGCCGGCACGCCCACCACCCAGGGCGAAAAGACCAAGCCGACCGCAGCCTCTCCCTCCCCGGGTCCCACCCTCTCGGAGGAGGAGCAGAAGCTGGCCTCGAACTGCGGCAAGCAGTAATAGTCCGTAGGGGGCCTTCTCCATATGAGCGTTGTCACCAACACGACCACGATCGGCGCGATCGACGCACCGAGCCGGCGGAACACGGAGCTGATGCTCCTCGCCTTCGCCGTCGCCATCCCCGTCTTCGCGTACATCAACGTGGGACTCGCCCTCGACGGCGCATTGCCCGCGGGTGTCCTCGGTTACGGGCTCGGTCTCGGCCTGCTCGCGGGCGTGGCCCACATCGTGGTCCGCAGGTTCGCCAAGTACGCCGATCCGCTGCTGCTGCCGCTGGCGACGCTGCTGAACGGCCTCGGGCTGGTGCTGATCTGGCGGCTGGACCAGTCTCCCCGCCTGCTGGCACGCAGCGACTTCGCGCCGCAGGCAACGAACCAGCTGATGTACTCGGCGCTCGGCATCGCGCTGCTGGTGGGTGTGCTGCTGGTCCTGAAGGACCACCGCATCCTCCAGCGGTTCACGTACATCTCGATGGCGGCGTCCATCGTTCTGCTGCTGCTGCCGCTGGTCCCGGGTCTCGGAATGCCGGTCTTCGGCGCCAAGATCTGGATCAGGGTCGGCGGATTCTCCATCCAGCCCGGCGAGTTCGCGAAGATCATCATCGCGGTGTTCTTCTCCGGGTACCTCATGGTCAAGCGCGATGCCCTCGCGCTCGCCAGCCGGCGGTTCATGGGCCTGTACCTGCCGCGCGGACGCGACCTCGGTCCGATCCTGACGATCTGGGCCGTGAGCCTGCTCATCCTGATCTTCGAGAACGACCTCGGTACGTCGCTGCTCTTCTTCGGCATGTTCGTGGTCATGCTGTACGTGGCCACCGAGCGCACCAGCTGGATCGTCATGGGTCTGCTGATGTCCGTCGGCGGCGCGGTCGTCGTGTCGCAGTTCGCGAGCCACGTCCAGTCCCGTGTCGCCGCCTGGCTCGACCCGTTCGGATGCCTCGAGACGGCTCCCGAGGGCTCCAACATGGTCTACGCCTGCGACCAGATGACGCAGGTGCTGATGTCGTTCGGCGCCGGAGGCACGCTCGGCACGGGGTGGGGCCAGGGCAACTCCGACCTCATCGCCTTCGCCGCCAACTCCGACTTCATCTTCGCCACCGTCGGCGAGGAGCTGGGGCTGGCCGGCGTGATGGCCTTCCTGCTGCTGTACGGCCTGATCATCGAGCGCGGTGTGCGAACCGCGCTGGCGGCGCGCGACCCGTTCGGCAAGCTGCTGGCGATCGGCCTGTCCGGCGCCTTCGCGCTCCAGGTGTTCGTCGTCGCCGGCGGTGTGATGGGCCTCATCCCGCTGACCGGTATGACGATGCCGTTCCTCGCGGCCGGTGGTTCGTCCGTGATCGCCAACTGGGCGCTGATCGGAATCCTGCTGCGTATCAGCGACACCGCACGCCGCCCGGCGCCCGCGCCCGCACCTTCACCCGACGCCGAGATGACCCAGGTGGTCCGACCGTGAACAAGCCCCTGCGCCGGATCGCGATCTTCTGCGGGCTGCTCGTGCTCGCCCTGCTGCTCCGGGACAACTGGCTCCAGTACGTGCGGGCCGACGAGCTGAACACGCACAAGCTCAACAAGCGCGTGGAGATCGAGCGCTACGCCTACGAGCGCGGCAACATCGTCGTGGACGGCAAGGCGATCACCGGCTCGGCCGCGACCGCCGACACCTACTACAAGTACAAGCGGACCTACACCGACGGGCCCCTGTGGGCTCCGGTGACCGGTTACGCCTCGCAGGTCTTCGGTGCCAACCAGATCGAGAAGCTCGAGGACGGCATCCTCACCGGCAACTCCGACCAGCTCTTCTTCGACCGCACGATGGCGATGTTCACGGGCGACAAGAAGAAGGGCGGCAATGTCGTCACCACCCTCAACGGCAAGGCCCAGAAGGCCGCCTTCGAGGGCCTCGGCGACAAGAAGGGCGCCGTTGCGGCGATCGAGCCGAAGACCGGCAGGATCCTCGCCCTGGCGTCCACCCCGTCCTACGACCCGTCGTCCTTCGCCGGTCGCCTGAAGGACGACGAGAAGGCCTGGGTCGCGCTCGGCAAGGACCCGGACAAGCCGATGCTGAACCGCGCGCTGCGCGAGACGTACCCGCCCGGCTCCACCTTCAAGGTGCTCACGGCCGCGGCGGCTCTCGAGCACGGGGCGGTCGACGACATCAACGCCGCCACGGACACCCCCGAGCCGTACATCCTGCCGAACACCAGCACCCCGATGGTCAACCACGCGAACGGGTGCGAGAACGCCAGCCTCAACAAGGCGCTCGAGGTCTCCTGCAACTCCGTCTTCGCGAAGCTCGGTGACACGGTCACCCGCGACAAGATGGTGGAGACCGCGGAGAAGTTCGGCTTCAACAACCCCGAGATCGACACCCCGGTCCGCGCCGCCGCCTCCGTCTACGACAAGAAGATGGACCGGCCCGGCAACGCACTGTCGTCCATCGGCCAGTTCAACACCGCCACCACCCCCCTCCAGATGGCCATGGTCACGTCGGCGATCGCCAATGACGGCAGGCTGATGAAGCCGTACATGATCGACCAGCTGGAAGCGCCCAACCTGGACGTGATCGAGAAGACCGAGCCGGAGGAGATGAGCCGGCCGCTCAGTCAGGAGAACGCCCAGCTGGTCCAGCAGATGATGGAGAACGTCGTCGAGAACGGCACCGGCGGCAACGCGGCGATCAGCGGCGTGAAGGTCGGCGGCAAGACCGGTACCGCCCAGCACGGCGAGAACAACAGCAAGAACCCGTACGCCTGGTTCATCTCGTACGCCAAGGACGACAACGGTTCGCCGGTCGCCGTCGCGGTCGTGGTCGAGGACAGCAACGCCCGCCGCGACGACATCTCCGGCGGCGGTCTGGCCGCCCCGATCGCGAAGGCCGTGATGCAGGCCGTACTCAACGAGAAGCAGTGACGAGGATCACGCCCGGCCTTCATACCTGCACATTGCGATACCGGTCGGGTATCAGCTGCCGCTTGCGGGCGGATCAAGTACGGCGTGCCCGGTAGCCTTTGCGCGAACAGCACACCGGAGGACCACACACGGGTGCGGTCGGGACTGACGGAGAGGGCTGGAACAGTTATGGAAGAGCCGCGTCGCCTCGGCGGCCGGTATGAACTGGGCTCGGTGCTCGGCCGTGGTGGCATGGCCGAGGTCTACCTCGCCCACGACACCCGGCTCGGCCGCACTGTCGCCGTGAAGACGCTGCGGGCCGACCTCGCCCGCGACCCGTCCTTCCAGGCCCGGTTCCGCCGTGAGGCCCAGTCTGCCGCCTCGCTGAATCACCCGGCGATCGTCGCTGTCTACGACACCGGCGAAGACATGGTGTACGACAACGCCTCGGGAACCGGGGCCGGCGTCTCGATCCCGTACATCGTGATGGAGTACGTCGACGGGTCCACCCTGCGTGAGCTGCTGCACTCGGGCCGGAAGCTGCTGCCCGAGCGGACGCTCGAGATGACCGTCGGCATCCTGCAGGCCCTCGAGTACTCGCACCGCGCCGGCATCGTCCACCGCGACATCAAGCCGGCGAACGTCATGCTGACGCGTACCGGCCAGGTCAAGGTCATGGACTTCGGCATCGCCCGCGCCATGGGCGACTCCGGCATGACCATGACACAGACCGCGGCCGTCATCGGCACCGCGCAGTACCTCTCCCCGGAGCAGGCCAAGGGCGAGCAGGTCGACGCGCGCTCCGACCTCTACTCCACGGGCTGCCTGCTCTACGAGCTGCTCACCGTCCGGCCCCCGTTCGTGGGCGACTCCCCGGTCGCCGTGGCCTACCAGCACGTACGGGAAGAGCCGCAGCCGCCGAGCAACTTCGACCCCGAGATCACGCCCGAGATGGACGCGATCGTGTTGAAGGCCCTGGTCAAGGACCCCGACTATCGCTACCAGTCCGCCGACGAGATGCGCGCGGACATCGAGGCGTGCCTCGACGGACAGCCGGTCGCCGCCACGGCGGCGATGGGCGCGGTCGGCTACGGGGGCTACGGCCCGGACGACCAGCCCACGACGGCGCTGCGCCAGGCGGACCCGGCCGGCCAGACGTCGATGCTGCCGCCGATGAACCCTGACGACGGGGGCTACGGCGGTTACGACGACCGCCGGGACCGCCGTCGCCAGAAGAAGTCCAACACCTCGACCATCCTGCTCGTGCTCGCGGGCATCCTGGTGCTGATCGGCGCGGTGCTGATCGGCAAGTCGCTCTTCGGCCCGAACGAAGGCGGCAACGATGTGACGGTGCCGAAGCTGGTCGGCATGACCTTCAAGGAAGCCGAGAGCGCGGCCGAGAGCGCGCGCGTCAAGGTCACCCAGTCCGGCACGGAGCGCTGTGACCAGCCCAAGGGCAAGATCTGCAACCAGACGCCGGAGAGCGGAAAGATGGCGGAGGGCGAGACCATCACGGTCGTGGTCTCCGAGGGCGCTCCCAAGGTCAAGGTCCCCGATGTCGTGGACAAGGACGTGGACCAGGCGACCGAGATCCTCGAGGACGAGAAGTTCAACGTCGAGACCGAGGAGATCGAGTCCACCGAAGAGCCCGGCACGGTCCTGGAGCAGGACCCTGCGGGCCGCAGCCTGGCCGAGGCCGGCGCCACGGTCACCCTGACCGTCGCCAAGCAGGCCAAGCAGGACGTGCCCCCGGTGGTCGGCCAGCAGTTCGACGCCGCGAAGGCGCAGCTGGAGGCGGTCGGATTCCAGGTCGCCCGCCAGGACGTCGACTCGGACAAGCCCGCGGGCGAGGTCACGGAGCAGAGCCAGTCCGGCAAGGCCGCCAAGGGCAGCACGATCACCCTGAAGGTGTCCAAGGGCCCGCAGAAGACGCAGGTCCCGGTTCCGGAGTTCCGCACCAAGACGGTCGCGGAGGCCAAGCAGATCCTGGCGCAGGCCGGTTTCACCACGATCCAGTTCGCCCCGGGCAGCCCCCAGGACGACAACGCGATCGTCACCGGCTCCAACCCGGCACCCGGCACGCCGGCCGACCCCGCCACCACCACGATCGTCCTCCAGACGATCGGCGGCAACAACGGTGGCAACAACGGTGGCAACGGTAACGGCGGCGGAGACAACGGCGGCATCTTCGGCGGCCTGGACGGCGACTGACGCCACCCCGTCCCGCACGGCACAGCGATGAGCCCCGGCACCTTCTCAAGGTGCCGGGGCTCACTGCTTCAGCGGGGCGGACGGGGTCAGCGCAGCTCCGCCGGCGGTGTGCGCTGCGTGTCGACCTTCTCCGTGCGCTGCAGCTCGCCCCACACGATGTACCGGTAGTCCGACGTGTAGATGGGCGTGCAGGTCGTGAGGGTGATGTAGCGCCCTGGCTTCTTCTTTCCCGACTCCTTCGGGACCGGCTGCAGGACGTCCACGTTGAACTTCGAGGTCTTCGGCAGCGTCTTGTAGACCTTGTAGACGTACCAGGTGTCCTTGGTCTCGAAGACGATCGGGTCGCCGTCCTTGACCTTGTGGATGTTGTGGAACTTGGCCCCGTGTCCGTCCCGGTGCGCGGCGAGGGTGAAGTTGCCCTTGTCGTCCGAGGGCAGTGCCGACTTGATCGGTTCGGTGTAGTAGCCGGCGATGCCGTCGTTGAGCTCCTTGGTGTCGGTGCCCTTCTTCACCAGGATCTCGCCGTCGCTCATCGCGGGTACGTGAAGGAAGCCGATACCGTCCTTGGTGTCCAGATCGCCGGGGCCGCTGTTCGCCCAGTCGTTGCGGATCCGGTCGCCCTGCTCGGAAGCTTCGCGGTCGGCGAGAACGTTGGTCCACCACAGCGAGTAGACGACGAAGAGCCCCAGCACCACGCCCGCGGTGATCAGCAGCTCTCCGAAGACACTGATGGCGCCGGCGATCCGGCTTCGTGCACGTGCCACTGCACCTGTTCCCTGTCTTGAAGTGTCTCAGCCGACGAGTGCGTCGGGTTTGCCCTTGCTGCGCGGCCGTTCCTCGACCATCTTGCCCCACACGATCATTCGATAGGTACTCGTGAATTCGGGGGTGCACGTCGTCAAAGTGATGTAGCGGCCGGGCTCCTTGAACCCCGACTGCGGGGGCACGGGACCGATCACGCTCACGTTCGACGGCGGGGTCTGCGGAAGGATGCTCGCCATCTCGTACGTGTAGTAGGTGCCCTGCGTCTCGACGACGATCGGATCTCCCGGCTCGAGGCGGTTGATGTACCGGAACGGTTCGCCATGGGTGTTGCGGTGGCCGGCGACCGCGAAGTTGCCCTGCTTGTCCTCCGGCATCGCCGTCTTGAGCTTTCCCTCGCCGTAGTGGCCGACCATTCCCCGGTCGAGCACACCCTGCTTGTCGATGCCCTCGGCGATCGGCACGACGACGTCCAGCTTGGGGATGTACATGATGGCGAAGCCCTGCCCCGGCTCGAACGCGTCGGGCTTGCGGCCCTTCGCCCAGTCGTCCTGGATCTGGTTCGCCGCCCTGTCCGCCTGCTGGCCGGCCAGCACGTTCGTCCACCACAGCTGGTAGGTGACGAACAGCAGCATCAACACGCCGAAGGTGATGAACAGTTCGCCGATGGCCCGGCTGGCGATGACCGCTGGGCTGTCCTTGGCCGCGCGCGCAGCACGGCGGGCCTCGACGCGGGAGAGCGGCTTCGCCGGCTCGGCCGGCTCGGCGGCCGCGCCTGCCGCCGGAGCGCGTCTGCGGCCACCACCCCGGCCTTTGGCGGCCTTTCGTCGCTCGGCCCGGCCGGGACCGGGAGGTGTCTCCACGGCACGGCGCGTGTCGGACGTGCGCAGGGCCACCGTCTCGTCGTGGGGCACGTCACGCGTGTCGGGCACTTCGCCCAGGTCGGGTGCCTCGGGCACGACGACGGGGTCCGACACCGGTCTGCGCAGCTGCTCCGGTTCGGGCTCCGGTGCCTGCACAGGCACGGGAGCGGGCGGGGGCGTGTACGTCTCCCGCCCGTACCAGTCGTGCGGTTGACCCTCCGAGCCGCTCAGCGGGCCGTTCAACGGGTCGCTCAGCGGGTCGCTCGTCGGATAGTGCTGCGGGTCGGCCCACCCCTGCGGCTGCGCCTCCTCGGCCGCCGCGATGCTCGTCGCCCGGAACCACGGCGAGCCGTGCTCGCCGGGCGGGATGGGGTCCGTCAACGGGTCGTACGCAGGCTCGTACGCCTGCTCACTCTCCCCCTGTGGCCCGTACCCGTACCGGCGCTCGTACTCGTATTCGTGCTCGTGCCCGGGGCGCACGGCGCTCACGCCAGAGCCTTGCCCACCACCGGTGCGAGCCCCGCCGAACGCCCGACCGCCCCGGCGTCGCCGCACTGCTCGAGCCAGTTGGCGAGCATCCGATGCCCGTGTTCGGTCAGAACCGACTCCGGGTGGAACTGCACGCCCTCGACCCGCAGTTCACGGTGGCGCAGCCCCATGATGATGCCGTCCGCCGTACGCGCCGTCACTTCCAGCTCCGCGGGGAACCGCGCCGGCTCCGCCGCGAGGGAGTGGTAGCGCGTCGCGACGAAGGGTGAGGGCAGGCCGGCGAAGACGCCTTGGCCGTCGTGCGTGACGGGCGAGGTCTTGCCGTGGAGCAGCTCCGGCGCGCGGTCGACCACGCCGCCGTACGCGACGGCCATCGACTGCATCCCCAGGCACACCCCGAAGACGGGCACGCCGGTTGCCGCGCAGTGCCGCACCATCTCGACGCACACACCGGCCTCTTCGGGCGCGCCGGGGCCGGGAGACAGCAGCACGCCGTCGAAGCCGTCCTGTGCGTGCTCCAGCGCGACTTCGTCGTTGCGCACGACCTCGCACTCGGCGCCGAGCTGGTACAGGTACTGGACGAGGTTGAAGACGAAGCTGTCGTAGTTGTCGACGACGAGAATGCGCGCACTCACCGTTCCGCCCCCTCACCGTCGACCGTGACATCGCCGAACGGCAGCAGCGGCTCCGCCCACGGGAAGACGTACTGGAACAGCACGTAGACGACCGCCAGGACGAGGACGAGCGAGATCACCGCCCGCACCCACACGTTGCCCGGCAGATGCCGCCAGATCCAGCCGTACATGCTGTCCCTTTCCGTTCGGTACGGCACCAGACTAAAGGGCCGCAGGGGCGCGTGGGTCAGCTGCGCAAAGCCGGTGGTTTGCCGTCGGTCACAGGCTGCGTCGCATCGAGGTGGGCCCAGACGACGAGCCGATGGCTGCTGCCCCACTCGGGCTCGCAGGTGGTCAGCGTGAGATAGCGCCCGGGCGCGTCGAATGCGGTCGCGTCCTCGTTCAGCGGCCTGGGCACGGCGTCGATGACGCCGACATCGCTCGGGACGGTCCGGTACGGCTTCCGCTCGATGCGGTAGGTGAACCAGGTCGTCCCGTCCGTCAGTACCACCGTGTCACCGGCGCGCAGCTCCGGGAAGTCCTTGAACGGGTCCCCGTACGTGCGCCGGTGTCCCGCGACCGCGAAGTTTCCCGTGGCGCCGAGCGCGGCGGTGGAGGCGTAGTGCCCGAGCCCCTTCTTCAGTACGCCCGTGCCGGTGCCCTGGAGCACGGGCCAGTCCCAGCCCTTGCCGAACCTGGGGATGTACATGACCGCGAACGGCTTTCCCGGCTCGTACGCCGCCGGGGCGGGCGTCGCCGTGCGCTCGGGTGCGGGCGCCGCCGTCCCGGGCGCTGCCTCGGGGGTCTCGGGGGCTGTCTCCGGGTCCGCCGTGGGTGTGTGCGCCGACCAGCCGGCCCGCAGCCGCTCGATCTCGCGGTCGGTGGCGTCCTCGGCACGGACACCGGTCCAGAAGAGCAGGTGGACGACGAACAGCACGATCAGGGTTCCGACGGTGATGCACAGTTCGCTGAAGGTCCGGACGACCACACGCACCGATCTCGACACCGGCTCCCCCAAGCTCTACCCGACGGGCTTCGCGTAGTGGAGATCCACTGTGCCCGAGTAGCCGGGGAGAGTCACCGCCTCGTTCTCGTCCACTTTCCAGCCGAGGCCGTACGCCTCGACGTACAGCTGGTAGTTCTTCACGGCGGGTGACCGGGCGAGCGCCTTGGTGAGCGCCTCCTGGTCGCCGACGGCGGTGATCTTGTAGGGCGGGGAGTAGACCCGGCCCTGCAGGATCAGGGTGTTGCCCACGCAGCGCACGGCGCTGGTGGAGATCAGCCGCTGGTCCATCACGCGGATGCCCTTGGCACCGCCCTGCCACAGCGCGTTGACGACGGCCTGCAGGTCCTGTTGGTGGATGACCAGGTCGTTGGCCTGCGGCTCGGGGTAGCCGGGCGCAGCCCTGGCGTCGGGCGGGGCGTCGTTGAGGGTGACGGTCAGCGCCGAGCCTTTGAGCGGCTCTGTGCCCGAGGACTTCTCGAGCGCCTTCAGCTTCGCGTCCTCCGCCTGTGTGGAGTCGTCGTCGCGCTGCGCGAGCGCGTCCACCTCCCGGCGTACGGCGGCGGTGGACTCCTCGAGGTCGCCGTTCTTGTCGCTGCGCTGCTTGATCAGGTCGGAGAGCTTCAGCAGGGAGTCGTCGGTGCGCAGGTCCGTACCCTTGGCAGTATTGAAGCTGGTCACGAAGATCAGGCCCGCCAGGGCGAAAACGGCAGCCGTGAGCAGCCGGACCGGCCGCCACGCGAAGCGGCGAACGGACCCTTGGGGGGTGTCGGCAGAATTGCTCAACGTACCCTTATCTCCTTAGACGCCGCGGAAGCACTACGCTAACGGACGCCCGGGGGCGGCAGTGGTCCCCCTGGCTCCATCCCCGGCGCCAGCCACAGTTCCCTGCGCGGTCACGCAGCGCATCGACAGGAGAGTCCCTCGTGCCGAAGTCACGTATCCGCAAGAAGGCCGACTTCACGCCACCCCCGGCTGCAAGGCAGGCGGCGAACATCAAGCTCACCAACCGCAGCTGGGTCGCTCCGGTGATGCTCGCACTGTTCCTGATCGGTCTCGCCTGGATCGTCCTTTTCTATGTGACCGAGGGCGAACTTCCGATCAAGAGCTTCGGCAACTGGAACATCGTCGCCGGCTTCGGTTTCATCGCCGCGGGCTTCGGCGTCTCCACTCAGTGGAAGTAGCCGCTCCGCAGCCGGCCGCCCGGGCCGTACCCCGAGTTGTCCACATGGTTTTCCACAGGCCGGGGAAAAGGTCAGACGATCTGTGGATAACTCTCCGGCCGTTGACGCCGATGTGACTGCGTCGTCCATGTCGGTGAAGCGATGCGCCCCTTGTCACTCCTGGGAAAACCCAGCTCAGCGACAAGGGGTACGCTTGTTCCCCGCGGAATGCACAAGATCCACCACACTCTGTGGACAACTCTGGGGAAAGCTCGCCTCCGCTCCCGCGGCCTCACGTGAGGGAAGCAGTCCTGACCACCAACACGACGGCGACGAGCAGCAGCACGAGCACGCAGGCCGCGAACTGCACGGCGTTCCGCCGCTTGCCCTGCGGCGCGTGGACCATCCCGTAGGCGAGCACCACGCCGGCGATCAGACCGCCGATGTGCGCCTGCCAGGCGATGCCCTCCCACCAGAAGGTCATGACGAGGTTGATCGCCAGGAGCACCAGGATCGGTCGCAGGTCGTACCGCATACGGCGCATGAGGACAACGGTCGCGCCGAGCAGGCCGTAGATGGCGCCGGAGGCGCCCAGCGACCCCTGGTTGGGCGCGGCGATCAGATAGGTCAGCGCACTGCCGGCCAGCCCGGAGATCAGGTAGAGGGCCAGATAACGCACCCGGCCCAGCGCCTGCTCCAGCGGCCCGCCGAGCCACCACAGCAGCAGCATGTTGAAGAAGATGTGCCAGACCGCCTCGTGCAGGAACATCGACGTGACCAGGCGGTACCACTCACCCTCGGCCGCCACGCCCACCAGCTCGCCCAGGTCGGGGTCGAAGGCGCCCGCGATGAGCGTCAGCCGGTTGAGGAGCTGGTCCCCGAGCGCCAGGACCGCCAGAAAGACCGCCAGATTGATCCCGATGAGGATCTTCGTCACCAGGTGCGGGTCCGCGGCGACGGCCCCGCCCGCGATCGTCCGCGGCCGGCTGGCGTTCGGATGGTGGCCCGTGCCGGAACCGGTCCGTACGCACTCCGGGCACTGGAAGCCGACCGACGCGTCGACCATGCACTCCGTGCAGATCGGCCGCTCGCAGCGGGTGCAGCTGATGCCCGTCTCACGGCCCGGATGCCGGTAGCAGCCGGGCAGACCATGGGCGTTCTGCGGCTCCTGCGGGCTGCCTGGCGCCTGGTCCATGAGGTCACCTCACCAATCTGGGGTCGCAACGTCGCCCCGCCCATCCTTACGGACGGACGGGGCGAAAAGTTTCCCCTCGGCCGATCCGGCAGGGAGCGAGCCCCCGGTCAGGCCCTCCCGGATCGCGGATCCCCCGTGGGTCGCGGACCCGCCCTCGCAGTCAGCCGGCGCAGCTCAGCCCTCGCGGATCAGTCGGAGCAGCTCAGCCCTCGCGCGTCTCCACGACAACGGACTCGATCACGACCTCGTCGAGCGGGCGGTCGGTGCGCGGGTTGGTCTGCGTGCCGGCGATCTCGTCCACGACCTTCTTGCCGGCCTCGTTCGAGACCTCACCGAAGATGGTGTGCTTGCGCGTGAGCCACGCGGTCGGCGACACGGTGACGAAGAACTGGGAGCCGTTGGTGCCCGGGCCGGCGTTGGCCATGGCCAGCAGGTACGGCTTGTCGAAGGCCAGGTCCGGGTGGAACTCGTCCTCGAACTCGTAACCCGGGCCGCCCGTGCCGTTGCCCAGGGGGTCGCCGCCCTGGATCATGAAGCCGCTGATCACGCGGTGGAAGACCGTGCCGTCGTACAGCCTGTCCGTGGACTTCTTGCCGGTCGCCGGGTGGGTCCACTCCCGCTCGCCCTGAGCGAGCTCGACGAAGTTCTTGACCGTCTTGGGCGCATGGTTCGGCAGAAGCCGGATCTCGATGTCGCCTCGGTTGGTCTTCAGGGTGGCGTAAAGCTGCTCGGCCACGATCTGCCTTCCGTAAGTCTTCTCTGACGGTTCCCGATCCTTGCACGGAAGAGCCGGCTACGGAGAAAAGCAGTCTGTCGTCGTCGTACGGGCGCATTGTGAGCGGAACAGTGGCATCGTCGTCCACAAGCTCCCGACATGACCCGGATGCCCGCCCCACATGCCGAGGCGGCTTTCAACGGGCATGATTTCGAACCGGGTGGATAGGCGGAACAGTGCCCCAACAGGGGACGAACTTCCATCGCCCTCAGTACGCCACCGAGGAGGAGGATCCCGTGACCCGCATGGACAGCGTGCGCGCCGCGACCGGTACGGCGAAGGACAGCGTGCTGCACGCCGCGGACGTGGTGGCGCCTTACGCCGGCACGGCCAAGGACCAGGCCGCGCATTATGCGCACGAGGCCCGCGTACGGCTTGCGCCGAAGGTTTCGCAGGCCACTACCGCGGCCCGTGTTCAGTACGGCAGTCGTGTCGCACCCCACGTGCCGCCGAAAGTCGATGTGGCCGCGCGCCGCGCCGCGGTGCAGGCCAGGAGGGCCGCCCGCCAGGCGGCCGACTACACAGTCCCGCGCGTCGAGCACGCGATGGCCGCTGCTCAGCCCGTACGGGAAGAGGCTGCGTCTCGTTCAGCCGCGGCTGTGGCCGCTCTGCGCGGTCAGGTGACGGCCAAGGAAATTCAGAAGCTTGTGAGAAAGCACGAGCGGCGGTCCAAGGCCGGCCGTCTCGCCAAGGGCCTCGCGGTCCTGGGCGTCCTGGCGGGTGGTGCTTTCGCCGCATGGAAGTGGTGGGACAAGCAGGCCAACCCCGACTGGCTGGTGGAACCGCCCGCTGCCACGGAGGTTTCCGACCGTGCCCCGCTGTCGTCCGTCGACGGCAGCAAGCAGACCGGGCTGGACCCCGAGGTGGAGGCGAAGCAGAACGAGACCGAGGCTGCGGACCGCGACGACCGTCCCTGACGGTCTTCCGTCCTTCGGACTTCGGGCGCCGGGAGTGGAGAACGCTCCCGGCGCCTCATGCTGCGAGGAGTGCGGCGTGCGGGCCCTGCTCTTCGTCGGCGGGGTAACCGGCCGTGACGCCGCTTCGAGAGCCGGCGGAGGAAGCGGCCGAGAGCTCCGAGACACTGGCCGAAGAACCGGCCGAAGAACCGGCCGAAGCGTCCACCGAGGCGTCGGAGACGGCGATCGAGGCGACGGACGCGGTGACGGGCTTGGCGACGGACGAGACCGTGGACGACGAACCGGCGTGCGACGAACCGCTGGTGGGGGAGCCCGCTTGAGCGTCCGCCGGGGAGCCGGAGCCGGGCCGAACGCCGGTCGGGGAACCGAGCGGAGCGTCGTGCGGGGTGTCGTTCCGTGTGACGCCGTCTGATACGGCGGCGGAATCCAGGACAGGGGCCGCAGGGGCGGCGGCAGCGGCGGAGCCGGCTGAGGCCGGGGCGGTGGCAGAGGCAGGGGAGGCGGCAGAGGCAGGGGAGGCGGGGCCGACCGGAGTTGCGCCGGCGGCGACGTCGTTCGCGTATGCGGCGATCTCGGCCGCGCTCGCGTCGAGAGCGGGCTTGTGCCGGACGGCCGGCGACGAACCGTGCGCCTCAGCGCTGATGCGCTGCTTCATCGTGGGCGGCAGCGCGCGGGCGCGCGCCGTCGGCGCCCATCGTGTACTCGGTCGCCTCGTCTGCGCCGGGACGGTGGGGCGAACGCCCTGCTGACGAGCGGCGTTGGCCGGCTCGTCGGACGTCTGGACGGCGGGCTGCGTCGCGGCAGCGGCGGCGGTGGTGAGCCCCACCGAGGCAAGCAGAGCAAAGAACGCGGTGATGAACGCGGTCCACAGATTCCTGACCTTCAAGGCGGCCATGACCCCTCGCTTTCGGGTTGAGCGTTTTACATACCTTCCTCATGATGTGTACGCATCTTGAGAAGTGGGGGAGCGACGCCGCCACTGCGCAGTTCTTCTGATGAACACCACCCGGATGGTCCAGTCCCCGGCCCTACGGCCCCGATTTGCGCATACGTCCTCCCGCGTCCAGCGCCCGTTCCGGCTTCTCCCCCAGCGGCGAATATGCAGGTCAATGGGGTGAAGTGGGGCCCGTCCCGCACATCGTGGCCGCCGTCGCACCCGCGCGCCGACGCACTGCGCCCGGGCCGGAACCCCCGTGACGGCGCAGTGCAGGGGAGGAGTCGAGGTGAAGGCGCCCGATTCGACAGCGCCCGCTCACACAGTTACAGGGGGCCGTGTGCGTACTTTGCTCCCCCATGACGATCAGCTCCGTCGCCGTGTGCGCCGATGACCAGGCACACCGACAGAAACCCGGGGAGCGAACCGTCAACGAACTGTCCGTCCTGAGGATCTCCGCACTGGAGGAGTCGATCTACCGGCACTTCCTGCGCACCCCCGGGACTTCCGCAGAAGAGATCCACCAGTCGGTCGACGGCGGTCGCCGGATCCGCCGGCGACAGGATTTGCCCGCTCTCTTCCTCCGCGGCCCTCAGCAACCGCAGTTCGCGCAGCCGATCCATGGCTGCGGCCGCGGACTCGACCGACGTGTGTCATCTTGCTGCAGCCGCTCGTGCAGCATGGTGCAACCCCCGGAAAGCCGGCCGCCGGGCAGGCGGTCGACCAGGCCGCCGGAAACGCGAAGAGGTCCCCTGACCACCGAAGGCGGTCAGAGGACCTCTCACACTGTGGAGCCTAGGGGAGTCGAACCCCTGACATCTGCCATGCAAAGACAGCGCTCTACCAACTGAGCTAAGGCCCCGGAACGGCGACGACGGCCGAGGAGAACCCCGCCCCGGCAACCGCCGTGCACCAGAGTACCGGGTCACCCCCATGATCCTGCAAAAACATTGGGGTTCCGACTGGACTCCCCGTGACCGGACACGCTCCGTAAGATGCAGCACAAGGTTCGCAGCAGCGAAGCCGCTTGGGGAAGCGATGGGGAGACGCAATGGACGCAGCGCAGCAGGAGACAACCGCAAGAGCCAGGGAACTGCAGCGCAGCTGGTACGGAGAGCCCCTGGGTGCCCTCTTCCGTCGCCTCATCGACGACCTCGGACTCAATCAGGCCCGGCTCGCCGGCGTGCTCGGTCTGTCGGCTCCGATGCTGTCCCAGCTGATGAGCGGCCAGCGCGCCAAGATCGGCAATCCGGCGGTGGTCCAACGCGTCCAGGCGCTTCAGGAGTTGGCGGGCCAGGTCGCCGACGGCAGCGTGAGCGCCGTGGAGGCGACTGCGCGGATGGAGGAGGTCAAGAAGTCGCAGGGCGGCTCCGTCCTCACCGGCGCCAGCCAGTCGACCGGCACCTCGGGGGCACCGACGGTCCGGCGCGTGGTGCGTGAGATCCAGTCCCTGCTCCGCTCCGTCGCAGCGGCCGGGGACATCATCGATGCCGCGGACTCCCTCGCACCGACCCATCCGGAGCTGGCAGAGTTCCTCCGGGTGTACGGTGCCGGGCGCACGGCCGACGCGGTGTCCCACTTCGAGTCGCACCAGAGCTGAGCGAGGCAGTCGCCTCCATGAGGAACGGGGAGCTGGCGCAGCACCATGGGTGAGGTCTTCGCTGGTCGCTACGAACTGATCGACCCGATCGGACGCGGTGGCGTGGGCGCGGTATGGCGCGCCTGGGACCACCGACGTCGCCGCTATGTGGCGGCGAAGATTCTGCAGCAGAGCGACGCGCACACCCTGCTCCGCTTCGTGCGCGAGCAGGCGCTGCGGATCGACCACCCGCATGTCCTCGCCCCGGCCAGCTGGGCCGCGGACGACGACAAGGTGCTGTTCACCATGGACCTGGTGAGCGGTGGCTCGCTGGCCCACGTCATCGGTGACTACGGGCCACTGCCGCCGCGGTTCGTGTGCGCCCTGCTCGACCAGCTGTTGTCCGGACTTGCCGCGGTGCACGCGGAGGGGGTCGTGCACCGCGACATCAAGCCGGCCAACATCCTGATGGAGGCGACCGGGAAGGGGCGGCCCCATCTCAGGGTCTCCGACTTCGGGATCTCCATGCGCAAGGGCGAGCCCCGGCTGACCGAGACGAACTACGTGGTGGGAACGCCCGGTTACTTCGCGCCGGAGCAGATGCTCGGCGCGGAGCCGGACTTCACCGCGGACCTCTTCGCCGTCGGGCTCGTCGCCCTCTATCTCCTCCAGGGCAGGAAGCCCGACTCCCAGGCCCTGGTCGAACACTTCGCCAACCACGGCACGCCGGGTGCCCCACAGGGGATACCCGAGCCGCTCTGGCAGGTGCTCGCCGGCCTGCTGCAGCCGGACCCGCAGGTGCGGTTCCGGACCGCCACCGGCGCGCGCAAGGCGCTCACGGCCGCGGTGGAGATGCTCCCCGAGCCGGCCCCGGACGAGGAGCCCGTCGAGATCTTCGACCAACTGGGCCCGCTCCCGGCCAATTTCGGCCCCAACGGGCCGGAGACCGCCCAGCAGACCGGCGATCAGTCTTCGCCCGCGCAGCAGCCCTCTCCGCCGTCGGAGACGGGCAGCTTCCATTTGGCCCCGCCACCGCAGCAGCCGCCCACGCAGCCGCCGCACACGGCACAGACCGTGCACGCCACACAGCTGCCGCACGCCGCACTACCGCACACTCCGCCCCCCTCGCCGGTCCTGTCGGACCCCACGCCGAGCCCGACGCCGAGCGGCGCCCCCACGCCCCCCGCCCTTCCCACTCCCGGCGGCGCTCCCGCGGCTCCTGTCGCTGCGCATCTCGCTTCCCCCCACCCGCCACCGACGCGGTACGGACAACCTTCCACTCGGGCATACAGCGCTCAGGCCTCGCAGGTTCCCCGACCCGCTGCGCAGAAGCGGCCGGGACCGCCCCCGAAGGTCGCGGTCCCGGTGCTGCTCTTGGCTGTGCTGTGTTTCGCGGTCGGAATCTGGGCGCTGACCCAGACCTGACGCTCGGGCCCGGCCGGGCCGCTGCGGGGCCGGGCGGTTACGGCCCGGGCATTTACTGTCGGGGCATTTACTGTCCGGGCGGCGGCCCGTACTGCCCGTACCCGTGCCCCGGCCCTTGGCCGGACGGCTGAACCGGCGTCTGACCCGGCGTCTGAACCGGTGTCTGGACGGGCCCGTGCGGCTGCCGCTGCCCCGGCATCGAGAAGGCGGCGGGTTCGCCGTCCGCCGGCACCCGACGCCGCGCCAGCAGCGTCCACGCACCGAGCCCGAGCAACAGCACCGTGCCCGCACCGATCCCGGCGGCGGCGACGACTGCCATCGTGTCGCTCTTGGCCGTCCCTTCGGCGTTCTTGCCGCTCTCCGCGGCTGCCTGGTCGTCCTCGGTGACCCGGAAGTCATCGGCCGGGCCCGCGTAGGCGGGCGCCCCCTGCGGTTCGCCCTTGACGTTCACCCTCAGCGTCAGCGGGATCGGGGCCTTCCCGTACGCCTCCGCGATCTCCGGGCTGAGGGTGACCGAGAGGTAGTACCAGCCCGCGAACCGCATGGCCCCGGAGGAGTCGTCGGAGTCGTAGCGGTTCTCGTACACCACGGGCGGGAGCGGGTCGAGCGAGATCGACTTCTGCTTGCCGTCGTAGTACATGCTCGACTCGTCGTCGACAAAGCCTCTCGCCGGGTTGTACAGGGCGAGCACCAGGGCGTTGCCGACGCTCTTGAGACCGTCGCCCTTGGGGCTGTTGGCGAGGTCGGCACCGGCGAAGATCTGCTGCCCCCAGTCGACCGGCACCCGATAGAAGAGGGTCTGCCCCGGCTTGATCTCGTCCTTCCACTCGCCCTGCTTGAGGCTGGTGGAGTCGTGGAAGCTGGTGCCCCCGTGACGTGTCTGCGGGCCGCCGGCCGGTGCCGCGGGCGAGGCGGAGGGCCAGCTCTCGGGAGCGGCGGTGGGCCCGGCGGACTTCAGGCCCGGCTCGGAGACGTAGAGGAGCTCCACGTCCCACGGTCCGGGTATGGACGTGGTCTCGCTCGACCGCTCCAGCAGCACGTAATACGCTCCTGCCTCCTGGCAGCTGCTGCTGTCCTTCTCGATCCTGCGGCTCGCGTAGTCGGCGACCGGGCGGGCGTAGGCCGCCGAACCGAACTTCGCCTCGCCGTCGCTGCACTCCCCTCCCGAGCTGTCCTCGATGCTCACCTCGAGCTGGTCCGCGTAGGAGACCTTGGCGCCCGGCTCCGGAACCGCCACCGCCGATACGTAGGCGTTGGTCTTGTCGTCCAGGTCGATGCGGTAGTACCGCTTCTCGCCGGGCTTGATCGAGTCCTTGTACGTCGAACCGGGCGTCAGTTCCGGGCCGTTGCTGTTGACGGGCGTGCCCTGGACCGGCTTGGCCTCGCTGTCGAAGACGTACGGACTGGGTTCGCCCGCCGCCCACGACTGCCCGGGCAGCGCCGCCACCACGCACACCGCCGCCATCCCGGCCAGCGCCACCCGGCCCCTGCCGCGCTGCCTCTTCACGCACTTCTCCTTGTGGTCGACGATTCCGCCGGGTAGCCGGACGGGCCTCCCGCCGCCTCGATCCTGCGTCGTACGAGGAAGAAGACCAGAGCCGTGACCAATACGGCTTCGGCGCCCGCCGCCGCGGCGATCGTGGTGCCGGACCATCCTGCCCCGGAGGCCGCGCCGTTGTCTGCGTGCGCGGGTGAATCGCCCTTGTTGTCCGTCTGCTTGTCGCCCTGCTGGTCCGTGCCGACGGCCAGCACGGAGGCATCGTGGTGCGGCCCGGTTTACCGTGTCCCCTCCCGGAGACCCACGAATTTGCTCTCGCAAGCCGATCATTTGCTGGGGTGAACTCACGTGGATTGCGTCACGGTCACGCAACAGCGAGTGGCGACCGGTCCGGCGGAACGGCCACCCGACGGCCTGCCCGGCAGAGGCCCCCGAGCAGCACGAAGCCCCGGCCGCTTCCGCGACCGGGGCTCATGTCCAAGAAACGCTGCGTCTCACACACCCGAACCTGCGGGCACGGAGTCGGTCGCCTCCGTCCACAGATCCTGCTCGGCGCGATCCGCCTGGATCTGGCGGTACACGAGGAGCCCGCCGATGGCGGCCAGTGCGACCAGGAGAAGCTTCTTCACCGCGCGACCTCGTCTTTCCTTGACGTATGAGGACTTCTGGCGCCCGACTATACACACCGACCGATACCGATCGGTGACCTGCGTTCGCCCGGCCCACGCTCATGCCGCGCCCCAACTCGGGCCAGGGGCAAAGCGTCAGGCCCGGACGGAAACCCTCCGTCCGGGCCTGACGTCCCTGCGGGCCGGAGATGACGAAGACCCCCCACCGGAACCGGTCGGGGGTCTTCGCACTGGTGGGGCCAACAGGATGTGACCCTGGGGGCCTCATCCTCATCAGGTCGGTCACGCACAGCGCGTCACGGGTCGGCGTCACTCGGTGGCGTGGTCGGCGTCGGGCCCATCACCATCGCTCCCGCTGTGCAGAACTGGAGAGCGGGCCGCCGGCTGATGCGGGACGTGATGCAACGGTCCGCCGAGTAGTCGGGGCCCGTGAGCTTCCCGCGACTCGGGCAGTCTCTGGACCTGCCCTCCAAAGCCCGATGTGGGCCCCGATCCTCGAGGCTCCATCGGCCGCAGTCGCCGAACCCCTGCGGACGCCCTGCGCGCATTCCTCACGTCTCGCCTGGAAGAGGCTGCCTGATGGCCGAGCGACGCCCCAACGGTGGGGAACCATCACCCAGCGCAAGCTGCGGCCATGCTGGCCGACTTCTGGAGGATCCGCTCCTCGGGCTGATGCCGGCCGGAGATGTCAGCCGGAAATGTCAAAGGCCCCCAACCGGAATCGGCTGGGGGCCTTTGCACTGGTGGGGCTAACAGGATTTGAACCTGTGGCCTCATCCTTATCAGGGATGCGCTCTAACCAACTGAGCTATAGCCCCGCCGCGCTGCGCGCTGACCTCTGAAGATTAGCGCACACGCGGTGCAGCGCCAAAATCGGAATCCGCGGACCCCGCAGCGGCGCTACTCGTCCTCGGCGAGCGTGAGCTCGACACCGCCCACGAAACCGGCGGAGAGGTTGTAGATGAAGGCTCCGAGCGTCGCCAGAGCTGTGGCCAGGACCACATCGATCACCGCGATGACCGAGGTGAAGATGAGGACCCGCGGCAGTGACAGGAACGACTGGAGATCGAAGCCGTTGCTCTCGTTCGAGCCGGTCGCCTCGCTGATCGTGCCGCCGACGGTCGAGAACACGCCCATCGCGTCCATGACCATCCAGAGCACGGCAGCCGCGACGACCGTGCACACGCCCAGCGCGATGGAGAGCAGGAAGCTCACCTTCATCACCGACCACGGGTCGGCCTTGGCCACCCGCAGCCGCGCCTTGCGCGTACGCGGCGTCGTACGGGCCCCTGTGCGCGGCCGGCGCACGGCGGCGCCCGCCTGCTGTCCTGGCCCCTGGCCACCGTGTGTGCCGTCCGGCGAGGGATACGCCTGCGGCGGGTGGTACGGCTGCCCGGCCTGCTGCCGGGCGGGCTGCTCGCCGCCATACATGTCATACGAGGGCTGGTGCCCCCGGGTGTCCGTCACTGTGGCCCCCTGGGAGTCCGCGGCAGGGCCACGGGCACCGTTCGCTCCGGATGCGGATGATCCGGCGCCCGTAGCTCCACTCACGCTTTACTCCTCGTGCTCCCCTGCCGAGGGCTGTGTGCCCTCGGCTGCCGCCTCGACCGTCTCCGCGCCGGCCTCTTCGGTCGCGTCGGCCGGTACGGCCGCCTCGACCTCTTCCGCCTCGCGACCGGCCTCGGCGTTACGAGCGATGCCGACGACGGCATCGCGCTTGCCCAGGTTGATCAGTTGGACGCCCATGGTGTCACGGCCCGTCTCCCTGACTTCGCTGACTCGCGTGCGAATCACACCGCCCCCGAGCGTGATGGCGAGGATCTCGTCGGACTCCTCGACCACCAGCGCGCCCACGAGCGAACCACGGTCCTCCACGATCTTGGCGGCCTTGATACCGAGGCCGCCGCGGCCCTGGACGCGGTACTCGTCGACAGCGGTCCGCTTCGCGTACCCGCCGTCGGTGGCGGTGAACACGAACGTACCGGCCCGGACGACATTCATCGAGAGCAGTTCGTCGCCCTCTCGGAAACTCATGCCCTTGACGCCTGACGTCGCGCGTCCCATCGGGCGCAGCGCCTCGTCGGTCGCGGTGAACCGGATCGACTGCGCCTTCCTGCTGATGAGCAGCAGATCATCCTCGGCGGACACCAGCTCCGCGCCGATCAGTTCGTCATCGGCGCCGCTCTCGGTCTCCCGGAGATTGATCGCGATGACGCCGCCCGAACGCGGGGAGTCGTAGTCCTTGAGGGGCGTCTTCTTCACCAGACCGGCCTTCGTGGCGAGCACCAGGTACGGCACGGCCTCGTAGTCGCGGATCGCGAGGATCTCGGCGATCTGCTCGTCCGGCTGGAAGGCCAGCAGGTTGGCGACGTGCTGGCCACGCGCGTCCCGGCCGGCGTCCGGCAGCTCGTAGGCCTTGGCGCGGTAGACCCGGCCCTTGTTGGTGAAGAACAGCAGCCAGTGGTGCGTGGTGGAGACGAAGAAGTGGTCGACGATGTCGTCTTCCTTCAGCTTCGTGCCCCGCACACCCTTGCCGCCGCGCTTCTGCGAGCGGTAGTCGTCGGTCTTCGTGCGCTTCACATAGCCGCCACGGGTGATCGTGACGACGATGTCCTCCTCGGCGATGAGGTCCTCGATGGACATGTCACCGTCGAAGGGCACCAGCTTGGAGCGACGGTCGTCGCCGAACTTCTCGACCAGCGCCGCCAGTTCCTCGCTGACGATGCCGCGCTGCTTCTCGGGCGAGGCGAGGATCGCGTTGTACTCGTTGATCTTCGTCTGCAGCTCGTCGTGCTCCTGCACGATCTTCTGGCGCTCCAGGGCGGCCAGCCGGCGCAGCTGCATCTCGAGGATGGCGTTCGCCTGGATCTCGTCGATCTCCAGCAGGCCCATCAGGCCCGCGCGCGCGACGTCGACCGTGTCGCTGCGCCGGATCAGCGCGATGACCTCGTCGATCGCGTCCAGCGCCTTGAGCAGACCGCGCAGGATGTGCGCGCGCTCCTCCGCCTTGCGCAGCCGGAACTTGGTGCGCCGGACGATGACCTCGATCTGGTGCGTCACCCAGTGGCGGATGAACGCGTCCAGCGACAGGGTGCGGGGCACGCCGTCGACGAGCGCCAGCATGTTGGCGCCGAAGTTCGTCTGAAGGTCGGTGTGCTTGTAGAGGTTGTTCAGCACGACCTTCGCGACCGCGTCGCGCTTCAGCACGATCACCAGGCGCTGACCGGTGCGCGACGAGGTCTCGTCACGGACGTCGGCGATGCCGCCGATCTTGCCGTCCTTCACCAGGTCGGCGATCTTCTGCGCCAGGTTGTCAGGGTTGGTCTGGTACGGAAGCTCCGTGACCACCAGGCACTGGCGGTTCTGGATCTCCTCGACCTCGACGACCGCGCGCATCGTGATGGAGCCGCGACCGGTGCGGTACGCCTCCTCGATTCCCTTGCGGCCCACGACCAGCGCGCCGGTCGGGAAGTCCGGGCCCTTGATCCGCTCGATCAGCGCCTCGAGGAGCTCCTCGTGCGAGGCCTCGGGGTGCTCCAGCGCCCACTGGGCGCCGGCCGCGACCTCGCGCAGGTTGTGCGGCGGGATGTTGGTGGCCATACCGACGGCGATACCGGCACTGCCGTTGATCAGCAGGTTCGGGAAACGCGCCGGCAGGACCGTCGGCTCCTGGTTGCGGCCGTCGTAGTTGTCCTGGAAGTCGACGGTCTCCTCGTCGATGTCCCGGAGCATCTCCATGGACAGCGGCATCAACTTGCACTCGGTGTACCGCATGGCGGCAGCCGGGTCGTTGCCGGGAGAGCCGAAGTTTCCGTTGGAGTCCACCAGCGGCATGCGCATCGACCACGGCTGGGCGAGGCGCACCAGGGCGTCGTAGATCGAGGAGTCACCGTGCGGGTGGTACGTGCCCATGACGTCGCCGACGACGCGCGCGCACTTGTAGAAGCCCTTCTCGGGCCGGTAGCCGCCGTCGTACATCGCGTACAGCACACGGCGGTGAACGGGCTTCAGACCGTCCCGCACGTCGGGCAGCGCACGCGAGACGATGACGGACATCGCGTAGTCGAGGTACGAGCGCTGCATCTCGGTCTCGAGCCCCACGGGCTCCACGCGCATGCCCACCCCCGGAACGATGGGCTCCTCTTCGGGCGTCACTTTGGTGTTCTCGTCGGCCATTGCTGGTCTTCAGTCCTTTCGTGCGGTCAGCTGAGACCGACTCAGATGTCGAGGAAACGAACGTCCTTGGCGTTGCGCTGGATGAACGAGCGCCGCGCCTCCACGTCCTCACCCATCAGCACAGAGAACAGGTCGTCCGCCTGGGCCGCGTCGTCCAGCGTGACCTGACCGAGCACTCGGTGGTCCTGGTCCATGGTGGTGATGCGCAGTTCCTCGGCGTTCATCTCGCCGAGGCCCTTGAAGCGCTGGATCGAGTCTTCCTTGATCCGCTTGCCGCTCCGCTTGCCCAGCTCGACCAGAGCGTCACGCTCACGGTCCGAGTAGGCGTACTCGAAGTCGTCCCGGCCCCACTTGATCTTGTAGAGCGGCGGGCGCGAGAGGAAGACGTGACCCGCCTCGACCAGCGGCCGCATGAAGCGGAAGAGGAACGTCAGCAGCAGCGTGTTGATGTGCTGACCGTCGACGTCGGCGTCCGCCATCAGGATGATCTTGTGATAGCGGAGCTTCTCGATGTCGAAGTCCTCGTGGACACCGGTGCCGAAGGCCGAAATCAGCGCCTGCACCTCGGTGTTCTGAAGGATCTTGTCGATCCGCGCCTTCTCGACGTTCAGGATCTTGCCTCGGATCGGCAGGATGGCCTGGTACATCGGGTTGCGGCCGGACTTCGCCGAGCCACCTGCGGAGTCACCCTCGACGATGAAGATTTCGCACTTCGTCGGGTCGTTGGACTGGCAGTCGCTCAACTTGCCCGGCAGGGAGGCGGACTCCAGCAGGCCCTTGCGGCGCGTCAGGTCGCGCGCCTTGCGGGCCGCGACGCGTGCCGTCTGCGCCTGGATGCCCTTGCGGATGATGTCCGCGGCCTCGTTGGGGTTGCGGTCGAACCAGTCGGTGAGGTTCTCGTGGACGACCTTCTGCACGAAGGTCTTGGCTTCGGTGTTGCCCAGCTTGGTCTTTGTCTGACCCTCGAACTGCGGCTCGCCGAGCTTGACCGAGATGATCGAGGTGAGACCCTCGCGGATGTCCTCGCCCGAGAGGTTGTCGTCCTTCTCGCGCAGCAGCTTCTTCTCGCGCGCGTACCGGTTCACCAGGCCCGTCAGCGCGGAGCGGAAGCCCTCTTCGTGCGTACCGCCCTCGTGCGTGTGGATGGTGTTCGCGAAGGAGTACACGCCCTCGGTGTACTGCGAGTTCCACTGCATCGCGATCTCGACGGAGAGCATCCGCTCCCTGTCCTCGGCCTCGATGTCGATGACCGTGGGGTGGATGAGCTCGCCCTTGCGGGAGTTCAGGTACTTCACGAAGTCGACGATGCCGCCCTCGTAGTGGTACTTGACCGTGCGCGCCGGCTCCGCGATGTCCTCCGGCGCCTCGCCCGTCTCGGCGCCGGCGGTGGCCTTGGCCGACTCGCGCTCGTCCGTGAGCGTCAGCGTCAGGCCCTTGTTGAGGAAGGCCATCTCCTGGAAGCGGCGCGAGAGCGTCTCGAAGGAGTACTCCGTCGTCTCGAAGATGTCACCGTCCGCCCAGAACGTGACCGTGGTGCCGGTCTCGGTGGTCTCCTCGTTCTGCGCCAGCGGGGCGGTGGGCACGCCGAGCTTGTATTCCTGCGTCCAGCGGTAGCCGTCACGCTTGACCTCGACCGCGACCCTGGAGGACAGCGCGTTGACGACGGAGACACCGACGCCGTGCAGACCGCCGGAAACCGCGTAACCGCCGCCGCCGAACTTTCCGCCCGCGTGCAGCACGGTCAGGACGACCTCGACGGCCGGCTTGTTCTCGGACGGGACGATGTCCACCGGGATGCCTCGGCCGTTGTCGACGACCCGTACGCCGCCGTCGGCGAGGATCGTGACATCGATCGTGTCGGCGTGGCCGGCCATGGCCTCGTCGACCGAGTTGTCGACGACCTCTTGGACGAGGTGGTGCAGACCGCGCTCACCGGTCGAGCCGATGTACATGCCGGGGCGCTTGCGGACCGCGTCCAGACCCTCGAGGACGGTGATCGCGCTGGCGTCGTACGAGGCGGTGACCTCGCCGTTCCCACCGGCAGGGGTGGAGAGTGTGTTCTCGTTGGGGTTGCCGGAATCGGCCACGAAGCGCCCTTTCTGGCACAGCACGAGCCGTTCTCCGGCTGGCGGGGAGCGGCTGCGTCGTTCGGCATCTAATCGTCGTGTCCCGCAACAGAAGCGGGACTGCGCACCAGTCTACCGGTATCGCAGACACTAATGGGGGTTTGCCGGTAGCTGAGTCCGCCTGTGCCGCCCTGAACCGTCACCATCCGACTCCCCATATCCGGGAAGGGGCTCCAAGAGGCTCACACGGGCTTTGAGCGCTTCGGGCTGTCAACCTCCCGCTACCGTGAGGGACACCTCACTCGCACCGGACGGTTCCTCCTGTCGCAGACGGCACCCGCACCCGGCGAAACCTCAGCCGTACGTGTCGCCCGGGCCGGTGCTGCCCGGCGCCCGCAGCGGACCGTAGCGGCGCTGCGGGCCCCCCGGCCCCAGCACCTTGATCACGCGGACGGTGCCGTGGCCGAGGTCCTCGTTGAGGCGCGCCACCAGGCGGGGGGCGAGCAGGCGCAGCTGCGTCGCCCATGCCGTCGAGTCGCACTGGACCGTGAGCACCCGCTCGTCGGGTGCCTCGTCGTACCGCAGCGGTGCGCAGTGCTTCGCCAGGTCCTCGCCCACGATCTGGGGCCAGCGGCCCATCACACCGCCCACGGCGGCCGGCGTCTCCCAGCCCCGCTCGGTGATCAGCCGGTTGATCGCAGAGCCCAGCGGCAGCGGATCACGCCCGTCCGCCCTGGCCCCGGACCGCAGACCGCCGCCCCGCCGGGCCTGCTTCTTCTGCTGTGCGGCCGCGCCGCGGGCCTTGGCCTGCTCCTTCGCGGCGCGCAGCGCCACCCGGGCCAGGTCCACACCGGACGACTCCGCGACCTTGGGGGTCTCCGGCTCCGCCGGCCGCTTCGCGTTCTCGCCGGTCATACCCGCTCCACCGTTCCGCCGAAGACCGTGAACCGCGCGCCCGCCAGCACTCCCGGCACGTCGTCGTCGACGGCCGCGGTCACCAGCACCTGCTCGCCCGGAGCGACCATCTCGGCCAGCCGCTCACGGCGCCGCGCGTCCAGTTCCGCGAAGACGTCGTCGAGGACCAGCACCGGCTCATTGCCCTCTGCCCGCAGCAGGTCGTACGAGGCCAGCCGCAGCGCCAACGCGAACGACCACGACTCGCCATGGCTCGCGTACCCCTTCGCGGGCAGCTGCCCCAGCTTCAGAACCAGCTCGTCACGGTGCGGGCCGACCAGGGTCACGCCACGCTCGATCTCCTGCTTGCGCACCTCGGCCAACGCGGCCGTCAACTGCTCGTACAGCTCCTCGCGGCTGTGCGCCTCGCCCGTGGGACCGGCGGAGGAACGGTACTCCAGCGCGACGGGGCCGCCTCCCGGGGCGAGCGCCTCGTACGCTTTGTCGGCGAGCGGCTGCAGCGCGGCGATCAGGTCCAGCCGCTGGGCCAGGACCTCCGCACCCGCCCGCGCCAGATGCTGGTCCCACACGTCGAGCGTGGACAGGTCCATCCCCCGTCCGCCGTGGCGGCGGGCCATGGCCGCCGACTTCAGCAGGGTGTTGCGCTGTTTCAGCACCCGCTCGTAGTCGGAGCGCACACCCGCCATCCGCGGGGAACGCGCCGTCACCTGCTCGTCGAGGAAGCGCCGGCGCTCGCCCGGGTCGCCCTTCACCAGCGCCAGATCCTCCGGCGCGAACAGGACCGTACGCACTATCCCCAGGACGTCACGCGGCCTGACCTGCGAGGACCTGTTGATCCGGGCACGATTCGCCCTGCCTGGGTTCAGCTCGAGCTCCACCAGTTGCGAGCGCTCCCCCTGGGTCACGGCCGCCCGGATCACCGCCCGGTCGGCCCCCATCCGCACCAACGGAGCATCGGAGGAGACCCGGTGGCTGGTCAGCGTCGCCAGGTAACCGACAGCCTCGACGAGATTCGTCTTGCCCTGCCCGTTCGCCCCCACGAAAACGGTGACGCCCGGATCGAGAGGGACCTCGACCCGGGCGTACGAGCGGAAGTCGGCCAGCGACAGATGCGTGACGTGCATGGTGTGCGCCGACCTTCCCCCGGCATGGCTGTGCGGCGTGGTGCACAGCCTGTGGACTAGTTCTTGGTCTCCACCGCGTGGCCGCCGAACTGGTTGCGCAGCGCCGCGATCATCTTCATCTGCGGCGAGTCGTCCTGGCGGGACGCGAAGCGGGCGAACAGCGATGCGGTGATCGCGGGCAGCGGGACCGCGTTGTCGATGGCGGCTTCCACAGTCCACCGGCCCTCACCGGAGTCCTCTGCGTAACCGCGCAGCTCGTCGAGGTGCTCGTCCTCGTCCAGCGCGTTGACCGCGAGGTCCAGCAGCCAGGAACGGATGACCGTGCCCTCCTGCCAGGAGCGGAAGACCTCGCGCACATCGGTGACGGAGTTGACCTTCTCAAGGAGCTCCCAGCCCTCCGCGTAGGCCTGCATCATCGCGTACTCGATGCCGTTGTGGACCATCTTGGCGAAGTGACCGGCGCCGACCTTGCCGGCGTGCACGGAGCCGAACTCGCCCTCCGGCTTGAGTGCGTCGAAGATCGGCTGCACCTTGGCGACGTTCTCGGCGGTGCCGCCGTACATCAGCGCGTAACCGTTCTCCAGGCCCCAAACGCCGCCGGAGACACCGCAGTCGACGAATCCGATGTCCTTCAGGCCGAGCTCCACCGCGTGCTTCTCGTCGTCCGTCCAGCGGGAGTTGCCGCCGTCGACGACAACGTCGCCCGGGGAGAGCAGCTCGGCGAGCTCGTCGACCGTGGACTGCGTGGCGGCACCCGCGGGGACCATGACCCAGATGACCCTGGGGCCCTTGAGCTTGCCCACAAGCTCCTCAAGGCTGTGGACATCAGCGAGGTCGCGGTTGCGGTCGTACCCGATGACGGTGTGGCCGGCGCGGCGAATGCGCTCGCGCATGTTGCCGCCCATCTTGCCGAGACCGACGAGACCGAGCTCCATCAGATGATTCCTCAATCGTTGTGTGCAAGTACCTACCCGTGTCCGAGCCTACGCCCGGACACGGGTGCACACCTGTGGGGTCCGGCGCTCAAAAGCCGCTGATCAGCCGCTCAGACGCACCGGCATGATCAGGTACTTGTAGGCCTCGTCAGCCTCCGCGTCCACGGCCGGCCGGCCGCTCAGAAGTGCGGGCTTGGTCGACGTGGTGAACGAGAGCTGGGCGACGGGCGAGTCGATGGCGCTCAGACCGTCCAGCAGGAAAGTCGGGTTGAAGGCGATCGAGATGTCGTCGCCCTCGAGCTGCGCGTCGACACGCTCCACAGCCTGTGCATCGTCGCTGGAACCGGCCTCCAGGATGAGCACGCCCTGCTCGAAGCTCAGCCGCACCGGGGTGTTCCGCTCGGCAACGAGCGCCACGCGCTTGACCGCCTCGACGAACGGAGCGGTCTCGATGACGGCCACCGAGTTGAACTCGGTGGGGAAGAGGGTCCGGTACTTGGGCAGGTCGCCCTCGAGCAGACGGGTCGTGGTCCGGCGCCCGGCACCCTCGAAGCCGATCAGACCCTCACCGGCACCGGAGCCGGAGAGCGCCAGGGTGACCGTGTCACCGCTGGTCAGGGCCTTGGCCGTGTCCAGCAGCGTCTTGGCGGGCACCAGGGCGACCGCGGACGCGTCCGGGTTCTCGGGCTTCCACAGGAACTCGCGGACCGCGAAGCGGTAGCGGTCGGTGGAGGCCAGCGTGACGGTGTCGCCCTCGATCTCGATCCGCACGCCGGTCAGGACGGGCAGGGTGTCGTCACGGCCGGCGGCGATGGCGACCTGCGCAGCGGCGGAGGCGAAGACCTCGCCGGGCACGGTGCCGGTCGCGGTCGGCATCTGCGGCAGCGCCGGGTACTCCTCCACAGGCAGGGTGTGGAGTGTGAACCGGGAGGATCCGCAGACCACCGTCGCCCGTACACCGTCTGTGGAAATCTCCACCGGGCGGTTGGGGAGGGCGCGGCAGATGTCGGCGAGGAGCCGGCCGGAGACCAGGACGGTGCCGTCCTCGTCCACCTCGGCCTCCACCGAGACACGCGCAGAGACCTCGTAGTCGAAGCTCGAGAAGCTGAGCGCGCCGTCCTCCGCCTTCAGCAGAAGGCCCGCGAGAACGGGCGCCGGCGGACGGGCCGGGAGGCTACGAGCTACCCACGCCACCGCCTCCGCGAGTACATCGCGCTCCACCCGGATCTTCACCGGAACCGCCTCCTGCTGTTGCTGGCTCGCCCTGCTGGCCTTCTTCGTCGGCTTGATGCCGGAGACCAGTCTGACGTACGGCGCCGACAGTCGGTGCGGGTCGGGGTCAAGTCGCTGCGAGAGGCAGGGGGCGTCCCGGGCTCGAGTTGTACACAGGGCCCACTTCGAAGCGAATTCCCCGGTAACTCTATGTGGGAGTAGTAGTAGGGGCTGTGGAAACCGTGGATAACGTCGTCCACGCAGGTCAGAGCCACTTTTTTGTCCACCGCGCCTGTGGGTGGAACCCGTGGACAACCCGGGCGTTCTGTGGACACGCGAAAGTTCTGCACACCCGATGCACAGCCGAGGGCCACTTCTCCCCAGCGCCGTCCCCAGCTTTACCCAGGTTCCCCACAGGCCAACCGACCACATTGGTGTGACGGCTTTCACTCGACGCGGTGAGCGGGTGTGTTTCGTTGCCGAACAGTGGACAGGGGTGTGGAGAAGCTGTGGGCAACGCACCGTTGCCTGTGGGCTGCCGGTGGACAACGACGATCAAGGCCTGTGGAAGCTTTCCGCGTCCACAGTCTGTGGAGTCCGGTTGGCCACAAATCCCCAAGGTACTGACCTGGGACGACAGGCCGTGGGCCGGTGTGCCTGTGGACGGGTTCTGGACAACTTCACAGTCCCCAGGTTGTGGACGGAGGATTCCCCCACCATCTGTGGAGAACCGCTCGGCCTCGGCTCGAATTCGAACACGGCGAGGGCGGAGAAACGCACGACAGGGGTGGAGGCACGACGGAGGGCGCCCCGGGAAGGGTGTTCCCGGAGCGCCCTCTGGAGTCGTGCTGGTGGCTCTGTCAGCCGTTCTTGATGCGGTTGGTGAGCTCGGTGACCTGGTTGTAGATGGAGCGCCGCTCCGCCATCAGCGCGCGGATCTTCCGGTCCGCGTGCATCACCGTCGTATGGTCACGGCCGCCGAACTGCGCACCGATCTTCGGCAGCGAGAGGTCCGTGAGCTCCCTGCACAGGTACATGGCGATCTGTCGCGCCGTCACCAGCACGCGGCTGCGGGACGATCCGCAGAGGTCCTCCACAGTGAGCCCGAAGTAGTCCGCGGTTGCCGCCATGATGGCGCTCGCGGTGATCTCGGGCGCCGCGTCCTCACCGCCGGGGATCAGATCCTTCAGCACGATCTCGGTGAGGCCGAGGTCGACCGGCTGCCGGTTGAGCGACGCGAACGCCGTCACGCGGATCAGCGCGCCCTCGAGCTCCCGGATGTTGCGCGAGATACGGGAGGCGATGAACTCGAGGACCTCCGGCGGGGCGTTGAGCTGCTCCTGGACGGCCTTCTTCCGCAGGATCGCGATACGCGTCTCGAGCTCCGGCGGTTGGACGTCCGTGGTCAGACCCCACTCGAAGCGGTTGCGCAGCCGGTCCTCGAGCGTCATCAACTGCTTGGGCGGCCGGTCCGAGGACAGCACGATCTGCTTGTTGGCGTTGTGGAGGGTGTTGAAGGTGTGGAAGAACTCCTCCTGCGTCGACTCCTTGCTCGCCAGGAACTGGATGTCGTCGACCAGAAGGATGTCCACGTCCCGGTAACGCTTGCGGAAGGTGTCGCCCTTCCCGTCCCGGATCGAGTTGATGAACTCGTTGGTGAACTCCTCGGAGCTCACGTACCGCACCCGGGTCCCGGGATAGAGGCTGCGGGCGTAATGCCCGATGGCGTGCAGCAGGTGGGTCTTGCCGAGCCCCGACTCCCCGTAGATGAACAGGGGGTTGTACGCCTTGGCCGGGGCCTCGGCGACCGCCACCGCCGCGGCGTGCGCGAACCGGTTGGAGGCGCCGATGACGAACGTGTCGAAGAGGTACTTGGGGTTGAGGCGCGCGTGCGGCTCGCCGGGGCCGGGCGCCGGTGCCGGCTGGGCACCCAGCGGTCCAGGAGCTCCGGAAGGTCCGCCGCGGCGCTGGGCCTGCGGCTCCCGCATGTCACGGCGCTCCGGTCGGGCCTCGTACTGCCGGCTCTCCGGGGGCTGCGGCGACCGGTAGTCGTGCTGGGGCTGGCGCGTAGGAGCGGAGGCATAGGGGTCGCGGTCCTGGAAGCCGCCGAGCCGCGGCTGCTGCCACGACAGGTCCTCCTGGGTCCGCGGCCATGCGCCGGGCTCGGGGCGCTGCTGGTACTCGGGGTAGGCCGGCCGTGCCGTGGGCAGGCCGTCGTCGGAACCGGAGCGGTGCCCGTACGTGCCGTAGGGGTCGCTCTGCCGGGGCTCGTCGTGCTGCGCCCCCGGATAGCGCGGCGCCTGCTGCTGATGATGCGGAGGCGCATGGGGAGCGGGCACCTCACCGACCGACTCGTCGACGGTGATCGCGATCCGGATGGGGCGGCCGCACTCGCGGCTCAGCGTCTCACTGATGAGCGGGGCCAGCCGGCCCTCGAGGACGCGCTTCCCCCACTCGTTGGGCACGGCGAGCAGAGCGGTGTCGGCTACCAGGGCGAGCGGCTGGCAGCGCTCGATCCACTGCTTGTCCTTCGACTCGACCCCCTGCTGGCCCTCATCGAGGAGCTGCTCCAGCACTCGTGGCCACACTGCGGCAAGATCGGCAGGTACGTCAGCCACAAGGCACGCTCTCTCGCAGGTCCCACGAATGTGTGGTTCTCGGGACGGGATGGGAAGACAGGCAGGAAAAGATTCCAAGTTCAGCCACGGTAGTCAGGGCGACCCGCGTGGTTCAAGTTGTTGTCCACAGCCTGTGCACAGTGGACCACGGCGTAGGGCTGGTTTGACCGGATGGCGTAGCCGCGCGTACCGTAACCAGGTCGAGTTGTCGATGGCTGCTGCCGCCTGCCTCCGATGGGCAAAGATCACGGTCTGTGATCGTGAAGCGGTGTGCACTCGGGCGTGAACGCGAGCTACTCGTGGGCGCACGGTGACAGCCAGGCGATGTCCCGCCACCAACGAATCATTTCTGGAGCCCCCGAGTGAGCAAGCGCACCTTCCAGCCGAACAACCGTCGTCGCGCCAAGACCCACGGCTTCCGCCTGCGGATGCGCACCCGTGCCGGCCGCGCGATTCTCGCGAACCGCCGTGGCAAGGGCCGCGCCAACCTTTCCGCCTGATCGCGTACAGGTCGGTCATGACGTGCTGCCTACCGAGAATCGGCTGAGGCGGCGCGAGGACTTCGCGACCGCGGTACGCCGAGGACGCAGGGCAGGCCGCCCGCTACTCGTCGTCCACCTACGCAGCGGTACAACGGACCCGCACGCGCCTGGGGAGAGCACCTCCCCGACGTGTGCGGGTTTCGTCGTGAGCAAGGCTGTGGGCGGTGCCGTCGTCCGCAACAAGGTCAAGCGGAGACTGCGCCACCTCATGCGTGATCGGCTCTCCGAGCTGCCCCCCGGTAGCCTGGTGGTCGTACGGGCGCTGCCCGGTGCGGGTGACGCCGAACACGCTCAGCTGGCCCGAGACCTGGACGCCGCTCTCCAGCGGTTGCTGGGAGGGGGCGCGCGATGAAGTACCCGCTGCTGGCTCTCATCAAGATCTATCAGTGGACGATCAGCCCGCTGCTGGGACCTGTCTGCAGGTACTACCCGTCGTGTTCGCACTACGGATACACAGCCATCGACCGGCACGGTGCGGTCAAGGGCACGGCTCTGACCGCCTGGCGCATTCTTCGGTGCAATCCGTGGTCGCCGGGAGGTGTGGACCATGTGCCTCCGCGCAAGCGCCCCCGGTGGCACCAAATGCTGCGGGACGCCTTGAGCGGCCGCACCAAGGGCGGGAACTCCGCCGCTGACGTACCAGCCACGGGGACTGCCTCCGCACCCCACGGCCCGGCCGCAGAGACCTCGCCCAATGCTCAAGGAGCCTGATTAGTGGACACGATTGCCAGTCTCTTCAGCTTTATCACCACACCTGTCTCGTGGATCATCGTCCAGTTCCACAGCCTCTACGGGGCGATCTTCGGCCCTGACACGGGATGGGCCTGGGGACTGTCCATCGTGTCTCTGGTGATCCTCATCCGGATCTGTCTGATCCCGCTCTTCGTGAAGCAGATCAAGTCGACCCGGAACATGCAGGCGCTCCAGCCGAAGATGAAGGCGATCCAGGAGCGCTACAAGAACGACAAGCAGCGTCAGTCCGAAGAGATGATGAAGCTGTACAAGGAGACGGGCACCAACCCGCTCTCCTCGTGCCTTCCCATCCTGGCCCAGTCGCCGTTCTTCTTCGCGCTGTACCACGTGCTCAGCAAGATCGCCTCGGGCGACGAGATCGGGGTGCTCAACAAGTCCCTCGTGGACAGCGCGCGCGAGGCGCACATCTTCGGTGCTCCCATTGCCGCGAAGTTCACGGACGACCCGGCCAAGGTGGAGGCGCTCAACGCCTCGCTGACCGACGTCCGCATCGTCACCGCGATCATGATCATCCTGATGTCGGCGTCGCAGTTCTACACCCAGCGCCAGCTGATGCAGAAGAACGTCGACCTCACGGTCAAGACGCCGTACATGCAGCAGCAGAAGATGCTGATGTACATCTTCCCGGTGATCTTCGCCGTCATGGGCATCAACTTCCCCGTCGGTGTTCTCGTCTACTGGCTGACCACCAACGTGTGGACCATGGGCCAGCAGATGTACGTGATCAACCAGAACCCGACCCCGGGCAGCAAGGCCCAGGACCACTACCTGCAGCGGCTGCTCAAGAGCGTCACCGCTCACGGCGAGGTCCGTTCGCGGCGCAAGCGCAACGTTGTCCAGGCCATCGTGGCCAAGGGGTCGGACCGCAACGACAACGAGCGTCGCTTCATCACGGGTCTGGCCAAGGCCGGCCTTGCCGCCCAGGCGGACGGCACGGTGGCCAAGAGCGACACCGCCGTGGCCGAGGCGGAGGGCGGTGCGCAGAAGCGTCAGCAGCCCAAGCGTCAGACGAAGTCGAAGCGTCAGGCCGCCACCCAGCCCGGTGCGGCCAAGAGCCCTGACGGTGCCGGCACCGCGGCGAAGACGTCCCTTGAGAAGGACCGGCCCGCGGAAGGCCGCTCCAGGGCCAGCTCCTCCGCGGCGGACGCCAAGCCGAACGCGGGCGGTGGCAAGGCCACCGGTTCCGCACGCCAGCCCAAGACGGGACAGCGCAAGGGTCCGCAGCGGCCCAAGCACCCGTCGTCCAAGAAGTAAAAAAGGAGTCCATCCGTGACGGAAGGCACCATCTCCGCCGCCGGCGAGGCTGGCGACACCCTGACCCGCCTCGAGCAGGAAGGGGAGATCGCGGCTGATTACCTCGAGGGTCTGCTGGACATCGCCGACCTCGACGGTGACATCGACATGGACGTCGAAGCGGACCGCGCCGCGGTCTCGATCATCAGCGACGCCGGCAGCCGCGATCTGCAGAAGCTCGTGGGCCGGGACGGCGAGGTTCTCGAGGCGCTGCAGGAGCTGACGCGCCTGGCAGTGCTCCGGGAGACGGGGGACCGTAGCCGGCTGATGCTCGACATCGCGGGTTTCCGCGCCAAGAAGCGCACGGAACTCGCCGAGCTGGGTGCCAAGGCTGCCGCCGAGGTGAAGAGCACCGGGGAGCCGGTCAAGCTCGACGCGATGACGCCCTTCGAGCGCAAGGTCGTGCATGACGCCGTCGCGGCCGCGGGCCTGCGCAGCGAGTCCGAGGGCGAGGAGCCGCAGCGCTTCGTCGTCGTACTCCCTGCCTGACCCACTTGTTCCGTCGGCCCCGTCTGTTCGCAGGCGGGGCCGATCTTTGTCAGCCTGATAGTCAGCCACCACAGTCCCCACTGCGGCCAGTGAGGTACGGAAGGACGGTCCCCGTGACGGAGGCAGCACAGCTTCCCCAGGCGCCAGAGGCGGCCCGGACAGTGTTCGGAGAGTACTTCCCGGAGGCTGTGCGCTATGCGGAGCTGCTGGCGGACGCCGGGGTGAAGCGAGGGCTCATCGGGCCTCGCGAAGTGCCGCGCTTGTGGGAGAGGCATCTGCTCAACTGTGCCGTTCTCTCGGAAGTTGTGCCGGAGGGAGTGACGGTCTGCGATGTCGGCTCAGGAGCCGGCCTCCCGGGCATTCCGCTGGCGCTGGTCCGCCCGGACCTGAAGATCACGCTGCTGGAGCCACTGCTCCGCCGCACGAACTTCCTGCAGGAAGTGGTGGAGCTGCTCGGCCTCGACCATGTGACCGTGGTGCGCGGACGGGCCGAGGAGGTTCTCGGCAAGGTGCCCCCGGTCCACGTGGTGACCGCGCGAGCGGTGGCTCCGCTGGACCGGCTCGCCGGCTGGGGAGTTCCCCTGCTGCGCCCCTACGGCGAAATGCTGGCACTCAAGGGCGACACCGCAGAGGACGAGATCCAGGGAGCCAGGGCCGCACTGAGCAAGCTGGGTGTTGTGCAGACCACGGTTCTCCATGTCGGTGAGGGTCTCGTCGATCCGCTGTCGACCGTGGTGCGCGTCGAGGTCGGTGAGAGTCCGGGCGGTGTGAGGTTCGCCGCAAAGAAGGCCAAGGCTGCTCGTACCAGCCGCACTCGTCGTCGCCGCTGAGCCATACACGTAGCCATACGTCCGTATTTCGGAGTGTCGTCCCGGTGTAGTCCTGCGGCCTGTGCATCGTGTTTCACGTGAAACGTCGCTCACTGCTGCAGGGAATCATCAGCCGCGGCCGTGCGGCCGCCCCGATGAAGGGCCGCAAGCCCCTCTTGCGGGTAACAGATTTGTCCACAGAGGTGGATTCCTCCACAGAACCACGGGCCTCGCTGGTTCACGACCCCGAAAGCATGGCAGGCTCTGTGCATTGCGAGCCTGATGTCGAGGAGAGTGAATCCTTGCGGTCCGACGCCAACATCGCGGGACCGATGACCGATCCGGTCCCCGGTCCCCGTACCGAGTCCGCGGGGGAGGATGTTTCACGTGAAACACCGCCCCCCATGGATGACACCCCCATTGGCCGTGCTGCTCAGCTGGCTGTGGAGGCGCTGGGGCGTGCCGGTGAGGGTCTGCCCCGACCTGAGCAGACACGCATCATGGTCGTCGCCAACCAGAAGGGCGGCGTCGGGAAGACCACCACCACGGTCAACCTGGCCGCGTCTCTTGCGCTGCACGGCGCACGTGTCCTGGTGGTCGACCTCGATCCGCAGGGCAATGCTTCGACCGCCCTGGGGATCGACCATCATGCGGAAGTCCCGTCGATCTATGACGTCCTGGTGGAGAGCAAGCCTCTCGCCGAGGTGGTCCAGCCGGTCCCGGACGTCGAAGGACTCTTCTGCGCCCCAGCCACCATCGATCTCGCCGGTGCGGAGATCGAGCTGGTGTCGCTGGTGGCGCGGGAGAGCAGACTGCAGCGCGCGATCCAGGCCTACGAGCAGCCGCTGGACTACATCCTCATCGACTGCCCTCCGTCACTCGGGCTGCTCACGGTCAACGCGCTCGTGGCCGGCGCCGAGGTTCTGATCCCCATCCAGTGCGAGTACTACGCCCTGGAGGGCCTCGGTCAGCTGCTGCGCAACGTGGATCTGGTGCGCGGCCACCTCAACCCCACGCTCCACGTGTCGACCATCCTGCTCACCATGTACGACGGCAGGACGAGGCTGGCATCGCAGGTCGCCGACGAGGTGCGCAGTCACTTCGGCGAAGAGGTCCTGCGTACGAGCATCCCGCGCTCCGTGCGGATCTCGGAGGCGCCGAGCTACGGGCAGACGGTGCTGACCTACGATCCAGGTTCCAGCGGCTCCCTGTCGTATCTCGAGGCTGCCCGTGAGATCGCGCTGCGCGGGGTTGGCGTCCGCTACGACCCGCAGCATGTCCAGGTGGGTCAGAACAGTCAGCAGAACATCTCGGAGGGGATCCAGTGAGCGAGCGACGTAGAGGATTGGGGCGTGGGCTCGGTGCGCTGATTCCTGCCGCTCCACAGGAGAAGCAGGTGCCTTCCCCCGGGGCTTCGCCGTCTTCGGGCGTGTCTCCCGTGCTGACTGCGGAACGGGGGGTCGCGGTGGCCAAGGTCGCCACACTGCCTGCCGCGACGGTGGCGCCGGAGTCGACTGCTCACGTGTCGGAAGAGCCCGCTTCGACGCGGCCGAGCGAGCCGGCAGGAGCGCACTTCGCCGAGGTGCTGCTCGACTCGATCACCCCCAACCCGCGCCAGCCACGTGAAGTGTTCGACGAGGACGCTCTCGCGGAGCTGGTCACCTCCATCCAGGAAGTGGGACTTCTCCAGCCGGTTGTCGTGCGCCAGTTGGGGCCGGACCGCTATGAGCTCATCATGGGTGAGCGTCGCTGGCGGGCCTGCCGGGAGGCCGGACTTGAGCGGATTCCCGCGATCGTCCGGGACACCGACGACGAGAAGCTTCTACTGGACGCACTGCTGGAGAACCTGCACCGCGCCCAGCTGAACCCGTTGGAAGAGGCAGCTGCCTATGACCAGCTCCTCAAGGACTTCAACTGCACGCACGACCAGCTGGCCGACCGGATCGGGCGGTCACGTCCGCAGGTGTCCAACACCCTGCGGCTGCTGAGGCTCTCCCCGCCCGTCCAGCGTCGGGTTGCGGCGGGAGTGCTGTCGGCGGGCCACGCGCGCGCCCTGCTCTCGGTGGACGACTCCGACGAGCAGGACCGGCTGGCCCACCGGATCGTCGCCGAAGGCCTGTCGGTGCGGGCAGTCGAAGAGATCGTGACGCTGCTCAACTCGAACCCCACGAGCACGCCCAAGCCCAAGGGCCCGCGGGCCGGCGCTCGGCTGTCCCCTGCGCTCTCCGACCTGGCCTCTCGGCTGTCGGACCGGTTCGAGACGAGGGTGAAGGTCGACCTCGGCCAGAAGAAGGGCAAGATCGTCGTCGAGTTCGCTTCGATAGACGATCTCGAGCGCATCCTCGGCACCCTCGCACCCGGCGAAGGGCGAGTCCTGGAGAAGGGACTCGGCGAGGAGCCTGCCGAGGACGAGGACGAGGACGTCTGAGTCAGCGGTCGGCACAGCCGACAGGGCGGGTGGCGTTCCGGACCATGGAACGCGACCCGCCCTTTGCCTTGGTGCGGTATCCGTGCCGGGGCTGGGTGGATACGATGCGTTCTGGTATGACGCATCCATCTTGAGCCACTTCAGTGGGAGGGCGTAGGCCATGCGATCGGTGAGCCACGGGCAACTGGTGACGGCAGGCCTGGGACTTGGGGCGGTGGGCGGATTCGTCAGCAGCCTGCTGCTCGAGAGGAGCGCGCTGGCAGCCGCGCGCAGCGCGGCACACGAGGGAAGTGAGGAGCAGCCTTCATGGGGCGTCGGCTCGTACCGCTCACGCTGGACAACCTTTCGGACCTTCCCAAGCGCTGTCGTGCGTGTGTCTTCTGGGAACTTGATCCGGTCAGCGGCGAAGCTGCGGTAAAGGCGGGAACCCCCGAACTCGAGAAAGAAGCATGGATCTCGGCCGTGCTGCTCGAGTGGGGGTCGTGCGGCCGCGTCGTCTATGTCGACGAGGTCCCTGTGGGCTTCGTTCTGTATGCGCCGCCCGCCTACGTGCCACGCTCAACGGCCTTTCCCACGAGCCCCGTGTCGGCGGATGCGGTGCAGTTGATAACCGCCTGGATCCTGCCCGGCTATCAGGGGCAGGGACTGGGGCGGGTCATCGTGCAGACGGTCGCCAAGGATTTGCTGCGCAGAGGATTCCGGGCGATCGAAGCCTTCGGCGACGCCCGTTGGAAGGAACCGGCCTGTGTACTGCCGGCCGACCATCTTCTGGCAGTCGGCTTCAAGACGGTGCGCCCCCACCCGACGCATCCGCGGTTGCGGCTGGAGCTGCGCACCACCCTGTCCTGGAAGGAAGACGTGGAGCTTGCCCTGGACCGGCTCCTGGGAGCTGTGCAGAAGGAGCCGGCGCTGCGGCCGCTCTGAACCCGGACACGAGAATGGGCTCATCCTGAGGGGATGAGCCCATTCTCGTGTTTCACGTGAAACAACGGAGTCGTGCCTACTCTCCGATGAAGCTCTCCAGGTCGCGGACGATGGCCGCCTTCGGCTTGGCGCCGACGATGGTCTTGGCGACCTCACCGTTCTGGTAGACGTTCAGTGTCGGGATCGACATGACGCCGTACTTGGCCGCGGTGGCGGGGTTCTCGTCGATGTTGAGCTTCACGACCTGGATCTTGTCGCCGTGCTCTGCCGCAATGGCCTCGAGGGACGGCGCGATCTGGCGGCACGGACCGCACCAGGCGGCCCAGAAGTCCACCAGTACGGGCTTGTCGCTCTTGAGGACATCCTCCTCGAAGGAGTCGTCGGTCACGTTCTTCAGGTCGCCGGCCACGGCAGCCTCCTGCTTCTTTTGCGGGGTGTGAGGGGAGTAGAAGATCAAGGGGTTCAGACGACGGGGGTCTTCTCCGGCTCGGCCGTCTTCTCGCTGTCCACGAGAGCGGCGAGGTAGCGCTCGGCATCCAGGGCCGCGGAGCAGCCGGTGCCGGCGGCGGTGATGGCCTGTCGGTACGTGTGGTCGACGACATCGCCGGCGGCGAAGACGCCGACGATGTTGGTGCGCGTCGACGGCGCGTCGACCTTCAGGTAGCCCTCGGCGTCCATCTCGAGCTGGCTCTTGAAGAGCTCGGTCCGGGGGTCGTGGCCGACGGCGATGAACAGACCGGTCACTGCGAGCGGGGACTTCACGCCTGTCTTGGTGTTGTTCAGGGTCAGGCCCGAGAGCTTCTGCTCACCGTGGATCTCGGCCACCTCGCTGTCCCAGGCGAAAGAGATCTTCGGGTCCGCGAAGGCACGCTCCTGCATGGCCTTGGAGGCGCGCAAGGTGTCCCGGCGGTGGATGATCGTGACCGACTTGGCGAAACGGGAGAGGAAGGTCGCCTCCTCCATCGCGGTGTCGCCACCACCCACGACGGCGATGTCCTGGTCCTTGAAGAAGAAGCCGTCGCACGTCGCGCACCACGAGACACCGCGCCCGGACAGTGCGTCCTCGTTCGGCAAGCCCAGCTTGCGGTGCTGGGACCCGGTGGTGACGATCACGGCCTTGGCGCGGTGAACGGTCCCGGCGGTGTCGGTGACGGTCTTGATGTCACCGCTGAGGTCGACCGACACGACGTCGTCCGGGACGAGCTCGGCGCCGAAACGCTCAGCCTGCGCCCGCATGTTGTCCATGAGGTCAGGACCCATGATGCCGTCGCGGAAGCCGGGGAAGTTCTCCACCTCGGTTGTGTTCATCAGGGCACCGCCGGCGGTGACAGCTCCCTCGAACACCAGCGGCTGCAGCGATGCACGCGCGGTGTAGAGCGCGGCTGTATAGCCCGCGGGCCCGGAGCCGATAATGATCACGTTACGGACGTCGCTCACGGGTTTCTTCCTCGTCTCTGCAGACTGCCAACGGCCTACGGGGCGGGTTCCAGGACCTTCACCCCACCCAACGGATCCTACGGGGCGTGCATTCCCGAGGAGCCGGAGCGGCACCGGCGATATCTCAGGGGCGTGGATACGTCTCCGACAGCAGAAGCTTCCCTGCAGGGCCGGCAGCGTTGTTCACGCATGCCGCGTCGACAACGTAGGCCTGTACCTGAGCGCTGTCCCTGGCGTGGGCCATGAGCACGAGGTAGGCGCTGACGCCGTCGTACGTACCCTTCTCCACGGCGAGCGGTCCGTCGGTGCGCCCGGTCCCCTCCTGGACACAGGGAGGCACTGCCGCGCTCGGACTGCTCTTGGGTGACAGCGTCGCGGGGCCGTCGGCGGAGGGAGCCCGCTCGATTCTGGGCTCGGCCTCCTGCGTTGGCCCGGCGGCCAGCAGCGAATGCACACGGCTGTCGAGTGCGGTTCCGGAAAACTCGGCTCCCTCGCCCGCTGTGGCGCTGACGCTCGCGTCCTTCTTCGCGGTCGAGGAGTCCTTGTCCGAACCAGGCACCGACTGGAGGAACATCACACTCACGCCCACCGCGGCGGCGCCGAGCAAGGCGCCCAGGACCGCAGCACGGCGGCGTCGCACCGGGCGGCTGCGACCGGGACCGGTTGTCGCGCGGGGGTGCCCGGCCGGGCGGGCAGGCGGCGCTCCGGTCTCTGCGGCCTGAGGGCGCGCTGTTTCACGTGAAACATGCGCCGCTTCGTCAGGAGCGGTGGCATCGAGGAGAGCTTCGGCGGCCAGAGCCGCGTCGATACGGCCGGCGATGTCGGCGGGCATGCGCGGCGGGCCGGGCAGGGTACCCAGCAGTCCACGGATCTCTTCCAGGGACGTGTGGACGTCCGAGCAGAGCGGGCAGCCGTCGAGGTGGCGCCGCACTTCAGCCGTGCGGGAAGGCGGGAGGAGCCCTTCGGTGAGGTCGGAGATCTCCGCGACGTCCGGGTGCTGAGTTGTGTCGGCCCTGCCGGTCGAGGATGTCACGCGCGCCCACCTCCGCCCTTCACTGCCGCAGGGTCACTCGGCCCTGTCTCCCGTTGTCCCGACGCCGGTGGGACGGATGTCCCGGCCGTCCGGTTCCTTCCCATGCCGACGTCGGTGTTATCCCCGGTTCCGCCACGCAGATGGGTGAGCATGGGCAGCAGTCGGGCTCGGCCGCGGGCGCAGCGGCTCTTGACGGTCCCCGTCGGCACCCCCAGGACCTCTGCGGCCTCGACGACCGGATACCCCTGCATGTCGACCAGCACCAGGGCGGCGCGCTGGTCCACGGGAAGTTTCGCCAGAGCGGCCAGGAGCTCACGGTGGAGGTCGTGGCGCTCGGCGGGTGCCGCGGCCGATTCCTGCGGCTCCAGCAGTTGCTCCAGCCGCTCCGTGTCCTCCACGGGCGAGGTCTTGCGCGACGCTGCCTTGCGGGCTCGGTCCAGGCAGGCGTTCACGGTGATGCGATGCAACCACGTCGTGACAGCCGACTGGCCCCGAAACGTATGGGCGGCCCGAAAGGCCGACACCAGAGCGTCCTGTACGGCGTCGGCGGCCTCCTCGCGGTCCCCCAGCGTGCGCAGGGCCACCGCCCACAGCCTGTCGCGGTGGCGCCTCACGAGCTCACCGAAGGCGTCCGGGTCCCCGTCGACATGGCGCGCCAGCAGGTCGTGGTCGCTCGCGTCGCCGAGTGTCACGTCGTCCAACGGTGAGCCCCCTCCCATTGCCTCGGGTCAGCCGGTGAACGCGACGTCCGTGATCCCCTGCTTGTAGCCAGGATCGCTGAACTTGTCCTGGGGCGCGTAGGGCATCGCGGTCATCCAGAGGAGCACATACCGGCTTTTGGCCTGCTCCTCGGTGGTCATCTTCAGGGTCGATCCGCTGGTCCGCCCTGTTGCGATCTTCTTCATGGAGCCGACCGGGCCGGCCGGCGACAGTGAATCAACGGCGTAAAGGGTGATGGTGGTGTGGTCTCCGCCGTAGCGCAACGCTATGGACGCGCCGGATACGTCCTTGTCGGAACCGAGGTCGTAGACGATGCCCACACCCTGCTTCACCGAGGGCACCAAGTCGGGGCCGTCGTAGAAGCTTCTGCTCCGCCAGTACGTGGTGCTGTCACGGTCGTAGGTGGCCCCGACATTGTTGGCGTTCTGCGGCGAACCGTCCGGTGCGTACTCCTGCGCGGCCTGAACGGCGAGGGGTGCGGGTGCTTTGGGGTTGTCGTCGCCGCCGTTCGTGGTGCTGGTCTCCGAGGTCTTCGGCTCCTTGTTCCCCTTGCGGTTGTCCAGCAGCTTGTCTGCCACCTGCCAGCTGCCGAGTCCCAGCGCCGCGATGAGCAGTGCCGAGACGGCCCACTTCAGCGCCTTGCCGGTGCGGGTCTGCAAAGGCGGCGGAGGAGCCGGCGTCGGCTGGGTGACGCTCGCACCCGGCCTCGGGGCGGGCCGGCCGTAGCTGCCCTGCTGGTAGGTGGTCCGCTGGTACTCGGGAGGGGCGGCGAAGGCCGGCTCCGGCGGACGGATGCGCGGCATCGCCGCGACGGCCTTGGCCAGTTCGTCGGGCGTTGTGCACGGCGGCTCCTGACGCGAGGCGGTGGCGCCGTCGTTGACCAGCGCTCTCATGGCCAGCTCCGACAGGCCTCGGTGCACACCGGCCCGCACTTGGTCGGGAGCGACCAGGCCGACTCCCTTGGGCAGCCCGGACAGGCCGTACGCATCGTTCTCGTACGGCCAGCGCTGGGTGAGTGCCGCGTACAGGAGGGCACCGATCGCCTCGGTGTCGGTGCGCTGCGGGCCGTCGACGGAGATACCGCGCAGGGCCGCATTCACCGCCAGCCCGCGAATCCGGTACTGCCCCGTCGAAGTGCGCAGGACAGCTCCGGGGGTGAGCCGGAGGTGGGCGAGCCCCTCCCTGTGAGCGGCCGCCATCGCCTGGGAGATCTGGTCGACGAGTTGGTAGGCGTCGTGCGGTTCGAAGGGGCCGGAGGCGAGAAGAGCCGTCAGCTCGACGGCATCCGGAAGCCACTCGTGCACGACGTAGACAAGGTCGTTCTCCTCGACGGCGTCCAGGACTTGCACGAATCGCGGGTCGCCGAGAAGCGCCGACGACCGGGCGGCCGACAGCACGGACCGTGCTCGCGGATGGTCAGCAGGCAGGATGTGCACGCCGACGGCACGCCGCAGTTTCTCGTCGACCGCACGCCAACTGCTGAAACCGTCCAGACGGGTGACGCACTCCTCGAGTCGATAGCGTCTGGCGAGTTTGTGGCCACTGTGGAGTTCGGGCGTCGAGAAGGACGGCTCGCCGCCCTGCCGTTTGCTGTCCGTGTCCGGTGCGGCCTTGTCAGCCGTGCTCCGGGAGTCCGCTGTGCGGGATTCTGCCGTCTCGGATTCCGCCGCCCCGTCGGTCGTGGCCTCGCCCGCCTTCGCGGTCAGCGGTTCGTCCCCGCCGTTGTCGGCCACGTCGACGGCAGCCGTGCTACGTTCCGCCACCGTCGTTCCTGCCTCCCCATCCGTTGTGCATGTCCAACAGCCATGCCAATTGTGCCCACAGTCCGACGCTATGCACGACACGCGGCGTCCGACGATGGTTGTGCGGCGTGTGCCCGCCGACGCCCGTGAGCGCCGTTTCTGCTGCCGCTACCGGCCGAGACGGCCGCGGACCATGCCGACCATGGCGTTGAGCTCCGCGATACGCATCCGCTTCGCGGCGACGAAGAAGATACCGAGCAGCACGACGCCACCGGCCACCAGCGCCACGAGCGAGCCCCCCGCACCGCTGCCCAGGCCCTGGAGAACGCCATAGGCAACGGCACCGCCGGCGACCGCGGCGGGTACGGAGGCCATGGAGAGCCGGGCGTAGGTGCGCATGACGTGAGCGCCGTCCAGATCGCCGCCCAGACGGTTCTTGAGCCTCCGCCACGCGACACCGACGCCCACGGCGTAGGCGAGGCCGTAGGCGGCTCCCATACCCACGACCGCCCACTGGGCCGGAAGCAGCAGATAACACAGAGCGGACGCACCGGCGTTGACGAGGGCCACGATGACCGTGTTGTAGAAGGGGGTCCGGGTGTCCTCGTAGGCGTAGAAACCGCGCAGCACCACGTACTGAACCGAGTAAGGAATCAGGCCGAGGCCGAAGGCCATCAGGATGAAGCCCATGCCCTGGGCCGCTTCGAGACCTGTGGACGCGAACAGCAGCGTGGACATCGGGACACCGAGCGCGAGGAACGCGAACGAGACCGGCACGATCGCGACCGCCGAGTTGCGAAGACCCTGCGAGATGTCGTCGCGTACGGCGCCGGGGTCGTTGTCGTGGGCGGCGCGGGAGATCCGGGGCAGCAGCGCTGCCATGACGGAGACGGTGATGATGGCCTGTGGCATGCCCCAGATCAACTGGGCGTTGGTGTAGGCGATGAAACCCGCACCCTGCCGGCCGGAGGCCTCTCCGGCTGCCGTCGCGAGCTGGGTGACCACCAGAACGCCCGCCTGGTTCGCGAGGACGAAGAGGACGGTCCATTTGGCCAGCTTCACGGTCTTGCCGAGTCCGTGGCCCTTCCAGTCGAACCGGGGGCGGAAGCGGAAGCCGGCCTCGCGAAGGTAGGGGATCATCGCCAGAGCCTGGACGACAAGCCCGAGCAGCGTGCCGATGCCCAGCAGCCGCACGCCCTCCGGCGGAATCGTCTGCACACCCATCTGCGATTCGGCGGAGGTGCCGTACACCCAGATGAAGAGGCCGAAGGTGGTGATCATGACGATGTTGTTCAGGACCGGGGTCCACATCATCGCGCCGAACCGTCCACGGGCATTGAGGATCTGCCCCATCACCACGTGGATGCCCATGAAGAAGATCGTGGGCAGGCAGTAGCGGGCGAACGTGACGGCAACGCTGTTGGCCGCCTGGTCGCTCGCGATGGTGTCCGACATGAGCCGGATCAGCAGCGGCGCCGCGAAGACGGCGATGGCGACGATGGCGCCGAGCGCCACCATCACCAGGGTGAGCAGCCGGTTGGCGTAGGCCTCGCCGCCGTCCTCGTCGTTCTTCATCGCACGCACCAGCTGCGGGACGAAGACGGAGTTGAGTCCCCCGCCGACGGTCAGGATGTAGATCATCGTCGGCAGCGTGTATGCGATGGTGAAGGTGTCGCCGAGGAGCGCGGCGCCGAGAGCAGCAGTGATCACCAGGCTGCGTACAAAACCGGTGAGGCGGGAGACCAGGGTCCCCGCCGCCATCACGGCACTGGACTTCAGGAGACTCGTGGCTCTCCCCGCCGGTTTCTTGGGGGCAGGCGCGGGCGTCGGCGTCGGTTCGGGGACAGACGGGGGCGTCGAGGACTGCTGGTCCCGGAAAAGGTGGGCGAAGGCGTCGGGCTCCTGCTTCGGCTCGCCGGCCCGGGTGATCAGTTCGTCGACGCCGGTGAACTCCGTGGTCCTGGCATCGTCGCCGTACGGGAGACGCCGGGACGGGCCGTCGGGCTCGGGCGGGGGCGTCTGGGCCCAGATACGGGGGTCGGGGGCGTACTGCGGCGCCGCGGGCTGCTGGTAGAGCGGCTGCGGCGCCGGGTGGTGCCCCGGAAGCGGCGGGGGGTGCGCGGAGCGGTCGTAGAGCGCCTCGTTCACCGGGTCCTGGGCCGCCAGGTCCTGGTCGTGGAAGGGATCAGGGGCGTAGGCGTCCCGGACATAGGGATCCTGCGTATAAGGCTCGGACGGGGGCTGCTGCGGCGGATATGAGCCTGCGGGGTCTGCGCCCGCGCCCTGACCGCGGTCACCGTCATACGGCGCGTTCATGCCTACCCCACCTCATCGTCCCCGGCCGACCGGCCACGACATCGCTCAACGGTCCACTTTCTCACCAGCGCCGGACGGGTTGTCGCTTTCGGGTCCGGTGTCAGGGGCGAGGTCACTCGGCTGCCCTGGATCCGAGCCGCCGCTGTCACCCTCTGTGTCTTCCGATGTGTCTTCCGAGCCGTTCTCGCCCGCCTCGTCCGCCCCTGCTGCCGCTGCGCGCTTGCGCTGGGTGTACATCCTGACGCCGGCGAGGACGAGCAGGAGCACACCGCCGGCGAGGACGAGCATGACGGTCGGGGTGATCTCGGAGACCTTCACCGTGAAGTCCATCGGCGGCCCGTAGAGCTCGCCGTCCTGTGTGTAGAGCTGCGCGGTCATCTGGACCTGGCCGTTGGCGTTGGCGGCAGCGGGGAACTTCACCGACTGGCTGTGGCCGCCCTCGACCTTGATCGGTTGCTCGGCCATGCCCTTGCCGCCATCGAGATGGAGGCGGTTGGGATTGTTCGACCTCAGCCGCAGCACCAGGTCGTCGACTCCTTGGACCAGCTGGTTCTGCACAGTGACCGGAATGGTCGCGCTGCGTCCGGACAGGGTGACGGCCGACTTCTGGATCAGCTGGACCTCTTCGGTGAGGCTCTGCAGATACGACTGGACCTCGGTGCGGTACTGCTGGGCCGCCGTCGCATTGCCGCGCCACGATGTCGACAGCTCACGGTCGATCGCCCGGCCGAAGGGGGTCTCGACCCGGTCGGCGAGCGTGAGGATGACCTTGAACTTGTCGAGGGTGTCCTGAGTGGTCCTGACGTCCTCGAAAGTCTGCACCGGCAGTTCCTGCTTGCGCAGCGCTGCCGGGTACCGGGAGGCGCCGGGCACCTTCGTATTGGCGTCGGCGTCCGGCTTGGCTGCCGCCGCGGCCACCAGGTCCAGCGGCTCTGTCCAGCGCTCGGATTCCAGGACCCGCAGGGCGCGGGCCATGGACTGCGCCTGGGCGATCGTGGGCCTGCGCTGCGGGGCGACCACGATGCTCCGCTGCTTCTCCGGCTCCTGAAGTGTCAGAGCCTGCGTCTGGGCGAGGAACTGCTGGACCGCCAACGTGGACTCGCCGGCGTCGGTCATGTCGCCGTCGAAGGCGGTGGACAACCGGGCGTCGGCAACCACGGCCGTCGTTCCGCCGCCGACCGGACGGGCCGCGGTCGGCGTGTACGTGAGGTTGTCCTGGAGGCTGTCGCTCCGGGCGATCACCTTGTGCGCTCCGGCGGAGGTGGCCACGTCGACGATCGAGGAGTCGATCGCGCCGTCCACCGGCCAGGCGAAGTCGACGGACGGTTTCACATGGAGAATCGTCTCCACTGTGACCTCCGCCACCTCCGTGGCCGGCTGCAGATGGCTGAGCGAGCCGGAGACCGACTTGCCCTTGTGGGCCAGCGAAGCGAGATCAGGGTCAGCGAAGGGGAGTGCGACGACCTTGCGGCCTTGCACCGCCGCCTCGACGGAGTTCAACCATCGCTCGGCCAGAGCCTGGTTCTTGCCGGCGACCGTGGAGTCGCCGCTCTTGACCCGATAGCCGCCCTTCATGGCGTCGACCGTGGCCAGGAGGTCCGGATCGATGACCCAGGTGACGGGCAGCTCCTGGCCGAGGGACACCAACTGGTCGAGCCGCCCGCCCGGGGCGAGCTCGGCGGCCAGGGCCTCGTCCTCGAAGACCGGCGTCTGCTGCTCGTCCGACCCCGTCTCGGACGTGAGGTGGGTCGAGGAGATGAGCGGCCAGAGATACGTGAGGCGAGTCTTTTTCTCCGCCTCCTCCGGCTGCCAGGGCAGGAAGGTCCGCTTGATCCCCAGCACCTGGTCCCACTGCTGGTCGGCGGTCCGCCCCGTCAGGGACACCCCGAGCTGATGGGCACCGGCCTCGTCGCCCAGCTCGAGTTCGTCGGCCGGCACCGAGAGTGTGAAGTCATGGCTGACGCCCGTGGCGAGCTTGGGCAGCCTGACGCTGAACTTGTCGTCGATTGTCGGGGCGTCGACCCCGTGCAGGTAGCCGGTTCGCTCCGCGGCCCGGTCGATGGCGCTCCGGCCGGGCTGTTGCGGGCCCACTCGGAGGTCGACATGCGCGTTGGTGATCGTCTGCTTGCCCTTGTTGACCACCGTCCCGGAGACCGTGATCGTGTCTTTCTTCCCGGGCGCTTCCGGTGTCAGCGTGTCGAGAGACACATCCACGGTCCGGGATCCCGAGGTCTCCTCAGCGGCGTGCGCCGCCGGGGCGGCCTGCGCCGAGGGCGCTGCGGGACCGCACAGCAGCCCGGCCACAAGTGGGGCGCCGGTGATCAGGGAGGCTGTGCGACGCAGCCACCGGCGCGCAGGAGAAGTACGCATCCCCTGGAAGTCTGCCGCCTCGGCCACGCGCTCGTCCGTCCCTCGTCGTCTGGTGCCGTTGGTGGTTCTCTGGCTCTTGCGTCCACGCATGGTAACGAGGCGCGCTGTGTCGACGTGCCGCGGAGTGCCCGACAAGATCGGCAGGACTTCCGGGGCAGCCGGAAACGGGGACGCTCCGGTCGGCCCGGGCACGTACCCTTTTCTGTTGTGCCGAACGCCAATGAAGACAACCCCACTGCCCTGAGCCAGGTGCAACGCCGAGCGGTGAGTGAACTGCTGCGGGTGTCGCCCGTCGCCGACGACCTGGCGCGCCGTTTTCGCGAGGCCGGGTTCCATCTCGCCCTCGTCGGGGGCTCGGTCCGCGATGCCTTGCTCGGTCGGCTCGGCAACGATCTCGACTTTACGACGGATGCCCGGCCAGAGGATGTGCTGAAGATCGTCCGCCCGTGGGCGGATTCGGTGTGGGACGTCGGTATCGCCTTCGGCACGGTCGGTGCGCAGAAGGACGGCCGCGTCGGCGACACGGTCCAGCGCTTCCAGATCGAGGTGACGACGTACCGCTCGGAGGCGTACGACAGGACCTCGCGCAAGCCGGAGGTGTCCTATGGCGACTCGATCGAGGAAGACCTGGTTCGCCGCGACTTCACGGTGAACGCGATGGCCGTGGCGCTGCCGGAGAAGGAGTTCATCGACCCGCACGGCGGTCTCGAAGACCTCTCGGCACGAGTACTGCGGACGCCGGGGACCCCGGAGGAGTCCTTCTCCGACGACCCACTCCGCATGATGCGAGCTGCGCGCTTCGCCGCGCAGCTCGACTTCGAGGTCGCACCCGAGGTGGTCTCCGCCATGAAGGCCATGGCGGAGCGGATCGACATCGTGTCGGCCGAACGTGTGCGTGATGAGCTGAACAAGCTGGTCTTGGGTGCACACCCGCGTGAGGGGCTCGCGCTGCTCGTCGACACCGGCCTTGCCGCTCACGTACTGCCCGAGCTCCCCGCCCTGCGGCTGGAGAGTGATGAGCACCACCGGCACAAGGACGTCTACGAGCACTCGCTGACCGTGCTGGAGCAGGCGATCGATCTCGAGGAGGAGGGGCCCGACCTCGTGCTGCGGTTGGCCGCTCTACTCCATGACATCGGCAAGCCCCGCACTCGGCGCTTCGAGGAGGACGGCCGGGTCTCCTTCCACCATCACGAGGTGGTGGGCGCGAAGATGACCAAGAAGCGCATGGCGGCGCTGAAGTACTCGAACGAGATGATCAAGGACGTCTCGCGGCTGGTGGAGCTTCACCTGCGGTTCCATGGATACGGGACCGGCGAGTGGACCGACTCCGCGGTGCGGCGGTATGTGCGCGACGCCGGCCCGCTCCTGAGCCGACTGCACAAGTTGACGCGCTCGGACTGCACCACACGCAACAAGCGCAAGGCGGGTGCCCTCTCGCGGGCCTATGACGGCCTTGAGGAGCGCATCGCGCAGCTCCAGGAGCAGGAGGAGCTGGATGCGATCAGGCCGGACCTTAACGGCAACCAGATTCAGGAGATCCTGGGAGTCGGCCCCGGTCCGGTGATCGGCAAGGCCTATGCGTTCCTCTTGGAGCTGCGCCTGGAGAACGGGCCGATGGAGCACGACGAGGCAGTGGCTGCACTCAAGAAGTGGTGGGCCACCCAGGGCTGAGAGGAACGGCGCGATGTTTCACGTGAAACATCGCGCCGTTCCTCATGAGCGAGGGCTGTGTTTCACGTGAAACACCGCCCTCGATGCATCCGCTACTTCTTCATCTCGTTCAGGCAGAGCACGAACGACTTGCCGGAGCTGCGCCGGCCACCGCTGGTCTGCTCGAAGTAGCCGATGTCCGCCTTGCCCTCGCAGATCGTTTGGTCCGTCGTGTCGCCGTGCACGGAGACCACCTTGTACGCAGCCTCGGTGGCGCCGCAGTCGACGACCTCAAGATCCGGGTTGATCTCGGTCCCGCTGTTCTTGAGGCAGTCGCCGGCCTTTGCGGCATCGGCGTCATCGCGGCCCATGAACCAGAACACGGCGAAGGCGATCACGGCCAGGACGCCCACGACTATCTGGAACTTGGTCTTGAGACTGAGGCCCTGCCGCGCGGGTGCCGGAGGCGGCGGCGGAGGCGCGCCCCATTGCTGCTGGGGTGCCTGGGGCTGCTGCGGGTAGCCGTAACCCGGCCCGGGCTGCTGCGGCTGCTGCTGGGGATACCCGTAACCCGGCTGAGGCTGCTGCTGGCCGTACGGACCCGGCTGCCCGTAGGCGCCCTGTCCCTGCTGCGGCGGATAGGTCATGCGGGGATCCCCCTGTGAACGTGCGATCGATGTTTGACGCGCGCACGCTATAGCACTCGGCCGACATGACTCCAACGCGCCAGCGTGACGGCAACTGCCGCGTAGAGCGCGGCGACCACGAGAACCAGCGGCACCGATCGTCCGTCAGGAGGCAGCATCAGCGCGGCGATTGCGGCGGCACCGACGAAGGCGACGTTGAACAGCACGTCGTAGAGGGAGAAGACCCTGCCTCGGAAGGCGTCGTCCACGGAGGTCTGCACCACGGTGTCGGTCGCGATCTTCGCGCCCTGTGTGACCAGACCGAGAACGAATGCCGCCACGAGCATCGGCTCCGGAGCGAACGGCAGCGCCAGGGTCGGTTCGAGAACGGCAGCAGCTGTCGCGCAGGCCACCATCCACCCGAAGCGACCGAGTTTTCCGGTCGCCCAGGGAGACATCACGGCCGCGGCGAAGAAGCCGGCACCGGATGCGGCGACCGCCAGGCCGAGCAGAGCGAGCCCGTCCGACCCCTCGCCCGCCCATGCGTACCGGCAGAGCATGAGCACCATCACGGTCAACGCGCCGTAGCAGAAGCGCAGCAGAGTCATCGCGCCCAGCGCGAGGGCTGCCGCCGGACGCCGACGCAGATGGCGCAGTCCGTCCAGCAGCCCTCGCGCAGTGGAGGCGATCGCGGTGCCCAGGCGTGGTTGTACCTCGGTCGGGTCGGGACCGAGCAGTTCACGCCCCATGCGCAGTGACGCGAGGGCCGAGCAGAGGTAGAGCGCTGCCCCGAGCAGCACCACCGCGGCGTCGGAGTCCGAGGCGACGAGGCGCATGAGGAAGGCGAGACCACCGCCCGCGGTCGCGGCCAGCGTCCCCGCCGTCGGCGAGAGGGAGTTGGCCATCACGAGGCGGTCGGGATCCACAACGCGCGGCAGCGCCGCCGAGAGGCCTGCCAGCACGAACCGGTTGACGGCGGTGACGGACAGGGCCGAGGCGTAGAAGAGCCAGTCCGGGACGGAGGCGAGGATCAGCACGGCAGTGCAGCCGGCGAGCAGCGCGCGCAACAGGTTCCCGTAGAGGAACACTTGGCGCCGTGGCCAGCGGTCCAGCAGAACTCCGGCGAAAGGTCCGACGAAGGAGTACGGCAGGAGCAGGACCGCCATGGCGGAGGCGATCGCGGCCGGGGATGTCTGCTTCTCGGGGGAGAAGACCACGTATGTGGCGAGGGCGACCTGGTACACACCGTCGGCCGACTGGGACAGCAACCGCACGGCCAGGAGCCGACGGAAGTCGGTCAGGCGCAGGAGTACGCGCAGATCACGTACGACAGGCATGCGAGCAAGGGTCACACACGCGGAGGGTCCCCGGGTGTACGACCCGGGGACCCTCCGCGTTGGGACAGAACGAAGCGCTTAGCGCTCGACCTCGCCCTGGATGAACTTCTCGACGTTCAGACGGGCCTCGTCGTCGAAGTACTGAACCGGCGGGGACTTCATGAAGTACGAGGACGCGGAGAGGATCGGGCCGCCGATACCGCGGTCCTTGGCGATCTTCGCGGCGCGCACGGCGTCGATGATGACGCCCGCCGAGTTCGGGGAGTCCCAGACCTCGAGCTTGTACTCGAGGTTCAGCGGGACGTCACCGAAGGCGCGGCCCTCGAGGCGCACGTACGCCCACTTGCGGTCGTCCAGCCAGGCGACGTAGTCCGACGGGCCGATGTGGACGTTCTTCTCGCCCATCTCACGGTCGGGGATCTGCGACGTGACGGCCTGCGTCTTCGAGATCTTCTTGGACTCCAGGCGCTCACGCTCGAGCATGTTCTTGAAGTCCATGTTGCCGCCGACGTTCAGCTGCATCGTGCGGTCCAGGATGACACCCCGGTCCTCGAAGAGCTTCGCCATGACGCGGTGCGTGATGGTGGCGCCGACCTGGGACTTGATGTCGTCGCCGACGATCGGGACACCGGCCTCGGTGAACTTGTCCGCCCACTCCTTGGTGCCGGCGATGAAGACCGGCAGGGCGTTGACGAACGCGACCTTGGCGTCGATGGCGCACTGCGCGTAGTACTTCGCAGCGTCCTCGGAACCGACGGGCAGGTAGCAGACCAGAACGTCGACCTGCTTGTCCTTGAGGGTCTGGACGATGTCGACCGGGGCCTCGGCGGACTCCTCGATGGTCTCGCGGTAGTACTTGCCCAGGCCGTCGAGGGTGTGGCCACGCTGAACGGTGATGCCGGTGTTCGGCACGTCGCAGATCTTGATGGTGTTGTTCTCGCTGGCGCCGATGGCGTCCGAGAGGTCGAGGCCGACCTTCTTGGCGTCCACGTCGAAGGCGGCCACGAACTCCACGTCACGGACGTGGTAGTCGCCGAACTGGACGTGCATCAGACCCGGCACCTTGCCGGCCGGGTCGGCGTCCTTGTAGTACTCGACGCCCTGCACCAGCGAGGCGGCGCAGTTGCCCACGCCGACGATGGCTACGCGAACCGAACCCATTCCGGTTGCTCCCTGTTTGATCTCGGTATTCCGGATGAAACCCTGCGGATCGCAGGGCCTCACTTGGCGGTGTCGTCGGACGGATCCGGCGGGGTGGAGCCCTCGGGAGGTGTCCCTCCGGAAGACTCGGCTCCCTGGTGCCGGGGCAGGCCGCCCGTCGCTCCAGATGTGTTGTCCTGCTGAGCGGTGCCTTCTGGGGAGGGCCGTCGCTGATCCCGCCCTGCCCGCTCGCTCTCGATGAGCTCGTTCAGCCAGCGCACTTCGCGCTCCACGGACTCCATACCGTGGCGCTGGAGCTCGAGGGTGTAGTCGTCGAGGCGCTCACGGGTGCGGGCCAAGGAGGCGCGCATCTTGTCGAGGCGCTCTTCCAGCCGACTGCGGCGGCCCTCCAGCACCCGCATCCGCACATCCCGCTCCGTCTGACCGAAGAAGGCGAAGCGAGCGGCGAAGTGCTCGTCCTCCCAGGTGTCGGGGCCGGTGTGCGAGAGCAGCTCCTCGAAGTGCTCCTTACCTTCTGCCGTCAGCCGATAGACGATCTTGGCGCGTCGGCCGGCGAGTGAGGCGGCGAGGGCGTCCTCGGGAGCGCTCCCCGGCTCCTCGATCAACCATCCGTTGGCGACCAGCGTCTTGAGGCAGGGATAGAGGGTCCCGTAGCTGAAGGCCCGGAAGATCCCGAGCGACGTATTGAGCCGCTTGCGCAGCTCGTAACCGTGCATCGGGGCTTCACGGAGCAGACCGAGGACGGCGAACTCGAGAATGCCGGAGCGCCTGCTCACAGTCGCCTCCCTCGCCGGTCCCGGTCATATATGCCGTGCTGATGTATCGACTCGATACATCAGCACGATAGGGCCGTGTGCCTGCTGCGACAAGAGGGGGCATGGTGAACGGCGTCACATCGTCAATTCGCGGGGAGCGAGTTGCCTGATATGGGGTGAACTTCAGGCCTAGGCAGGTTTTGGCCGTGCGTAGTCTGTGCGGATGCAGACCAGCGGGAACCATGTGACGCCCCCAGGCGTCATCGCCGTGGATGCACAGCGGATGAGCCCTTCGCAGAGCTCGTCCGTATCCATTTCGGGGGGACCGGAACACAACTGCCGCTTCCAGGCGTCTCGCCTGCCCGAGGAGTAGTCGTTCGATGAGCGAGCACCGTCGCAAACCGCCGCAGTCCCAGGGTGGCGGGCGTGCCGCGGCCAGACGCGCAGCCCAGCCGCCTTCGGGTCGCCGGGGCGTCCAGCCCCGCGGCACCACATCAGCTTCACCTTCCGCTTCCTACGGCGAGGAGCGCCCCTATGGGGGCCGCGCCGAGGCCCGGCGCGCCGCACAACGAGGTGGTGGCGGCCGTCGGCGTACGGATGAGGCGGGAGCCGGCCACGGAGGCCGCGGCGGCGGTCGCCGCGGTGGCGGCGGCGGAGGCCACGACGGACCCGGAGGCCATGGTGGTCCGCCGCGGAAGAAGCGGCTGATCGACTACCCGCGCCACGACAAGTACGGGTGGCGTCGCTGGGTGCCGTCGTGGAAGCTCGTGACCGGTCTGTTCCTCGGCTTCCTCGCCAGCCTGATGACGGCCGGGACGATCGCCTACGCCGTGGTCGCGATCCCCAACCCGGCCGAAGCCGCCAAGGCGCAGAACAACGTCTACTACTGGGACGACGGCACGCAGATGGTCGCCACCGGTGGCGAGGTCAACCGGCAGATCATCGGGATCGAGAAGATCCCGGCGCACATGCAGAACGCGGTCATCTCCGCGGAGAACAAAACGTTCCGCGAGGACTCGGGCATCGACCCGATGGGCATCGGCCGCGCCGTCTTCAACATGGCCCTGGGCGAGGAGACACAGGGTGGCTCCACGATCACCCAGCAGTATGTGAAGAACGCGCGGTTGGACAACCAGGACCAGACTCTCGAGCGCAAGTTCCAAGAGCTGTTCATCTCCATGAAGATCGACTCGAAGATGGAAAAGTCCGAGATCATGGAGGGCTATCTCAACACCTCGTACTACGGTCGCGGCGCGTACGGCATCCAGGCCGCCGCCCGTACGTACTTCGACAAGGACGCGGCCCAGCTTGACGCGAGCCAGAGCGCGTTCCTCGCCGCGCTTCTCAAGGGCGCGACCTATTACGACCCGGCGGGCGCCACCTCGATCGACCCTGCGGCGACCCGGGAGGCCAACACGGAGCGGGCCAGGAAGCGCTGGAGCTGGATCCTCGACGAGATGGTCAAGGACGGCCACCTCGACGTCGCGGAGCGCCAGAAGTACACCGAGCTCCCCCAGCTCGAGAAGCCCCGCAAGAACGCCCAGCTGAGCGGTCAGATCGGCTACCTGGTGGACCTGGCCAAGGCCAACTTCATCAACAGCAACGATCAGGGCATCACCGCCGACGACCTCACCCAGGGCGGCTACGAGATCCACACGACCTTCGACAAGAAGAAGGTCCAGCAGCTCGAGAAGGCCGTCAACAAGGTCCGCAAGGAGAACATCGACCCGAAGAAGCGCCCCGAGACGGACACGCACGTTCAGTTCGGTGGCGCCTCGGTCGAGCCACAGACCGGAAAGATCGTCGCGATCTACGGTGGTGAGGACGCGACGAAGCACTTCACCAACAACGCCGACGCGACCGGTGCGCAGGTCGGCTCCACGTTCAAGCCGTTCGTTCTCGCGGCGGCCATGCGTGACGGCGTCCGCGACCCCGCGCTCGGCCCTGAGCAAGGCCCCGACACCCGCACGATCGTCGACCCGAACAAGAGCCGGTACAGCGGCAAGAACAAGCTCAAGATCAAGAACTACAACGGTTCAGTCTGGCGCAACGAGGAGGGAAAGGAGTGGCTCCAGACCAATGACGGTCAGGAGAACTACGGCAACATCAGCCTCCGCGAGGCCATGATCCACTCCGCCAACTCGCCCTATGTGCAGCTCGGCATGGACATCGGCATCCCGGAGGTCAGGCAAGCGGCGATGGACGCGGGCCTGCTGGAGTCCAGCCTGACCAAGTCGAACGTGCCCTCCTTCTCGCTCGGCATCTCCGAGCCCAGCGCCATCCGCATGGCGGGTTCCTACGGAACCTTCGCCGCCGAGGGCAAGCAGCGTGACCCGTACTCGGTCAAGCTGGTGAAGCACGAGGGCGAGACGGTCTACGAGCACGAGGACGAGGCCGAGCAGAAGTTCAGCAAGGCCGTCGCGAACAACGTGACCGATGTGCTCAGGGACGTCGTCGACGATCCGGAGGGCACCGGCAGGAAGGCCCGGCTGCCCAACCGCCAGGTGGCCGGCAAGACCGGTACGACCGACGGCAACAAGTCGGCCTGGTTCGTCGGCTACACGCCGCAGCTGTCGACGGCGATCGACATGTACCGCCTCAACGACGACGAGAAGGCCAAGAAGCGCGAGTTCCTGGAGATGTACGGCACCGGTGACCGGGACACGATCCACGGTTCGTCGTTCCCGTCACAGATCTGGCAGGACTACATGTCGGACGCGCTCAAGGGCGCAAAGGTTCTGGAGTTCCCCGAGCCGGATCCCATCGAAGGCGAGGCCGTGTGGGGCGGCGGTGCGGTCAGCCCGAAGCCGACGCCGAGCAGCTCCCCGTCCGAGTCGCCGTCGGCGAGCCCGTCCGAGTCACCGTCCTCGAGCCCGTCCACCAGCCCCGGTCCCTCGGAGTCCTGCAACCCGTGGGAGGACTGGACCTGCGGCGTCGACGGTGGGGCCGACGGCGGCACCGACCAGGGCGGTGGCAACGGCGGCCCGACGTCCAGTCCGTCGACGTCACCGGGCACCGACGGCGGGGTCGACAGCGGTGGAGGCAACGGCACCGGCGGTAACGGCAACAGCGGAGGGATCTTCGGAGGTTCCGACGGCAACAGCTGACGGCTACCGCCCCGCACCACCGACGAGGGCCGCCGCACCCGGGAAGCACAGGCCTGTGCCTGTCCCACCGGGTGCGGCGGCCCTCGCCGCGTCCCCCGTCCCGTACGGCAGGATGTGCACCATGCCCAGCGCAGAAGAGACGAGCGTGCACGAGGACCGCCCCCAGGCCCTCCCCGCGCGACCTGACGGCCCCGATGTGCGACCCACACGGCGCGACCGGATCGCCGCAGCCGGCAGCGAGCTGATCGGCGGCCCCGCCGGCCGCTGGGCCGCGCGCGGCGGCGACAACTGGCTCACGCCCGTGCGTGTGGTGGTGCTCGTCACCATCGGCATGTTCGCGCTCGGCATGGTGCAGAAGCTGCCCTGCTACAACTGGGCCTGGTTCAGGGGCACGAGCTCGCAGTACACCCATGCCTGCTACTCGGACATCCCTCATCTGTTCGTGGGACGAGGCTTCTCCGAAGGTCTGATCCCGTACTTCGACCGGCTCCCCGGCGACATGGAGTACCTCGAGTACCCCGTGCTGACGGGAGTGTTCATGCAGTTCGCCTCCTGGATCGGCGGGATCGCCGGCGGCTCGGGCCAGCAACAGCAGCAGATGTACTGGATGATCAACGCCGGCCTGCTGATGATCTGCGCCGCCGTCCTCGCCGTCTGTGTCGCCCGTACCCATCGCCGGCGCCCCTGGGACGCCCTCCTCGTGGCTCTGGCGCCCGCGTTCGCCCTCACGGCCACCATCAACTGGGATCTGCTCGCCGTGGCGTTGACCGCGGCGGCGATGCTGATGTGGTCACGTGGGCGGGTTCTGGCCTTCGGCATCCTGATCGGGCTGGCGACGGCCGCCAAGCTCTACCCCGTGCTGCTGCTCGGGCCGCTGCTGGTCCTGTGCTGGCGGGCAGGCAAGTGGCGGGAGTTCGCCACGGCGATGTTGGGCGCGGCGGCCGCCTGGCTCGCGGTCAATCTGCCGGTCATGCTGCTTGCGCCCGAGGGGTGGAAGAAGTTCTACACCTTCAGCCAGGAGCGCCAGATCGATTTCGGATCGTTCTGGCTCATCATCACCCAGCGCACCGGCGAGCCGATCGACGTCGAGAAGGTCAACACCTACGCCACTCTGCTGATGATCCTGGCCTGCGCCGGTATCGCCCTCCTCATTCTCAGGGCACCCCGGCGGCCCCGGTTCGCGCAGGTCGCGTTCCTGGTCGTGGCCGCGTTCATCCTCACCAACAAGGTCTACTCGCCGCAGTACGTGCTGTGGCTCATCCCGCTGGCCGCTCTCGCCCGGCCGCGCTGGCGTGACTTCCTGATGTGGCAGGCCTGCGAGGTCATGTACTACCTGGGCATCTGGATGTACCTCGCGTACACGACCAGCCCCAAGCACCAGGGGCTGCCGCCCGAGGGCTACCAGGTGGCCATCGCACTGCATCTGCTCGGGACGCTGTATCTCTGCGCCGTGATCGTGCGGGACATCCTCATGCCGGAACGCGACGGCGTACGCCAGGACGGTTCCGACGACCCGGCGGGGGGTGTGCTCGACGGCGCCCCGGACGTGTTCGTCCTGGGTCCGGCGGCCCACCCGCCGCGCCATGCCGCGCACGCCGTGGAGGGGCCACGCGTCGACTGGGGCACCCGGGCGGGAAGCGGCCCGGGGGCGGGTCCGCAGCCGTCCGCCTGAGGCCGGGCCGCCGTCCCCGGCAGGGCCGGAGGCCCGCCGGGGGTGGTCGGCCGGCTCGACGGCCCTAGCGGTCGACCAGCCGGTCGAACTGCGTCGTCGTGTGACGCAGATGTGCCACCAGCTCGTCCCCGACCTTCGGCTCCTGGGCGTCGGCGGGTACGAACAGGATCGAGACCTGCATGTGGGGCGGCTCGGCGAACCAGCGCTGCTTGCCCGCCCACACGAACGGCGACAGGTTCCGGTTGACCGTCGCGAGACCTGCCCGCGCCACACCCTTGGCGCGGGGCATCACGCCGTGCAGGGCCTTCGGCGCCTCCAGACCCACACCGTGCGACGTACCGCCGGCCACGACGACCAGCCAGCCGTCGGAAGCGGCCTTCTGCTGGCGATAGCCGAAACGATCCCCCTTGGCCACACGGGTGACGTCCAGCACGGCGCCGCGGTACTCCGTGGCGTCGTGGTCGCCGAGCCACAGCCGAGTGCCGATGCGGGCCCTGAAACGGGTCTGCGGGAACTGCTGCTGCAGCCGCGCCTGCTCCTGGGCGCGCAGATGGCTCACGAACATCGTGTGCAGCGGCAGCCTGGCGGCGCGCAGCCGGTCCATCCAGCCGATGACCTCCTCGACCGCGTCGGAGCCGTCCGTACGGTCCAGCGGAAGGTGCAGGGCGAAGCCCTCCAGCCGCACGTCCTCGATGGCCGCGTGCAAATGGCCGAGGTCCTGCTCCGAGATGCCGTGGCGCTTCATCGAGCTCATGCACTCGATGACGACCCTCGCCCCCACCAGCGCATGCACCCCGTCCACGGACGAGACGGAGCGCACCACGCGGTCCGGCAGCGGCACCGGCTCCTCGCCGCGCCGGAACGGGGTGAGCACCAGCAGATCGCCGCCGAACCAGTCCTTGATCCGAGCGGCCTCGTAGGTGGTGCCCACGGCCAGCATGTCCGCGCCGAAACGTGTCGCCTCCTCCGACAGCCGCTCGTGGCCGAAGCCGTATCCGTTGCCCTTGCAGACCGGGACGAGACCAGGGAACTGGTCGATCACCGACTTCTGGTGCGCCCGCCAGCGAGCGGTGTCGACGTAGAGGGAGAGCGCCATGGCCGGCCCGGAACCTTTCTGGTGGCTGCGGTGTATCAGAGGTGTGTACGAGACTACGGAGTCGTCCGCGACGACGTCAGCGACGCGACATGTAGATGTCCAGCGCCTTGTGGAGCAGCTTGTTGAGCGGGAAGTCCCACTCGCCGACGTACTCGACGGCCTCGCCGCCGGTGCCGACCTTGAACTGGATCAGACCGAAGAGGTGGTCCGTCTCGTCGAGCGAGTCGCTGATGCCCCGCAGGTCGTAGACCGTCGCACCCATGGCGTACGCGTCGCGCAGCATCCGCCACTGCATCGCGTTCGAGGGCCGGACCTCGCGCCCGATGTTGTCCGACGCGCCGTACGAGTACCAGACATGGCCGCCGACGACGAGCATCGTCGCCGCGGAGAGGTTCACCCCGTTGTGCCGGGCGAAGTACAGGCGCATGCGGTTGGGGTCCTCGCTGTTGAGTACCGTCCACATCCGCTGGAAGTACGAGAGCGGGCGCGGCCGGAAGCGGTCCCGCTCGGCCGTGATCTCGTACAGCCGCTGCCATTCGGCCAGGTCCTCGTAGCGGCCCTGGACGACCTCGACGCCGGCCTTCTCGGCCTTCTTGATGTTGCGGCGCCACAACTGGTTGAAGCCCTTGAGGACGTCGTCGAGCGACCGGTTGGCGAGCGGGACCTGGTACACGTACCGCGGCTGGACGTCACCGAAGCCGGCGCCGCCGTCCTCACCCTGCTGCCAGCCCATCTTCCGCAACCGGTCCGCCACTTCGAAGGCGCGCGGTTCGATGTGCGTCGCCTCCACGTCGCGCAGGCGCTTCACATCCGGGTCCTGGATGCCGGCCTTGATCGCGGACGCGTTCCAGCGGCGGATGACGACCGGCGGGCCCATCTTCACGGAGAAGGCGCCCTGGTTCTTGAGGTGCGCCAGCATCGGCTGCAGCCAGTCGTCGAGGTTCGGGGCGTACCAGTTGATCACCGGGCCCTCGGGCATGTACGCCAGATACCGCTTGATCTTGGGGAGCTGGCGGTAGAGGACCAGGCCCGCGCCGACGAGCTCACCGCTCTTGTCGAACCAGCCCAGGTTCTCCGAGCGCCATTCCGTCTTCACATCCGCCCACGCCGGAACCTGGCAGTGACTGGCCGAGGGCAGGCTCTGGATGTATGCCAGATGCTGCTCACGACTGATGGTCCTCAGGGTCAGGCTCATGCGGGGCGCTCCTCGGCAGGTGTGTCCCCATGGGTACAGGGGCTCCGGCTCTCGCGCCGAAGCCTACTGGTCCGAGGAAGGGCCCCGAATGGCTGTGCGCAGGAGCGGGCCGCCCATCGGCCCGCTCCCGCTCCCGTTCCTGTTGTGGTCCGGGGTGGCCTCAGCCCAGGACTCCGCCGAAGAGGCCGCCGTGGGCCATCCCCAGGAAGAAGCCCACCGCGGATGCGCCCAGCCCGATGATCAGCAGGAATCGCTCGCGCGTCGTCGCCGAGACGAACTGCCCGTACGCGCCGGTCGCGATGCCGATGAGCCCGGCCCAGGAGCTCAGCAGATGCAGGTTGTGGAACATCGCCGTGACGAACGCGAGAGCGCCCAGTACCAGCGTCACCGCCATCAGGGTGTCCTGAAGGGGATGAGACTTGCCGTCCGTGGCGAGCAGAGAAGCGGAGGAAGGACGTCGCATTGCCTGTGCCATGAGGCACCTCCTGGCTTGCCGGAAGGCGGCGCATGGTAGCGCCGCGCACACCCGATGTGTACAGATTGGGGCCATCGGGCACCGGATTTCAACCGGAAGCCTGGGTGCAGGTACTCTGTACGGTCTGCACCGGTGTCTGCCCAGGCCAGGACGCGATCTCCACTCGACGAGGGGGGATTGTCAGTGGCGGCGGATACCGTTGCTCACGCATCACGACCCTCCTGCCACGGAACGACCGTGGCCGCTGAGTCCAAAGGAGGTGGGTTCCACATGCGTCACTACGAGGTGATGGTCATCCTCGACCCCGATCTCGAGGAGCGTTCTGTCTCCCCGCTGATCGAGAACTTCCTCTCCGTCGTCCGTGAGGGCAACGGAAAGGTCGAGAAGGTCGACACCTGGGGCCGTCGTCGTCTCGCTTACGAGATCAAGAAGAAGCCCGAGGGCATCTACTCGGTCATCGACCTGCAGGCCGAGCCTGCGGTCGTCAAGGAGCTCGACCGCCAGATGAACCTGAACGAGTCGGTCCTCCGGACCAAGGTCCTCCGTCCCGAGACCCACTGAGCGTCTAGCTCAGAGGTCATCGGGTTCGAGTAGCAGCAAGCAGCCAGAAGCAATCCCCGCCGAGAGGTTCACCCATGGCAGGCGAGACCGTCATCACGGTCGTCGGCAATCTCGTCGACGACCCCGAGCTGCGCTTCACCCCGTCCGGTGCGGCGGTCGCGAAGTTCCGCGTCGCGTCCACTCCCCGCACCTTCGACCGTCAGACCAATGAGTGGAAGGACGGCGAAAGCCTCTTCCTCACCTGCTCGGTCTGGCGTCAGGCGGCGGAGAACGTCGCCGAGTCGCTCCAGCGCGGCATGCGTGTCGTCGTGCAGGGCCGGCTCAAGCAGCGGTCCTACGAGGACCGCGAGGGCGTCAAGCGCACGGTCTACGAACTGGACGTCGAGGAAGTCGGCCCCAGCCTCAAGAACGCCACGGCCAAGGTCACCAAGACCACCGGTCGCGGCGGCCAGGGTGGCTACGGCGGCGGCCAGCAGGGCGGCGGCAACTGGGGCGGCGGCCCCGGTGGTGGTCAGCAGCAGGGCGGCGGCGGTGCACCCGCCGACGACCCCTGGGCCACCAGCGCCCCGGCCGGCGGCGGCCAGCAGCAGGGTGGGGGCAGCTGGGGCGGAAGCTCCGGCGGTTCCGGCGGCGGCTACTCGGACGAGCCTCCCTTCTAGGGACAGCTCGTTACCCACTTCTTGATCACACAGGAGAAACACCATGGCGAAGCCGCCTGTGCGCAAGCCTAAGAAGAAGGTCTGCGCGTTCTGCAAGGACAAGACCGCTTACGTGGACTACAAGGACACGAACATGCTGCGGAAGTTCATTTCCGACCGTGGCAAGATCCGTGCCCGCCGCGTCACCGGCAACTGCACGCAGCACCAGCGTGACGTCGCCACGGCCGTGAAGAACAGCCGTGAGATGGCGCTGCTGCCCTACACGTCCACCGCGCGATAAGGGGAGGGTGACCGAAACATGAAGATCATCCTCACCCACGAGGTCTCTGGCCTCGGTGCTGCCGGCGACGTCGTGGACGTCAAGGACGGCTACGCTCGCAACTACCTGGTCCCGCGCGGTTTCGCGATCCGCTGGACCAAGGGTGGCGAGAAGGACGTGGCGCAGATCCGCCGCGCCCGCAAGATCCACGAGATCGCGACCATCGAGCAGGCCAACTCCATCAAGGGTCAGCTCGAGGCCGTCAAGGTGCGTCTGGCTGTTCGCTCCGGCGACGCCGGCCGTCTCTTCGGCTCCGTCACCCCGGCAGACATCGCCTCGGCGATCAAGGCTGCCGGTGGCCCGGAGGTCGACAAGCGCCGCGTTGAGCTCGGTTCGCCGATCAAGACCCTGGGCTCGCACCAGGTGTCCGTGCGTCTGCACCCCGAGGTTGCCGCACAGCTCGGTGTCGAGGTCGTCGCCGCCTAAGCGATGCGCTCGGGAGAGCAGTTGAGAAGGGCCGCACCCCTCGGGGTGCGGCCCTTCCGCCGTTGCGGGGTGCTCGGCCCGCGGCACCGTTTCACGTGAAACAGCGGCCGGCTGCAGCTGACGTGACGGTCATCGGGTCGCCCCCGTGACGATCCATCGTCCGGAACGCGCCCGCCACCACAGGGTCAGCAGCCGCACGGTCATCATCAGGGTCATCGCCCACCACAGAGCGGTCAGACCGCCCCCGAGGGCGGGAACGAGCAGCGCGACGGGTGCGAAGGCGGCCAGCGTGAACAGCATCGCCCATGCCAGGTAGGGGCCGTCGCCCGCGCCCATCAGGACGCCGTCCAGGACGAAGACGACACCCGCGATGGGCTGGGACACCGCGACGACCAGGAGCGCGGGGAGCAGTGTGTCCTGAACAGCCTGGTCGCCCGTGAACAAGGGGATGAAGAGCGGACGCGAGACCACGACAAGGATGCCGAGCACCACACCCGCCGCCACGCCCCACTGAACCATCCGTCGACACACCTGCTTGGCGCCCTCGGCGTCCCCGGCTCCCAGATAGCGGCCGATAATGGCCTGTCCGGCGATGGCGATGGCATCCAGCGCGAAGGCCATCAGGCTCCACAGCGAGAGCACGATCTGATGGGCGGCGATGTCGGCGTCGCCGAGTCGGGCCGCCACCGCCGTGGCGATCAGCAGGACCGCTCGCAGGGAGAGCGTACGGACCAGCAGCGGTACTCCGGCCTGGGCGCTGGCCCTTATCCCTGCTGCGTCGGGGCGCAGTGAAGAACCGTGCCTCCGGGCTCCGCGGACAACAACGACGAGGTAGGCGGCAGCCATGCCGCATTGGGCGATCACCGTTCCCCATGCCGACCCGGCGATGCCGAGGTCGGCTCCGTAGACCAGGCCGGCGTTGAGGGCTGCGTTGGCGGTGAAGCCACCGACCGCGACATAGAGGGGAGTGCGGGTGTCCTGAAGGCCACGGAGCACGCCGGTGGCCGCGAGGACGATCAGCATGGCGGGAATGCCGAAACTGGAGATCCTCAGATAGGTGATCGCGTGGGGCGCAGCTGTGTCGGAGGCACCGAAGACGCCCACCAGCCAAGGGGCCGTCGGCATAGTGACGGCGATGACGGCGATGCCGAGAACGAACGCCAGCCAGATGCCGTCCATCCCCTGCCGGATGGCCGACTGGAGATCGCCGGCGCCCACCCGCCGAGCAACGGCGGCCGTGGTGGCATAGGCCAGGAAGACGAAGACGCTCACGGCCGTCATCAGCAGGGCTGCCGCGACGCCGAGGCCGGCCAGCTGCGGGGTGCCGAGATGACCGATGATGGCGCTGTCGACCATCACGAAGAGGGGCTCGGCGACGAGGGCGCCGAAGGCCGGGACGGCGAGCGCGACGATCTCCCGGTCGTGCAGCTTCCGGCGTTCCTTACGCCCCACGGGAACCTGTGTCATGGCGGCAATCTAATCTTCCACAGGTAAGAGATGCAATCCATCTGCACTCCTTACGGAACGGTGCGTTGACGGCTCGTCCGTGTGCCGTTTGTTCTGATCTTGGTCCGCTCGGGAAAGTTTTTCTCCCCCACAGGCGGTGGATGCGAAAGCAGCAGGTCAAATGAGGTTCAGGCGGGGGATCGTGAACTTTTCCACAGTGCTGTCCCCCGGTCCGTGCACAGGTTGCGGAGGGTTCTCCACAGCATCCGGTGCTTCGTCCACACCACCTGTGGATAACCAGATTGGCTGACGGTGCCGCCGGGCCTACGGTGGACCGTCGCCCGGCTCACGAAAAGCCCCCGCAGAAGCCTCGCAGCAAGCGGAGTTCGGCGACTCGTTTTGTCAGTGCCGTGGCGTAGAAAGAGTGCCTCGGCGTAGGTCCGTGGAGCGGACGGGAGGAGGTGGCCCGGGTGAGCATTTCCGAGCCCCTGGACGATCCGTGGGCGGCCGACAGTCCTGGGGACCGTCTTCCCGCTTCCCGTCAGCGTCGTCGCGAGGGCCGCAACCGTGAGGACCAGCACGACCGAGGCAGGGAGAGCGGCGGCTGGGATGGTGGGTCGCCCGGGTTCGAGCGCGTTCCTCCGCAGGATCTTGATGCCGAGCAGTCCGTTCTCGGCGGCATGCTGCTGTCCAAGGACGCCATCGCCGATGTCGTGGAGATCATCAAGGGCCACGACTTCTACCGCCCGGCCCATGAAACGGTGTACCAGGCCATCCTCGACCTCTACGCCAAGGGCGAGCCGGCTGACCCCATCACGGTCGCGGCCGAGCTGGTCAAGCGGGGCGAGATCACCCGCGTGGGCGGCGCTCCCTACCTGCACACCCTCGTCCAGTCGGTTCCCACCGCGGCCAACGCCTCGTACTACGCGGAGATCGTCCATGAGCGCGCGGTTCTGCGCCGTCTCGTGGAAGCCGGAACCAAGATCACGCAGATGGGATACGCCGCCGACGGGGACGTCGACGAGATCGTGAACTCCGCCCAGGCGGAGATCTACGCCGTCACCGAGCAGCGCACAAGCGAGGATTATCTGCCGCTCGGTGACATCATGGAGGGCGCGCTCGACGAGATCGAGGCGATCGGTTCGCGCAGCGGCGAGATGACCGGTGTGCCGACAGGCTTCACGGACTTCGACTCTCTGACCAACGGGCTGCACCCGGGCCAGATGATCGTCATTGCTGCCCGTCCTGCCATGGGTAAGTCGACGCTGGCGCTGGACTTCGCGCGGGCCGCCTCGATCAAGAACAACCTGCCCAGCGTGATCTTCTCGCTCGAGATGGGCCGCAACGAGATCGCCATGCGACTGCTGTCCGCCGAGGCCCGGGTGGCGCTTCACCACATGCGGTCGGGAACGATGACGGACGAGGACTGGACGCGCCTGGCGCGCAGGATGCCGGATGTGTCGCAGGCGCCGCTCTACATCGACGACTCGCCGAACCTCTCGATGATGGAGATCCGGGCGAAGTGCCGTCGGCTCAAGCAGCGCAACGACCTCAAGCTGGTGGTCATCGACTATCTGCAGCTGATGCAGTCGGGCGGGTCCAAGCGGGCCGAGAGCCGTCAGCAGGAGGTCTCCGACATGTCGCGAAACCTCAAGCTGCTGGCCAAGGAGCTCGAGGTTCCGGTCATCGCGCTCTCCCAGCTGAACCGTGGCCCCGAGCAGCGGACGGACAAGAAGCCGATGGTCTCGGACCTGCGTGAGTCCGGCTCCATCGAGCAGGACGCGGACATGGTCATCCTGCTGCACCGCGAGGACGCGTACGAAAAGGAGTCGCCTCGAGCGGGCGAGGCGGACCTGATCGTGGCCAAGCACCGAAACGGACCCACCGCGACGATCACGGTGGCGTTCCAGGGTCACTATTCGCGGTTCGTGGACATGGCGCAGACTTGATCGGTCGAGGCGCAGGGTCTCAAATTTCCTGTCGGAATCTCAGCGCTGATGTCGGATCACAGTCGGATGTGACACGAATCTGAGACGTGCAGGTCGTGGCCATCGCTCGTCTGGGGGAAGCCGTGGCTGTGTGCCCCAGTCGGTGTGTCGGCGGGGGTTCGTCATCTCACGGGCCGTGTCGTACCGATGTCGTATACGACATCACCGTGAGACCAGCGCGTGGGTGCTGCTGCTCAGCGCCTCGTCTCGTACCTGGTCAGGACCACGCCGCCGGGAAACGTCCGTGTCTCCACCAGGTTCAGGTTCACCCAGCTGTCCAGCGCGGTGAAGAACGGCGTGCCGCTGCCCACCAGGACCGGATGGGCGGCGATCGCGTACTCGTCGATCAGCCCGGCGCGCATGGCCGCCCCGGCGAGCGTCGCGCCGCCGATGTTCATCGGGCCGCCGTCCTCGGCCTTGAGCCGGGTGATCTCGGCGATCGCGTCGCCGGTGACCAGGCGGGTGTTCCAGTCGACCTTGTCGATCGTCGAGGAGAACACCACCTTCGGCGTGTCCCGCCAGTTCCGGGCGAACTCGATCTCCGCCGGGGTGGCGTTGGGCTGCTGGTCGCCGGTCGGCCAGTAGGAGCTCATCGTCTCCCACAGCTTGCGCCCGTACAGCGACAGGCCACTCGCCTGCTCGTGGTCGAGCCACCACTGGAACAGCTCGTCGCTCGGCGGTCCGCTCCAGCCGATGTCGTCGCCGGCCGCGGCGATGTAGCCGTCCAGGGTCAGGTTCATGCCGTAGATCAGTTTCCGCATGGCCCAGCCTTCCGTCCGTGGGGGTCCGGCGTGTAGACCAGCGTGGTGCGGGAAACTCATCGGTGCGCGATCTGGGCTCGCCGGTAGTCCTCGTGCTCGGGGCTCAGCGTGGTGTACTCGGCCGACTCGGGCAAGCCGCCTGATCTCGACCTCGCCCTCGCGAGGAAATGCCACGGATTTGAGACTGATCATGGGTGACAATGCCGTGAGACAGCCAATAACGCCCAGGTCACGCAAGATCGGGCGTCGGCTCATACCCGGTGGGCTACGCTGTGCGGCTATGAATACCGGGACGGCCTCGCGCCACACACGGATCGGTGACCCGGGGCTCTACTGAGCGCCGTACGGGCCGGTTTGGGCCCGCTGTTTGATCGAGGCTCTTGCGCTGCTGCGCGGGCTCCGCCTCCGTCGTGTTGATCACAGGCTCTGCACATCAACCACGACAGGAGCATTCATGCCCACCAAGACGCTGCGGATTCCCACCATGGACGGCCAGGCCGACGCCTTCGCCGCCTTCCCCGACCACAGCAAGCAGCACCCAGGGGTGCTGATGTACGCGGACGGCTTCGGTATCCGGCCCGTGCTGCGGGAGATGGCCCGCGAACTGGCCGGGCACGGCTACTACGTGCTCGTCCCCAACTCCTTCTACCGGCACGGCCCGGCACCGCTGGTCGAGCTTCCCGAGTACATCGGAGAAGAGGTCCGGCCCGCGGTCTTCGCCCAGCTGATGCCCCTGATCGAGGCGCACACCGCCGAACGTGTCCTGAACGACGCCGACGCCTACCTCAGGTTCCTCACCACCCAGCCCGAGGTCGGCGCCGGACCGGTCGCGGTGACCGGCTACTGCATAGGCGGCCTCTACGCGATGCGCACGGCCGCGGCCCATCCCGACCAGGTGGCGGCCGTCGCCGCGTTCCACGGCCCCGTGGGTGTCGATGGGGCCAACCTCTTCTCCAAGCTCACCGCCCAGATCCACCTCGGCCACGCCGAAGGCGACATGACACCTGAGGCCCTCGGCGAGCTCAACCAGACCCTGGATGCGGCAGGTGTCGGCTACACCTCCGAGATCTACCCCGGCACCATCCACGGCTTCACCATGTCCGACACCGACGCTTTCAGCGCCTCCGGGATGAAGCGCCACTGGGATCGCCTGCTCCCCCTTCTGGACCGCACCCTGGCCAACAGCTGAGGCTCCAGCCCGGAAACCAAGCCTGAAACGGCCGCGACCAGCAGACGGCATGGCGGGCCACACGGATATCTCCATGGCCGTGGCCCGCCTCTGTCGCGAACGAGACTTCCGTAAAAGCCAGGTCGCTTGAGAACCCCGAGCCTCCGCGGTCGCAAACGACGTGGCATCCCAGCTCGTCAACGGCCCACCATCTGACAGCCGCAGTCTGGCAGGACACTGCGTCATCCAACCCAGTCTCGGCACCGCTGGCGTCGCCCCGGCACACCAGCTTGAGCGGAGCTGTCGATGCTGCTCCTCCGCAGTTGCTGGGCCGATGCGGACTTCCACGACGGCAGGCAGCGCCACCGCCCCAGCTCCCGCAAGGCCCTTGCAAGAGGCCACTTTGACAGGGAAATCGCAACTTCGACATGGCCCGCAGAGGCAGCTACCTTCACCTGGCGTTGGGCGGCCACCCACGGTCGCACAGGAGTTCCTTCAGGCTGAGCCGCTCGCGACGGATGAGTTGGTCACGCCCCACGAATCCTCGTCCCCATGCGTAAGCCACCGAACCGGGTCCACACCAGGCACCCCCCACCAGGGAGAGACGCATGCCCCATCTTGCTCTGTACACATTCGGCGTCCTGAAGTCACCTCTCGCCGATCCCGGACCTCTCACGCGCGAGTTCTACGACAGTGGTGAGGCCGTCTACCGGAAGATCAGTCAGCACCCCGGGTACCTCGCGCGTGCTGAAGCGGCAGACGGTGACCGGGGCATGCTCTTCGAGGCGGACTGGGGTGCATGGGGAGAGTTCGCCGTACCGACCTGGTACGGCAAGGGCCGTACGGTGGAAACCACCGCCCTGGCCGCGACCCTCTCGCTCTGGACCGACCTGCGCCCCGCCTTCGACGCCATCTACACCGGTCTGCACCGTGAGGCGCTGAACAGGCGTTACGACTGGTTCGAGAGGACAGGACACCCGGGTTACGTGTTCTGGTGGGTCTCCGACGGCGTGATACCCACCTGGCAGGACGGGGTTTCCAGGCTGGAACACCTCCACGACCACGGCTCCGCACCGCACGCCTTCACCTTCCACCACTCGTTCGCCCCGGACGGAACTACGACCAGAATCAAAGGCATCGGGTCGAAGAGCGACCCGTCATGACGTCACTCGTTTCGGGTGAAGCCCTGGGTGAGTGATCCCTCGGTGTGTCGCAAGCGGCAGCGTGCTGTGGATGGTGCCGGAGTGGGGTGGGGCATGGAGGCTACGGTCAGCGTCCGTGGTCAGGACGGTACGGCTGAAGACCGAGCGTGGGTGGTCCTTGAAGCAATCCAGACTCTCGCCGACATCCTGGCCGAGCTGCAGAGCGCGGAAGCCAGGACCGCATACTGACGACCATGCTGTCGACGATCCCGACCGAACCGAAGCGCGCGGCCACGGTGGTGGCCGGGCGTCGCCTCTCCTTCCTCGACTTCGGTGGTCCGGGACGCCCTCTGCTGGCCCTGCACGGGCACTTCGGAGAAGGTCGCACCTTCACGCGCCTTGCCCGGGAGCTGGGCGACTCCTGGCGGGTCATCGCCCTCGACCAGCGTGGACACGGCCGCTCCGATCCTCCCGCCGACTTCTCTCGCATCGGCTACGTCGAGGACGCTGCGGCAGTGCTGGAACATCTGGGGATCGACGGCACGGTCGTACTCGGCCACTCCCTCGGAGGCGTCAACGCCTACCAGCTCGCGGCCCGGCTCCCCGGGCTTGTGGACGCACTGATCGTTGAGGACATCGGCGCCGAAGTCGATGACGACCTCTCCTTCAGCCTGTCCTGGCCACACCGGGCCCCGACCCAAGGCGAGTTCCTCGACGAGCTCGGTCCGTCAGCGAGTTACCTCATGGACGCCGTCCGTGAGTATGCCGACGGATGGGGACTTGCCTTCGATCCGAAGGACATGAACTCTTCACAGCAGCACCTCAACGGCGACCACTGGAACGACTGGCTCGCCAGCAACTCCCGGCCTTGCTCATCCGAGGAAGCCGCAGCACGGTGCTCAGCGCGGAGCAGGCGAAGGACATGGCGGCACGGCGTCCCCACACTCGGCTCGTCGAACTCCCTGCCGGGCACACCGTCCACGAGACGGTTCCAGCGGAGTTTGCCGCAGCCATCAGGGCGTTCCTCAGCACGCTGTGAGCTTGCTCAACCAGGACATCTCGTCGTGCCGTCGGCATGTGAATGGTCACGTCATTTGGACGTTCTCCCGGTGACATCAACTTGGACGGGGGGGCAGGTCCCCAGCTCACAGCGTCGAGGTCGGTCAGAAGAAACGGCTCCCTACACGAGGGCCCGGTCCCGGTGGGCTCATTGCTCCGCGTGTCCCGCAAATGAGGTCGACTCGACGGACAGTCACCGATAGACCTGCTTCATGACCTCAGCCTTGGAAGAACTGCTCCCCGCCACACGGCGGGCTCTGTTCCACCGTCTCGCCGTTGCCCAGAGCGAAGGGCGCGCACCCTCGTTCGTCGGAGCCGTTCAGCGCGACGGGCAACTGATGTGGACGGGCTCCCGCACATGCGTCGACGGTCATGCGCCGGACGCCGACACGCAGTACCGCATCGGCTCCATCACCAAGACCTTCACGGCGGTTCTGGTGATGCGGCTGCGGGACGAGGGGCTGCTCGATCTGAACGACCCCCTGGACAAGCACCTGCCTGGGACCGGGATCGGCGAGGTGACGATCGCCCAGCTGTTGGGCCACAGCGGGGGTGTGAGTGCCGAGGCGCCCGCCCCCTGGTGGGAGCGGACACCGGGCTCGCTGCGCACCGAGCTGTCCGACGTGCTCGGTGACGGCGCGGAGATGCATCCTCCGGGCCGACGGCATCACTACTCCAACCCCGGTTACGCCGTGCTGGGTTCGCTCGTCGAAGCGGTCCGCGATGCGTCCTGGGAGGAGGTGCTGACACGGGAGATCCTCGAACCGCTCGGACTGCGGCGGACCAGCACCCAGGCACAGGCTCCGCACGCGGGTGGCTGGGCGGTGCATCCGTGGGCGGATGTGATGCTCCCCGAACCCACCGAGGATCTCGGACTCATGGCCCCTGCCGGGCAGCTCTGGTCGACCGTCGCCGACCTGTGCCGTTTCGCAGGCTTCCTCGCGGAGGGGGATGACCGGGTACTCCGTGCAGAGTCTGTGCGGGAGATGCGGGCTCCTTCCGCGCCTCCGGAGGCGGGGGAGTGGGACAGCTGCTACGGGTTGGGGCTTCAGATCGTGAGGAGCGAGGGCCGCACCCTCGTGGGACATTCGGGTTCGCTGCCCGGGTTCCTCGCCGGGCTGTGGGTGAGCGTGGAGGAAGGTGTCGCCGCGGTTGCGCTGGCCAATGCCACCTCCGGGCCGCTCGCCGCGACCGTGGCGGCGGACCTCGTATGCATCGTGGCCGACGCCGAACCGAGAATCCCTGAGCCGTGGCGCCCGCTGCCGGAGGTCGACCAGGAGCTCCTGGCGCTGACCGGGCCCTGGTATTGGGGCACGCACGCCTTTGGCCTGCGGCTGGTCGCCGATCGGGGTCTGCAATTGGAACCGCTGCGGGGTGCCGGCAGGCGCTCGCGATTCCAGGCGAGCTCCGAGGAGACATGGATCGGCCTGGACGGTTATTACGCGGGCGAGACCCTGCGGGTGGTGCGACGCGGCGACGGCTCCGTGAGCCATCTGGATCTGGGTTCGTTCGTCTTCACGCGGGAGCCGTACGAGCCCGAGGACGCTGTTCCCGGGGGCGTGGACCCTTCAGGATGGCGCGGAATCCCTGGTTGAGTCGCGTATCGCGACGTTTCACGTGAAACCGCACCCGCGGGTCTGGCCAGGGCAGTGGTGCCCGCCGCCCGCCTGCGAGGCGCGGCTAAGCGGATCGGGCGGGGACCTTGAGCTCTTCGACCGCCCTGACCAGCGGGGCGAGCTCAGGGTTCTTGGCAGCTTCGTCCAGGGCCTCACGCAGAGCGTTGTCGTTGGTGGGCCGTGCCTCGGCGAGCAGCTTGAGGCCGGCCTCGCTCACGTCGGTGTAGATGCCCCGGCGGTCGGTGGGGCAGAGGTAGCGGGAGAGCAGGCCGCGATCCTCGAGGCGGGTGACGAGGCGCGTCGTTGCGCTCTGGCTGAGGACAACAGCGTCGGCGACCTGCTTCATCTGGAGGTGGCCGCCCTCGCCGTCGTGCTGGCGGCTGAGGACGTCGAGGAGTGAGTACTCCCGGGCGCTGAGGCCGTGCTTGGACTCGAGGGCACGCTCGATGTGCGCCTCGATCTTGCCGTGGAGCAGCGAGAGGGCGCACCAGCCCTGTGCGAGGGCGGTGAGGGCGGGGTCGGTCGCTGTCATGTGTCTCCTCCTCGGTGCCGGAGCGGCTCACCACCAGAGTAGGCGATAAGCGCAATAGCCCGCGTGTACAAGTAGCCAGCGACTGCAATTCTTTCCCGAGGGGCCCGTCCAGCCTGTCCGGGACCTGGGCCCGGGCAGAATTTGGCTTGCTCAAGCGGTCGCCCTGGGTCTGGCATGTGGATCAGGCCGGATCGACGAGGCGCGCGCCAGGGCGCGCGAACCCGACAAGAGCCAAAGAGAGGCCTAGCCCGCCGCGACCGTCAGAGGTGCGAAGCGACGGGTCCAGTCACCGGGCAGCTCCGGGAGCCCCAAGGTCATCACCGCGTGGAATGCGACGGGGGCCAGACCGCATTCCTTCACCCAGGTCAGCAGTTCCTCGTGGCGCACATCGATGTCGGTACGCAGCGGACGGTCTGTGCCCTCTGCCAGGGACGCGATCAGGGCCTTCGCCGTTTCGGTGTCCCGGGCGATCAGCGGGCCCACGACCTGGGTGGCCATGTTCGGCCAAGCGGCCGCGTACCCCGTCAGGACTCCGTCGTCCTCCGCCACTCGCAGTTGGTCCGCGAAGGCGGGGAGGCGCGTGATCATGTGTGTGCGGTCGAGGCCGAAGACCTCGTTGTCCAGGCGCAGCAGCGCGGGCAGGTCCTCCGCGGTGGCGGGGCGGGTCGCCACCTGCGGTTGTGGCCCCGAAGCGGTGAAGTGGCCGCGGACCATCTCGGCGCGACCGGTGGTGGCGAACCCCAGTTCTTCGTACAGGGGCTTCCCGTTGGGGGTGGCATGGAGAGTGACCGGGGTGCTTCCCACCTCGTTCAGCACCTGCTTCATCAGACGCCGTCCGACGCCCTGGCGGGAGTGACGCTCCGCCACCAACACCATGCCGATGGCCGTGAGGCCGGTTTCGTAGCGCGTGAGCACGCATGCGGTCACCAGACCCTTGCCCTCGGGGTCGTCGATCCCATATCCGGTACCGGCAGCGAGCAGCAGGCCCCACTTGTGCTCCTCGCGCGGCCAGCCGCGGTCCTCGGAGAGATCGGCACAGGCCAGGAGGTCATCCGTGGTCAGGTGCCTGATGGCGAGTTCGGAGAGGGGCGTCTGCATGAGCTCAGGCTGTCTGACGCATTGATCGTTCGTCCACCACTTTGGGGGAACTGGCCAAGACGCGCTTTTGACGGCCGCGTCGGGTGAGGCCCCATGGCTTGAGAACGGAGATAGCCGTCATGAAGAGATAGGCGGTCAGCGAGACGGCCGGTCCCATCAGTACGTCGCGGGGTTCGGCGACCATTCCGTCGGACGCGACTGTGTCGGCGGCCCTGCTGACGCCCGGGCGCAGCACGAGGACGGACGCGGTGGTGGTTGCGACGGTCAGCCAGAACTTGATGTAGACCCAGCGGTGGCGGGCCAGCCCCCACTTCGTGCCCAGCGAGAGAACGAGACCGCTGAGCAGGGTGAGCAGCGCCACGGGCAGTACCAGCCAGTCCGTGAAGACGTTCATGGATCGGTACGAGGCCTCGATCATGGACGTTGTTTTTGTGGTGTACGCCGTGAGTGCAAGGGCGAGCAGGCCGAGGGTGAGTCCGAGCCAGGCGGCGGATGCGGCGACATGGACGACGAGGATGGCCCGGCGGACGGGACGCGTGAGTGGTTTCACGTGAAACACGGTGCCTGGCAGCGGGTTCCGGCGCGTCTGTCAGCGGGAGTAATCCGGGGTACTAGCCTCGGCGTACATGAGACGACGGCCGAGGCTCCACATCTTCGATCTGGACGGCACCCTGATCCACGGTTCGGCGGCGCCGGTCGAGATTTCCCGACAGCTTGGGCTGCTGGACGAGATCGGTGAGGTGGAGCGGGACCTGATCGCGGGCCGGATCGGACCACCGGAGTATGCGGTGCGCGTGCATGCCCTGTGGACAGACCTCACCGAAGCGCATGTCGCTGCGGCTTTCGACTCCGCTCCTTGGCTCCTGGGCATCCGCGAGGTCTGGAGCGAGATCCGGGAGAGCGGCGACTTCTGCGCCGTGATCTCCCTGTCGCCGTCGTTCTTTGTGGAGCGGCTGGTCGGTTGGGGCGCCCATGCGGCGCACGGCTCACGCTTCCCCGAGATTCCCTTCAGCCGGCCCGTGGATCCGGCGGGCATCCTCAGCGCTGCCGCGAAGGTGGAAGTTGCCGGTCGGCTCTGCACCGAGTTCGGCGTGGGCCTGGACGCCTGCGTCGCCTACGGCGATTCGATGTCGGACGCCGCGATCTTCGCGGCGGTCCCCACTGCGGTGGCCGTGAACGCCGATCACCATCTCACCGGCCTGGCCACACACACCTACGCCGGACTCGATCTCCGTGAGGCCTACGAACTGGTGCGCGCCGCCTAGTAGTTCCTTACCGGCCCCGTAGTCGCTTTCAGCCCAGGTCGGGTGCGTGCATGGCCCGCACGCCCTCGATGTTGCCGTCCAGGTAGTGGCGCAGCGACAGCGGCACGAGATGGACGGCGGCGATTCCGACGCGACTGAACGGCACCCGCACGATCTCGTACTCGCCGCAGGGCTCGTCGACCTCGGGGCCATGGCGTAGCGCCGGGTCCATGGACTCCAGACGGCAGACGAAGAAGTGCTGCACCTTCACTCCCGTCACACCACCGTCCGCAATGTGCTCGACGGTGTCGACGAAGCACGGCACGACGTCGGTGATCTTTGCGCCCAGCTCCTCGTCGACCTCCCGATGGAGCGCGTCCACGACGGTGGCGTCCTCCGGTTCGACCCCGCCGCCGGGCGTCAGCCAGTACGGGTCCACGCCGGGCTTGGTGCGCTTGATCAGGACGAGATCGTCGCCGTCGAGCAGGATGGCGCGTGCGGTGCGCTTGACCACTGGTCGTTCGGTCATGGCAAGAGAGTGGCCCATGTCTCCGCGTCTGAAACTCGTGAGGGCGTTCTGCGTGTGTCCGTCACCAGTCGGTGGCGGCGCGCAGTAGTGATTCGTGCGCCCTGGCGATATGGGGGTGGGCGAGCGTTCCTGTGCGGACGACAAGGGAGTACGTGCGCAACGGCGGCACCGGGGGGTCGAGCAGAGCGACGACGCGGCCCCGCTCCAAGGCGTCCTCGCACAGGTAGCGCGGCAGCACGGCGAGGCCGGCACCGGAGGCGGTGGCTTCCAGGACAGCTCGCAGATCGGGTGCGATGACGGTGCCCGCGGCAGCCGGTGGCGAGTCGAAGACGGCGTGCCAGTAGCGCGACACGAACGGTAAGGACTCGTGGACCTCGACCACCGGAAGCTGATCGAGCACGACGTGGCCCCGGCGTAGTGCCGAGGGTCCCAGGCGGGCGGCCCAGCGTGGGGCGGCGACGAGGACGTGCTCCTCGTCGCACAGCGTCGTGGCACTGAGCAGGGCGCCCCGCGGCCGGGCGGTGGAGATGGCCAGGTCGTGATGGCCTGCGGCGAGTCCGTCGAGGCATTCCTCCGCGTTCCCGAACGAAGCGCGCAGGGCGAGTCCCTCGCCGATCAGAGGGCTGAGTGCGGGCAAGGCTCGCATCGCGATGAACTCGGGCGGACCGGCGAGGTGGAGGGTGCGGATGCCGGTCTCGCTGTCGAGCTCCGCTTCGGCTATCTCGAGGAGGGCGTCGAGGTGGGGTGCTGCCCGGTGGGCCAGCTCGTCGCCGACGGTCGTGGGGGTGACGCCGCGCGCCTGGCGAAGGAAGAGCGGTTTGCCGAGCTGCCGCTCGAGAGTGCGGATCTGCCCGGTCACCGCCGGCTGGGAGAGTCCGAGGAGGGCGGCGGCGCGCGTGAAGGATCCTGCCCGGTGCACTGTGACGAATGTGCGCAGCAGGGCCAGATCCATGCCATGCCCTTCCCGATCCGACGTTACCCCCGAACCCCGCCAACTATAAATAAGTCGATAGGTCTCTGTCGCTACAGTGATTGGACACTGACGCTGAGTCAACTAGCCTTGTCGAGACGGTTCTTGGCGCGCGGGAACCGAGGGCGGTCCGAGCCACGAGGGGGGAGGCTCGGACCGCCCGTCTTCCGTATCGAGTTCAGCCGCCGTGCGCAGGCGGCCGTGCGTGGGCGGCGGGAGCAGCCGCCTCGTCCAGGGCCCGCAGTACGTCGGCCACCAGGTCGTCGGCGTCCTCCGCGCCGGCCGAGAAGCGGATGAAGCCCTCCGGGACGGCGTCCCCGCCCCAGCGGCCGCGGCGTTCCGCGGTGGAGCGGACGCCGCCGAAGCTGGTCGCGTCGTCGACCAGCCGCAGCCCGTCGAGGAAGCGCTCCGCATGGGCGCGGTCGGGCAGGTTGAAGGACACCACGCAGCCGAAGCGCCGCATCTGTTGGGCCGCGAGCTTGTGCGAGGGGTCGGTCGGCAGACCGGGGTGGCGCAGGCCGCTGACCTCGGCGCGGCCGCTCAGCGTCTGCGCGACGGCCAGCGCGTTCGCGCTCTGACGGTCGGCGCGCAGCTGAAGGGTGGCGAGCGACCGGTGCGCGAGCCACGCCTCCATCGGCCCCGGGATCGCTCCGACGATCTTGCGCCAGCGCCGTACCCCTGCCGCGAGCTGCGGATCCCTGGAGGACACATGGCCCAGCAGGATGTCGCCGTGCCCGGTCATGCCCTTGGTGTCGCTGGCCACCGAGAAGTCGGCGCCCAGCTCGAGCGGCCGCTGGCCGAGGGGGGTGGCCAGGGTGTTGTCGACGGCGACGAGGGTTCCTGCCGCGCGTGCGGCGTCAGCGAGCCGCCGGATGTCGCACACGTCGAGCCCGGGGTTGGACGGTGTCTCGATCCACAGCAGCCGGGCCCCTTCGAGCACGCTCAGCTGGGCATCGCCGCCGGTGGGGGCGGTACGCACCTCGATGCCGAACGCCCGCAGCTGTTCGTGGACCAGCGGCAGCGCCTGGTAGCCGTCGTCGGGCATGACGACGACGTCTCCCGTCTTCAGCTGCGACATCAGTACGGCGGAGATGGCCGCCATGCCGGAGGCGAAGGCGACGGTCTCGACACTCTCCCCCGGCGCTTCGAGCTCGCCGAGGGCTCGCTCGAGATGGGTCCAGGTCGGGTTCTCGTCGCGGCCGTACGTGTACGGGCCGGTCGGCTCCCCGGGCAGGTGGAAGTGGGCGGCGAAGACCGGACCGGGCAGGGTCGGTTCGTACTTCACCGGTTCGGGCAGCCCCGCCCGTACCGCTCTGGTGCCGTCGCCCTGGGCCGTGCCGGTCACGCCATGTGCTCCTTGTCCGTTCGCCATCGCGCGGCGCTCAGTCCTTGTCGGGCAGAACGAGGTTCAGGGCCCAGGACACGATCGAGATGATCAGGCCGCCGAGAACCGCGGTCCAGAAGCCCTCGACATGGAAGCTCAGGTCGAGCTTGTCGGCGAGCCACGAGGTGAGGAGCAGCATCAGGGCGTTGATCACCAGGGTGATCAGGCCGAGGGTGAGAATGAACAGGGGCAGAGTGAGCAGCTTGACGACGGGCTTGACGAGGAAGTTCACCAGCCCGAAGAGCAGGGCCACCAGGATCAGGGTCCAGGCCTTCTTGCCGGTGCTGTCGCCGGTCAGCGTGATGTCCTGCAGCAACCAGACGGACACCCAGAGGGCACCCGCGTTCGCGATCGTCTTGACTAGGAAATTCATCATGTGTCTGATCGTGGCAGACGTGATCGGACCTAGTGCAGGGGCGGGACCGCGATGAAAGCATTCCGACTGGACGAGCTGGAGGCGGAGCGCGCCGCCAACGACGGCGCGTATCTGCAGTTCCTGCGCGAACGGAACATGTCGGTCGGCCTGTATGCGCTCGACGCCGGCGAGATCGACCCGCAGCTCCCGCACAACCAGGACGAGGTCTACTTCGTGGTCAGCGGCCGGGCGGCGATCACGGTGGGCATGGAGACCACACAGGTCGGCCGGGGCAGCGTCGTGTACGTACCGGCTGGTGTGGCGCACAAGTTCCACCACATCAGCGAGGATCTGCGGGTCATGGTGGTCTTCTCGCCGCCCGAGAGCTGACCGTTGGCCCCGAGAGGCCGGCCAAAACCGATGAGGAGGCCCTAGGGGTTCGGTCAGGGGAGTTCAAGGGCTCGCGGCATCCCGTTCACCACGTCCACCCGCCTAGCATCGAGACAGGCACTCGGGGGCAGGCACTCGGGAGAAGCGAGGTAGGACGATGGCTGTGCAGGAGATCTTCACGGGGATGCCGTGGTGGGTGAAGTGGATTGCGATCCCGGTGATCGCGCTGGTCGTCTTCGGTGGGCTCATCGCGAGCGTCGTCGGCTTTGTGATCGGACTGCTCTTCAAGCTACTGGTGTTCGTCGCCCTTGTCGGCGGACTGGTCTTCGTCGTACGGAAGTTCATGGCGTCGTCCGGCTCCCGCGGTGACTGGTAGGGACGCCGGGGCCGTGGCGAAAGACCGTTAGCCCGGCCGGGGGAACCGCCGGTCGATCCCCGTTCCCCGGCCGACGCTGCCATTAGAGTGGCTCATCTCTGCCGCCCTCGGGAAATTCGGATCACAACTCTCACCAGCGCTCCGAGGTGTCCTGAGCTGAACGGCCGTTCAGGGCCCGGGGATGCGGCGGGCGCGCGGGGGCGGCCCCCGCGGGCGGGCATGCAGCCCGTCACCACGCCTGGGGGTGACCTGTGGCCGGGGCCACGAATGCCACTGCACCGACCCTGATCAGCTCCGTGCAACGGGCGCTGAGGCTGCTGGAGGCCGCAGGCGCGCATCCGGACGGCGCTCCCGCCAAGCTTCTGGCACGCGAGGCCGGCATCCCCCTGCCGACCGCCTACCACCTGCTGCGCACCCTGACCCACGGCGACTATCTGAGGCGCCAGAACGGTGTGTACGCCCTCGGGAACGCCGTTGAACGGCTCGTCTCCGGCGGCTCGTTGCAGAATCGTCGCAGCACGCTGGAGGAGTCGCTGGCGCACTGGCGGGATGCCATCGGCGTACCCGTCTACTTCGCCGTCTACCGCGAAGGCGAGATCGACATCGTCGCGGTCTCCGACACGCCCTACGCGCCGGCGGTCGCCGAATGGGCCGACTTCCGCGAGACCGGCCACGCGCACGCGTTGGGCCAGTGCCTTCTCGGCCAGCTCGACGAGTCCGCCCGCCGCGACCACCTCGACCGCCATCCCGTTCAGCCCGTCACGCCGCACACGGTGCGTGACCGGAGCGCACTGCTGGAACGGCTCGCGTCACGTGGGCCCATGGCGCCGGTCGTGGAGCGTCAGGAATATGCCCTCGGCACGGTCTGTGCTGCCATTCCGATCACCGCCGGCCCTGTCGTCGCAACGATGGCGATTTCTCTCCCCCTGCGCCAGGAAGCCAGATTGCTTCCTGCGGTGGAGCAGCTGAGGACGGGAATCGGTGGGCTGTTGGGGTCACTTGCCTTCTCTATCAGTATCTGAAATATCACTCCTTGTGATCTGCTAGCGCTTCCAGGACGATTGCGTCAAGAGGGCCTAGGGGGATCGTTCCTGGCCGTTTTCTTGCTTTGCCAGCACGGGTTCATTCATTGCTTCATTACTGCGGAGTATGTGATGCGCGAGTCGGTCCAGGCCGAGGTACTGATGAGCTTCCTCGTCTCCGAGGAGCTCTCCTTCCGGATTCCGGTGGAGCTGGGTTACGAGACCTGGGATCCGTACGCGGTGCGGATGACCTTTCACCTTCCCGGTGACGCGCCTGTGACCTGGGCATTCGGGCGGGAGTTGCTGCTCGACGGGATCAATGGGCCGAGCGGGGACGGTGATGTGCATATCGCGCCCGTCGGTCCCGAAAGCCTGTCTGACGTTCGTATCCGGCTTCGGGTCGGCGCCGACTCGGCGTTGTTCTGCGCGGGCGCGGCGCCGCTCGTGGCCTTCCTCGACCGTACGGACAAGCTGGTGCCGATCGGGCAGGAGCTCTCGCTGGGTGACTGCGAAGTGAGTCTGGAAGAGGCGCTCGGACGCATCCTGGCCGAGGAGAACGCCGGCTGACGTCCCATCGGCTCCGCTCGCGCGATTACTTCTTGCGCCGCCGCCCCCTGCCACCCCGAACCGGTGACCCGGCCGGTTGCTCGGCCGGCTGCGGACGGTCGGCGGAGACCACCAGGGTGGCCAGGGCGGTTGTCACCGGTACGGAGGCGACCAGGCCGATCGAGCCCACCAGGGTCCGTACGATCTCCTCCGCCACCAGTTCGCTGTTGGCCACGGCGCCCACGCCCGACTGGGCGATCGAGAAGAGCAGCAGCAAGGGCAACGCCGCGCCCGCGTAGGCGAGTACGAGGGTGTTCACGACCGAGGCGATGTGGTCGCGGCCGATGCGGATCGCGGCGCGATAGAGGGCACGCGGGCCCATCTCCGGATCGGCCTGGTGCAGTTCCCACACGGCCGAGGTCTGGGTCACCGTCACATCGTCGAGCACACCGAGGGAACCGATGATGACTCCCGCCAGCAGCAGACCGCTCATGTCGATGTCCGGGTACAGGCCGTGGATGAGGCCGGTGTTGTCGTCCGTGTTCCCGCTCAGGCTCGCCCAGCCGATGAACAGCGACCCCAGCAGCCCGATCAGCAGCAGCGAGACCAGAGTGCCGAGCACCGCGACCGAGGTGCGCGCCGTCACCCCGTGACACATGTACAGCGCGATCAGCATGATGGCGCTCGCCCCGACCACCGCGACGATCAGCGGATTCGAGCCCTGCAGGATCGCCGGCAGGATGAACAGCGTCAGCACCGCGAACGAGACCGCCAGCGCGATCAGGGCCATCACCCCGCGCATCCGGCCCACGAGCACCACCGCGAGGGCGAAGATCCCCGCGAGCAGTGCCATGGGGAACTCGCGGTCCACGTCGGTCACCGAGTACTGCAGATCGCGAGGTGCGTCGGGGGCGTACGCGACGACGACGCCCTGGCCCTCGCTCAACTGCCGTGGCGCGTCCGGCTGGACGATCTCGACGAATGTCCGGCCCTTGTCCTTGCCGCTCACGACCTCGACGGTCGCCCTGGCGCACCGGCCCTGCTGCGCAGCTACGGCCTCGCGTCCCTCGGGCGTGGAGGTGTCGCCGGTCGGCGGGACCTGTGCGGCGTTGACGTCCTTGCAGTCGACCTTCTCGACGCGTACCACCTTGCCCTGCTCGGTCTGCCGGTCGAAGCCGACGCCGGTGCGTTCGTGGCCGGGCGCGCCTCCCGGCCAGAGCACCGCGAGCCCGACGAGGACGGCTGTCGCGAAGGGGATCAGTACGGCTGCGATGATCTTTCGAAGGTGTCGGGACACCGGAGCGGCGGGCCCATGGCTGTGCCCATGGCCGTGGGCCTGGACGTGCGGTTCTGGGGACTGTGGCGATGAGGTCACGGGTCGATCATCGCAAGAAGCCGGGGCCCTCTGTTCAGCGCGCCAGATATGACGCTAGCGTGGTGGCACCTTTGCACACGCGGGAGCTCGGAGCACCGGGCTGAGAGGGCGCTGACCTTCGTACACCTGTACGGGACCAGCTGCGCCGACCGCCGAACCTGTTACCGGGTAATGCCGGCGTAGGGAGTAGGTCTCATGACCGTATCGGACGCACGCACGCCTGCCTCGAACCAGAACGACGAGGCCGGGAAGTCCATCGGCTGGCACAAGGGATACGTCGAGGGATCGCGCCCCGACCTCCGCGTGCCGGTGCGCAAGGTGCATCTCACCAATGGCAAGGACGTCACGCTGTACGACACGTCCGGCCCGTACACCGACCCGAACGTCGACACCGACGTGCGCCGCGGGCTGCCGCCGCTCCGGGAGAACTGGATCATCGGCCGCGGCGACACCGAGGAGTACGCGGGGCGGCCGGTCCGGCCGGAGGACGACGGGATCAAGCACACATCGCCGCGCGGGGGACTGCGCAACCTCGACGCCGTCTTCCCGGGACGCCCGCGACAGCCCCGCCGTGGCCGCGACGGGCAGGCGGTGACGCAGCTCGCGTACGCCCGCCGCGGCGAGATCACGCCGGAGATGGAGTACGTCGCCATCCGCGAGAACGTCTCCCCCGAAGTGGTGCGGGAGGAGATCGCGGCCGGCCGGGCCGTGCTGCCGGCGAACGTGAATCACCCGGAGATCGAGCCGATGATCATCGGCAAGCGGTTCCTGGTGAAGGTCAACGCCAACATCGGCAACTCCGCCGTCACCTCCTCCATCGAGGAGGAGGTCGAGAAGATGACCTGGGCGACCCGCTGGGGCGCCGACACGGTCATGGACCTGTCCACCGGCCGCAACATCCACACCACCCGCGAGTGGGTGCTGCGCAACTCCCCCGTCCCGATCGGAACGGTGCCGCTGTACCAGGCGCTGGAGAAGGTGGACGGCAAGGCCGAGGACCTGACCTGGGACGTCTACAGGGACACGGTCATCGAGCAGGCCGAACAGGGCGTCGACTACATGACGGTCCACGCGGGAGTGCTGCTGCGCTACGTGCCTCTGACGGCCCGGCGCAAGACCGGCATCGTCTCCCGCGGCGGCTCGATCATGGCGGCCTGGTGCCTGGCGCACCACAAGGAGTCGTTCCTGTACGAGAACTTCGAGGAGCTCTGCGAGATCCTCGCCGCCTACGACGTGACGTACTCCCTCGGCGACGGGCTGCGCCCCGGTTCGATCGCGGACGCCAACGACGAGGCGCAGTTCGCCGAGTTGAAGACACTCGGCGAGCTCAACACCATCGCCAAGCGCCACAACGTGCAGACGATGATCGAGGGCCCGGGCCATGTCCCGATGCACAAGATCAAGGAGAACATCGACCTCCAGCAGGAGATCTGCGAGGAGGCGCCGTTCTACACGCTCGGCCCCCTCACCACGGACGTTGCGCCGGCCTACGACCACATCACGTCCGGGATCGGGGCGGCCATGATCGCCTGGTGGGGCACGGCGATGCTCTGCTACGTCACGCCCAAGGAGCACCTGGGCCTGCCGGACCGAGACGACGTCAAGACCGGCGTCATCACGTACAAGATCGCCGCTCATGCGGCGGATCTGGCCAAGGGGCACCCGGGCGCCCAGGAGTGGGACGACGCGCTGTCGGACGCGCGTTTCGAGTTCCGGTGGGAGGACCAGTTCAATCTGGCCCTCGACCCGGACACGGCGAGGGAGTTCCACGACGAGACGCTGCCCGCCGAGCCGGCGAAGACCGCGCACTTCTGCTCGATGTGCGGTCCCAAGTTCTGCTCGATGAAGATCTCCCAGGACATCAGGCGCAAGCACGGGGGCGAGCTGGGGGAGGCGGACACGGCAGCCGCGGAGGCGGAGGCGGGCATGGCCGAGAAGTCCAGGGAGTTCGCCGCCGCAGGCAATCGGGTCTACCTGCCCATCGCGGACTGACGCGACGCCGCCCCGGAGCGCGGGCGGAAGGCGCGCCGGGCACGGGGCCCGGCGACGTCCCGCGGGCACCGGCCGGGATCACTCCGGCCGGTTCTCGGGGCCCCCGAAGTCCGGGCTGGTGAAGTCCGGGCTGGTGAATGTCGCGCGCCGTCCCTTACCCGAGCCGTCCGCGGGACTTGAGAAGTCGGGTCCGCTGTAGCCGATCTTCGGCATGCGGCTCACCGGCCGCGGCGGTCTCGCGGACGACGGGTCGGCACTGGGATCGGCGAGGGCTGCCCGCAGGAACGGCAGAATGCCGCGCTCCAGCAGGGCATGGCGCCAGGCCTCCCTGGCCCGTGCCACCTCGTCCGGCAGTTCGCCGGAGGGCACCGCGTCCGCCACCTGGGCGGCGCCGTTGCGCAGGGCGGTCAACAGCAGCCCCACCGCGGCGACCAGGATGCCCGCTGCCGTGAGCGCGCCGAAGAACCAGCCGGCCGTGAGCAGGGCGTCGGCGAAGGACGGGGTGGGGCTGAGCATCTTCAGGATGTAGCCGACGAGCAGGAATATGGCCGCGGCTGTACCGGCGAGGACAGGGGCGAGCACGGCGATGACGGCGGCGACGCCCGCACCGCCCTCGGCGGCTTCCCCCACGGCCGGTGCCGACACTGAGCTGCGCACCGAGTCGGCCAACGTGGGCGAGCGCATGTCTCGGCGCACCTTCACATAGTGCTCGTACTCGGCGGCGGCCGACGTGGTGATCAGTGCCGTCGCGTTCAGTGCCATGGTGCGGAGCTGCTCGGTGTTCAGGCGCAGCCCCACAGCGGCCAGATCCGGGCGTTCATGGGCGTTGCGCAGTGCGTCGTCGAGGACTCGCTCGTACTCGGCGCGGTCCTCGGTCAACAGGTGCGGAGCGCTGTTCATGTGCATCCCCCGATGCTCCGTCGGCCGGGATGCCCGCTGATACCGGGCAGTTGGGCGGAAACGGAGGAGAGTCTGCTACGGATAAGCCGATGGTAGAGCGGTTACGGCACAGGGTGACAGGGGGTTTGTGCAAATCACCTGCCGCGAGTCGGCTCAGTTCGCCAGCGGGAGCTGCTGGACAAGCAGCTTTCCGGCCATGGTCACGCCGCCGTCCATGGCGATCGCGAGACCGTCCGCGTAGACGTGCGGACCGTCGACCACAGGGCGCTCCCCGTCCTCGCCGTCCTCGGTGCCCACTTCGCCCAGCAGGTACGGAATGGGGCTGTGGCCGTGCACGATCCGATGGCCGCCGTACGCGGAGAGCAGTTCGCGCACCGCCTGCGGGCCGCCCTCGTCGCGAAAGGCGAAACGCTTGGTGAACTTGCGGAACAGGTCCCAGCACTCGTCGGCGTCGTTGCGGGTGAGGATCGCGTGCACGGTGTCGTTGACGTCCGCGATGGTGGAGCCGTACTCGAGATACGCGGTCGTGTCGGAGTGCAGCAGCAGGTGGCTGTCCTCCTCGACGATCGCGTCGAGCCGCGCCATCCACTGCAGGTGCACTTCCTGCAGCCGGTCCATGTCCGCCTTCTGGCCGCCGTTGAGAAGCCAGGCCGCCTGGAAGGTGGCGGTGCCCGCCCCGGAGTTGACGGGGGTGTCGCCGAAGCGTTTGGCGCCGAGCAGCAGTAGTTCGTGGTTGCCCATCAGGGCCTTGCAGTAGCCGCCGGCCGCCGCGGCCTCGGCCGAAAGGCGCATGACGAGGTCGATCACGCCGATACCGTCGGGACCGCGGTCGGTGAAGTCGCCGAGGAACCACAGGCGTGCGTTGCCCGCCGCCCAGCGTCCTTCGGCGTCGATGAGGCCCTGCGCGGCGAGGGCCGCGAGGAGCTCGTCCAGATATCCGTGGACGTCGCCGACGACGTACAGCGTGCCGCGGCCGTCGGGGGCCGGCGTGTCGGCGGGGTCGACCTGGACCTGGACGGTGTCGCCGGGTCCGCCTCTGGCGATGACCGGCAGGTCACGCGCCGTCGGGGTGTAGCCCTCCGGGGTATCGCCCTCGGGGAAGGCGTTCCCCGGGTGTCCCTCGTGTCCCGCGTGAACGAGGTCCGCCGAGTGCGACTGCACGGGCACCTGCGCGTACGGCGGTACGCGGAAATCGCGCAACGTCGCCGTCCGCACCACGGGTCCTTGACCGGCCCCCTGAGTCATCGACCCCTCCACCACCGTCGCGCCGCCGTTCACCTCTCGGCCCAGCCTGGTCGGGGTGGTCCGCGGTGTCGTTCGCCCATCATAGGAATGAGCCAGGCGGTGTGTGACGCACCAGGGGTGGTGAATCCTTGCTCATCCCCTGATTTGCCGGTTGTTTCGTCCCAATTGTTAAGGTCTAGTCCTTCCTGCGGGACGGATGTGGGACGGACTAGTCCTTCGCGGGAGACCGCGGGGCACTCACCGTCGTCCGCGGAGAGCGACGCTGCGACGAGGTCCTGACGATCAGTTCGGTGGGTATCACCTGCTCGACCGGCCGGTCCTCGTCGATTCCCTCGATCGCGTCGATCAGGAGCTGGACGACTGCCGTGCCGATCCGCCGCGGTTTCAGCGAGAGCGTGGTGATGGGCGGTTCGGTGGTGGCGTAGACGGTCGACTCGCTGCAGCACACGAGCAGCAGATCGTCGGGGACGCGCAGTCCGTAGCGGCGGGCCGCGGCGAGCAGGTCCGTGCCGTTGGGGTCGAAGAGCCCGTACACGGCGTCGGGCCGGTCGGGGCGGGCGAGGAGCCGGTCGGCGGCGACGGCGCCGGCGCACGGGTCGTGGGCGGGGTAGGACTCGTAGACCGGATCCTGGCCGACCCGCTCGCACCAGCTGAGGTAGGCGGTGGTCGACAGCCGTGTGTAGGTGTCGGTGGTGGTGCCGGTGAGCAGACCGATCCGGCGGGCGCCGGCGTCTGCGAGATGGTCGAGCAGATCGAGGACGGCGGCTTCGTGGTCGTTGTCGACCCAGGCGGTCACCGGGAGCGTGCCGGCGGGACGGCCGTCGGAGACGACGGGCAGGCCCTGGCGCACCAGCTCGGTGACGACCGGGTCGTGGTCGGAGGGGTCGATGACGATCGTGCCGTCGAGGGCGACGTTCGACCAGACGTCATGGCGTGAGGTGGCGGGCAGGATGACCAGTGCGTAGCCGCGGGCGAGCGCGGCCGAGGTCGCGGCTCTGGCCATCTCGGCGAAGTACGCGAACTCCGTGAAGGTGAAAGGTTCATCCCCGTATGTCGTCACCGTCAGGCCGATTAAGCCCGACTTTCCGGTACGGAGGGTGCGGGCCGCGGCGGACGGGCGGTAGCCCAGCCGCTCGGCGACCTCGCGGACGTGTCTGCGGGTGGCGTCCGGCAGCCGGCCCTTGCCGTTGAGGGCGTCGGAGACGGTTGTGATGGAGACGCCGGCCGCGGCGGCCACGTCTCTGATGCCTGCCCGGCCCTGCCTGCTGCCTCGGCGGGATGTGTCCGTCCGGCTCACCTGATGCTTCCCTGCTGCTGTCATGGCGAGCCGATAGTAGGGCTCGCGCGGGTGGTAGGGCCGGTCGCATATGCCCACGTCGGCAGGCACGTTTCTGCATGATCATTATGGCCTAACACCCTTGGAAGCAAAGCCAGTTGGATGCCATGGCTGGGCGGTGACGGGTGCGGTGCCTTCGAGGCCTGGCGAACGGCCCATGTCTCGAAGAGGTCTCAACTCATCACTACGGGCGATGCGCGCCACGGCGTGCGCCACTGGCGCGCGCCGAGCAGGGCGCGCTCCCCCCACGATCGCACCCTTCGGAAGCCTTCCCCGAGACTGCCGCAGGTGTTCATTGCGCCCGGCCATTCGCAGCGGCGGCGAATCCTCATAAGGTGAGCAGTATTGGTTGAGCGGTACCGATCTGCACGGACGGTCGAGGAGGACCTGCGGTGAGCGAGACGAGCCCCAAGCTGCGCGCCGAGCTGGACGGCATCCCCACGTACAAGCCGGGCAAGCCGGCGGCGGCGGGCGGCCCGGTGGCCTACAAGCTGTCCTCCAACGAGAACCCGTATCCGCCGCTGCCGGGCGTGATGGAGAGCGCGATGGCGGCGGCGCAGAACTTCAACCGGTACCCCGACATGGCCTGCACCGGTCTGATGAACGAGCTCGCGGACCGGTTCGGGGTGCCGGTGACGCACCTGGCGACGGGCACCGGCTCGGTGGGCGTCGCGCAGTCGCTGCTCCAGTCGACCTCCGGTCCCGGCGACGAAGTGATCTACGCCTGGCGCTCCTTCGAGGCGTACCCGATCATCACGCGGATCAGCGGGGCGACCCCTGTGCAGGTGCCGCTGACCGAGGGGGAGGTGCACGACCTCGACGCGATGGCCGACGCGATCACCGACCGGACGCGGTTGATCTTCGTCTGCAACCCCAACAACCCGACCGGCACGGTGGTCCGCCGTGCGGAGCTGGATCGTTTCCTCGACCGGGTGCCCTCCGATGTACTGGTGGTGCTGGACGAGGCGTACCGGGAGTTCATCCGCGACGCCGAGGTTCCCGACGGCCTCGAGATCTACCGCGACCGCCCCAACGTCGCGGTGCTGCGTACCTTTTCCAAGGCGTACGGCCTGGCCGGCCTGCGGGTCGGCTTCGCCGTGGCTCATGAGCCGGTGGCGGCGGCGCTGCGGAAGACGGCAGTGCCCTTCGGCGTCACCCAGCTCGCGCAGGACGCGGCGGTGGCTTCGCTTCGTGCCGAGGACGAGCTGCTCGGAAGGGTCGGATCGCTGGTCTGCGAGCGCACCCGGGTGTACGAGGGCCTGGTCGAGCAGGGCTGGACGGTGCCCGAGACCCAGGCGAACTTCGTCTGGCTGCGCCTCGGGGAGCGCACGCTGGACTTCGCCGCGGCCTGCGAGAAGGCGGGCGTCGTTGTCAGGCCGTTCGCGGGCGAGGGTGTGCGCGTCACCATCGGCGAGTCCGAGGCGATGGACGTGTTCCTGCACACGGCGGAGACGTTCCGCAAGGGTCTGTAGAGGTCCGCTCGGGGCTGTCAAAGCGAAGAGGAGCCGGCTTTGTCGGCCCTCGGCCAGTGGTGTCCGGCGCCGGCCTCAGTCCTGGGTCACGCACTCCACCCGGACCGGGTCGCCGGCCCTGACCCGTGCCAACTGGCGGGGGTCGCCGTCGATTCTGCCCAGCACATTGCAGGGACTGGCGAGGCGGCATTCCTCACCGAGGGAGATCGGGGTCGGCCCGTAGGGGAGGGCGAGGGCGTCGCCGTCGGTCCAGAAGGCGACGGTGCCGGGCTCCACCACCTGGAGCGCGTCCGACTCCTGAGGGACGGAGACGGGCGTCTGGAAGTAGACCTCCTCGCCCCAGGTCTGCGCCGTCGCGGAGAACGGCAGAACCCCCATGAGCGCCTTACTCGTGGGGGTTTCGTCGATCGTGGCGGTCAGGTGTCCGCTCGGCCAGGAGATCCGTATCTGCATGGATCAAATTCAACAATATGTTGAAGTTCTTGGGAAGGCCCCTCAAGAGTGACCCCCGATAGAAGGTGCGGATTTCGTGTGAGTCATAATGCTTGTGAATGTGAACGCGTTCACAAGCGGACCTGTTTTCTCCCGTCTTCGGATGGAACGGGAGGGGTCGGCTGCCGCTGTGACCACGGCGACGTAAGGAGAGACGACGTGGACCTGGCTCTGGCGCCCGAGACCTTGGCGCGATGGCAGTTCGGCATCACCACCGTCTACCACTTCCTGTTCGTCCCCCTCACGATCTCGCTCGCCGCGCTCACCGCCGGCCTGCAGACCGCCTGGGTGCGTACGGGCAACGAGAAGTACCTCAGGGCCACCAAGTTCTGGGGCAAGCTCTTCCTGATCAACATCGCCATGGGTGTGGTCACGGGCATCGTCCAGGAGTTCCAGTTCGGCATGAACTGGTCCGACTACTCGCGCTTCGTCGGCGACGTCTTCGGTGCTCCGCTCGCCTTCGAGGCGCTGATCGCCTTCTTCTTCGAGTCCACGTTCATCGGGCTGTGGATCTTCGGCTGGGACAAGCTGCCGCAGAAGATCCACCTGGCCTGCATCTGGATGGTCTCCATCGGCACCATCCTCTCCGCGTACTTCATCCTGGCGGCCAACTCCTGGATGCAGCACCCGGTCGGCTACCGGATCAACGAGGAACGAGGGCGGGCCGAGCTCACCGACTTCTGGCTGGTCCTGACCCAGAACACCGCGCTCACCCAGTTCTTCCACACCATGACGGCGGCCTTCCTGGTCGGCGGAGCGTTCATGGCCGGCATCTCGGCCTTCCACCTGGCACGCAGGAAGCACATTCGCGTGATGCGGACCTCCCTGCGGGTGGGACTGGTCACCGTCGCCGCCGCCGGGCTGCTGACAGCCGTCAGCGGAGACCTCCTCGGCAAGGTGATGTACGAGCAGCAGCCCATGAAGATGGCCGCCGCCGAAGCGCTGTGGGACGGGGAGGCGCCGGCGCCTTTCTCCGTCTTCGCCTACGGAGACGTGGACAAGGGGCACAACAAGGTCGCCGTGGAGATCCCCGGCCTGCTGTCCTTCCTGGCGCACAGCGACTTCGACTCGTACGTCCCCGGCATCAACGACGTCAACGAGGAACTCCAGGAGAAGTACGGTCCCGGCGACTACCGCCCCAACATCCCCGTTGCCTACTGGGGCTTCCGCTGGATGATCGGCTTCGGGATGGCCTCTCTCACCATCGGAATGATCGGACTCTGGCTGACCCGGAGGAAGTTCCTGCTGCCTCCCGCCCTGCGGACCGGCGAGGACGAGGTTCCGCATCTGGTGCTCTTCAGGAACAAGGCACTCAGCCCCCGACTGGGCAAGTGGTACTGGCTGATCGCCCTGTGGACCATGGCCTTCCCCCTGATCGCCAACTCCTGGGGCTGGATCTTCACCGAGATGGGCAGGCAGCCGTGGGTCGTCTACGGCGTGCTGCGCACCCGCGACGCGGTCTCCCCCGGGGTCTCCCAGGGCGAGGTGCTCACCTCGATGGCCGTCTTCACCACGCTGTACGCGGTGCTCGCGGTGATCGAGGTCAGGTTGCTCGTGAAGTACGTCAAGGCCGGGCCGCCCGAGCTCACGGAAGCCGACCTCGCCCCGCCCACCAAGATCGGCGGCGACGACAGCAACGCCGACCGGCCGATGGCCTTCTCCTACTGAGGCCGCAGAGGAGCTGCTGAGGCATGGAACTCCACAACGTCTGGTTCGTACTCATCGCCGTTCTGTGGATCGGCTACTTCTTCCTGGAGGGCTTCGACTTCGGGGTAGGCGTCCTCACCAAACTGCTGGCGCGGGACCGCGCCGAACGGCGCGTGCTGATCAACACCATCGGGCCTGTCTGGGACGGCAACGAGGTGTGGCTGCTCACCGCGGGCGGGGCGACGTTCGCGGCCTTCCCCGACTGGTACGCCACGATGTTCTCCGGGTTCTACCTCCCGCTGCTGTTCATCCTGGTCTGCCTGATCGTGCGCGGCGTCGCGTTCGAGTACCGGCACAAGCGGGAGGAGGAGCGCTGGCAGACCAACTGGGAGCATGCGATCTTCTGGACCTCGCTGCTGCCCGCCTTCCTGTGGGGCGTGGCCTTCGGCAACATCGTGCGGGGGGTGAAGATCGACGAGAACAAGGAGTACGTCGGTACGTTCTTCGATCTCCTCAACCCGTACGCGCTGCTCGGCGGACTGGTCACGCTCGCTCTCTTCACGTTCCACGGCGCCGTGTTCGCCGCGCTGAAGACGGTCGGCGACATCAGGACCCGGGCCAGGGCGCTCGCATGGAAGTTGGGGCTGCTCACCTCTGTGCCGGTGCTCGGGTTCCTGCTGTGGACCCAGGCGGCACGCGGGGACGGCAAGAGCCTGGTGGCGCTGGTCGTCGCGGTGGCGGCGCTGGCCGGCGCAGTCGGTGCCATCAAGGCGGGTCGTGAGGGCTGGTCGTTCGCCCTGTCCGGGGTCACCATCGCCACCTCTGTGGCCATGCTGTTCCTCGCGCTCTTCCCCGACGTCATGCCGTCCTCGCTGGACTCCGCTTGGAGCCTCACGGTCACCAACGCCTCGTCGAGCCCGTACACCCTGAAGATCATGACCTGGCTGGCGGCCATCGCCACGCCGCTGGTGATGCTCTATCAGGGCTGGACGTACTGGGTGTTCCGCAAGCGGATAGGCACCCAGCACATTGCCGACGCCCACTAGCGGGGGATGTTTCACGTGAAACCGATCGACCCGCGTCTGCTCCGGTATGCCCGGGCCACCCGGATATTCCTGGCCGCGGTAGTGGTGCTCGGGCTCGCCGGAGCGGCACTGGTCATCGCGCAGGCGATGCTCATCGCCGAGGTGGTCGTCGGGGCCTTTCAGCACGGACTGTCCGTCTCCGGCCTGTCCACACCGCTGGCGTTGTTGGCGGCGGTGGCGGTCGGGCGGGCGGCTGTCTCCTGGCTCACCGAGCTCGCCGCACATCGGGCGAGCGCCGCCGTGAAGTCGGAGCTACGGCGACGGCTGCTGGAGCGGGCGGCCGAACTGGGACCGAGCCGGCTGAGCGGGCGACGCACCGGAACGCTGGTCGCGCTCGCCACCCGGGGCGTGGACGCGCTGGACGAGTACTTCTCGCGGTATCTGCCGCAGCTCGGACTCGCGGTTGTGGTGCCGGTCGCGGTGCTCGCGCGGATCGTCACGGAGGACTGGATCTCGGCCGCGGTCATCGTGCTGACCCTGCCGCTGATTCCGGTCTTCATGGTGCTCATCGGGTGGGCCACACAGTCACGCATGGACCGGCAATGGAGTCTGCTGTCCCGGCTCTCCGGCCACTTCCTCGACATCGTCGCGGGCCTGCCCACGCTGAAGGTCTTCGGACGGGCGAAGGCACAGGCGGATTCGATTCGAGCCATCACCTCCCAGTACCGGCAGGCGACGCTGCGCACGCTGCGGATCGCGTTCCTGTCATCGTTCGCGCTGGAGCTGCTGTCGACTCTGTCGGTGGCTCTGGTGGCCGTCGGCATCGGCATGCGGTTGGTCCACGGTGATCTGGATCTGTACACCGGGCTGGTGATTCTGATCCTCGCGCCGGAGGCGTATCTGCCGCTCCGGCAGGTGGGGGCGCAGTTCCACGCCGCGGCGGAGGGACTCTCCGCGGCCCAGGAGATCTTCGAGGTCCTCGAGACGGCTCCGCGGGAGTCCGGCGAGCGTCCGGTGCCCGACACTTTCCGGCTGGAGCTGGACGCGGTGACCGTTCGGCACAAGGGCCGGGACGAGGCGTCGCTGGACTCGGTCTCACTGGTGGTTGAGCCCGGCGAGACGGTCGCGCTCGTCGGGGAGAGCGGCGTCGGGAAGTCCACGCTGCTGGACGTCCTGCTCGGCTTCGTGGAGCCGGCCGAGGGGAGCGTACGGGTCGGCGGAACCGACCTGGCCGAGCTGGATGTCCACCGCTGGCGGGAGCGGATCGCCTGGGTGCCGCAGGCTCCGTATCTTTTCGCCGGGACGATCGCGGAGAATGTACGGCTCGCCCGCCCGGACGCGGACGACGCGGCGGTACGGGAAGCGCTGCGGGCGGCAGGGGCGTACGACTTCGTCGCCGCTCTCCGCCGAGGGATGGACACGCCGATCGGCGAGGACGGCTCGGGGCTCTCGGCCGGCCAGCGGCAACGACTTGCCCTGGCCAGGGCGTTCCTCGCCGACCGGCCGCTGTTGCTGTTGGACGAGCCGACAGCCGCGCTGGACGGAGCGACCGAGGCGGACATCGTCGAAGCGGTGGGCCGACTGGCTCAGGGCCGGACGGTGCTGCTGCTGGTCCACCGGCCCGCCCTGCTGGCCGTGGCGGACCGCGTCGTCACTCTCACCCGCCCGGCCGCGACAACGGACAGCAGGCGGGCCGAAGCACGTGTGACGGACCGGGCGGCGCGGACGAACCCCGGCGCAGAGGCGGTACAGGAGACGGGTGTTGAGCCGGCGGCTCCCCGAAACGCTCTGGTCCGCAGCAGACGGTCGCCGCTGGTGCGGGTGCGCGCTGGTGCAGACCACCTCCGGGGCCGGCTCGGCCTGGCCCTTCTGCTGGGCAGCGTCGCCCTCGGCTCCGCCGTGGGGCTCATGGCGGTCTCCGGATGGCTGATCTCCCGGGCGTCGGAGCAGCCGCCGGTACTCCATCTGATGGTGGCCGTGACGGCCACCCGGGCGTTCGGCATCGGGCGGGCCGTCTTCCGGTACGCGGAACGTCTGGTGTCCCATGACGCCGTGTTGCGGACGCTCGCCGAAATGCGCGTCGCCGTGTACGGCCGGCTCGAACGCATCGCGCCCGCCGGCCTGGGCCGTACCCGCCGCGGCGATCTGCTCTCCCGGCTCGTCGCCGATGTGGACGCCCTCCAGGACTACTGGCTGCGCTGGATGCTGCCGGCGGGAACGGCCGTGGTCGTGGGCGCGGCGTCCGTCGGATTCACGGCGTGGCTGTTGCCGGAGGCAGGGATGGTCCTGGCGGTGGGACTGCTCGTGGCGGGTGTCGGCGTACCGCTGGCCGGCGGGGCCATCGCCCGGCGCGCGGAGCAGCAACTCGCACCGGCCCGAGGTGTCCTCACGACCAGGATCGTCGAACTGCTCGGAGGGACGGCGGAACTGGCCGTCGCCGGTGCCCTCCCGCGGCGGCTGCAGTCGACGCGCGAGGCGGACCGGAAGCTGACGCGCATCGCCGCGCGGCAGTCCGCCGCCACGGCGCTCGGTGGCGGACTCTCCGCTCTCGTCTGCGGTCTGACGGTGGTTTGTGCCGCGCTGGTCGGTGTGCTGGCCGTGCGAGCGGGCCGTCTCGACGGTGTCGCTCTGGCGGTCGTCGTGCTCACGCCGCTCGCCGCCTTCGAAGCGGTCGCCGCGCTGCCGCTCGCCGTGCAGTACCGGCGGCGCGTCGAGCGCAGCGCCGAGCGGGTGTACGAGGTGCTCGACGCCCCTGTGCTCGTCCGGGAGCCGGAGCGGCCGGCTGCTCCCCCCGAGACGGCTTTCCCGCTGGAGCTGCGCGGGGTCGGCGCCCGCTACCCGGAACAGGAACGGGACGCACTGAGCGGCTTCGACCTGACGCTGACGCCGGGGAAGCGGGTCGCGGTCGTGGGGGTCTCGGGTTCGGGCAAGACGACGCTCGCGCAGGTGATGCTCCGGTTCCTGGACTGCGACCAGGGGCGGTACACCATCGGGGGCGTGCCCGCGGCGACGATGGACGGTGACGCGGTGCGGCGGTTCGTCGGGCTGTGTGCCCAGGACGCCCATCTCTTCGACAGCTCCGTTCGGGAGAATCTGCGGATCGCCCGCCCGGACGCGACGTGGGAGGAGTTGCGTCGGGCTCTCGACGATGCCCGGCTCCTGGAGTGGGTCGACGGTCTCCCCGACGGTCTCGACACGCTCGTCGGTGAGCACGGTGCCCAGCTGTCGGGAGGCCAGCGCCGGAGGCTGGCCCTGGCGCGGGCACTGCTCGCCGGGTTCCCGGTCCTGGTGCTGGACGAGCCCGCCGAGCATCTCGACCTGGCGACGGCCGACGCGCTCACCGCCGATCTGCTGGCGGCGACCGAGAGCCGGGCGGCCGCGGCGAGGGCTGCCGGGCGAGGCACCGCCACGGACGCGGAGTGCGAGGCAGCGGAACCCGCGCCCGCCACCGTGCTGATCACACATCGGCTGCGCGGTCTGGAGGCGGTCGACGAGATCGTGGTCGTGGACGCGGGACGGGTCGTGCAGCGGGGTGCGTACGAAGACCTCGCCGTGGTGGAGGGGCCGCTGCGGGCCATGCTGCAGCGGGAGCGGGCCGCGGACGAGCTCGACACCCGACTTCCTATGCCAAATGGGACTACTTAGTCTCGGGTCACGAACGTGTCCGAATCGGAGGGCCCGCTCGACGCCGCAGCCCGGGAGACGGGCGGCCTCCCGACCTCGTCCGCTGACACCGTTGGGGAGGCGGGCGGCGTCCGGGGCTCGTCCGCTGACGTCGCCGCTCGGGTGCCGCAACTTCTGGAATGCATGCGGACCGTCGGCACCGGACTCGAGTTGCACGCCACGCTCGACCGGATCTGCCGGACAGCCGCAGAGCCGGCGGACGCACGCTGTGCCGCGATCGGCGTCGTCGACGCCGAGGGGGAAGGCTTGTCCGACTTCGTGACGTCGGGTGTGAGCGAGGAAGTGGTCCGGCGTATCGGGCGCCCTCCCGACGGGCGGCGGGTCCTGCTCGGCGCGCCCGCGGGGGGTTCCGGACCGGCCCTGCCGGACGCGCCCGACCCGCCTTCCGGACCGGCCCTGCCCGACGCGTCTTCCGGTCGGGAGTCGTAGCGCCCGCCGCGCTTGTCCCCCGAGTTGCGGCGGTAACTCGGCCAGGTGGCCCTACGACACCGCACCGGTCCCCGAGATCCCGCCGATCCCGGGCGACGATCCCTGGATGTGCTTGAGACACCGCGACCGGCTGCTGATCATCCCGGTGGTGCTGTGCGCGCTTCTCGTTGCGCCGGTGCCCTCCGCCGTGGCGAACGACGCTCCCGCGCCACCTACCGGCATCGCTGTGACACGGCTCTACGAGGACGTGGCCAAGGCCACGGAGCAGTACGAGCGGGGCAAGCGTGCGGCCGATCGGCAGCGTGCCGTCGCCGACCGTCTCCAGGAGAGGCTGGCGCAGGAGCGGCAACGCCGCGGCACGATTCACGACGCCGTCGGAGCTGCCGCGCGCGAGCAGTACCGGACCGGCGGCTCCCTCGCCTTCGTCGGCCGCCTCCTGCTCGTCGACGACCCCGACGCCCTGTTGCGCGGCTTCCGTATCGCCGCGCAGGCCGAACAGGCGGTGAGCCGGTTGCTGGACCGGGCGCGGAAGGCCGAGCGGGAACTCGGCGCGGCGGAGGAGAAGGCCACCGCCGCCTGGCACGACCTCGCCGTACGCCACGCGCGGCTGGCGGCCGTCAAGCGGGGTATCGAGTCCAAGCTCGAGGCCGCGCAGTGGGAGCTGCAGGCGCAGGCGGACCGCAGCGCGGCGGCGGGCAAGTGCGCCGGTGCCGTGCGGCCCGAAAAGCCGGCACCGCCGGCGGGCCCGGAATGGGTGGCGCCGGTGGAGCACTACGCACTGTCCGCGGGCTTCGACAGCGTGGGCGCGCTCTGGGCGCATCGGCACACGGGCCAGGACTTCGCCCTCGGTATCGGCGCTCTGGTGCGGTCGGTCGGGGCCGGGCGGGTCGTCAGCGTCTCCTGCGGCGGCGGTTTCGGCATGCAGGTCGTCGTGGCGCACTCGGACGGTTACTACACCCAGTACGCGCACCTGGCGTCCGTCGCCGTCGACCAGGGCGAGCAGGTGCGCACCGGCCAGTGGATCGGCCAGGCGGGCACGACGGGCAACTCGACGGGGCCGCACCTGCATTTCGAGGCGCGGCTCACGCCCTATATCGGGTCGGGGGTGGATCCGGTGGTCTGGCTGCGCGAACGCGGCGTGGTTCTGTGAGCCCGGCGGCACTGTCCTCGTTGTCGGCGACCGTCCGCCCGGACGCGTCCCCCGTCGTGCCGGTCAGACCTGACGCTCTTCCATCTGGCGGGCGAGGATCTGCTCGATGACCACGGCGACGCCGTCCTCGTTGTTGGCGACCGTCCGCCCGGACGCGGCCGCGATCACATCCGGGTGCGCGTTGCCCATGGCGTAGGAGGTCCCCGCCCAGGTCAGCATCTCCACGTCGTTGGGCATGTCGCCGAACGCCACGACCTCGTCGGCGGAGATCCCGCGCTGCGCGCAGCAGAGCGCGAGGGTGCTCGCCTTGCTCACGCCCAGGCCGCTGACCTCCAGCAGCGCCGTCGGACTCGAGCGGGTGAACGACGCCAGCTCGCCCGCCGCGACACGGGCCAGGGTGAGGAAGCTGTCGGGCACCAGATCCGGGTGGTGGGCGAGCAGCTTGATCACGGGGGCGCCTTCGCCCGGCTGTTCCTCGTGGAGCAGCTTCTCCGCGGCGGCCACGGTGGCGCCCGGGTCGAGGTGGAAGGGCGGATAGTCCGGCTCGTAATGGATGCCGGTGGTCAGCTCGACCGCGAACGAGGTGCCGGGCGCGGCGGTGCGCAGCGTCCGTACGACGTCCATGGCGGTCGTCCTGGGCAGATCGCGGACCTCCAGAAGCTTTCCGCCGGAGTGCAGATCGACCACCGCCGCGCCGTTCGCGCAGATCGCGAGGCCGTGGCCGTGGACGTGGTCGCTGACGACATCCATCCAGCGGGCCGGCCTGCCGGTGACGAAGAAGACCTCTATCCCGGCCTCCTCCGCGGCTGCGAGTGCGGCGATCGTCCGGTCGGAGACCGACTTGTCGTCCCGCAGCAGCGTTCCGTCGAGGTCGGTGGCGATCAGCCGGGGCGTGGTGAGGGGCAGGCGGTGGGGATCGGTAGCTGAGGTCACAGATCCATTCTCCCGTACCGAGTGCACGGGCGTGCGAGAGGGCGCACATTTGAGTGGCCGGTATCGCGGACCGCTCGGGCACGTACGCTCTAAGGCATGCGTCTGAGCACCGTAATTCTCCCTGTCCGTCCCTGGCAGCGCGGCGGCCGCGACGAGTGGCTGCGCGCCGAACAGCTCGGTTTCCACGCCGCGTACACGTACGACCACTTGTCGTGGCGAACGTTCCGCGACGGCCCCTGGTTCGGCGCGGTGCCGACGTTGACGGCCGCCGCCGCGGCGACCGAGCGACTGCGCCTCGGCACGCTCGTCACCTCCCCCAACTTCCGGCACCCGGTGACCTTGGCCAAGGAGCTCATCTCCCTGGACGACATCTCGGGCGGGCGGATCACGCTGGGCATCGGCGCGGGCGGTGTGGGTTTCGACGCCACGGCGCTCGGCCAGGAGTCCTGGACACCGCGGGAACGCGCCGACCGGTTCGCCGAGTTCGTGCCGCTGCTCGACCGGCTGCTCACCGAGGACTCCGTGACGCAGGAAGGCGCCTTCTACTCGGCGGTGGAGGCGCGCAACATCCCCGGGTGCGTGCAGCGGCCGCGACTGCCGTTCGCGGTCGCCGCGACCGGCCCGCGCGGGCTGAAGCTCGCGGCACGGTACGGGCAGGCCTGGGTGACCACCGGCGACCCGAGGCTTTTCGAGTCGGGCACCCCAGAAGAGTCCCGTGATGCCATCCGCGGGCAGATCGACAAACTCGCCAAGGCGTGCGCCGACGTCGGCAGGAGCGTGGGTGAGCTCGACAAGATCCTGCTCACCGGATTCACGCCGGACCGCGGCCGGCCGCTCGAGTCGCTGGACGCGTTCGTCGACTTCGCGGGCAGGCACTTCGAACTCGGCTTCACCGAGATCGCGATCCACGCACCCATCCCCGACTCCGACTTCGCGGCCGACCAGGCCGTCTTCGAGCAGATCGCGACCGAGGGCCTGGCCCAGCTCGGCGGCTGAGGACCGCCCGTGGCGCGCGGCCCCGGCGGACGGGCCTCAGCCGCCCGCCCCGTGGCGCCCGTGCGCGGCGGTCCGGTCGCCGGTTTACCGGTCCCCGGGGAAGCGGATGAACTCCGGGGGCACGAAGTCGGTGAGCCAGACGCCATTGGCGCTCACCCGGAAGCCATGGCCCGCCCGGTGGAGCGCGCCCGCGTGCACGGGGAGGACGACGGGCCTGCCGCGGCGCGCACCGACGCGCGTCGCGGTCTCCCGGTCGGGCGACAGGTGCACGTCGTGACGGTTCATGGGCCGCAGCCCTTCGGCGCGAATCGCGTCCAGGCTGCGGGCGACGGTCCCGTGGTACAGGTACTCGGGTGGCTCCGCCGCAGGCAGGTCGAGGTCGACTTCGACGGTGTGGCCCTGGTTGGCGCGGATGCGGTCGCCGTCGATCGTGAAGCGCTGTTTGTCGTTGACTGCGACGACGTGGTCGAGTTCGGCCCGGGTGATCCGGAAGCCGTGTTCGGCCGCAGCCCGCATCAGCTCGTCGATTCGCACCCAGCCGTTCGCGTCGAGGGTGACGCCGATGCGGTCGGGTTGGTGGCGCAGATGCTTCGAGAGGTACTTCGACACCTTGACGGTGCGCCTCTCGTCGGGTGCCGCGTCGGCGGGTCCTGCGTTCATGGGGCCAGCGTGCACGGTCGGATGTCGGCGACGCCACTCAAAAAATTTCAGCTTGAAGGTTTGATCCACAGACAACTTGGCTTATCCACAGGGGAATTGGTGATTCTGTGGACAACGCTGTTACCATTTACCCCCTTTGGGTAATATGTGTGTTGTTGCGATGTGTTGCTGCCAGGTCGTCCAACGTCCTGGCCTGCAGCTCTCTTTCGGTAGCCGCGTGGACAAAGGCATCGACGTGGCCCACGCCAACCAGACGGCGTACAGCACGCATTGTCTCTGCCGACAGGGTGACCGTTGTGCGCCCCTCCTCCGCGGGAGGCGGCCCGTCGGCCACGAGGTGCTGCTGCAGGTGCAGGGTGGCGAACATCTGCATGGCGCGGGCCAGTTCGGCGTCGAGCGTCTGCCGAGCGAGGGGGCGAAGCCGCCGGACGAGAGCCGCCGCCTCCGCCGCGTCGGCGTCGGTCGGCGGCCCGTGCTCGAGAAAGCGGGCGAAGACATGCTCGGTGGTGAACTCCAGGAACCGGGAGGCGATGTGCTCCACCTGCTCCCGTACCTCCCTCAGATGCCCTGCAATTGCCGACAGCGGTACGCCCGCCGCGTGCAACTCGGCCGCCACCGACAGCTCTTGGGGGCTCGGAACCAGGAACTCGTCCTCACGCCCGGGAATCGGCTCCAGCACGCCGAGCTCCACCGCTTCGGCGAAGGCGTCCTCGTCGGGCGCGCCGCCGAATCTGCGCTCCAGTTCCTTCCGGGAGATCCTGGCGACCTCCTCGTCGGTCCACGGCCCCTGCACCTCGGCCACGAGTCCGAGCACACCGCCCAGGCCACGGCCCGTGTCCCAGGCCTCCAGCAACTCCTTGATGGAGGCGAGGGTGTAGCCCCGCTCGAGGAGATCAGCGATCTGGCGCAGACGGGTGAGGTGCGCGGAGCCGTACACGTTGGAACGGCCTCGCCGCTCGGGCTTGGGAAGCAGCCCCCGGTCCTGGTAGGCCCGGATCGTGCGGACCGTGGCGCCGCTGTGGTGCGCCAGGTCCTCGATCCGGTACTCGGCTGTTGACTGCTCGGACACATCCGCTCCCTCCACGACGGCCGGCTGGACTGCTCACAGCCGCGGCTCGAGCCTGGCCAATGCGCGCAGCGCCCCGGGCACGAACCGTGACATGAAGTGCGCGCCCCGGGCTTCGGGGGTGACCGGCACGACCGCCTGGTTGCGCACCACCGCCCGCAGGATCGCGTCGGCGACCTTCTCCGGAGGGTAGTTGCGCAGACCGTACAGGCGGGCCGCCTTCTTCTGCCGCCGCTTCTCCTCCATCTCGTCCACTCCGGCGAAGCGGGCGGTGGAGGTGATGCCGGTGTTGACGATGCCGGGGCAGATCGCGGTGACGCCGATGTCGCGGCCGGCCAGTTCGGCCCGCAGGCATTCGCTGAGCATCAGAACCGCCGCCTTGGACGTGCTGTAAGCGGGCAGGGTTTTGGAGGGCAGATAGGCGGCGGCCGAGGCGGTGTTGACGATGTGGCCGCCTTGGCCGCGCTCTGCCATCTGTCCACCGAAGATCCGGCAGCCGTGGATCACGCCCCACAGATTGACGTCAAGGACCTTCTTCCAGTCGTCTGAGCAGGTGTCCAGGAAGGGGCCCGACAGCCCGATCCCGGCGTTGTTGACCAGCACATCGACGATGCCGTACTCGGCGGCGACCTTCTCGGCCAGTTTCTCCATGGCCTGTTCGTCGCTGACGTCGGCCGCTTCACCCCAGGCGGCCTGGGCACCGATGAGCCCGCACATCTCCGCCGTCCTGGCGGCGCCCTCCGCGTTCCGGTCCACGGCCACGATGCGCGCCCCGGCCTCCGCGAACGCGTACGCCGTGGCCCGTCCGATACCGCTCGCCGCACCCGTCACCAGGACGAGTTGTCCGCCGAACCGTTCCGCGTACGCCCCGGTGGCCGGCTTCGTCGTCGGCCCCGGCCCCGCCGGCCTGCTCGGTCCACCCTCGTGCGCGTCGATGAACTCGGCGATCCACGAGGAGAGTTGATCAGGCCGAGTCCGTGGCACCCAGTGCTTGGCGGCCACGGACCGGCGGGTCAGCCGGGGCACCCATTCGCCCAGATCGTCGTAGAGCCGCTCGGACAAGAACGCGTCACCGGTCGGCGTGATCAGCTGGACGGGCACGTGGGCGTGGGCGTCGGTGCGTGGGCGGCGCAGCCGGGTCCGGACGTTGTCCCGGTAGAGCCATGCGCCGTGGGCGGCGTCCTGAGGCAGCGACGCCGTCGGATACTCACCCGCGGGCACCTTCTCGACGCGCTGCAGTATCTTCGGCCAGCGCTTGCCGAGCGGGCCTCGCCAGGCCAGCTCGGGCAGCACCGGTGTGTGCAGCATGTACACGTACCAGGACTTCGCGCCCTGACCGAGGAGTTGTCCGACCCTGCGCGGGGTGGGGCGGCTCAGCCGCCGCTTGATCCAGTGTCCGAAGTGATCCAGCGAGGGGCCCGACATGGAGGTGAAGGAGGCGATGCGGCCCTCTGTCCGCGCGACCGTGGCGAACTCCCAGGCCTGCACGGACCCCCAGTCGTGGCCGACGAGGTGCACGGGCCGGTCCGGACTCACCGCGTCGGCGACCGCCAGGAAGTCGTCCGTCAGTTTCTCCAGGGTGAAGCCGCCGCGCAGCGGGGTCGGGGCCGTGGAGCGGCCGTGTCCCCGGACGTCGTACAGCACGACATGGAAGCGGTCCGCCAGCCGGTACGCGACCTCGGACCAGACCTCCTTGCTGTCCGGATACCCGTGGACCAGCATCACGGTCGGCTGTGCCTCGTCGCCCAGTTCACAGACGCACAGCTCGATTCCTCCCGTACGGACCCGGCGCTCGCGCGCCCCCGACAGTGCTCCCACGCTCACCGGTTCCTCTCCTGTGCCCACCGCCGCACATGCGGCAGATCGTCGTCCAGCCAGAAAGCGCTCTGCTCGGGGTCCTTGGAGTCGGTGACGACCAGGATCTCCTCGAACTTCGCGCCCGTACCCCGGAAGCCGAGGTGCGGTTCGACCGCCCACAGCCCCGGCCGGGGCGGATGGTCGGAGAACGTGTAGGGGCTCCACAGCGGGAACATCCGTCGCGGTGTCCGTGCAGGGCGTCTCGCGCCAGGCCCTTCAGTGCCTGGGTGCCGAACCCGAAGAGACTCGGAGACCGGCGGCAATCCCGCACTCGGCCGATTTTGTGGGCGATCACGCCGAACGGGTAGGCGCGGTGCCTGTTGGCGTACCCCTGGCGGACCATCAACCGGTCCACGCTTCCGTAGATCTCGCGCAGCGGCCGTCGTTCGCGCACTTCGCGCAGGATCAGCTCACGGTGTGCCTCGAGATCGGCGAGCAGCTTGTCGTGGAGGGGACTCGGGCCGAGGCAGCCCGAGTAGCCGATGTCCGCGGTGCAGCCGCCCAGGACCGGCGCCATGTCGAGGATGAACGGCATTCCCGCCTCCAGGACACGGTCGGTCGGGAAGAACTGCAGAGGTGTCCGGAAGTCCGTGAACGCCGTGCGGTCCCCGAACCAGGCGAAGGGCAGGTGGAACCAGTCGCGCACCCCGCGCTCGCGCAGCCACTCCCGCTGCATCCGCGCCGCCTCGCGCTCGGTCACACCGGGCTTCAGCTGGGCCGCGACGGCTTCCGCGCACTCGTACGCCAGGCGCTGGACGTCTCGGAAACCGCGGAGCTCCGCGGTCCGTTCGGCTGTCACTGCTGAGGCCATGCCACCGTCCGTTTCCTGCGCTGTACGAGCCGTAACGTGACACTGATGAATGTGACAATGGACGGCGGCTGCGTCAAGGGGTGTGCACAACCCCGGTTCGTCGTGGACTTCGCTCGCCTTGCCCCTACGGGCCTGTACCTCTTGAGTCGGAGACGGATAGAGCCGCGAGGCTGACGTCAGGTGTGCCGAGCGCCACTACCTTCGAACTGTGACTGTGATCGCGACCGAAAGCCTGAGCAAGCGGTTCCCCCGGGTGACCGCGCTTGACCGGCTCTCCTTGGACATCGGCCCCGGTGTGACCGGACTGGTGGGCGCCAACGGAGCCGGCAAGTCCACGTTGATCAAGATCCTGCTGGGTCTGTCCCCCGCCACGGAGGGACGGGCCGCCGTGCTCGGACTGGACGTCGCCACGAGCGGCGCCGAGATCCGAGAGCGCGTCGGCTACATGCCCGAGCACGACTGCCTGCCGCCCGACGTCTCGGCCACCGAGTTCGTCGTCCACATGGCGCGCATGTCCGGCCTCCCGCCGACGGCAGCGCGGGAACGCACCGCGGACACCCTGCGCCACGTCGGTCTCTACGAGGAGCGCTACCGCCCCATCGGCGGCTACTCGACCGGCATGAAACAGCGCGTCAAACTCGCCCAGGCACTGGTCCACGACCCGCAGCTGGTCCTCCTCGACGAGCCGACCAACGGTCTCGACCCCGTCGGCCGTGACGAGATGCTCGGCCTGATCCGCCGCGTCCACACCGACTTCGGCATCTCGGTCCTGGTCACGTCGCACCTGCTCGGCGAGCTCGAGCGCACCTGCGACCACGTCGTCGTCATCGACGGCGGCACGCTGCTGCGCTCCAGTTCCACCAAGGACTTCACGCAGATCACCACCACGCTCGCCGTCGAGGTCACCGACTCCGACACCCACCCCGATGGTACGGCCGCGCTCCGGAAGGCCCTCGCCGCCGCCGGGCTCCAGCTGCACGAGCGCACGGAGGACGGCCTGCCGGGAGCCGGCCACATCCTGCTGCTCGAGGCGACCGGCGAGGAGACGTACGACATCGTGCGCGACACGGTCGCCGATCTCGGTCTCGGGCTCGTCCGGATGGAACAGCGACGCCATCACATCGCGGAGGTCTTCCGCCCGGAGGCCGCGCAGGCCATGGAGGTGCAGAGCCGATGAGCACCCACACGCACGGCGGCCAGACCCCCGAGACGACGCGGATCCACAACATCGGATACCGCAACTACGACGGCCCCCGCCTCGGTCGCGCCTACGCGCGCCGTTCGCTCTACTCGCAGTCGCTGCGCGGGGCCTTCGGACTCGGCCGATCCGCCAAGTCCAAGGTACTGCCGATGATTCTGCTCGGGATCATGTGCCTGGTCGCCGCCATCATGGTGGCGGTCGCGATCTCGGTACCGACGATGTCGGACCTGCCGGTCGAGTACACGCGCTTCGCGATCATCATGCAGGCGCTCATCGCCCTGTTCCTCGCCGCACAGGCGCCGCAGTCGGTCTCACGGGACCTGCGCTTCAAATCGGTACCGCTGTACTTCTCGCGCCCGATCGAACGCGTCGACTACGTCCTCGCCAAGTTCGCGGCCATGGCGTCCGCCGTCTTCGTGCTCACCGCGACACCGCTGGTGATCCTGTATCTGGGCGCGCTGCTGGCCAAGTTCGACTTCGCCGACCAGACGAAGGGCTTTGCGCAGGGCATGGTGTCCGTGGCTCTCCTGTCCGTCCTCTTCGGCGGGATCGGGCTGGTGCTCGCCGCGTTCACGCCGCGCCGCGGATTCGGCGTCGCCGCTGTGATCGCGACGCTCACCATCACCTACGGCGCGGTCTCCACCGTCCAGGCCATTGCCTGGGAGACCGGGTCGGCCGGGGTCATCAAGTGGCTCGGTCTGTTCTCGCCGGTCACGCTCATCGACGGGGTGCAGACCGCCTTCCTTGGCGCTGAATCCGCGTTCCCCGGCGGCGAGGGCCCCGGGGCCGGGGCGGGCGTGGTCTACCTGCTCGTCGTCCTCGCGCTTGTCGCCGGCTCGTACGGCGTCCTCATGCGCCGCTACCGAAAGGTCGGGCTGTGACCACCATCAGCATTGACAACACCTCGCGGTGGTTCGGCAACGTCGTGGCCGTCAACGACGTGACCATGACCATCGGTCCGGGCGTCACCGGGCTCCTCGGCCCGAACGGTGCCGGGAAGTCCACCCTCATCAACATGATGGGCGGCTTCCTCGCCCCCTCCAACGGCACCGTCACCATCGACGGGGCCCCGATCTGGCGCAACGAGTCGGTGTACCGGCAGATCGGCATCGTCCCCGAGCGCGAGGCGATGTACGACTTCCTCACAGGACGCGAGTTCGTCGTCGCCAACGCCGAACTGCACGGCCTGGGCGCCAAAGAGGCCCAGAAGGCGCTGGCCACGGTCGAGATGGAGTACGCGCAGGACCGCAAGATCTCGACGTACAGCAAGGGCATGCGCCAGCGCGTGAAGATGGCGTCCGCGCTCGTTCACGAGCCGTCCGTGCTGCTGCTCGACGAGCCGTTCAACGGGATGGACCCGCGCCAGCGCATGCAGCTGATGGACCTGCTGCGGCGCATGGGCGCGGAGGGCCGCACGGTCCTGTTCTCCTCGCACATCCTGGAGGAGGTCGAGCAACTCGCCTCCCACATCGAGGTGATCGTCGCCGGCCGCCACGCGGCGAGCGGGGACTTCCGCCGCATCCGCCGACTGATGACGGACCGGCCGCACCGCTACCTCGTACGGTCCAGCGACGACCGGGCGCTCGCCGCGGCCCTCATCGCGGACCCGTCGACGGCGGGCATCGAGGTCGACCTGGCAGAGGGCGCGCTGCGCATCCAAGCCGTCGACTTCGGCCGCTTCACCGAGCTGCTCCCCAAGGTCGCCCGCGAGCAGTCCATCCGGCTGCTCACGGTCTCGCCCTCCGACGAGTCCCTCGAGTCGGTCTTCTCCTACCTCGTAGCGGCCTGAAAGGAGCTGTGACGTCCATGTACGACCCCACAGTCGCCCGGCTCACCTATCGGGCCGTTCTCGGCAGGCGCCGGGCCGCGATCCTGTTCGTGCTGCCGGGACTGCTGCTGCTGATCGCCGCAGCCGTGCGGGCCTTCAACGGCGCGGACGACCAGGTCGCCGCCGATGTGCTCGGCGGATTCGCCCTCGCCACGATGGTGCCGCTGATCGGAGTCATCGCGGGCACCGGCTCGATCGGCCCCGAGATCGACGACGGCTCGATCGTCTACCTGCTCGCCAAGCCGGTGAAGCGGCCGACGATCATCTTCACCAAGCTGATCGTCGCGATCGCCGTGACGATGGCCTTCTCCGCGGTGCCCACGTTCATCGCCGGCTTCATCCTGAACGGCAACGGCCAGCAGGTCGCCATCGCCTACACGGTGGCGGCGCTCGTCGCGTCCGTCGCGTACAGCGCCCTCTTCCTCCTCCTCGGCACGGTCAGCCGGCACGCCGTGGTCATCGGACTCGTCTACGCCCTGGTGTGGGAGACGCTGTTCGGCAGCCTGGTGGCCGGCGCCCGCACGCTCAGTGTCCAGCAGTGGTCGCTGTCGCTCGCGGAGAAGATCGGCGGCGAGGGGCTGATCGGCTCCGACGTGGGCCTGCCGGCGGCGATCGCCCTGCTGGCGGGCGTCACGGTGGTGGCCACCTGGTACGCCGGCCAGAAGCTGCGGGTCCTCAAGCTCGCCGGCGAGGAGTGAGACGGCCGGGAATGAGACGGCGATCGTGACGGCTTTCGCCTCGGCCCCTGCCCCTGTGGGCGGGGGCCGAGGCGTATCGCGTAACTGTACGTTTATCGGCTCGTTGTTCAGTGTGCGTGGAGGCAACTGGAGTTCGTGACGTCGAGGGTTCGTGAAGTCGGGGATTGCCGGTGCCGGCGGTGAGCACACCGTCCGGGCCGGTCATTGAGTGGATTGCACCGTGAGCCGACCTCCGCCCCTGGGCCCGGGGAGGGCCGTCCATGACGGATCACGAACGGAAGGCAACCCATGCCATCGGAAATCGCCCTGCTCGAGTCGCGCGCGATGCGCGTCGAGCACGTGGGGCGGGTAGAGGCCCTCGACAAGGTGAAGGCGCTTCGCCTGCTCCCTGACAGCATCCACGTGTCCACAGAGGGGGTCGCGCGGTACTTCGAAGTATCCACAGAAGTCATCAAGAAGGTGACGCAACGCCATCGGGATGAGCTCACCGAGAACGGAATGCGGGTGGCGAAGGGCTCTGACCTCGGCAAATATCAGAGGGACAGCTTGTCCCTCTCATCCGAGAGCGAGGGAAGTTATCCACAGCGCCGCTCCAGCCTCACCCTCTTCACGCGCAGGGCAGTACTCAACGTCGCCATGCTCCTGCGCGACAGCGACATCGCCCGCCGGGTGCGCACGTACCTCCTCGATGCCGAAGAAGGCCGGCGCGAGGGCTACGCGTCCCTCGACCGGCGCGTCACGAAACTCGAGCAGTGCCTCGCCGGTGTCGGGACTGCACTGCAGGAACTCGGGCCGGTGCTGGAGCGGATGTCCCAGCGCCTCGACAGCCTCGACCAACGGCTCGATGCCACGAACCGGGTCGTCGCGGCGATGAGCAACCGGCTGTGCGAGCTGTCCGACGGCATGGTCCGGATGGACGCCAGGATGGACGACTTCGCCCGGCAGCTGCGGGATCTGCGGCGGCGCAGGAGGCGCTGAACGAGCGTTGCTCAGGCCTCGCTGAGGCGCTGATTAATCGGTGGCGCCGGACTGGCCGGCCCGGCACAGTTGCAGAGCCGGTACAGCACACCAGTGCGACCGGCGCCACCGACCGGGAGAGGAGCACGGCGATGACCAGGAGTTCGAGTCCCGGTCCGTCGCGCTCCCGCCGAGGCGGCACCTGGCAGGCCGCGGAGTAGTCATCGCACTCCGCACGGCCGCCGGGCGGCCGCCCAGGGGGCGGCCGCTTCGAGCGCGCATCCGCGCGGGCCGCCCCCTCCCGGACGCTTCAGCCCGTCAGCAGGTGTTCCAGTACCACGGCGATGCCGTCGTGCTCGTTCGACGCGGTGATCTCGTGGGCCACGGCCTTGAGTTCGTCGTGCGCGTTGGCCATCGCCACACCGTGCGCGGCCCAGCCGAACATCGGGATGTCGTTCGGCATGTCACCGAAGGCGATCGTGTCCGACGCACGCAGCCCGAGCCGCCGTGCGGCCAGTGACAGGCCGGTGGCCTTGCTGAGCCCCAGCGGCAGGATCTCCACGACGCCCGCGCCCGCCATGACCACGTCCACCAGGCTGCCGACCGTCGCCCTGGCGGCCGTCGCCAGCTCGTCGTCGCCGAGCGTCGGATGCTGGATGTAGACCTTGTTCAGCGGGGCGGTCCACAGGTCGGTCGGGTCCTGCATCGGCACGTACGGCAGGGGACCTTCCTGTACCCGGTAACCCGAGCCGACCAGCACGTCGCCCTCGAGTCCGTCACGGCTCGCCGCCAGCAGCAGCGGTCCGACCTCCGCCTCGATCTTGGACAGCGCCAGGCCGGCCAGCTGCCGGTCGAGCGTCACGGAGGTCAGCAGCCGGTGCTCGCCCGCGTGGTAGACCTGCGCCCCCTGCCCGCACACGGCCAGACCGTCGTATCCCAGGTCGTCCAGGATGTGCCGGGTCCACGGCACGGCCCGCCCGGTGACGATGATGTGCGCGGCGCCCGCCGCGGTGACCGCGGCGAGCGCGTCACGCGTGCGCCCGGAGACCGTGTCGTCGTTCCGCAGCAGTGTGCCGTCGAGGTCGGTGGCGACGAGCTTGTACGGGAAGGGGGCGGGGCTCACTTGGAGATCGGCTCCAGCAGTTCGCGTCCCCCGAGGTACGGGCGCAGCACTTCCGGCACCCGTACGGAGCCGTCGGCGAGCTGGTGGTTCTCGAGGATCGCCACGATGGTGCGCGGCACGGCGCACAGGGTGCCGTTCAGCGTCGCCAGCGGCTGCACCTTCTTGCCGTCCCGCATGCGCACCGCGAGCCGGCGGGCCTGGAAGCCGTCGCAGTTGGACGCCGACGTCAGCTCGCGGTACTTGCCCTGGGTCGGGATCCAGGCCTCGCAGTCGTACTTGCGCGAGGCGGAGGCCCCCAGGTCGCCGGTGGCCACGTCGATCACCTGGAACGGCAGCTCCAGGGCGGTGAGCCACTGCTTCTCCCAGTCGAGGAGACGCTTGTGTTCGGCCTCGGCGTCCTCCGGGGCGATGTACGAGAACATCTCGACCTTGTCGAACTGGTGGACCCGGAAGATGCCGCGGGTGTCCTTGCCGTACGTACCGGCCTCGCGGCGGAAGCAGGGCGAGAAGCCCGCGTACCGCAGCGGCAGCTTGTCGGCGTCGATGATCTCGTCCATGTGGTACGCGGCCAGCGGGACCTCGGACGTGCCGACCAGGTAGTAGTCGTCCTTCTCCAGGTGGTACACGTTCTCTGAGGCCTGGCCCAGGAAGCCGGTGCCCTCCATGGCGCGGGGACGGACCAGCGCCGGGGTCAGCATCGGGATGAAGCCGGCCTCCGTGGCCTGCGCGATGGCGGCGTTGACCAGGGCGAGCTCAAGAAGCGCGCCGACACCGGTGAGGTAGTAGAAGCGCGAGCCGGACACCTTGGCGCCGCGCTCGACGTCGATGGCGCCGAGCGCCTCGCCGAGCTCGAGGTGGTCCTTGGGCGTGAAGCCCTCGGCGCCGAAGTCGCGGATCGTGCCGTGCGTCTCGAGGACGACGAAGTCCTCCTCGCCGCCGACCGGGACGTCCTCGTGGACGATGTTGCCGAGCTGCAGCAGCAGCCGGCGGGTCTCCTCGTCGGCGTCGTTCTGCTCGGCCTCCGCCGCCTTGACGTCCGCCTTCAGCTGCTCGGCCTTCTTGAGCAGCTGAGCGCGCTCGTCGGGCGTGGCCTTGGGGATGAGCTTGCCGAGCGACTTCTGCTCGGATCGCAGCTCGTCGAAGCGGAGGCCCGAGGACCTTCGCCGCTCGTCGGCGGAGAGCAGGGCGTCGACAAGGCCGACGTCCTCTCCACGGGCGCGCTGGGAGGCGCGAACACGGTCGGGGTCCTCACGGAGCAGGCGAAGGTCAATCACCCCACCAGGCTACCGGTGCGCACTCGCCCCACCCCACCGCATATCGGCACGCGTGTCCCTTTGTCCTTTTTGCGAGACTTGCCGGAATTCATAAAGGGGCGGCAAACCCCATCCATGGGTGTCAATAATCGCGGCGCCTTTCGTCGGAAGGGGCAGCGGGGGCGCTCTTCGATTGACCATGATCCTTTGTGTCGCCCGAGTCTCGGCGGGGGTTTGTCCACAGGGGCGCCTGGATCGGAACCGTTATCCACAGGCTGTGTGGTGGATCTGTGGATTGCGGAAGTGATCATTCCGAGAGCCGTCCGCGCGCCGAAGGATTCCCATCCCAAACCGGCGTCACACACTCATTCGGGTGGGAATTCCTCGCCCCAAAGAGTTGATCAATGGAATTTGGGTGACAGGTCCGACCTGTCGTTCTGTGGACGAAAGAAGGCGGGCGAGCCGATTTGTCGACCTCGTGGCGTTCTGTTGTCGACTTGTCCCCAGGTCGAGATGCGTGCCTGTGGACAAGATCTGTGGATAACGAAAATCTGCAGGTAGGACCGGTGGCCGGGCGGCCCGTCGGCTCAGGCCCGGCCGTCCTGGCAGCGCGCCAGCCAGTCCGACGCCGCCGTGAACTCCGTGTCCGACGTGCCGGCCCGCAGAGGTCGTACGTCCGCCGCCGTCACTCCGGCACGCGGATACGAACCGAGGAAGCGCACCTTGGGGCAGATCCGCTTCAGCCCCATCAGGGCTTCGCCCACCCGCCGGTCCGCGATATGGCCTTCGGCGTCGACGGCGAAGCAGTAGTTGCCGATACCGGCGCCCGTCGGCCGCGACTGGATCAGCATCAGGTTGACCCCGCGCACGGCGAACTCCTGCAGCAACTCCAGCAGCGCACCGGGGTGGTCGTCGCCCAGCCAGATGACCACGGAGGTCTTGTCCGCCCCGGTCGGTGCCGACGGCCTGGCCGGCCGTCCCACCAGGACGAAGCGCGTCTCCGCGTTCTCCGCGTCGTGGATCTCGGTGACCAGGGGCACCAGCCCATAGGTGGCGGCCGCGAACTCGCCCGCGAAGGCGGCGTCGTAGCGGCCCTCCTGCACCAGCCGCGCGCCGTCGGCGTTGGAGGCGGCGGACTCCCACAGGGCGTCCGGCAGGTTCTTGCGCAGCCAGTTCCGCACCTGCGGCTGCGCGACCGGATGCCCGGTCACGGTCTTCACCTCGGAGAGCGTCGTCCCCGGGCGCACCAGCAGGGCGAAGGCGATGGGGAGCAGCACCTCGCGGTAGATCATCAGCGGCTCGCCGGACGCCAGCTCGTCGAGGGTGGCGGTGACGCCGCCCTCCACCGAGTTCTCGATTGGTACGAGGGCGGCCGCGGCCTCACCGGCACGTACGGCGTCGAGCGCCGCCGGCACGGAGAGCATCGGGACCAGCTCCCGGGTGGCGGCTTCGGGGAGAGTGCGCAGGGCGGCTTCGGTGAAGGTGCCCTCGGGACCGAGATAGGTGAAGCGCGTGGCCGACATACCGTCACCCTAATGGGCCGCGGAACCGCGCATCACGACTCCAGCAGCCGCTGTCCCACGTACTCGCCCTTCTTCGGCGCGCCAGGGACCGCGAACAGTCCGCTCGCCTCGTGACGGATGAACGCGGACAGGGCGTCGCCCCGGTCGAGTTTGCGCTGCACCGGCACGAAACCGCGCAGCGGGTCGGCCTGCCAGCAGATGAAGAGCAGCCCCGCGTCGGGGGTTCCGTCCGCGGCGATCCCGTCGTGGAAGGAGAACGGCCGGCGCAGCATGGCCGCGCCGCCGTTCTGTTCCGGCGCGGAGATGCGGGCGTGGGCGTTGTCGGGGATGACGAGCTTTCCGTCGGGGCCGGCTTTGTCCAGGTCGAGCTCGGTCGTCTCGGTGCCGCCGGTCAGTGGGGCGCCGTCGGACTTGCGCCGCCCGATGACACGTTCCTGTTTCGTCAGGGAGAGTTTCTCCCAGTCGTCGAGCAGCATCCGGATACGGCGCACGACGGCGTAGGAGCCGCCCTGGAGCCAGGGGTGGTCGGTTCCGGACGGCACGAAGAGCCGCTTCTCGAAGTCCGGCTCCGAGGGCTTCGGGTTGCCGGTGCCGTCGACCTGGCCCATCAGGTTGCGCGCGGTCATGGGCTGCGTGGTCGCACCGGGCGAGCGGTTGAAGCCGTTCATCTGCCAGCGGACCCGGGCGGCTTCCCCCGCCGCCTTCTGGATCGCTCGCAGGGCGTGGAAGGCGACCAGCGCGTCGTTCGCGCCGATCTGCACCCACAGATCACCGTCACTGCGCCGCGCGTCCAGCTGATCGGCGGAGAAGGCGGGCAGCGGATCGAGGCCCGGAGGCCGCTGTGCCACCAGGGACGTGCGGTCGAAGAAGGAACGCCCGAACCCGAAGGTGACGGTCAACGACGACGGCCCCGCGTCCAGCGCGACGCCCGTGTCGCCGTCGCCCGCCGACCTGCCCGCCATGAGTTCGCCCGCCAGCACCGACCAGCGACGCATGAGGGCCGCCGCCTCCTTGCGTCCCACGCCGGGGGTGAGGTCGAAGGCGACGAGATGGCCGTGCGCCTGCTGCGGTTCCGTGATGCCGGCCTGGTGCGGACGGTCGTGGAAGGCGATGCCGGTGGATCCGACCGTGGCCAGGGCAGTGGGGCTCTCGTTCGCTGCCCCGTAAGCGACAGCGCCTCCCGCCGCCCCGAGCACCAGCCCGGTCGCGCCGACGGCGCCGGCGGTGCCCAGAAGGCGCCGCCTGGAGATGTCGCCGCCGCTCGCCGGGGTGCCGTCGGCGGATGTCGCAGGTGTCACGGGTGTCACGGGTGGCTCAGCCGATCTTGATGTTCTTGTCGATGGTCGTCTGGTCGATGTCCGATGTCCGCACGGTCACCTTGACCTGCCAGTCGCCCGGCATCGGGATCTGGACGGCGCTCGCGGTCCAGTGTCCCGCGGTGAGGCGGTCCGGAGTGATCGGCAGCGGGCCGATCTCCTTCGCCTTCAGGGTGAAGGAGACCTTCACCTCCGGGGCGTCCAGCGCCTTGCCGTCCGGCGAATCGATCCAGACGTGCATGTCGTTGGCGCCGGAGAGCGCCGGGTCGAGACTGAGCCGCACGGTTCCCTTGCCGTTCCGGCCGCCCGTGTCGAAGGGCATCGTGATCTCGGTGGGGCCGGCAGGCCTGACCGGGGCGGCCTGCGAGGCGCCGCCCTTGGCGGCCTCCTCCTCCGTACGGCCCGGCTCGGTGGAGGTGAGCACCGTCGTCACGGCCAGCAGCACCACCGCGACGCCCGTCTCCGCCAGCACGGAACGGCGCAGGCCCGAACGCTCGCTGTCCGCGTCCCTGTTCCGCTTGCGTTCGGCCGTCGCCACGGCGGACTTCTGGCGGGCGAGCTGCGCGGCGCGCTTCGGGTCGACGTCGGGAGCCGTGTCGCCGTCCCCCTGGACGACCGCCTCCTTCGTGTCCTCCTTCGCCTTCGCGCTCACGTCGGCGAGCTCGTTTTCTTTCGCCTTCGCGCTCACGTCGCCGAGCCGACCGGTCCAGCGCCGCGAGATCCACGCGACGCCGACCATCACCGCGACGAGTCCGACCTTGATCAGCAGCAGCTGCCCGTACGACGTCCCGGTCAGCGCCGACCACGAGCCGACCTGCCGCCACGACTGGTACAGGCCGGTCGCGGTGAGCACGACCACGCTGACGAAGGCGACGGTCGAGAAACGCCGGACCGCCCGTCGTTCGACGTCGGGTGACCGGTAGAGCGCGGTCAGCAGGGTGGCGAGACCGCCGAGCCAGACCGCGACGGCCAGCAGGTGCAGTACGTCGACGGGCATCGCGATGCCGGGCTGGATGCCGGTCGAGGCGTGCTCGGACAGCGCCCACGTTCCCGCGATCCCGGCCGCGACGACCGTGCCGCCGATGCCGAGACCGAAGGTCAGGTCCTTCTGCGCGGCCCTGTCCTCCCCCGAACGGCTCGAAGCGTCGTCGGGCAGGTCGGTGGGAGACGTGCGGGCGTACGCGCCGAACAGGACCGCGACGAACAGTGCGGCCGCGCCGAGCAGCAGCAGCCGTGAGACGAGCGCCGCGCCCGTCTTGGTCTCCAGGACGGCCGGCAGCTCCCCGAGGTCGAGCACGTCCCCGAGGCCGCCGGAGCGGGTGTACGGCCCGCGCAGCAGCAGCATCGCCAGGGTCGAAGCGGTCATGGCGACCCAGCCCTGGACGACGAGGCGCTGCACCGACCGGACCGCGGCGCCGCGCTGCCAGCACAGGAGGACGAAGGCGGCGCCGCCGGCGAGCAGGATGAATCCGCCGTAGGCGGCGTAGCGCGCGATGCCGTACAGGACGCCGACGACTCCGCCGCCGGCCTCCTCGTCGGGCAGCGCGACTTCGGTCTTGGAAGGCGCCCCGATGGAGAAGGTGAACGCTCCGGACACGGGGTGGCTGTCCGCGGAGACGGCCCGCCAGGCGACCGTGTAGGTGCCGTCGGGCAGCCCGGAGTGCAGATCGACACCGTAGGCGACGGTTCCTCCTGTGCCGAGATCGCGGACCTTGGCGGTGTCGGCGCGTTTGCCGCTCGGCTCGAGGACCCGGATCGAGTCGTCGCCCATGGCGATCTGCTCGGAGAAGGTGAGGGTGACCTCCTTGGGCGCGGTGGCCACCACCGCCCCGTCCTTCGGGTTGCTGCCCGTGAGCGCGGCATGTGCCGACGCGGGGCTCGCGCCGGCCAGTAGTGCGCCGAGGAGCGTGCCGACCAGCACGGTCACGGCGAGCAGCACCCGGACCGGAGACCGGCCGAAGCGCGGGGCGGTGGCTGTCATCACGTGATCAGTCCCTCGGTGCTCAGTGCTTCTGCGGGTTGTAGGTGGTCTCCTTCACGGGAAGTTCGACCTTGATCGGGTCCGACTTCTCGAAGTGCAGTTCGACCGAGACCTTTTCGCCCTGCTTCGGCTGCTGCTTGAGCGACATGAACATGATGTGGCTGCCGCCTCGTGCGAGGTCGAGCGTGCCGCCCGCGGGGATGTCGAAGGCCTTCACCTCCCGCATCTTCTGGTCCTTCGTCTCGTGGATCGTGACGTCGTCCGAGATGGTGCTGGTGACCGAGGTGAGCTTGTCCGCGCCGCCGCCGCCGTTCTCGACGGTGAGGAAGCCGGCGGCCATGTCATCGACGGGCTGCGGCATGAACGCACCGCTGACCTTCAACTCCGGGCCGCTGTCGGCCGAGCAGCCCGCCAGCGCCAGGCCGGCACCCAGTGCGGCGGCAACGGCAAGAGGGGCACGGCGCCTCACGGCTTCTTCCCCTCGATCAGCTTCGGCAGGTCCTTCGCGTATTCGTCCACCGAGGTGTTCTCGCTGTACAGGACGTAACCCTGGTCGGTCTTCGGGGAGAAGGCGACGACCTGGGCGCCGTGCATGGACACGACCGTCCCGTCCTTCTCCTTCTTCGGCGCGTCGATGCCGATGCCGATCTGCCGCGCGCCCGCCTGGATGGTGGGGAAGTCGCCGGTCAGTCCGACGAAGGACGGGTCGCCCGCGCTGGGCAGCCACTTGCCGAGCTCGGCGGCGGTGTCCCGCTCGGGGTCGGTCGTGATGAAGACGACCTGGAGCTTGTCCTGGTCGGCCTCGGGAAGCTGCTTCTTGGCGACGGCGATGTTGCTCATCGTCAGCGGGCAGACGTCCGGGCAGTGCGTGTAGCCGAAGTAGATCAGCGTCGGCTTGCCCTTGGTCTCCTCGCGCAGGTCGTACTTCTTCCCGCTGGTGTCGGTCAGCACGAGGTCCGGCTTGGTGTAGGGCTGCGTGAGCACCGTCGCCGCCTTGGTCTTCGCCTCGGCGGAGACGTCGGTGACGGGGCTGCCGTTGTCCGGGTTGTTCTGCGTGAGGGCGAAGCCCGCCGCGACGGCGAACACGGCCGTGACGGCGACCGCCGCGACCAGCGGTGCGCGCCGGCTGCGGCGGGTCTCCCCGTCGCTCTTGGGGTTGTGCATCAGGTTCTCTTTCGAAACGGGTTCGGTGCGGGACCGGTCAGGCCGAGCGGCGGCGTCCGGCCAGCACGCCGAAGGCCACGCCCGCGGCTCCGACGAGAATGCCGACGACGCCCAGGACGCGGGCGGTGGAGTCGCTGCTGCTGCCGGACGCCGTCTCGGACTTCGCGTCCTCGCCGTGTCCGGAGGCCTTGGCGTCGTCCTCGGCGGCGGCGCCGGCCGCGCCCGCGCCGTGATGGTCGTCGGAGGCGGCCGACAGCTTGAGGACGGGAGCCGGCGACTCGGGCTCCTCGCCGCCCTCGGTCGGCTCCTCGATCCAGCGCACGACCTCCTTGTTGTCGTACGTCTGGATGGCCTTGAACACCATCTGGTCGGCGTCCTCGGGCAGTCGGCCGAGGGAGAGCGGGAACTGCTGGAACTCGCCCGGGCCGATCTTCGCGCCGTCCGCGGTCCAGGTGACCTTGGTGACCGCTTCGGTGATCTGCTTGCCGTGCATCTCGAGCGGCTTGTCCAGCTTCGCCTTCTCGACCTCGACCTTCCAGCCCGGCACCGGCTGCGGCATCACGGACGACAGCGGGTGCTCGGCGGGCAGGTTGATCTCGACCTTGGTGGTCGAGGCGTTGTCGCGCTCGTTGGGCACCTTGACGTTGACGACCGCGTAACCGCCCTTGGCGGCCTCGCCCTGCGGCTGCACACCGACGTGTGCGAAGGCGGCGCCGGAGAACACCAGCACGGACGTGGCGGCGACGGCGGACGCGGCGGCGAGACGGGAAACGTTCATGACAACAAGCTCCACGGTGAAGAAGGAGGTGGGTGTGCCGAGGGCGCACGGATGTGCGTGGGCACCGCGGCACCACTCCTGTCGAGTGGGCCGCGTCAGGCGCTGAGGACGAATACGGGCGGCGGCCCGCGCCTGATCACCGTGTGCTGAAGTTCCTGCGCCGCTGTCGACGCAGTTGGCCCGTCCGCCGAGGGCGCGAGCCGCGGCCCGGCACCGAACGCCCCCTGCAGACCGGTGCGCAGAGCCCTCACGAGCGCGAGCGCGGCGCGCAGCGGGCGCAGCCAGGCGGTCTGCGCCACCTCGGTTGCCGAGTCGGCCGACAGCCGGATCAGCCGCAGCAGTGCCGCGTCGCCGCGGCGCAGCAGCAGCCCCGTCACGAGCGCGGCCAGCAGATGCCCGAGCACCATGGGCAGGGTCGGCAACAGCGCCGGAGTGGTCGCGGCCTCCGCCATGTGTGCGTGGGCGGTGGCCGCTTCGGGGTCGACGCCGGCCAGGGTGACGATGCGGCGGGCGTCGGCGGGAGTCATGGACGCGGCGCCCGCGCCGCACACCAGCTTCGCGGCCATCCTGATCAGGGTGTCGTCCGCCGTCGGTGCCAGCCGCAGCTGTCCCTGCCCGGCGCCGAACATCGTGTGCAGACCGAGCTGACCCGCGGTGAGCATGGCCGCGATGGCGGGCAGCGAACGCTCCCGCCCGGCGAACGGCGTCACCACGGCGAACACCCCGACGAAGCCGAGAAGCAGGGTCCACAGGGGAACCGCCCTGCAGGCGGCCAGCACATGCCCTGTCGCGGACAGCGCGACGCAGACCGCGGTGAACACCGCGGCCCTCAACAGCCGCAGACCGGCTCCGTCGCGTGCTCGGCGTATGGAGGACATGGCCGGGTCATCATCGCACCCGGGTGCCGGCCGCCGTACGGCAGGTCCGGAAGATCCCGTTTGCCGACATACACCGGCGGCCGGCGAATGCGCATCCGCCGAACGAGGGCCGTCACTGTGACGAAGCGCTTACCGACCGTGTCGGCGGGCAATACGTATCGGTATGTCGAGCCGCGGCCAGGAGGCTGGAGCATGAGCATCTGGTGGTCCCTCCATTTGCGGCGCGAGGCTGCGAGCGTGCCGCTCGCCCGGCGTCTGCTGCTGGGCACCATGGAGACCGCGGGCGTCGATCCGGACATCTCCTACGACCTGTCGGTCGCCCTGACCGAGGCGTGCGCGAACGCGGTGGAGCACGGCGGCGACCGTGACACCGGCGAGGCGTCCGAGGCGTACCGCGTCACGGCCTATCTGGACGGCGAGAAGTGCCGTATCGAGGTGGCCGATTCGGGGCCCGGGTTTCCGACCCGGCGCGGTCCGCTGCGCGGCGGCCCCACGGCGCTGCCGGGCCCCGGCGCGGAGAGCGGCCGCGGGCTCTGCCTGATCGAGCAGCTCGCCGATCACGTCCACGTCCGCAACAGGCCGGGGCGCGGCGCGGTGGTCAGCTTCGACAAGGTCCTGAAATGGCGGAAGGGCGCGCTGCTCGACGTGTCGTGAGCGCGCGCCCTCCCGGAGCCTTCCGTCCGGTCAGCCCTGCTTCAGCGACGCCATCCAGGCCTCGACCTCATCGGCCTGGCGCGGCAGCGCGGCCGAGAGGTTCCTGTTGCCGTCCTCGGTGACGAGGATGTCGTCCTCGATCCGCACGCCGATGCCGCGGTACTCCTCCGGCACGGTCAGGTCGTCGGCCTGGAAGTAGAGGCCGGGTTCGACGGTGAGGCACATACCGGGCTCCAGGGTGCCGTCGACGTACGCCTCGGTGCGCGCGGCGGCGCAGTCGTGGACGTCCATGCCGAGCATGTGGCCGGTGCCGTGCAGGGTCCAGCGGCGCTGCAGACCGAGCTCGAGAACGCGCTCCACAGGGCCCTCGACGAGGCCCCACTCGACGAGCTTCTCGGCGAGCACGCGCTGCGAGGCGTCGTGGAAGTCGCGGAACTTGGCGCCCGGCTTCACGGCCGCTATGCCCGCCTCCTGAGCCTCGTACACAGCGTCGTAGATCTTGCGCTGGAGCTCGGTGTAGCGGCCGCTGATGGGCAGGGTGCGTGTGATGTCCGCGGTGTAGAGGGTGTGGGTCTCCACGCCCGCGTCGAGCAGCAGCAGGTCGCCGGAGCGGACCGGGCCGTCGTTGCGCACCCAGTGCAGGGTGGTGGCGTGGGGGCCGGCGGCGCAGATGGAGCCGTAGCCGACGTCGTTGCCCTCGACGCGGGCGCGCAGGAAGAAGGTGCCCTCGATGTAGCGCTCGCTGGTGGCCTCGGCCTTGTCCAGGACCTTGACCACGTCCTCGAAGCCGCGCGCGGTGGAGTCGCACGCCTTCTGCAGCTCGCCGATCTCGAACGGGTCCTTCACGGCGCGTGCCTCGGAGAGGAAGACCCGCAGCTCCTCGTCGCGCTCCGCGGTGACCTTGTCGGTCAGCGCAGCCTCGACAGCGGCGTCGTGGCCGCGCACGGCACGGACGGGACCCGTGGCCTCGCGCAGTTTCGCGGACAGCTCGCGCACGTCCTCGGCCGGAATGCCCAGCAGCTGCTCGGCCTCGGCGAGCGAGTGCCGGCGGCCGACCCACAGCTCGCCCTGGCCCGACAGCCAGAACTCGCCGTTCTCGCGGTTGGAGCGCGGCAGCAGATGAATGGTGGCCACGTGGCCGTTGCCCTTGGGCTCCAGGACCAGGACGCCGTCCTCGGTCTGGTCGCCGGTCAGGTAGGCGTACTCGGTGGAGGCGCGGAAGCTGTACTCCGTGTCGTTGGAGCGCGTCTTGAGGTTGCCCGCGGGGATCACCAGGCGCTCGCCCGGGAAGCGCGCGGAGAGCGCGGCCCGGCGTGCGGCGGTCTGCTGGGCCTGTGCGATGGGCTCGAGGCCCTGCAGTTCGGTGTCCGCCCAGCCGGTGGTCATGTTCTCGGCCAGCTCGTCGGAAACGCCCGGGTACAGCCCGTTCTTGCGCTGCTTGATCGGCTGTTCCTCGTCCTCCGGGGTCTCCGGGGTGAGCTCCTCCGCCACGTCTGCCTCCTGGGGCCTGTCCGGCCTTCACTGAAACGACTTCGGGCCCCGCCGCCGTTCGGCAAGGGGGGCAACGTCCATCGTATGTGTGAGCGGTAGACGACCCGAATGGATGTGAACAATCAGTCAAACCGGGCGGCGAGCAGGACGATGTCCTCTCCGCCGTCCGTTCCGCCGGATGTCCGGCCCCGGGCCTCCTGCAGCAGGGTGCGCAGGACGTGGTCGGCGATCGCGGCGGGATCGTCGCGCAGTGCCCTCGGGACGCTCGCCGCCGCCGACTGCAGCCGGGCGAAGGCGCGGTCCATCGCGTCGCCCGTGCGTCGCAGCAGCCCGTCCGTGTACAGCAGCACCGTTTCTCCCGGCTGGGGGGACAGCTCCACGCTCGGCGCCTCCCAACAGGCGAGCATCCCGAGGGGGGCGGACAGGGACGTCTCGACGAACTCCGTGCGGCGCTCACCGATCACCAGCGGCGGCGTGTGCCCGGCGCCGGCGAGCACGATCTTCCTGGCGGCCGGTTCGGCGTACGCGAAGAGTGCCGTGGCCGTCCGCGCCGGCTCGGTCAACCGCAGCAGCAGCTCCAGATCGGACAGGACCGCGACCGGGTCCTCGCCCTCCATCACCGCGTACGCCCGCAGGGAGGCTCGCAGCCTGCCCATCGCGGCGAGCGCACTCGGGCCGCGCCCGCTGACCGAACCGACCGCGAAGCCCAGCGCTCCCTCGGGCAGCGGCAGCGCGTCGTACCAGTCGCCGCCGCCGTTCCGGCCGGGGATGTGCCGGGCGGCCAGCTGGACACCGGGCACCCGGGGCAGTCGGCTGGGCAGCAGCTCCTTCGCCACGGTCGCGACGGTGGCACGGGCCTGCTCCAGCTCCAGCAGGCGGGCCAGATGCTCGGTGGCGTAGCGCATGTAGAGGCCGACGAGGTGGCACTGGCGCTCGACCGGTGCGGCCGGCTCGTCGTAGAGCCAGGCTGCCGCACCGAGCGTGCCGGACTCCGTGGTGGCCAGCGGAACGGTGTAGCTCGCGGCGTAGCCGAGGCGGACTGCCACCTCGCGGTGCAGGGGGTGGAGCGAGTCGTCGCCGAGCAGGTCCGGATGGGCCACCGGCTCCGGGACGCCGGAGGGGCCGCAGCAACGGCCGTCCAGAATGCGGCCGTACGCCGTCGCGCCGCGCGGCACCGTCTCGATGTGGCCGAGGTCGGAGCGGGTCAGGCCGAGGCCCTTGGCGAGAACGGGTCCCCGGTCGTCCTCCAGAGGGCTGCTGTCGCGGGCGGGATCACGGGGCGGTTCGAGTACGACCATGCCGCGCCGGGCGCCGACGAGCGCTGCCCCCGCGCGGAGCAGTTCGTCGAGAGCGTCGTCGAGCGAGCCGGTTCTGATCAGCCGCTCGGTGAGCTCGTGGAGCGTCGTGAGGTCGGAGACCCACCCGGCCAACCGGTCCTGAAGCACCGCTCCGGCCGCGGGGGGTGCGGCGGGGACGGGGGGCATGGGGGCGGGAGTGTGCGCGGGCGCGGGAACTGTTGAGTCGATTCCAGCCACTTTCGGCAGGTGAGGGGCGCTCATGGCAGCCGGCTTTCCGGCAGGTGCGTTCTGCTCAATAGCATCGCAAACCCCCATGTCATTCTGCGCCGCTATCAATGCATCCACATCTACACGCACACATAAGGTGATGTCCAGCACTGTCCCGGTGGGATTGATGGTGTCTGCGAGAAATGCGAGGACCTGTTAACTTGGCTGAAAAATGCACCTGATGGCGGCCGATTGGGGTCGACTGAGGGCGTTCGGCAGGGGGACTCCCGGGCTCAGGACCCGGGGCAAAGCGTCATTGCAAGCGTGCTGGGTACGTAAAAGGTGATGGCCAGGGGCAGTTGCAAGCGCCCCGGAACCTGGCAGCGGGCCCGGGCGTCCTAACAGCCGGAGGCCGCGCCTCATCCCCGAGTGGCGGGGAAGAAGTACAGCGGGACAGCAAGCGCCAGGCGCACGCCACCCCTCGCCACGCGTTTAATGGACAACAGCCCACGTTCGGCCCTCGGGGTGACGATCCTGTCGCCGGCGAAACAGGGGGCGCCCATGCCACTGGCAAGGGGCGATGAAGCGCCGATCAGTACGCGCACTTGTACGCACAGTAATGAGCTGCACACCAATGTGATGTGGACCCCGGCGTTCAACGGAAAGGAACGAGCGCTCATGCGCGAGATCCTCGGAAGGCGACGCAGGCTCCGGTACCGGCGTAAGAAAGGGCCTCTTCAGCTCGAAACGGCGCTGACCTGCGCCGTCGAGTGGAAATGGCCCGTGCTTCCCGGTGTGGGACTGAAAGCGGCCGGCAGTGACCGGCCGGAGGACCAGGGAAGAAGCCGCAGGGAGCGCAGGCGCGCATGCGCCTGCCCCGACCCCGAGTGCGTCGTCCCCGGCGCGCATCCCTTCGACCCCGGCATTCTCGCGGCGACCACCGACGAGCGGATGATCCGCTGGGGGTGGACCAACCGGCCCACCGCTCCGGTCGTTCTGGCCACCGGCGCCTCCCGGCCCGGCGGCTCCGGGGAAGGCGGCGCGCCGTGCGCGGTGAGCCTGCCCGCCGTGGCCGCCGCTCGGGCACTGTTGGTGCTGGACCGGATGGACATGCACCTGGGGCCGATTGTCGCGACCCCCACGCGGTGGTCGTTGCTGGTGGCCCCGTACAGCCTGGAACAGCTCGGCGAACTGCTCTTCGTCAAAGACTGCGTACCGAGCTCGCTCCGTTTCCACGGCAGCGGCGGCTATCTGGTGCTGCCGCCGGCGGAGACAGGCGCGGGGCAGGTGCGCTGGGAGCGGGCCCCGCTTCCCGGCTCCGCCGCGCCCTGGCTGCCGGACGTCGAAGCGGTCGTGGACGCGCTCGTCGAGGCGAGCGCGAGCAGCGCACCCGACAGCGGGCTCTACCCGCCGGAGGCGGGAGAGGGCAGCCGGCTCGCCTACTAGGCCGAATCCGCACGTCGGCCTTGTCTCTCCGAGACGTCCGTTCGATGCGTCGGAGCCCAGGTGGCGTGGGCACTTGGGCTTCCGGCCGTCTTTGAGCGCACGCACCGGCCGCCGAGGACCCCGCACTCCCTGGGCGACGAGCCCGGCTCGCCGTCGTTTGCGGTCGGGACCGCTCGCCTCGGTCCGGCTCCGTCACTCGTACGGGTAGCGATGGGCCGAGTTGTCACGGAAATGGGCGCGCGGCGGCTGTGCGCCCGTACTGCGCCGATATCTTCGGGCTGCTCTCGTCATGAAATTCCCGCAGTCGGCAGGTGGCCCCATGAATCTCCGCATGCTCGGGCTCGCGGCCGTCGTGGTGGTCGCCGCGCTGGTGCCGCTCGTGGCGTCGGCCGGGCAGGCGGGCGGGCCGGTGCCGGCCGCCGGGGCAGGATCCGCTCCGGTGGGCGACGTGAAGGGCGGCTCCGGGGCCGATGCGGCGGGTCTGCTGCCGGGCCTTGCCACGTCCGGGACGACCGACGCCGGGAACGCGGCCGCCGTGGACGGCCCCGGGGGCGAGTCCGACGGCGTCCGGCGCGCGGCCCCGCGGACCGCATCCCGATGTGGGCCGGAAGTCGCCTCTCCCGAAGGCATCGAGGCACAGACCTGTGTGTTGACGCGTGACGGTCAAACATGGGCCCGCACCTATTACCGCAATGCGACGGGCATGGAATTGACGTCCGTACTCACTCTGATGGGGCCGGGCGGACGCACTCTGCAGACCAACTGCAAGGTGGAGGCGGGCGACGAGCCGCGCACTTGTGAAACACCCCGTGAGCCTTCGCGCGGCACTGCTTCCGCCTACTGGGCAGTGGCTGAGTTCGCTGCTTCCGGTGGAACGGGCGACGAGCCGCTGTTGTTGCGCTCGGTGAGCAACTCCCGTGACTACGGGGGCCGTTGAGCCGGGAGAGGCGTCGCGGAAAATGGAAACGCCCGATCGCTGGCGACGGGGGATGCACCAGCGACCGGGCTTCTAGAACGGTAACAAGAGATCTGTGGTTCGCAAATTCGATCTCTCGTATTCGGACATTGATTTACCTGCCGATTGAGCGAGTTGTGACTGGCGTCACCCGCCGGGGGGCGGTAAACGTCAGTCTCAGCTGAGGGTGACCTGGCGGTTCGTGAGACCGCCGCGTGCGCGGCGCTCTTCTGCGGTGAGCGGAGCGTGGGACTTGAGCGCGGAGGCCAGCCGCTCGGCGAATTCGGCGGCGGGCTTCTCGCACTCCTCGGCGCCCATCCCGCTCGGCAGGTCCCACACCGGAACCACCAGGCCGTGCGCACGGAAGGAGCCGACCAGCCGGGTTCCCTCCCCGAGCGACGAGCTGCCCGCGGCGTGCAGCCTGGCCAGGGCGTCGAGGAGCTGCTCCTCCGGGTGCGGCATGACCCAGCGCAGGTGGTTCTTCTCCGGGGTCTCGCACCAGTAGGCGGCGTCGACACCGGAGAGCTTCACGGTGGGAATCGCGGCCGCGTTAGCACGCTCGAGGGAGGCGGCCACGTCGGGGGACGCCTGCTCGGCCGAATCAGGAACCCAGAATTCGAAGCCGGAGTGCACGGTCGGCTCGAAAGCGGCGTCCGGAGCGAGGAGGTCCTGGAGCCGTACGCCCTCGGCAGCGGCGCCACGGGTGGTGACCGGCGTGCCGGGCGCGGCCTCGAGGGTCCGCTGCAGGGTGGCGGCGAGGTCGCGGCTGAGGTCACCCGACGGAGTGTCGTTCTGCAGACCGAGGAGAACCGAACCGTCGTCGCGGCGCAACGCGGGCCACGCCATGGGGAGAACCGTCGCGAGCGTCACCGACGGCACGCCTTCGGGCAGGCCGTCCTTGAGGGTGAGCTCGACCGTCGCGGCCGGCACCAGCTCGCGCAGGGCCACCCAGTCGCATTCCCCGGGCAGGCCCTCGAAGGGACGCTGCACAAGCTCGGTCACGGCGTGCGAGGCCGCCCGGCCGTGACACGCCTTGTAGCGGCGGCCTGAGCCGCAGGGGCAGGGCTCGCGGGCTCCCACGACCGGAACCGGCTCGTTGACGCCTGTGGCGCCGGCCCGGTTCTTGAGCTGAGGCTTCGTCGCCTTCGTCTGGGGGCGCTTCTTGGCCATGGTGTGGCTTTCTCCCGATTGCGGCGGTGATGTGTCGGGCGCGAGCCTAGCCGTACGCCGCCTTGGCGGGCGGGCAGCGGGCCGATGCGGTCCCAACGTGGCGCCGCTGCCGGGGTGATGCGGGCCGGCCGTGGTCTCTTTGTGGGTCACCGCCGGCGGTCATCGCAACATGGCTCGCGGCAGTCGTATCCGCTTCGGTCCGGCAGTCGGAACCGCCCCGGTCGGGCCGGCGGGTCCGACTCCAAGTCGCCGACCCAGGACGTCAGTCCAGGTCTTCGAAGGTGTCCGAGAAGTCGAAGGACGGGCCTGCGACGCGCGTAGCGAAATCCTCGCGACGATGCCCTTCCGTGACGATCACCCACACCGTGACCTCACCGGTCGCGCTGTCGCGTACGCCCCACTCCTGTGCCAGCGCTGTGATGATGTTGAGCCCGCGGCCGCCTCGTGCGGTGACCGAGGGCGTGGCCGGAACGGGCCGCGTCGGCCCGCCTCCGTCCGTCACCTCGACCGTGAGCCGGCCTGCCTTGTCGACTCGCCATGCCGCCCGTACGTCACCGTCGCCCGCGTCGGCATGTCCCAGCGGTCTGCCATGTCGGCACGCATTGCTGAGGAGCTCGGACAGGATCAGAACTGCGTCGTCGACGACCGTTTCCGACACCCCGCTGCGGCTCAGCTGTTCGCGCATCCTGTGTCGCGCCTCGCCCACGCCCGCAGGGCCATGGGGTACGGCCATGCTCGACGACGTGGGCACCTCCTGTGCCACCACAAACGCCACCCCCGAGACCTCCTTTGCCCCACGCCACGGTGTGAATGCCCCAATGGACTGGACCGGAAACCGGCCAAGCGCGGACCTGTGACGCACTCGACATGCTCGGATACGCCCCGAACGCGCCGGTGCACTCCCTGTGAGACGAGTCAAAGGCGGCCGAGTTGAGACAGAACCTGCCGGGGGCGGTTGGTGATGATGGCCTCCACCCCGAGTTCCACGCAGAGTTCAACGTCCTCCGGTTCGTTGACGGTCCAGACATGGACGCGATGGCCCGCGTTGTGGAGGCGGGCGACGTATTCGGGGTGGTTGCGCACGATCCGTACCCCGGGACCGGCGATCCGTGTGCCGGGGGGCAGCCGTCCGTCGCGCATCCGGGGCGTCATGAACTGCATCAGGTACACCGTGGGGACATTGGGTGCCGCCGTCACGACCCGGTGCAGGGAGCGGGCGGAGAAGCTCATGATGCGCACGGGGGAGTCTTCGGGGGACGTCGGTGATGCCAGGCCGAAGCGCCCCAGCAGGTGGAGCAGCCGCTCCTCGACCTGGCCCGCCCAGCGGGTCGGGTGCTTGGTCTCGATGGCCAGCTCGATGCGGCGCCCGGCGTCGGCCACCAGCTCCAGCAGCCGTTCCAGGGTGAGCACGGAGGTGAGGGACGGGTCCTTCCAGTCGGGGCTCTCCGCCGCGTCCTTCCAGGAGCCGAAGTCGAGGGCGGCGAGATCCGCGAGCTCGAGGGCGGACACGGCGCCCCGCCCGTTGGAGGTCCTGTTGATGCGGCGGTCGTGGACGCAGACCAGATGACCGTCGGCGGTGAGCCGTACGTCGCACTCGAGGGCGTCCGCGCCGTCCTCGATCGCCTTGCGGTAGGCCGCCAGGGTGTGCTCGGGGGCATCTTCGGAGGCGCCGCGGTGGGCGACGACCTGGATGCTGTGCTGTCGTGCTTGGGTCACCGCGTCATGGTGCCATCGAGGCGGGGTAAGCGGGTGCCAGGTGCCGGAAAGCGTTCCCTGCGCGTGTGGGGCGGTCGCGGGGTGACCCGAAGGGCGCTGTGAACATGCGCCCGTATTGTCCGAAGTAAAGGATTGCCGGGATACGCACAGGTCCTGCTTACAGTGGCCTGACGTGCTGTGGGAAATGCTGACCCCCGACACTTGAACGAACCGCGCACACGTGAACAGCGGAAGTCATGACGACGTACCGCCCGGCTGCGGAGGATCTCATCGCCCGGCCCGGAGACCGACGCGGTATCTGTGGAATCTGACGTGGAACCTGAGGAGAGAGAGCTGTGAGCACCGAGAACGAGGGCAACGCGGTCCCGGCCGCCCCGTCCGTACCTCCTGTGCCGGGCGCCGCTCCCCAGGGCCCGACGGCCCCGGCGCCGGACGCCGGACCGCACCAGTCGGCGCACGAAACGGCGGACTCCGCCCCCGGTGCCTCTTCGCCGTCCATTCCTTCGCACCCCGGCCCGCCCGCCCATGAACCGACGGCGGGGGCCTCGGCGGCGCAGGCCGGGCACTCCCCCCAGCCCGAGCCCGCCACGGCGCCGATCCTCGCCCACGGCGGACAGGCCCCGCCGACGGCGCCGACAACCGCGCCCGTAGAGGCGCAGCACGCCGGCGCCGACTGGCCCCCGCCGCCGCCCGTGCTCCCCTCCTACGGCGGCGGCAGCGGCGGTCCCGCATGGGGCGCGCCGGTCCCCGAGCCGCAGCCCCGGCGGAAGCGTTCCGGCGGCGTGGCCGCCGCCGTACTCGTCGCCGCGCTGGTCGCCGGCGGGGTGGGCGGTGGCATCGGCTACTGGGCGGCCGAGCGCAACGACAACAGCTCCGGCTCCACCACGGTGTCCGCGACCAGCCCCCAGGACCTCAAGCGCGACCCGGGGACCGTCGCCGCGGTCGCCGCGGGCGCGCTGCCCAGCGTGGTCACCATCGAGGCCAAGGCGGGCGGCGGCGGCATCGACGGCTCCGAAGGCGAGGGCGAGGGTGAAGGCGGCACGGGCACCGGCTTCGTCTACGACAGGGAAGGCCACATCCTCACCAACAACCACGTGGTCGCCTCCGCCGCGGAGGGCGGCACCGTGTCGGCGATCTTCTCCAACGGGAAGAAGTACGACGCCGAAGTGGTCGGCCGCGCGCAGGGTTACGACGTCGCCGTCCTCAAACTGAAGAACGCCCCCTCGGGCCTCCACCCGCTCGCCCTCGGCGACTCGGAGAAGGTCGCGGTCGGTGACTCGACCATCGCGATCGGCGCGCCCTTCGGTCTCTCGAACACCGTCACCACCGGCATCATCAGCGCCAAGAACCGCCCGGTCGCCTCCGGCGACGGCTCCAGCGGCAAGAACTCTTACATGAGCGCGCTGCAGACCGACGCGTCCATCAACCCCGGCAACTCCGGCGGTCCGCTGCTGGACTCGCGCGGTGCGGTCATCGGCATCAACTCCGCCATCCAGTCGGCGGGCAGCGGCGGCTTCGGCCAGAGCCAGGCGGGCTCCATCGGCCTCGGCTTCGCCATCCCGATCAACCAGGCGAAGACGGTCGCGGACCAGCTCATCAAGACCGGCCAGCCGGTCTACCCGGTGATCGGCGCCACGGTCGACATGTCGGAGCAGGGTTCCGGCGCGAAGATCACAGAGGAGGGCTCGGGCGGCAGCCCGGCGGTGACCCCGAACGGACCGGCGGCGAAGGCCGGACTCGAGGCCGGAGACGTGATCACCAAGTTCAACGGCAAGCCGATCGACAGCGGCCCGACCCTGATCAGCGAGATCTGGACGCACAAGCCCGGCGACGAGGTCTCCTTGACCTTCGAACGGGACGGCAAGTCGCAGTCGGTGCAACTCGTCCTCGGCGAGCGCAAGGGCGACAGCTGACCCGTCTTCCCTGCAGAGCCACCCTGTCGCCCCCGGGACGCTGCTGGCGCCCCGGGGGCGAGTCCGTCCCGTCACCGACGGGCCCGCGGCATGCCGTCGCCGGCGACGTGCCATCCCGCCCCGCCCCGCACGTCGGCCGCGGCGGCGCTTGGGGCACCGCGGGACTTCGGGTCCAGTGGTGGGCCACGGCCAACGCGCACCGCGCGAGGCCGGTACGCTGTACCCGCTCCGCCCCAGGTGGGCGAGCGAAGGTGGGTTGCCCGAGCGGCCTAAGGGAACGGTCTTGAAAACCGTCGTGGCAGCGATGTCACCGTGGGTTCAAATCCCACACCCACCGCTTGCAGGTCAGAGAAGTAGCAGGTCAGAGGGCGCGGCTCCGGTTCGGAGCCGCGCCCTCTGCGTTCACCTTGTCTCACCCTGGATCCGGGGGGCCCACCTTTGGCCAGTGCGTGTGGCCAAGCTGCGGCCACGATGAGCGAGCTTCACGCGTCGCCGCCTGACGTTGACGCCCGTCCTGGCGTATGACGTCTGGACGGGCGACAAGTCTCCAGGGTGATTTGATCGCCTGAACCAAGAGACTTGTGGGCCGGCGCAGGTAGGCACGGTCATCCAGCCGCGCTCGTAGTTGCCCGGAATCCGGTGGCCTCGGCTGCCGCGAAACAGTGAGTCCCGACCCGGTATGGATGCTGTTGGTGAATTCGGGGGCCTGCGTGACGTCGGTCTGCAAGACCTGGTTGTGGTCTCGAAGACCGACATCGTCGTTCGGGGTGGATGCCGATGTCGATGCGTCCGTTCAGGGATGGTGCGCTTTGGATCGACGTATACAGAGCTCCTGGACAGGTCGTGTGATGATCTTGCGTCGCTCGCCCCGTGCAGCGACCGGGCACTGTGATCATGGTTGCGACCAATGATCACCTCATCAACATCGCAAAAAAGACATGCCTAATAAGCGCTTGAGCACCACACTCCTCGGAGGAGTAGCCGCTGTCACGCTCGCCCTGGGCGGAACCCTGGCGACGGCGTCCAGTGCCGCTGCGGTCGGCTCATCGGCGTGCACCAAGAATGTCGCGGACCAGACGTGGTACACCACGTCTCTCAGCGACGGCCCGCGCGTCCTTCAGTCCGGGCCCGGCGCCGCCTACAAGGACAAGACCCAGCTGTGGGGCGGCGCCCCCTTCCGGGTGTACTGCAAGACCACGAACAAGTACGGCAACACCTGGTACTACGGGAAAGCACTTGACGCTGGCATGACGGGCTGGCTGTACTCGAAGGCCTTCGACTAGAACCTGTAGGCCTACGAGCCGGTGGAGCCCCCCGTCGAGGTGCCGAGCTCTGTGGATGAATCCGGCGCCTGCGTGACGTCGGTCTCCAAGACCCGGTTGTGGTCTTGGAGACCGACGTTGTTGTACGGGAGGGTGTCGATGTCGATGTCGATGCGGCCGGTGGCGCCGGGGGGACGTTCAGGAAGAGACGGCACGGAGCGAAGGCGGGATCGAGCGTTGGGGCGGCCTTGAAAACCGTCCGTGACGCGAGTCATCGTGGGTTCAAATCCCACACGCACCGCTTGCAGGTCAGAGGGCGCGGCTTCGAAAACGGAGCCGCGCCCTCTGTATTCACCGCGGCCTGGCGCCGCTCATGGTCCTCACTCGCTCGACCAGCCGGTCCCGCTGATGGTCACTTGGAGCCGGGCTTGTCGTCGTGGTCACGGCAGCCGGTGATGCCCACGACCTGGACGGGCACGTTGCTGTCGGTGTTGGTGCCGTCGCCCAGTGGGCCGCTGCTGTTGAGGCCCCAGGCGGATACGGTGGTACATCGCCCACTGTGTTCAGCAGCCTTTCGGTGCTGTGAAGCCCACGACATGCCGGAAGAGGCGTGCGTGGGAGTGGGTGACAGAAGCCGCCGCTCCGTTTCGGCAGCCTTTGGCGCGCTCGAGCAGGGCGGGCGTCAGCGGAGACCGCGGCCGGAGGTGAGGCGGTCGGCGGAGGCGATCGTGGCGCGGGCCTCGCGTTCGGTGAGGCCGGCGTGGACCGCCGCGTCGACGAGTGCGTCCGTCAGGGAGTCGCCCAGCCCGTTCTCGTACGCGCGGCAGGCCGCCCAGAACAGCCGGGTGTTGCGCTGGCCCTCGTGTGCCGCGAGGACGAACTGGACGAGGCCCTGCCCCTGTTCGTGTGCCGGTGCCGGCGTGGAGCGCGGGCGGGCGGGGGGTGTGATGAGGCGCAGCAGGGCGCGTGGGCAGGGCGCGGGCGGCAGATGTGCCGTGCCCGGGGCGATGCGGTAGGCGCCGTGGGCGGTGACCGAGCCAGGGCCGACGAGGTAGCCGCCGGTGCCGCGGACGTCGATGCCGGGGGCGAGCCGGCTCGCCGAGTTGGGGACGACGACCTCGGGCGGGCCCGTCAGCCAGAGGTGGCGGCCGCCGCTCGGGGTGAGGACGGTGACCGTCTCCGGAATGGTGAACAGGTGGCGCAGCGCCAGGTGCTGCAGTTCGGACATGGAGTCGGTCGACGACTTGGTGTCGAGGTCGATGCCGATCAGGTGGTGCGGCGGGCGTCCGCACGCGATGCCGTAGCCGGTGGCCCAGGGTGCGGCGGCGAACAGGGCGCGTATGCCGACGGGGTCGGTGGTGGCGTCGTGGACGCCGTGGCCGGGGAGGCCGCATTCGCCACGGCAGAGAACCGGCTGGCCTTCGCCTCGGTGGGGCGAGCGCAGGGCGGGGAGCTTGGTCGCGGACAGGGGGATGACGGGGAGCCCGCGCTCGGCGGCGGAGAGAGCGTGGGCGAGGGCCAGGGTGGCGGTCTGCCGGGCGGTGATGGCCATGCCTCCATTTTCGTACACACGTTCGAAGAAGGGAAGGGGGGGGGAGCCGGTGGAAGGCGGCGGGGAGGTTCGGTTTGTGCTGATCGAGGCCGTGGCTCCCAGGGGCGATGCGTTGATGGCGACCTCGTGGACGAGAAGAGGGTTTATCGACAAGTCCTCACGCTTGCGAGCGAACGCCCCTTCCGGGGTGATTCGCCGGGGATTGCGTGGGCAACTCTGATCTCGCGACGTCGTGATCAAGTCCGAAGCGGAAGGCCAACCGCTCTGGAAAGCGAAGCACTTGGGCGTTCCGATACATGGAGGAAAAGAACATGGCAAGCATCCGTTCAGCCCGCGTCCTCGCCGCTACCGCCGCCCTGCCTCTCACGATCGCGCTCTTGGGCGGTGTTGCCCAGGCCGACAATGGCGGGTTCGCGGACGACGGGTCGAACGTGTCCGTGGCCACGATCGCCGGCAGCGGCGTCTGGGGTGACAACTTCGGCAACGCATCCACCACCCAGCAAGTGGCGACCGGCCCCGGCGCGAGTAATCAGAGCAATACGGCAGGGGTCAACGGGCTCGGCTTCACAGTCGTCGACCAGGACAACGTCACCGTGAACTTCTCGCCTCTGTGGTGACGGCCGGCCCGAGGGGAGGGTGAGCCGGAGGTGAGGCTCGGACCGAGGGGAGGGCGAGTCGGGGGAGGAGGAATCGAGGGAGGGCGAGTCGAGGGAGGAGGAACCCAGGGAGGGTGAGGCGGGGGAAGAACGTCTGTGCGGCGGCGCTTGGGGGCGCCGCCGCACAGACGCGTTCCGGGGCATGGGGCGTCGGCCCGTGTCGTGACCTTGACGGCGCGACGGAACTGACGGACAGTCAGATACGTGGTTACGGACGAGTTGTACGCGCAGCTGAAAACGTACGAGGGCCGGGCCGCCGTCACCTCCGGCGTGGGCAAGGATCTCGTCAACGAGCCGATGATCAGGCACTGGTGCGAGGCGATGGGGGACACCCATCCCGCCTACGCCGGGCGGGACGCCGTCGCTCCGCCGACCATGCTCCAGGTGTGGACGATGGGCGGCCTGTCGGGTCACACCGATCGGACAGCCGCGCAGGACGAGCTGTTCGCGCTGCTCGACGGCGCCGGGTACAGCTCCGTGGTCGCCACCGACTGCGAGCAGGAATATCTGCGGCCCCTTCGACCGGGCGACCGGATCACCTTCGACGCGGTGATCGAGTCCGTGTCGGAGCGCAAGACGACCAAGCTGGGGACGGGCTATTTCGTCACCACGCGGATGGACGTGCGAGCCGGTGGCCGGCTCGCAGGCACGCACCGCTTCCGGATCCTCAAGTACGCCCCCGAGGAGCGCAGGCCCAAGGGAACGCGTCCGCGGCCGGTGATCAACAGGGACAACGCGGGATTCTGGGAAGGAGTGGCCGCGCACCGGCTGCTCATCCAGCGGTGCGGCGGCTGCGGGACGCTGCGTCTGCCCTGGCTGCCGGGGTGCGGTTCCTGCGGATCGCCCGAGTGGGACACGGTCGAGGCGAGCGGCCGGGGCAGCGTCTTCTCCTATGTGGTCATGCACCATCCACCGTTCCCCGCGTTCGACCCGCCGTTCGCGGTGGGCCTGATCGAGCTGGCGGAGGGAGTGCGCTTCGTGAGCAACGTGGTGGGTGTGCCGTACGACATGGTGCGCATCGATATGCCTGTGGAGCTGGAGTTCCTCGGCGTGGACGGCGAGTTCGAGCTGCCCGTCTTCCGGGGAGAACGGGGCGGTGACGGTTGACGTGGACTCCACGCCGACCGCCTGTCGGAGGCGGCGCCGAAGTCCTGTCCGAACCGGGCGCATTGCTCGGAAGGAGGAAATCCGATGACCCCGAGGACCCCGACGACCACCGCGGGCGCGAGCTGTCCGGTCCCATGCGCCGGCACGCAGCTGCCGCCCCTGACCGTCCCCGTCACCCGCACGCTGATTGTCGCCGGAGCACTCGCCTCACGCGACTACCAGGACGTGCACCACGACGCGGAGCGGGCCAAGGAGAAGGGCTCTCCCGACATCTTCATGAACATCCTGACGACGAACGGCCTCGTCGGCCGGTACGTCACCGACTACTTCGGCGACGGTGCCGTGCTCCGCAAGGTAGCCATACGGCTCGGCGCTCCCAACCACCCGGGCGACACCATGGTGTTGAGCGGCACGATCGGCGCCTTCGACGGGACGACGGCCGAAGTGCGGGTGGTCGGTGCCAACAGCCTCGGCAACCACGTCACCGGCACGGTGACGGTGGCCCTCCCGCCCCTCCCGGAGGCCGGCACATGAGCATCCGGCAGAGGGACACCCTCGGTGGCAGGGCGGCCGTCGTGGGCATCGGTGCGACCGAGTTCTCGAAGGACTCGGGGCGCAGTGAGCTGACGCTCGCCGTGGAGGCCGTGCGTGCCGCGCTCGACGATGCCGGCCTCTCCCCCGCCGAGGTCGACGGCATGGTCACCTTCACGATGGACACCAGCCCGGAGATCACCGTCGCCCAGGCCGCGGGCATCGGTGAGCTGTCCTTCTTCTCCCGTATCCACTACGGCGGAGGTGCGGCATGCGCCACCGTGCAGCAGGCGGCGCTGGCCGTCGCCGCGGGGATCGCCGATGTCGTCGTCTGCTACCGGGCGTTCAACGAGCGCTCCGGTCGGCGTTTCGGTTCCGGAGTGCAGCGCAGGGAGCCGTCGGCGGAGGGGGCCGCCCTCGGCTGGAACCTCCCCTTCGGGCTGCTCACTCCTGCCTCCTGGGTGGCGATGGCCGCCCAGCGCTATCTGTACGCGTACGGGCTGACCCCAAAGGCGTTCGGCCAGGTCGCGGTCGCCGGCCGGCGGTACGCGGCCACGAATCCCGCCGCGTATTTCCACGGCCGCCCGATCACCCTGGCCGACCATGCCGCATCCCGGTGGATCGTCGAGCCGCTTCGGCTGCTGGACTGCTGTCAGGAGACCGATGGCGGCCAGGCCCTGGTCGTGACCAGTGTCGAGCGGGCCCGGGATCTGCCTCAGCCGCCTGCGGTGGTCCTCGCCGCCGCGCAGGGTGCGGGCAGGGCCCAGGAGCAGATGACCAGTTTCTACCGCGACGATCTCACCGGCCTGCCCGAGATGGGGGTCGTCGCCCGACAGCTGTGGCGGACCTCCGGTCTCGCACCGGCCGACATCGACGTGGGGATCGTCTACGACCACTTCACGCCGTTCGTGCTGATGCAGCTGGAGGAGTTCGGTTTCTGCAAGCCGGGGGAGGGCGCCGACTTCGTGGCCGCGGACCTGCTTCCGCTGAACACCCACGGAGGGCAGTTGGGAGAGGCGTATCTGCATGGGATGAACGGCATCGCCGAGGCGGTCAGGCAATTGCGCGGCACGTCGGTGAACCAGATACCGGGCGCGGCCAGGACCCTGGTCACGGCGGGCACCGGCGTCCCCACCTCGGGGCTCGTCCTCGGGGCCGACAGCGCATAGCCCCTGAGGGTGCCCTCCACCTTCAGGAGGTGCAGCCCCCGCCGCCCCTACAACCTGAGGGGGACAAGGCTTCGGGACCTGGGGCCGATCCGCGACGGCGGGTCCGCTCCTAGCGTGGAGCCATGACCACGCCAGTCTGTACGAGCGCTTCCAAGGCCGCCGCGCCGGTGCCGTCGTACACGCCCTACACATCGTTCTCGTCGTACGTACGGGTGCGGGGGCCCGTGCTGCTGCGCACCGCGCGGTCGCTGACCTCGAATCCGAGTGACGCCGAGGATCTGCTGCAGACGGCGCTCACCAAGACGTATGTCGCCTGGGAGCGCATAGAGGACCATCGAGCGCTCGACGGATATGTGCGCCGTGCCCTGCTGAACACGCGTACGTCGCAGTGGCGCAAGCGCAAGGTGGACGAGTTCGCCTGCGACGAGCTGCCGGAACCGGAGACCGTGCCGGCGACCGATCCCGCCGAGCAGCAGGTCCTGCACGACGCGATGTGGCGCGCGGTGATGAAGCTGCCGGACCGCCAGCGGGCGATGGTCGTGCTCCGCTATTACGAGGACCTGAGCGAAGCCCAGACGGCCGAGGTGCTCGGCGTCTCGATCGGTACGGTCAAGAGCGCCGTTTCCCGGGCGCTCGGCAAGCTCCGCGAGGACCCGGGGCTCTCCCCGGTACGCTGAGGCACTGTTTCAGGCCACTCGGCGGGGCCGCCGAAGCGATCCTCTGTGCGCTGTTGTGCGTCATTGCGCGGGGATGTGCCGGGATTCCTTACCCCCGGGTAGTGACATACCGCGTGGTATGTGCGCAGAATCTTCCCACCTTTTCTGCCACGTAGCGCTAGCGCCCACCGGGAGGACGCCGTGCTGAGCACCATGCAGGACGTACCGCTGACTGTGACCCGCATCCTCCAGCATGGGATGACGATCCACGGGACATCACAGATCACCACCTGGACGGGGGAGCCCGAGCCGCAGCGTCGCACCTTCGCCGAGACCGGCAGGCGGGCGACCCAGCTGGCCAATGCCCTGCGCGACGAGCTCGGCATCGACGGCGACCAGCGGGTCGCCACCCTGATGTGGAACAACGCCGAGCACGTCGAGGCGTACTTCGCGATCCCCTCCATGGGCGCCGTGCTCCACACGCTGAACCTCCGTCTGCCCGCGGAGCAGCTCGTCTGGATCGTCAACCACGCCGCGGACCGGGCCGTGATCGTCAACGGCTCCCTGCTGCCCCTGCTCGCCCCGCTGCTGCCGCACCTGCCGACGATCGAGCACATCATCGTCTCCGGCCCCGGCGACCGCTCCCTCCTCGCCGACACCGAGGCGCAGGTCCACGAGTACGAGGAGCTGATCGCCGGCCGCCCGACCACCTTCGACTGGCCGGAACTGGACGAGCGCAGTGCCGCGGCCATGTGCTACACCTCCGGCACCACCGGCGACCCTAAGGGCGTCGTCTACTCGCACCGCTCCATCTACCTGCACTCCATGCAGGTCAACATGGCCGAGTCGATGGGCCTGACCGCCAGCGACACCACCCTCGTGGTCGTCCCCCAGTTCCATGTGAACGCCTGGGGCCTGCCGCACGCCACGTTCATGACCGGCATCAACATGCTGATGCCGGACCGCTTCCTGCAGCCCGCGCCGCTCGCCGACATGATCGAGCGGGAGAAGCCCTCGCACGCCGCGGCCGTTCCCACCATCTGGCAGGGTCTGCTCGCCGAGGTCACCGCGAAGCCCCGCGACCTGTCGTCGATGAAGCAGGTCACCATCGGCGGCGCCGCGTGTCCGCCTTCCCTCATGGAGGCGTACGACAAGCTCGGCGTGCGGCTCTGCCACGCGTGGGGCATGACGGAGACCTCGCCGCTCGGCACGATGGCCCACCCGCCGGCCGGGCTGAGCGCGGAGGAGGAGTGGCCGTACCGCATCACGCAGGGCCGCTTCCCCGCCGGTGTGGCGGCGCGGCTGGTCGGCCCCGGCGGCGAGATCCTGCCCTGGGACGGCGAGTCGGCAGGCGAGCTGGAGGTGCGCGGCACCTGGATCGCCGGCGCGTACTACGGCGGCGCGGGCGGTGAGGACTTCCGACCGGAGGACAAGTTCAGCGAGGACGGCTGGCTGAAGACCGGCGACGTCGGCGTGATCAGCCCCGACGGCTACCTGACCCTGACCGATCGCGCCAAGGACGTCATCAAGTCGGGCGGCGAGTGGATCTCCAGCGTCGACCTGGAGAACGCGCTGATGGCCCACCCCGAGGTCGCAGAGGCCGCCGTCGTAGCCGTACCCGACGAGAAGTGGGGCGAGCGTCCGCTGGCGACGGTCGTCCTCAAGGACGGTTCGACCGCGGACTACCACACGCTGAAGACCTTCCTGTCCGCGACGATCGCCAAGTGGCAGCTGCCGGAGCGCTGGGCGGTGATCCCGGCGGTGCCGAAGACCAGCGTCGGCAAGTTCGACAAGAAGGTCATCCGCAGGCAGTACGCGGACGGTGAGCTGGACGTCACCGAGCTGTAGCAGCGGCAGAGGTGCGCGAGGGGCCGGCGGTTGTCACGCCGGCCCCCTTCACGTCAGTTGGCGCCGGTCCCGTTTGGGCCGTCAGGTGACGCCGGTCCCGGTGGGGCCGGTCTTAGTGGGTGCCGCTCCCCACGGGTGCCGGAATTGGTGCCGGTTCCAGTCGGGCCGGCCTCAGCCCGGGCCGGCGCCGCTCCGCTCTGTCCCGCCCCGGTCCGTGCCCCGGTCCGGCCGGCTCCCGGTCGGGGCGGTCTCAGTTGGTGCCGATCTTCGCCAGCAAGTCGACGATCCTGGCCTGCACCTCGTCGCTGGTGGAGCGCTCCGCGAGGAAGAGCACCGTTTCCCCCGAGGACAGCCGGGGCAGCTCCTCCTGGTTGAGGCCGGCCGACGTGTAGACGACCAGCGGCGTGCGGTTCAACTGGCCGTTCGCGCGCAGCCAGTCGATGATCCCGGCCCGGCGGCGGCGTACCTGCATCAGGTCCATCACCACCAGGTTGGGCCGCATCTGGGTCGCGAGCGTGACCGCGTCCGCGTCCGCTCCCGCCCGCGCGACCTGCATGCCGCGCCGCTCCAGGGTGGAGGTCAGTGCGAGGGCGATCTCCTCGTGCTCCTCGATCAGGAGCACACGCGACGGGTGCTGGTCGCTGTCCCGCGGGGCCAGCGCCTTGAGCAGCACGGCCGGGTCGGCGCCGTACGCGGCCTCGCGCGTGGCTTGACCGAGCCCCGCCGTCACCAGCACCGGCACCTCGGCGGCCACGGCGGCCTGGCGCAGCGACTGCAGCGCGGTACGGGTGATCGGCCCGGTGAGTGGGTCCACGAACAGCGCGGCCGGGAACGCCGCGATCTGCGCGTCGACCTCTTCGCGCGAGTGCACGACGACCGGCCGGTAGCCGCGGTCGCTGAGCGCCTGCTGCGTGGAGACGTCGGGGGCGGGCCACACCAGCAGCCGCCGCGGGTTGTCGAGCGGCTCCGGGGGCAGCTCGTCGTCGACGGGCTGCGGCTGCGGCCGGTTGGCCACCTCGACCGCACCGCCGGGGCCGTCCAACGGCTGGGGCCCTTCCGCCCCCTCGTCCGGTGCCCCGATGACGTAGGCCCTGCCCTCGGTGCGGCTGTCCGTCCGGTCGGCGGAGAGCCGGGGCCCGTTCTGCTGGGCGGCCGTCGGCGTCGCCGGAACCGGAACGGGTGCCGCCGTCGGCTGCGGGTGCGGACGGGCGGCGGGCTCGGGGAACGCGCTGTCGGCGCGTGTCGCCAGCTTGCGGCGGCGGCCGGAGCCGAGGGTCTGGTTCTGCTGCTGGGTGAGGTGCTGCGCGAACGGTACGCCCTGGCCGAGCGTGCGCACGCTGAACGCGCGCCCCTGTGTGGAGTCCGCAGCGGCCGGTTCCTCCGCCGGCAGCGGCTGCGCGGCCGGCGGCCGGACAGGCTCCGGCGCGGGCAACGCGCGGTTTCCGGGCGCCGCCTCCTGCGGTTGCGGCTGTGCCTGCGGTCGGGCCTGCGCGGCGGCCGGGACCTGGGCGGCGGCCGAAGCGTCTGTCGGCTGCGCCTGGCCCTGGGCCGGTGCCGCAGGCGGCAGAGGCATCGATACGGAACCGGTGTCCGGGGCCCGCACGGAACCGGTGTCCTGGGTCTGCCCCGGCGCGGCGGTGTCCCCGTCGGTCACGCCCACAGAGCCCTGCCCGCCGCCCGAGGTGCCGTCCTGCACCCAGTCGGCCCGACCGGTCGCCATCGGCCCTTCGGGACCTGCCGGACCTGCCGGACCTGCCGGACCTGCCGGGACGGGAGCCGACGGACCCGCCAGGACCTGACCGGCACCGGTCGACTGCTGCGGCATCGACTGCTGCGGCATCGGCTGTTCGCCCTGGCGCGCACGCCTGCGTCCCGTCGGCGCGGGGTGCTGCTGCGGCGGGGTGTGGTGCTGCGTGCCCGGTGCCGTGGTCACGGCGTCGTGCCGCTCCGGCGTGGAGTCGTCCGCCGTGCCCGCCGTGGCGGGCACCCGGTCGGCCTCGGCCGGCGGCAGCGCGAACGCGGCGCGCGGTCCGCTCTCGGCCTCGGCCGGTGCGGCAGCCAGCGCACGCCTCGCGCGCCGGCCGGCCGGTTGGGCCGGCTGCTGAGCCACGGCCTGCGGGGCCTGCTGCGGGCCGGCCGGCGCGGCTGAGAGCTCCGGCCGGCCGCTTTCGACGGCTCGCCGCGCGCGCCGCCCCGAGGGCTGGAGACCCTGGGCGTCGACCGGTACTCCCTGCGGCGGCACGGTCTCCCCGCGCGCAGCGCGTCCGCCCGCACCCTCGGCGGCGGTCACCACAGCGCCCTCCGCGGGCCGTAGGGCGGCCACGGCGTTCTCCACGGGGCTGGGGCGGCCGCGTCGGCGACCGGTCCCGCCGCTGCTGCCCGTGCCCTCGCCCTTGTCCTGCGCGGGGATGAGTTCGGCGTCCGGGTGTGTCGCCCGGCGCCGTCCGGTCGGCTGCGCGGCCACGGGGTCCTCCATGGCCACGGGGCTCTCCAGGAAAGCGTCCGTGGACGAGCGACGCGCCCGCCGCCGCCCGCCGCCCCCGGACGTCGTGGGAGCGGGGTCGGTAGCGGGGACGGGGTCGGACGACTGCTGCGCGGGCAGCACGGCCATTTGCTCGGCGACCGGAGCGGACGGGACCGTCCCGGCGCCCTCGCCCAGCGGCACCTCGAGCACGTACGCGCTGCCGCTCATCCCCGGCACCTCGTGCGTCTGCAGCACACCGCCGTGCGCCCGTACGATCCCGCGCACGATCGGCTCGTGCACCGGGTCCCCCCCGGCGAACGGCCCGCGCACCTCGATCCGCACGACGTCGCCGCGCTGCGCCGCCGCGACCACGACCGTCGAGTCCACATATCCGCCGCCGGGCACCAGCCTGGCCTTGCCGGTGGAGTCGACGCCCGCCACGTCCGCGACCAGGTGGGCGAGCGCCGTCGCCAGCCGTGCCCCGTCCACCTCGGCCTCTATCGGCGGCGCGTGCACCGCGAACTGCGCGCGCCCGGGGCCGATGAGTTCGACGGCGCCGTCGACTCCGGCCGCCACGACCGCGTCGAGGAGGACATTGGACTTCGTCAGCCGCTCCACGCCCGTGTCGAGCCGCTGATAGCCGAGAACATTGTCGACAAGTGTGGTCATCCGGGCGTAACCGGCGGCGAGATGGTGCAGGATCTGGTTCGCCTCGGGCCACAGCTGCCCGGCCGGGTCCGCGGCCAGCGTGCCCAGTTCGGTGCGCAGCTCCTCCAGCGGACCGCGCAGCGACTCACCGAGCACGGCGGTCAGCTGGGCGTGCCGGGCGGCGAGATCCTCGTACCGTTCGGTGCCCGCCTCCAGCTCGGACGCGTAGCGCTCGGCCTTGTCGGCGAGCTCCGCCTCGTACCGTTCCGTGGCGTCGGCGAGCTCCGCGGTGAGCCGCTCCGTCGTCTCCGCCAGCTCGGCGGCGTGCTTCTGTGCCTGCTCCTCGTAGGGCCGCCGGTCGGTGAACGTCATCACCGCTCCGACCAGCTGGTCCCCGTCACGCACCGGTGCCGTGGTCAGGTCGACGGCGACCTTGTCGCCGCTCTTCGTCCAGAGCACCTGGCCCCGCACCCGGTGCTTGCGCCCCGACTTGAGGGTGTCGGCGAGCGGCGACTCCGCGTACGGGAAGGGCTCGCCGTCGGCACGCGAGTGCAGGATCAGCGGGTGCAGTTCCTGGCCGCCCAGGTCGCTGGCGCGGAAGCCGAGGATCTGTGCGGCGGCCGGGTTCACGAGCACGACCCGCCCGTCGGTGTCCGTGCCCACCACGCCTTCCGACGCGGCCCGAAGGATCATCTCGGTCTGCCGCTGCGAACGCGCCAGCTCCGCCTCGGTGTCCATGGTCCCCGACAGATCCCGGACCACGAGCATCAGCAGCTCGTCGCCGGTGTACGCGTTGTACGAGTCGTAGGCCTCGCGCCCGTCCTCGAGGCTCGCGCTGGTCACCTCGACCGGAAACTCACTGCCGTCCGTACGCCGGGCGATCATGCGGGCCGGCTTGGTGCGGCCGCGCTCGTCGGCGGCGTCGGGACGGCGCATGGAGCCGGGGATCAGCCGGGAGTCGAACTCGGGCAACAGGTCGAGCAGCCCCCGCCCGACGAGCGCGGTGCCCGGCGCCTCGAACAATTCGAGGGCGATGGTGTTGGCGTTGACGACCGTGCCGTTGGCATTGACGAGGACGAGCCCGTCCGGAAGGGCGTCGAGTATGGCTGCGAGGCGAGCAGCGCCTCGGGATGGCCTGCTGCTCACGACGACGGTTCCTCCCTGACCTACTGCATATTGCGGACGGCCGGCCCCATCTTGCCTCTCGGGCCTCGGCCTGTCACTGAGGGAGTCTAAGGGCAGCGGATGGGGCTCAGGCGGCGGATGAGGGGGAGCTCTCACCAAGGTTGTGTGCACATGGCGTACCCCGTCGGCCTATGACCTGGTGTTCGGCAGTACTGGCTCGAGTGTCTGCCATCGCGAGATCTCACACCCGTTCGACCGGTCGAAGGTGGCGTCGATCTGCCGGCCCTGCCATGTGCCGGTGATCCGCGCGGTGGCCGGCCCGCCGAACTGCTGGGTGCAGATCTGGTCCTGCGGCACCGGAGCGAACGGGTCCCGCTCCTGCTGCGCGAGCTCCTCGAGGCGGCTGCAGGCCGACTCGGCCGACGGGTGCGTCCCGCCGGCCGGTCCGCACTGCAGCTCGTATCTCCCGTCCGTCCGGGTGTTCCCGGTCTGGGAGACGGTCACCGACAGGTGGTCGGGCTGCTCCGTCACCACCGGCGGGTCGGGCTGCTCCATCAGCGGCAGGGGCAACGGCAGCGGCGAGGCCGCCGCACCCGCGGCGGGGACGGCCGCGGCCAGCGCGGCGACGGACGCGGTTGCGGTGAGAACGAGGCGGCGCAGCATGGGGGCTCCTGGAGAGTCATTGGGTCCGGCCGGGAGCCGCGACGGGCCCCGGCATGTCTAACGCTGCTCACGCCACGGCGTTGCGCAACCCGAAGCGCTTTGCTCTGCGGGCCAAAGGGCTAGTACCGTGGACGGCGATTGGTGACAGGCCACTGGGCTGTGTCATCATCTGCACGCACCACCCGCGCCTGCGCGGGTGTGCTGGAGGCGTCGCCTAGTCCGGTCTATGGCGCCGCACTGCTAATGCGGTTTGGGTCTTAAAGCCCATCGAGGGTTCAAATCCCTCCGCCTCCGCAGTTGATCACCGAAGCCCCGGCCACACGGCCGGGGCTTCGGTCGTTCCAGCGGCGCGCCACAGAGGCCCGTTTCGGGCGTTTGCCCAGGTCGGAGCTGGTACGGCTAATGGATTTCGCGTGACGGCGCCGGTCATGTAATGTTGTTCCCGCAACGCCGACCGGGCAGAAAAGCCCAGGGAAGCAAGGCACTCGTAGCTTAACGGATAGAGCATCTGACTACGGATCAGAAGGTTGCAGGTTCGAATCCTGCCGAGTGCACAGCAGGCGAGAGGCCCCCGGAGATGATCCGGGGGCCTCTCGCGTTGGGGGGCAGGATGGGGTGGGGGAGCAGCGGCCGGAGGTGTGGATGGCTTGGCGGTGTGCCGGGATCAGTTGGCCGCCGGGGGCGCGGACGGGCGTGCTCGTGTGGGCGGGCGGGCGGGTCAGTCCACTGGTCGCCGGCAAGGAGCTCGGCTTCCGGGCCGAGGGCGCCCGCCGGTGTGTCGGTGCGCGGGGGAACGTATGTCCCCTGGCCGCCGTGGTGCCCGGACGGACGACGCAGGCGCGGTGCCCGGAGTGCGCGCGGCTGGACCGGGCGCATTCGGTGGCCGCGGACACGATCGCCGACGACCCGCGCACGTACCGCGTGTATCTGGCCTGGTTCGGGCCCGGGATGGTCAAGGTCGGGATCACCGCGGAGGCGCGCGGGCCGGCGCGGCTGCTGGAGCAGGGGGCGGTGGTCTTCAGCTGGCTGGGCCGCGGCCCGTTGATGGCCGCGCGGCGGACGGAGGAACTGCTGCGTACGGCTCTCGGCGTGCCGGACCGGATTCCGTACGCCGACAAGCGTGCGGTACGGGCCGCGTTGCCGGGGCCGGCTGAACGGGTCGCGGAGATCGAGGAGCTGCACGGGCGCGCGCTGGCGTTGCCCGGGTGGGCGGAGTCGTTGGAGCGGATCGCGTTCGAGGCGGTCGACCACGCCGGGGTGTTCGGGCTCGACGGGCTGCCGGCCGCGACCGGCGTGGTGCGCGAACTGGTGGACGGCGGGGTGGTCGCGGGCCGGCTCCTCGCGGCCGCCGGGCCCGACCTGCATCTGCGGACCGCCGGGGGGCAGGTCGTCGTCGTGGACACGAGGCTGATGACCGGCTGGGGACTGGTCGGGGCGGACCCCGGGGCCGGTATCAGTGTGCCCGTCGCCGAGGTGGGTGCGGGGGACCCGGGCGTTCAGGACGGCCTGTTCTGATGCGGGCGGACGGGATGCAGAGGGGACACGGCACGGGTGGAGGGAGCACGGCGTTGAGTGACGGCATCAATGGTGGCAGCAGTGGTGATGGCGAGGCTGTGAAGGACTTCTGGCAGCGGCTCGGGCTGCCGGGGCTCGTGGACGTCCACACGCATTTCATGCCCGAACGCGTCCTCGCGAAAGTGTGGGCCTACTTCGATGCCGTCGGCCCGATGACCGGGCTGGAATGGCCCATCACCTACCGCCACGAGGAGGAGGAACGGGTCGCGCTGCTGCGGGAGTTCGGTGTACGAGGCTTCACCTCGATGCTCTACCCGCACAAGGCCGGCATGGCGGCCTGGCTCAACGGGTGGGCGGCGGACTTCGCCGCGCGGACCCCGGACTGTGCGCATACCGCGACGCTGTTCCCCGAGGACGGGGTGGCGGCCTATGTGCGCGAGGCGGTCGAGAGCGGGGCGCGGATCTTCAAGTCGCATCTGCAGGTCGGCGCGTACGACCCGTGCGACCCGCTGCTGGACCCGGTCTGGGGGCTGCTCGCGGAGGCGCGGGTGCCGGTGGTGATGCACTGCGGTTCCGGTCCGGCGCCCGGCAAGCACACGGGGCCGGAGCCGGTCGGCCGGCTGCTGGCGCGCCATCCGCGGCTGCGGCTGGTGGTGGCACACATGGGGATGCCCGAGTACGGCGACTTCCTCGCTCTCGCGGAGCGGTACGAGGAGGTCCGGCTCGACACGACGATGGCGTTCACGGACTTCAGCGAGGCGTTCGCGCCGTTCCCGGAGGGGGAGCGGGGGCGGCTCGCGGATCTCGGGGACCGGATCGTGCTGGGGACGGACTTCCCCAACATCCCGTACCCGTATGTGCACCAGCTGCGGGTGCTGGAGGAACTGGGACTCGGGGACGACTGGCTGCGCGCTGTCTGTCACGACAACGGCGCGCGGCTGCTGGGGCTGACGCCGGGCCGGTGAGAGCCGGGTCGCGGAAGGCAGGTGAAGGCCGGTGAAGGGCGGACACGGCAAGGGCCTGCCGATGCCCTCCTCGACATCGGCAGGCCCTGGTTCCGGCCTGGAGTTGCGAACCCGTCAGAAGGTCAGGCCCCAGGAGTCGATGTAGCCCGTGTCGCCGCTGTAGACGTCGGTCACCCGCAGCTTCCAGGTGCCGTTCGCGGCGACGCCGGAGGCGTCGACGGTGTAGGTGGTGATGACGTTGTCCGCGCTGTCGCTGGAGCTGGAGCCCTTCAGCCGGGCGGAGGAGCCGTTCGGGGCGACGAGCTCGACGACGAGGTCACCGCGGTAGGTGTGCTTGATGTCGACCGCGATCTTGAGGTCGGCCGGGGCGTTGCCGCTGATGCCGGTCACCGAGAGGGAGGAGGTGACCGCGGTGCCGTTGTCGGCGATGGTCACGTTGCCCGCGTTGGTGAACACGTTGCCGGTGGACGGCTCGGGGTCGCCACCGCCGGGCGTGCCGAGCGTGGCAGCGGCGTCCGCGAGGCCCGCGCCGCAGCCGCCGGAGCAGGAGCCGGGCAGCGTACGGGCGTTGCTCTTGATCGCGGACTCGATCTGCGCCGGTGTCAGGGCCGGGTCGGTGTCCACCATCAGCGCGGCGAGGCCGGCGATGTGCGGGGCAGCCATGCTGGTGCCCTGGTAGGCCACGTAGTTCTCGCTGCCGACGCTGCGGGTGCCGGTGTTCAGCGTGGACAAGATGCCGTTGGCCGAGCTCACCGCGGTCTCGCCGCCGGGCGCGGTGATGTCGACGACGGTGCCGTAGTTGGAGTAGGACGCCCGGTTGCCCTCGCGGTCGGAGGCCGCGACGGTGATGACGTTGCTGCAACTGGCGGGGTTGAAGTTCGCCGCGTTGGCGTTGCTGTTGCCGGCGGCGACGACGACGGTCGTGCCGCGGCTCACGGCGCCGTTGATGGCGCTCTGGGTGCCGGAGTCGCAGGCGCCGCCGCCGCCGAGGCTCATGTTGATGACGTCGGCCGGGTTCGCATTGGCGGGCACGCCCTGGACGGAGCCGCCGGACGCCCAGGTGATGGCGTCGATGATGTCGGCGGTCGTGCCCCCGCACTTGCCGAGCACGCGGACGGGCTGCACGGTCGCGTTGTACGCGATGCCGGCGACGCCCTTGCTGTTGTTGGCGGTGGCGGCGATGGTGCCGGCGACGTGGGTGCCGTGCCACGAGTTGTTGGTGTCCCGCGAGGGAACCGGCTGGCCGGCGGCGTCGGTGCCGCACTCGCCCCGGTTCATCCAGTCACCCGGGTCGGCGGGGTTGCTGTCGCGGCCGCCGCCGTCGTTGGCCATGAACGAGTCGGAGATGAAGTCGTACCCGGCGACCACGTTGGCGGCAAGGTCGGAGTGGGCCACGTAGCCGGTGTCGATGACGGCGACCTTCACGCCCTCGCCGGTCGCCTTGTCCCACGCACCCGGGACGTTCATACCGGCGGTCGCCTCGAACAGGTCCCACTGGCGCTGGTACTCGGTGTCGTTCGGAGCCGCGGCGGTGGCGTACATCCGGGTGTCCGGGACGACGTAGGCGACGTCCGGGTCGGCACGGAAGGCGGCCATGACGTCTTCGGTGTCGGCCTTGCCGAGTTCGCCGCCGAGGTCGACGAGCGCGGCGCCGGTTCCGAGGCGCCGGTCGAAGTCGAGGGATTCGCCGGCCTTGCGGCCCTTGGCCTCCGCGTCCTTGCCGGCCGCGTCGTTGGACTTCGCCTCCGCGGCCTGCGCCTTGTAGCCGACGATCAGGCGCTCGACGGGCGCCTTGTCCGTGGCCTTGGCCGGGACGGCCGTCGGTTCGGCGGGCGGGAGGGGCGCGGCGATGGAGGTGGCGGCGCCGGCGCACAGCAGAGCGGTGGTGGTCACCGCGAGGAGGGATATGCGAAAGGGTCTGGAACCGTTCAAGATGGCTGCTGCCTTTCAAGTCCGTTCCGGCAGGCCTGGCCCGCGTGGGGATGGTTCGGGTCATGACAAGCCGGCCCTGCGGCCGCGCCAGGGAGGTGAGGGGTTGGGGATGACGGCCGTGGCGCACGGGCGGGTTGGGGGCCCGGCCGTGCAGGCACCGGCCGGACGACGCGCGGTCAGCAGCTCCCCCGCGGCGGACCGCGTTCGATCGGCCAGTGGCTGGAACCTACGGCGTGATTTCGTATGCGCCTATACGGGTACGGGGCGCTACGGATACCCGATTAACCCCTACTGCTGCGGTAATCCGCACCATTCGTGCCGGTATGCGGGGCCGGGGAGTCGGCGACGGCGGCACGAGTCTCGGCCAAGTCCTGCCGGGACTGGGTGCCGAGTTTGCGCATGGCCCGCGCGACGTGTTGTTCGACGGTCCGAGGGGACAGATGCAGGGTCGTCGCGATCTCCCGGTTCGTCAGCCCGGTCGCCGCGAGCTCGGCGACCTCGCTCTCCCGGGGCGAGAGTTGGTCCCCGTACGAGGGCCTGCCGGGCGGCCTGGCCTCCCTGGCCGGCTGGTGCGAGCGGAGTACGGCCCGGGCGCGGGCGGCGTCCCAGACGGCGCCGAGGTCGGCGAACTGCTGCGTGCAAGCCGTCAACTCGGCGACGGCCTGGGCCCTGAGGGCACCGGCCACGTCGGCCTCGTCAGCGGTGGCCACGTCGGCGCCCGACCCGGCCTCCGCCACCGCCGCCGCCTCCGCCTCCGTCGCCGTCTCGGCCTCCGTCACCGCCACCGTCGCCGCCTCCGCCCCCGTCGCCGTCTCCAGCGCGCAACGCGCCGCGCCCTCCGTGGTCAGGGCCTGGGCGTACGGGCGGGTCAGGGCGGAGTACGCCGCCGCGGCCTGGCGGTAGAGCGGGACGGCGTCCCGCGGGCGCCCGCCGGCCTCGGCCAGCGCGGCCCGGCTCCAGATCAGCGCGGCGGACGCGGCGGGCGCCTGCACTCCCGAGAGCCCCGCAGCGAAGTCCTCCACCATGGCCTCGGCCGTCGCGTGGTCACCCGCCCGCGCCGTGGCCTCCACGGCCCAGGGTGCGAGCTCGGCCGCCCACACCCACACGCCCTTCGCCACCAGGGCCGCCCATGCCATCTCGGCCTCCGCCACCGCCGCCGGCAGTTCCTGCCGGGCCAGCGCGAGGCGTATCAGCGCTCCGGACGTGGCCGCGGCCAGGGGTGCCGCCGCGTGTTCGTGGGACGAGGCCTCGGGGCCGGACAGCCAGAACGAGGCGCGCCCCCACTCCCCCTGCGCCAGGGCGAGCAGTCCGCGCACCATGCGGGCGTCGGCGCAGATGACGGGCATGTCGGAGGTCGCCGTCACGAACGTCTCGCACCGCTCGGCCAGTCCGGCCCAGCGCCCGGTGACGAACTCGAGCAGCAGCCGTGCGCCCAGGGCGGTGTGCTCGGTGTAGGGGGCGCCGCTCTTCGCGGACAGTTCGAGGCCCGCCGTCAGGAGTTCCTCCGCGCGCTCGTGGTGGCCGAGCCACACCGCGGAGTCCGCCGCGTTGCACAGGCCGCGCGCGGCGTGCTGACGGCATCGCGGATCGGAGCTGTCCGTGGGCAGTGTCGTGATGAGATCCCATGCCCGCGGGTCGCCGCAACTCATGGTGAGGCCCACACGGTTGGCGGCGACGGCCGCGCGGACGACCTCGTCTCCGCTGTCGGCCGCGGCCTGCGCCGCGCCCTCCAGCCAGGTCCGGTGGACATCGATCGAGCATCCGGGCCAGTACGGCATGGCCAGCGCCGACATCGCCCGGGCCGCCAGGTCCGGCCGGGCGTCCCGCAGTTCGGCGGCGGCGCGCTCCAGTTCCTGCCAGCCCTTTCCGCCCATGCCGACCTGGTTGCACAGCAGCAGCCCCAGATCGAGCCGGAGCTCGCCGCGTACCGCGGCCGGCAGGGCCGGGTCCTCGACGATCTGGCTCAGCACCTCGACGGTCTGGTTCGAGCGCAGACCGACGACCGCGCTGCGCGCCAGCATCGGTGCGAGCCGGGCGCGCGTCTGCGGTGGCACCGAGGGGGAGGCCAGTGTCTGCTCCAGCAGCCGGATCGCCTCCTGGTGCCGTCCGCCCTCCGCGGCCTCGAGCGCGGCGTGCTCCACGGCGCGCAGCCAGCCGCGAATCCGCCCGCCTGCCTTGTGGTGCCTGGCCAGCGACGTCCAGGGCACGGGCTGTCTGCGGGCCAGTACGTCCGCCGCCCGACCGTGCAACTCCTGCCGCACGGGCCCCGGTACGGATCCGTGCACGGCGAGCGCCGCGAGCGGGGCGGGCAGTCCGTAGCGGCCCTCGCTCGCCTCCGTCAATGCCGCGCCGGAGAGCGCGGCGAGCAGGGCCTGCCTGCCGGGTTCGGGGCCCAGTCCCGACACTGCTGTCAGTTCGTCGCCGGTCACCGGCTCGTCCAGAACGGCGGCGGCCCAGACGATCGGCCGGTGCTCGGGGGGCAGCGCGGCCGTCCGGCCGAGGCTCAGGTCGGACAGCCGTACGGGCACACCGACGGCGTCGACGTCGGCGGCCGTGCACCGCTGCCCGGGGCTCTGACTCAGGACCGCCAGCAGGTCGACCACGACTTGGGCCACCCCGCCCGAGCGTTCGTGCAGTCGTGTCACCGCGTCGGCCGTGCAGCGTTCGCCGAGCGCGCCCGTCGCGGCCTGCCGGACCTGGTTCGCGGTCCACGGCTGTATGCGGTGGCGCAGGACGGTCAGCTCGGGCGGGTAACGAGGCGGTGGTGCGCCGAGGGGCAGCCCGGCGTGGGCCAACTCCTCGGGCCGGTAGGTGACCACGGCCGCCAGGCCGGGCTGCGGATGCTCCAGCAGGCGGCGGAGTGCGAGGAGCTCGTTCGCGTCCGCGCGCTGGACGTCGTCCACGACGAGCAGAACCGGCTCGCCCCGGACCGGCTCCGGCGGCGTGCCGCCCTCGCCGCACGCCCAACGCAGGCAGGTGGCCCGGGTGGCCTCCGGGAGCGTGGTCAGCTCTTGGGCGAGGCGGCTCTTGCCCGTGCCGGCGGCGCCTTCCACCAGGACGAGCACCGGCGCGGCACTGTCCGCGGTGAGCGTCCGCCGCAGCCGCTGCTGCCAGAAGGATTCGTGTGCCGTGACCACGCCGCTCGTCCCCTGACTCTCGGTTCCCGACCCCCTGGTCGATCCCTCCGGCGATTCGCCGAGGCATCCGTATGCCAGGCACCGTATACATCGCTTGCCGTGCCCGTACCTTCTCAGGGAATTCACAGGTTGGGGAAAGAAGCCTCTCAGGGCAAGGTCACAGGCTGGCGAACATGACGACGACCTCGCCCCAGGGGCGCACAGAAATGCTCAGGCCGGACGGCAGCCCCGTGCGGGTGCTCGTCGTGGACGACGAGGCGTCGCTGAGCGAGCTGCTGTCGATGGCTCTGCGGTACGAGGGCTGGGAGGTGCGCAGCGCGGACGACGGCGCGGGGGCGGTACGCGCCGTGCGTGAGTTCCGGCCCGACGCGGTCGTCCTCGACGTCATGCTTCCGGACATGGACGGGCTCGCCGTCCTGGGACGGCTGCGGCGGGAACTGCCTCAGGTGCCCGTCCTCTTCCTGACCGCCAGGGACTCCGTCGAGGACCGGATCGCCGGGCTGACTGCCGGTGGCGACGACTACGTCACCAAGCCGTTCTCGCTGGAGGAGGTCGTGGCCCGGCTGCGGGGCCTGATCCGGCGGTCGGGTACAGCGGCCGTGCGCAGCGAGTCGCTGCTCGCCGTCGGTGACCTGACGCTCGACGAGGACAGCCACGAGGTGACGCGGGGCGGCCGGTCGGTCCATCTCACCGCCACCGAGTTCGAGCTGCTGCGCTATCTGATGCGCAACCCGCGCCGGGTGCTGAGCAAGGCGCAGATCCTGGACCGGGTGTGGAGCTACGACTTCGGGGGTCAGGCCAACGTCGTCGAGCTCTACATCTCGTATCTGCGCAGGAAGATCGACGCGGGCCGCTCGCCGATGATCCACACGCGCCGCGGAGCGGGGTACCTGATCAAGCCGGGTGAGTGAGATGGCGGCGAGCCGGCCGTGGTCGCTGCGGGCCCGGCTGGTGGTCTCCGCCGTGCTGCTGATCGCCGTGGTGGGCGCGGTGATCGGGACGGTCACCACGATCGCGTTCCGCACCCATCTCCACAGGCAGCTGGACTCCGAACTGCGGGCGGTGGCGGCACGCGCCGCGGGGCCGCAGGTCAGGAGCGACGGTAAGCCGCCGGGCGACATGCCGCGCAAGGGGCCGCTGGACTTCGTCACGGGCGGCGGCGCGCCGGTCGGGACCGTGGGCGCGCTGGTCGAGGCCGACGGCAAGGTCGAGGTGGCGGTCGCCAGTACCCAGGAGGAGCCGGACGGCCCCGCCCCCACCGAACAGCCGCTCGACACGGCGCAGCGGGAGGCGCTCGCCTCGGTGGCACGCGACGGTGAGCCGCACACGGTGGAGCTGCCGGGGCGTGGCGGGTACCGGGTGGAGTACGCAGAAGGCGTGCGGGGTTCGTTCCTGGTCGGAGTGCCCACGCGTGAGGTGGAGGACACGCTGCGGACCCTGGTCGTCGTCGAGGTGTGTGTCACGGGTGCCGCGCTGGTCGCCGCCGGGTTCGCGGGCGCCGGCATGGTCGGGATGGCGCTGCGGCCGCTGCGCCGGGTCGCCGCGACCGCGACCCGTGTCTCCGAACTGCGGCTCCACAGCGGGGAGGTGGCCCTGCACGAGCGGGTGCCGGAGGCCGAGGCCGATCCGCGCACCGAGGTCGGGCAGGTCGGCGCGGCGCTGAATCGCCTGCTCGGCCATGTCGGTTCCGCGCTGGCGGCACGGCAGGAGAGCGAGACGCGGGTACGACAGTTCGTCGCGGACGCCAGTCATGAGCTGCGCACCCCGCTGGCATCGATACGCGGGTACGCGGAGCTGACGCGGCGCGGTCGCGAGAGGCATACGGCCGGCCCGGACACCCGGCACGCCTTGGGCCGCATCGAGGCGGAGGCGACGCGGATGACGGGGCTGGTGGAGGATCTGCTGCTGCTCGCCCGGCTGGATGCGGGACGGCCGCTCTCGCAGGAGAGCACTGATCTCTCACGGTTGGTCGTGGACGCCGTCGCGGACGCACGGGCGGCAGGACCGGACCATGTGTGGCGGCTGGAGCTGCCGCCCGAGCCGGCGACGGTACGGGGCGACGGTCCCCGACTCCATCAGGTCCTGGTCAACCTTCTGGCCAACGCCCGCACGCACACGCCCTCGGGCACGACCGTCACGGCGCGCGTGCGGCCCGCCCCACCGGACCACCGTTCCGGTGCCGCCCCACCGGCCGGCGCACCGGCCGCAGTCGTCCTCGAGATCGAGGACGACGGCCCCGGGGTCCCCGAGCAACTGCTCCCCCACATCTTCGAGCGCTTCGCCCGCGGTGACGCCTCCCGGTCGCGGCAGGCCGGTAGCACCGGCCTCGGGCTCGCCATCGTGCACGCCGTGGTCGCCGCTCACGGCGGCGCCGTGTCCGTGCGCTCGCGTCCCGGCCGCACGGTCTTCTCGGTCGCGCTGCCACCTGCGAGCCCCGCCGCACCGCACAACTCACAGACGGTCCACAGGCTGATCACACAGGCGTGACAGCGGCCCCTTCGAGGGTCGTCGGTATGCGAACCGACACCCCATGGGGGACCCTGCCGGCCCGCGAGCACCTGCTCGCCGGGACGGCCGACCGACCCGTACTCGATGTGGTGATTCCCGTCCACAACGAGGAGGCCGACCTCGAACGGTGTGTGGTGCGGCTGCACGAGCACCTCGCCGGCACCTTCCCGTACGGCTTCCGGATCACCGTCGCGGACAACGCGAGCACCGACCACACGCCTGAGGTCGCGGCGCGCCTGGAGGCCGGCATCGCCGAAGTGCGGGCGTACCGGCTGGACGAAAAGGGGCGGGGCCGGGCGCTGCGCACGGTCTGGACCCACTCGGACGCTCCCGTCCTCGCCTACATGGACGTCGACCTGTCCACCGACCTCAACGCGCTGCTCCCGCTGGTCGCCCCGTTGATCTCCGGCCACTCGGACCTCGCGATCGGATCCCGGCTGGCACGCGCCTCGCGGGTGGTACGCGGCCCGAAGCGGGAGTTCGTCTCACGCGCCTACAACCTGATCCTCAAGTCCTCGCTGGCCGCCCGCTTCTCCGACGCGCAGTGCGGGTTCAAGGCGATCCGGCGCGAGGTGGCACAGCGGCTGCTGCCGATGGTCGAGGACACCGGATGGTTCTTCGACACCGAACTGCTGGTGCTGGCGGAAAGCGCGGGCCTGCGCATCCACGAGGTGCCGGTGGACTGGGTCGACGACCCCCACTCGAGCGTTCACATCGTCAGCACCGCCGTCGAGGACCTCAAGGGCGTCTGGCGGGTGGGGCGCGCGCTCGCGGTCGGCGCGCTGCCTCTGGACCGCCTCGCGCGGCCCTTCGGCGACGACCCGCGCGACCGTGAACTGGCGGGTGTGCCCGGGGGACTGACGCGGCAGCTCGTCGGCTTCTGTGTGGTCGGAGCCTTCTCGACCCTGCTCTACCTGTTGCTGTACTCGCTCTTCCGCGGCGGCATCGGCGACACCGCCGGCCTCGGCCCGCAGGCCGCCAACGCCATCGCCCTGCTGCTCTCCGCTGTCGCCAACACTGCGGCCAACCGACGGCTGACGTTCGGAGTCCGCGGCCGGGCGCGCGCGGTACGCCACCAGGCGCAGGGCCTCGTCGTGTTCGGCGTCGGACTCGCATTGACCAGCGGTTCGCTCGCCGCTCTGGACGCGGCGGCCGGCAGCCCCTCCCACGGCACGGAGCTGGTCATCCTGATCGCCGCGAACCTCGCCGCGACCGTGCTGCGGTTCCTGCTCTTCCGCGTGTGGGTCTTCCCCGACCGCCGCCGGACGCACGACAACCCGGCGCAAGCGCGCCCTACCGGCAACAACCCGGCGCAAGGCCGGCCTACCGGCAGCCACTTGGCGCAAGGCCGTCCTACCGGCAGCGACCTGGCATCTGGCCACCCGACCCCGGCCGCCCCGGCGCAAGGCCGCCCCGCCCACGACGACATGAGGTACATCCCGTGACCACGACACTTCCGTCCGGCGAGCCCACGGCGGCCGACGGCGCCGGGCACGCCCGCCCGCACACCGGAGCCCTGGCGGGGGTGTGGCGCGGCAGAGAAGGTGACGCCCGCTGGGTGCGGCCCGCCCTGCTCGGCCTCCTGCTCGCGACCGCTCTGCTCTACCTCTGGAACCTGAGCGCCTCCGGATACGCCAACTCCTTCTACTCCGCGGCCGTGCAGGCGGGCAGTGAGAGCTGGAAGGCCTTCTTCTTCGGATCGTCCGACGCCGCAAACTCCATCACCGTCGACAAGCCCCCGGCGGCGCTCTGGCCGATGGCCCTGTCCGTGCGGCTCTTCGGCCTCGGCTCGTGGCAGATCCTCGTTCCCGAAGTGCTGATGGGCGTCGCCACGGTGGGAGTGCTGTACGCGGCGGTGCGACGGCGTTTCACACCGGCGGCCGGTCTGGTCGCGGGCGTCGTGCTGGCGCTGACGCCGGTCGCCGCGCTGATGTTCCGCTTCAACAACCCGGACGCGCTGCTCGCGCTGCTGATGACGGTCACCGTGTACTGCGTCCTGCGTGCGCTTGAGGGCGCGCGGACGAAGTGGCTGGTGTGGGCGGGTGCCGCGGTGGGCCTCGCGTTCCTGACGAAGACGCTGCAAGCGTTCCTGATCCTGCCGCCGCTGGCGCTCGTGTACGCCGTGTGCGCGCCGACGACCCTGCGGCGCCGGCTCGGCCAACTCGCCCTGGCGGGCCTCGCGATCGTGGTCTGCGGCGGCTGGTGGGTGGCGGTCGTCGAGCTGTGGCCGACGTCGTCGCGCCCGTACATCGGCGGCTCGCAGAACAACAGCTTCCTGGAGCTGACCTTCGGCTACAACGGACTCGGCCGGATCAACGGCGAGGAGACAGGCAGCGTCGGAGGCGGCGGGGGTCGCGGCTGGGGGGAGAGCGGCATCGACCGGATGTTCGCGGGGAACATCGGCGGACAGATCTCCTGGCTGCTGCCCGCCGCCCTGCTGCTGCTCGCCGCCGGCCTGGTGCTGACCCGCCGGGCGGGCCGTTCGGACACGGCGCGTGCGGCGTTCGCGGTCTGGGGCGGCTCCCTGCTGACGACGGCGGGGGTCTTCAGCTTCATGGCCGGAATCTTCCACGAGTACTACACCGTCGCTCTGGCCCCGTACATCGCCGCGCTGGTCGGCATGGGCGCCACGATGCTGTGGGAGGAGCGGGCGAAGCCGCTGTGGGCTGCGGTGTCGGCAACGACGGTGGGGTTGACGGCATGGTGGGCGTACGTGCTGCTGGGCCGTTCCGCGGACTATCTGCCGTGGCTGCGTACTGCGGTGCTGATCGGCGGTCTCGTCTCCGCGGCAGGTCTGCTGCTCACCGCCCGGGTGGGTCGCAGGGCGGCGATCGGGGCGGCGGCCCTGGCCCTCGTGGCGTCCCTGGCCGGGCCTGCGGCGTACTCGCTCACGACGCTTGCGGAGGGACATTCGGGCTCGATCGTGACGGCGGGCCCCGCGGTGGCGGGCAGCCGGGGCGGCGGCCCAGGCGGCGGGCCGGGTGGCGGTGCAGGTGGGGACGACGGCGGCGCCCGGATGCAGCCGTCCGGCGGGCAGGGGGTTCACCAGGCCGCACCCGGCGGCCTGGGCCAGGGCCAAGTCCGCGGTCAGGACGGCCAGGCCCAGGGTCGGCCCCAAGGTCAAGGGCTGGGCCAAGGTCAAGGGCTGGGCCAAAGTCAGGACGGCCAGGGCCAGGGCCGGATGCCCGGCGGCTTCCCCGGTAACGGCGAGGCAGACGGACCCGGCGGACCCGGCGGTGGCGCCATGGGTGGCCTCCTGAACGGCTCGGCCGTCGACGCCGAAGCCGCGGCCGCGCTGGAGCGCAACGCGGACGCGTACACGTGGGCCGCCGCGGCCATCGGCTCCCAGAACGCGGCGAGCTACCAACTCGCCACCGGCGAACCGGTGATGGCGATCGGCGGCTTCAACGGCAGCGATCCGTCGCCCACGCTCGCCCGGTTCAAGCAGTACGTGGCCGAAGGACGGATCCACTACTTCATCGGCGGCGACTCAGGCCCGGGCGGCGGTCGCGGAGGGCTCGGCGGCAACACCGGATCGGAGATTTCGGCCTGGGTCCAGGAGACGTTCACCGAGGTCACCGTGGGTGGCTCGACGCTCTACGACCTGACGGACCCGACATAGCGCTATACAGCGTATGGGAGTCTCTTGTACGGTGTACGAGAACTGATCTCGTACACCGTACAAGGAGCGTGAATGACGGCAACGACCGCCGAGACCAAGAAGGCCCCCTCGGGCCACCCGCAGCGCTGGTTGATCCTCGGCGTCATCTGCCTCGCCCAGCTCACCGTGCTGCTCGACAACACCGTCCTGTCCGTCGCGATCCCCTCCCTCACCCGGGAGCTCGACGCCTCGACGGCCGACATCCAGTGGATGATCAACGCCTACTCGCTGGTCCAGTCGGGCCTGCTGCTCACCGCGGGCAACGCGGCCGACCGCTACGGGCGCAAGAAGATGCTCGCCGCGGGTCTGACCCTCTTCGGCATCGGCTCGCTCGCCGCCGGACTCGCCCAGTCCTCCGGCCAGTTGATCGCCGCGCGTGCCGGCATGGGCGTCGGTGGAGCGCTGCTGATGACCACGACCCTCGCCGTCATCGTGCAGGTCTTCGACGAGACCGAGCGGGTGAAGGCGATCGGCCTGTGGTCGACCGTCAGCTCCCTCGGCTTCGCAGCCGGACCGCTGATCGGCGGCGTGATGCTCGACCACTTCTGGTGGGGCGCGATCTTCCTGATCAACATCCCGGTCGCCGTGATCGGCCTGGTGGCGGCCGTCGTCCTCGTCCCCGAGTCGAAGAACCCGCAGGGCGAGCGGCCCGACCTGCTCGGAGCGGTGCTGTCCACGATCGGTATGACGGCCGTCGTGTACGCGATCATCTCCGGTCCGGACCATGGTTGGACATCCACGCAGGTTCTCGGTTCCGCCGCTCTCGGCGTGCTGGTCCTCGGCGTCTTCGTATTCTGGGAGCTGCGGATCCCGTACCCGATGCTGGACATGCACTTCTTCCGCAACAAGCGCTTCATCGGTGCGGTCGCCGGCGCGATCCTGGTGGCGTTCGGCATGACCGGCTCCCTGTTCCTGCTGACGCAGCACCTGCAGTTCGTGCTCGGGTACGGAGCGCTCGACGCCGGTCTGCGCACCGCGCCGCTGGCGCTCACCGTCGTCGCGTTGAACATGACGGGCGTCGGCGCCCGTCTGCTGATCAAACTGGGCACGCCGGTCACCATCGCCCTCGGTATGGCCCTTGTCTCCGGCGGCCTCGCCGCGATCGCGGTCCTCGGGGCGAACGGCTACAGCGGGATGCTGATCGGTCTGGTCGTGATGGGCGCCGGCGTGGCCCTGTCCATGCCGGCCATGGCCAACGCGATCATGAGCGCCATCCCTCCGGAGAAGGCCGGCGTCGGCGCGGGCATCAACGGCACCCTCGCCGAGTTCGGCAACGGCCTCGGCGTCGCCGTCCTGGGCGCCGTGCTCAACTCCCGCTTCGCGGCGCTGGTGCCCGCGGCGGTGGGCGCCGCTTCGCTGCCCGCCGCCCTCGCGGCTGCGGACGACGCAGGCGAGCGGGCACGGATCTCGGAAGCCTTCGCCTCGGGCCTCGAGACAAGTCAGCTGGTCGGTGCCGTGGCCGTGCTGGCGGGCGGGCTGCTGGCCGCGCTGCTGCTGCGCAGGGCGGAGCGGTCGGATGCTTCGGGAGCCGAGGATGCTCCTGAAGCGACTGCATAGGACAGCGAGTGCACAGGACAGCGGAATAGCATCGTGACCGGGCGGACCGGCGCGTTCCGGCGCCGTCCGCCCGCTGGAGGAACCGAGGAGGCTGCGCGATGGTGAGTGCGACCGACCGCACGAAGCGTTCCATGAGAACCAGCGTGTGGCTGGAAGGCAAGGCGGACCGGGGGCGTAAATCGTCCCAGCCGGCCGGCCTGGACCGCGACAAGATCATCGAAGCCACGGTCCGGCTCCTCGATGCCGAGGGGGCGGACAAGTTCTCCATGCGGAAGCTGGCCGCGGAGCTGCACGTCACCGCGATGTCGGTCTACTGGTACGTGGACACCAAGGACGACCTGCTGGAGCTGGCGCTCGACGCGGTCTTCGGCACGGTCCCGCTGCCCGACACGAGCACCGGCGGCGAATGGCGCGATCAGCTGCGGGAACTGGCCGCCGGATACCGGGCACTTCTGGTCCGGCATCCATGGGTGACGCCGCTGATCGGCACCTATCTGAACATCGGGCCGCACTCCATGGCCTTCTCGCAGGCGGCCCAGCAGATCGTCCGCAACACCGGTCTGCCGCCGCACGGCCGCACGGGAGCCCTCGGCGCCGTCTTCCAGTTCGTCTACGGATTCGGCACCATCGAGGGCCACTTCGTCGAGCGCTGCGCGGCGGCCGGGCTGAGCCAGGACGAGTACTTCCGCGAGGCCATGGGGTCGATCCGCGAACAGCCGCAGTACGACGAGAGCTTCGCGCAGGCCGACGAGCTGATGGAGGCCCGTGGCGGCGGCACGGTGGAGGAGAAGCGTGAGCGGGACTTCTACTTCGCGCTCGATCTTCTGATCGCCGGCATCGAGGCGATGGTGGAACGATCCAAGGGCCGGTGAGGCCCGCCGGCGCGCAGGCAGTGTGAGGACGGCCGGCTCGGGCTCGTACAAAGTCCCCCTACGGAGCCCGAGCCGGCCGCTCTGTCCGCACCGTGCCGGCCGCTCCGGCCCCACCGCCACCCGACCGGTCAGTCCTCGCCGAGCCGGGCGGGGAAGCCGCCCGTGGCGATCGGCCCCCACCGCTCCGGTGTGACGCGGATGATCGACTTGCCCTGCTTGATCATCGCCTCGCGGTACTCGTGCCAGTCGGGGTGCTCGCCGGAGATGTTGCGGAAGTACTCGACGAGCGGCTCCACCGACTCGGGGGAGTCGATCACCTCCGCCCGGCCGTCGATCTGCACCCACGGGCCGTTCCAGTCGTCCGAGAGTACGATCACGCTGACCCGCTCGTCCCGCTTGGCGTTGCGCGCCTTCGCCCGTTCCGGATAGGTCGAGACGACGATCCGGCCCGAGTCGTCCACCCCGCAGGTGAGCGGCGAGCCCTGCGGTGAGCCGTCGGCGCGGCGGGTCAGCAGGATCGCCCGGTGACGCGGCCGTACGAAGGACAGCAACTGCTCGAGGTCCACCCTGGTGTTGGTGGCGATGTGGCGTGGCATGGCCGGCACCCTACGGGAGCTGCCCGCCCTGCACCGCCTGGATGTCCAGCTCCACCCTGAGCGTCGTCCCGATGGCGGAGACACCGGCCTGCACCACCTGGTTGTAGTTCATCGCGAAGTCTTCACGGTGCAGCTCCGCCGTGGCGTGGAAAGCGGCGCGCACCCCGCCCCACGGGTCGGGCCCGGTGCCCAGGTAGCTCAGGTCCAGATCGACCTCGCGTACGACACCGTGCAACGACAACTCGCCCCGCACGGTCCAGCGGTCGGGACCGGCCGGGGCAAGCGCCGTGGACCGGTACGTGATCTGCGGGAAACGCTCGGCGTCCAGGAAGTCCGGTGACCTCAGATGCTTGTCCCGCAGTCCGTTTCCCGTGTCGATGGACGCGGCCGAGATCACCGCGTCGACCCGTGAGCGCTCCACGTCCTGCGCGATCTCGATCGACCCGCCGAAATCGGTGAAGCGCCCGCGCACGCTGGAGATAACGAGGTGCTGAGCGGTGGCTCCCACCGAGGAGTGCGCCGGGTCGAGCGACCAGACACCCGGTGGCGGCAGCTCCACTCCGCCCTGGCGGGCCAGTACCACGGCGCCGACGTCCACACGGCCGCTCGCCGTGACGAGAGCGGTCGAGGCGACCGGCGCGTAGCCGAGCGCCGTCACGATCACCGTGTACGGCCCTGCGGGGAGCGTGGTCGTGTCGCTCACTGTGCCGTCGGCGTCGGCCTGCGCCCGCACCACCTGTGTGCCGGTCATGTCCGTCACGGTCACGACCGCGTGCTGGACCGCCCAGCCGTCGCGGGTCCGTACCTGTGCGCGAAGTGCCATGCCCTCGATCCCGTTTCTCTTTCCGGCCCTTGGGGGCCGTGCTGATGTGGTCTGTGGTTGTCGCAGGCCGTGGTCGCCGCAGAAAGGTGTTCGGGCCCCGGGGGTCGGGCGACCGGCCGTCCCTGCCCGCCGCCTCGCCCCCCGGGGCCCGCCTCCGCCGGGCAGGCGTCTCGTCTCCGCTGGGAACGAGCGCCGGCACCGGGGTCTGTCAGGGCCTCTCTTCGGATCTCGCCGGGCTCGCGTGCCCTGGCACCGCGCTCCCCCAGCTACCGCCGGGAGGGGCACCCACGCTGCGTTGTCGTCGGTCGGCAGCCCCCCTACGCCCTTCGGGCGTGGAGGGACCCCACTCGCTGATCCGGCCTGATCCAAGCGAAAGGCCCTACTCGCTACTCGCCCGGGTGGGCGAGTTCGATGTCGTGGTCGTCGACGCCGCGACCGGTCACGCTCAACTGGCCTGCCACCGGCGGGTATCCGGTCGCGATGACCGTGTACTCGCCCGCGTCGAGGTCGGCGAAGGCGTACGCGCCGTCGTCGCCGGTCGTCGTGGTGGCGACCACGTTCCCCGCGGCGTCCACGAGGGTCACCCGGGCGTCGGCCAGCGGCCTGCGATCCACGCCGCCGCGCACGGCGCCCTGGACCACGGCTCCCGACTGCAGGGCCGCCTCGATCCGGGTCACGCCCTGGCCGCCGATCTCCACGGGCAGCGCGAGCGGCCGGTAGCCGGCGGCGTTCACCGCAACGGTCACCGCGCCCGGCACCAGCTCGGCGAAGGCGAACCGGCCCTGCTCCGCGCTCGTTCCGGTGGCCAGTACATCGCCGCGCACGTCCGTGACGACGACCATGGCGCCTTCGACCGGGCTGCCGCCCTCGGCGGCCCGTACGACTCCGGCGAGCCCGCTCGTACCGGACAGGAGGATGTCGTAAACCAACGGCTCGTCGGTGACGATCACCGTGGAGGCCTGCGGCTGGAACCCGTCGGCCGAGGCGATCAGCACGTACGAGCCCGCTCCCGGCGCGTCCAGTGTGTAGCCGCCGTCCGCATGCGCCACGGAGCGACCCAGCTGTCGGCCCGTCGGAGAGATCAGGGTGACCGCCGCCCGGGGCACCGGCGCGCCCTCGGAGCCGCGCACCACTCCGCGTACCGCTACACCGGTCGTGACCGGCTCGGCCTGGACCACCGGCGCCGGCGCCGGGGCGGTGGTCGCGGCGGCGGGAACGGTTTCGGGGGTCTCGGGGGCCTTGTCGTTCGACGAACTGCTCTTCAGAGCAACCTCCTTGATGAACAGCGTCACGAGGAAGGCGACGAGAGCGAAGGGAGCGGAGTACAGGAAGATGTCGGCGACTCCGTGCCCGTACGCCGTTTCCATCACCGTGCGGATCGGTTCCGGCAGCGTGTCCAGATCGGGGATGCTGCCGCCGCCCGTACCGCCGTGACCGAGCGCCGCGCCCTGCGGGCCGAGTTCGGCGAGCCCGTCCTTGACGTAGTGGGTGACCCGGTTGGCCATGACCGCGCCCAGCGCGGACACGCCGATCGCACCGCCGAGGGACCGGAAGAAGGTGACGACGGAGCTGGCCGCACCGAGGTCCGAGGGGGCGACCTGGTTCTGTGTGCAGAGCACCAGGTTCTGCATCATCATGCCGAGGCCGAGACCCATGACGGCCATGAAGACGCCGATGTGCCAGTACTCGGTGTCGTAGCGGATGGTGCCCAGGAGACCGAGGCCCGCCGTGACCAGCGCGCCGCCGGCGACCAGCCAGGCCTTCCAGCGGCCGGTGTTGGTGATGATCTGTCCGGAGACGGTCGACGAGACGAACAGACCGCCGATCATCGGGATCGTCAGCACGCCGGACATCGTCGGCGACTCGCCCCGCGCCAGCTGGAAGTACTGGCTGAAGAACACCGTGCCGGCGAACATCGCGACGCCGACGAAGAGCGAGGCAAGCGAGGCCAGCGTGAGGGTGCGGTTGCGGAACAGCCGCAGCGGGATGATCGGTTCGCTCGCCTTGGTCTCGATGAGCAGGAAGAGCGCACCGAGGACGACGGAGCCGCCGACCATCGCGCCGGTCTGCCAGGAGAGCCAGTCGTACTTGTCGCCCGCGAAGGTCACCCAGACCAGCAGCAGCGAGACGGCGGCGCTGATGAAGAACGCACCGGACCAGTCGACCTTCACCTCGCGCTTGACCACCGGCAGCTTCAGGGTCTTCTGCAGGACGATCAGAGCGATGAGCGCGAACGGCACGCCGACGTAGAAGCACCAGCGCCAGCCCAGCCAGTCGGTGTCGGTGATGACACCGCCGAGCAGCGGGCCGCCGACGGTGGCGACGGCGAAGACGGCGCCGAGGTAACCGCTGTAGCGGCCGCGCTCGCGGGGCGCGATCATCGCGGCCATCACGATCTGCGCGAGTGCGGACAGACCGCCGACACCGATGCCCTGGACCACCCGGCAGGCGATCAGCATGCCCGAGTTCTGCGAGAGCCCGGCGACCACCGAACCCAGCACATAGATGAGCAGCGATATCTGGACCAGCAGCTTCTTGGAGAAGAGGTCCGAGAGCTTGCCCCAGAGCGGGGTGGTGGCGGTCATCGCCAGCAGCGAGGCGGTGACGACCCAGGTGTAGGCGCTCTGGCCCCCGCCCAGATCGCTGATGATCTCCGGCAGTGCGTTGGAGACGATCGTCGACGACAGAATCGCGACGAACATGCCGAGCAGCAGCCCGGAGAGGGCCTCCATGATCTGCCGGTGGGTCATCGGCGCTCCGCCGTCGGCGGCGGAGCCGCCGCCGTGCTTGGCGTGGGCGCCCCGCACACCGCTCGGTGTGGTTGTAGCCATGAACTTCCTTCGCTCTTCTATGCGGGTGTACGGGTGGCGTGGGCCCGGCAGTCCCCGACGGATTCCCGGAGGCGGGCCAGCATCGCGCTGAGCTGTCCGACGTCGTCGTCGGACCAGTCCTTGAGGTAATGGGCGAACATGTCCGTGGTCCGCCGGCCGAGGGTGTCGAGCAGGTCCTCGCCCGCGGGCGTGAGTCGCAGGATGCGCGAGCGCCGGTCGTCGGGGGCGGGGGAGCGCTCCAGCCATCCCCGTTCCACCACGTGGGCCACGTGCCGGCTGGTCACCGACATGTCGACGGCCAGCAGCTCGGCGAGACGGCTCATGCGCATCTCCCCGTACCGGTCGACGAGCGCCAGCACGGCCGCCGAACCCGAGGGGCACTCGGCGGGCAGGATGCGCGCGAGGCTGCGTTTCACGGCCCCGACAGCGCTGATCTGCCGGGCTAGTTCCTCGTACTGACTCCGCTCGGCCACGGCCCCTCCCACTTTTTGTTGCTTAGGGCAACGATAAAAGCTATTGGTTGCTACAGGCAAATGAAAACGGGGTCGAATGGGTAAAGGAACCCAAAAGGCTTTGCATGTGCGGAGTCATGCGGGGGTCATGTCCGCCCAGGAGGCTCTCCGTCGTCCGCCCGGGGTTGGGCCCGGCAACCGCCGTTCGCTAGGGTCCTGCTCCATGGCACACAACCCCCATGCTCCCCAAGGCCAGGGCTCCGAGGGCAACTACGACCCCGCGGGCAGCACCCAGATGTTCCGCGCCTTCGTCGACGAAGGCGTCCCCCAGGGCCGCGCGGCGGCGACGCCCGCGGCGACGTCCTCCTCGCGCGTCGGCCTGATCGTCGGCGTGATCGCGGCGGTGGTCGTCCTCGGTGCTGTCGCCTGGCTCGCGCTCGCCTGAGCCCTGTTCCGGCGACGCCCGGCGCCCGCGGTCGTCAGGCCCAGGTCGCGCTGACGTCCTGGGTCTCGATTCGCATGCCGAGCGGCACCCGCCAGGCGTCCACGCACACCGTGTACGCCTGCTTCCGTGCGGCTCCGGGTGCGATCGGCGCCGGGAGCGGCTGACGGGACTCGATGGTGGCCCAGTCGATGCCGAGCGCGCCGATGATGTGCGTTGCGAAAGTGACGGTGCCGGAGGCCGCGGCCCTGCCGCCGGTGTTGCGGAACTCGACGGTGACGCGCTCGCACCATCGCTTGTCGAGGGCCTCCCTGACCGGCTTGCCGAGCTGGATCACGGCGGGTCCGATGGGCTCCGGGTCCGGCTTCGGCCCTGGGGCCGGTGCGGGATCGGGGCCGGCGTCGGGCGCCGACTGTGACGGCGTGGGGCCGGGGGTGCCGGGCGTGTTCGCCGGCCCCTCGCCTCCCGGGGTGCCGCCCGTAGGGCTCTGTGCGGGCGGGCTGTCGCCGCCTGTTCCTGCGGTCGGCCCCGTGTTCTCGGAGCCACGCCCGGGCTTTCCTTCCACAGGGCCCCGCCCGGGGTTGGTGCCGCCGTCGCCACGGCCGTTCTGAGGCAGGCCGTCCAGCGGGGCCATCGAGATCTCGCCCTTCGGCGGCACGGCGGCCGTGGGCGCCCGCTCGCTGCCGGCCCCTGCGGCGCCGAGCGCCACGTCACCCTCTCCGCTGCCGCCCCCGCACGCGGTCAGCGCCCCGCCGAGGCAGAGCGCCACCGCCACGATTCCGGTCCCTCGTCGCCGCATCGCGCCAGTGTGGCTGACGCTCCGTCAGTAAGGAAGCCCCGTACGACCCCTCCTGCGGCCGCCCGGTACGGGCACCCGACACGGCCGCCCGGTACGGGCACCCGATTCGGCCGCCCGGCACGGCCGCCCGACGGGCCCGACCGACACGGCCGCCCGGTACGGCCGCTCGATGCTGCCGTCCACAGTCGACGCGCGCCGCTCAGTCCGCGATGAGTCCCTCACGCAGCTGCGCCAGCGTGCGGGTCAGCAGTCGCGAGACGTGCATCTGGGAGATGCCGACCTCCTCGCCGATCTGTGACTGGGTCATGTTGGCGAAGAAGCGGAGCATGATGATCTGCCGCTCACGCGGGGGAAGTTTGGCGAGCAGGGGCTTGAGCGACTCGCGGTACTCGACGCCCTCGAGAGCCGCGTCCTCGTAGCCCAGCCGGTCCGCGAGCGAGCCCTCTCCGCCGTCGTCCTCCGGGGACGGGGAGTCGAGCGACGAGGCGGTGTAGGCGTTTCCGACGGCGAGCCCGTCGACGACGTCCTCCTCCGACACCCCGAGCACCGCGGCCAGTTCGGGCACGGTCGGCGAACGGTCGAGCTTCTGTGCCAGCTCGTCGCTCGCCTTGGTGAGGGCGAGTCGCAGCTCCTGGAGCCGGCGCGGCACCCGCACCGACCAGGAGGTGTCGCGGAAGAAGCGCTTGATCTCGCCGACGACCGTCGGCATGGCGAAGGTCGGGAACTCCACGCCCCGTTCGCAGTCGAACCGGTCGATGGCCTTGATCAGCCCGATCGTGCCGACCTGGACGATGTCCTCCATCGGTTCGTTGCGGCTGCGGAAGCGCGCCGCGGCGTACCGGACGAGGGGGAGGTTGAGCTCGATGAGGGTGTCGCGCACGTAGGTGCGCTCCGGGCTGTCGTCGGCCGCACCCTCGCTGTCCAGGGCACGCAGCCGCAGGAACAGGGAGCGGGAGAGAGTGCGGGTGTCGATGGCTTCCGAGCTGTCGGGCACGACGGGTGCGGGTGCGCCAGGAGCGCGCGTGAGCACCTTCGAGCTGCCCTGTTCTACGGACATGCCACCCCCTTGAGGTCGCGGACGGTCGCGGTGGCCGCGACCGTCTGAGGAACGCAGCCTCAACCTGAATACCGGCGGCGAGGCTGCGGCAAACGCGGTTCCAGCAGAATGTCACATGTCGGCAACACGCTGTAGTGACATGTCGACAAGTATCGCGTAAAAATGACCAGGAAACAGGGGGTGTAAGGCTTTTGAGTCGCCATCAGCAGTTCCCGAGTGGTCTACCCGTTCGAGCTACGCTTCGATCCTGTTTGCGGAACGAAGTCGAGCGAAACTTCTCGCCAGCAGCCGCGACACATGCATCTGGGAGACTCCGAGCTCCTGACTGATCTGGGACTGTGTCAGGTTGCTGTAGTAACGGAGCATCAGGATCCGCTGCTCGCGCTCCGGCAGCTGTACGAGGAGATGGCGCACCAGGTCCCGGTGTTCGACGCCGGCCAGCGCCGGGTCCTCATAGCCGAGCCGGTCCAGCAGCCCGGGCATTCCGTCGCCCTCCTGAGCCGCCTCCAGCGAGGTCGCGTGGTACGAGCGGCCCGCCTCGATACAGGCCAGCACCTCGTCCTCGCCGATCTTCAGCCGCTCGGCGATCTCGGCGGTCGTGGGTGAACGGCCGTTCGCCGTCGTCAGGTCCTCGGTGGCGCCGTTGACCTGCACCCACAGCTCGTGGAGTCGGCGCGGCACGTGCACGGTCCGCACGTTGTCGCGGAAGTACCGCTTGATCTCGCCGACGACCGTCGGCATCGCGAACGTCGGGAACTGCACGCCGCGGTCGGGGTCGAACCGGTCGATCGCGTTGATCAGTCCGATCGTGCCGACCTGGACGACGTCCTCCATCGGCTCGTTGCGGCTGCGGAAGCGTGCGGCGGCGTACCGCACGAGCGGAAGGTTGGCCTCGATGAGGGCGGCGCGCACCCGGGAGTGCTCCGCGGTGCCCACTTCCAGCCCCTTGAGGCGGCCGAACAGCACCTGGGTCAGAGCCCTGGTGTCGGCGCCCCGCCGCTGCTGCTTCGCGGCTGCGGGAGCGGCGTCGTCCGGCCTTTCGTTCTGAGGTGGCACCTGAGGCGCAGTACTGGCCGACACGGTCAAGCCACCCCTTTGCGGTCATTTATGGTCAAACCCATCCGTCAAAAGCGGTCATAGCATCACAAGACATGTCCACTGTGTGCAAGCACCCGATAACGCCGTGTTGACTTGGATGTTGGGATGGAAAACCGAAAAGCCCCCCGCCCAAGAAGGCGAGGGGCGGGAGCGGGACGGCTCAGAACTCGTAGTCGGCGATCACCCACGTGGCGAACTCGCGCCACTGACCGGCGGCGGCCTGATGGGCCGGGTGCTCGATGTACCGCTGCAGCGCGTCCTTGTCGGCGACGGCCGAGTTGATGGCGAAGTCGTAGGCGATGGGCCGGTCGGTGATGTTCCAGGCGCACTCCCAGAACTCCAGCTCCGGGACGACCCCGTCGAGTTCCTGGAAGGCCTTCACACCGGCTGCGACGCGCGGCTCGTCGCGCTCGACGCCCTCGTTGAGCTTGAAGAGGACCAGATGGCGGATCAAGGGGCACTCCCTGGTTGGCCGGACGACCTAGTTGACGAGCTCGGTCATGAACTCTCCGACGCCCTGCGCGGCGCTCGAAATGCCCTCGAACCCTACCCCCACCAGGTCCGCGGCCCGGTCCGGGGAGTTGATGATCGTGTACAGGATGAAGACGACGACGACGTAGACGGCTATCTTCTTCGCTTGCCCCATCGGTCCCTGTCTCCCCTGCTGTCCCTGCCCCTGGCGACGATCGCGTGAGTCTAGCCGAGGGGGTTCGAACAGAATCCGCAGGACCACGGGGCCTGTGCCGCGTGGTTTCTCCGTGCCGTGGGAAAGGCGAAGGGCCCCGGTGCGATGCACCGGGGCCCTTCGACAAGAGCGGTAGCGGAGGGATTTGAACCCTCGGTGACTTGCGCCACACTCGCTTTCGAGGCGAGCTCCTTCGGCCGCTCGGACACGCTACCGGGAGAGAGCTTAGCCCAAGGTGGGCCGTGCTCTGAAATCGGTATCCGCAGCGGTCCGGAAGGGCGCCCGCCAAGAGCTCTCAGCGGTCCCCGGACCGGCCGTTCTCGATGGACGGATCGATGGACGGATCGATGGACGGGCCGCCCGCCCGGCCGCCCGGCCGGTCACGGAAGAAGGCCGTCAACTGCGTCGCGCACTCGTCCTCCAGCACCCCGAGGACGACCTCCGGCCGGTGGTTGAGCCGCCGGTCCCGCACGACGTCCCACAGCGACCCGGCCGCGCCCGCCTTCTCGTCCCGGGCGCCGTAGACCACCCGCTCCACGCGGGACTGCACGATCGCGCCCGCGCACATGGTGCACGGTTCCAGCGTCACGACCAGCGTGCAGCCGGTCAGCCGCCACTCCCCGACGACGGCCGCGGCCCTGCGGATGGCCACCACCTCCGCGTGCGCCGTCGGATCGCCCGTCGCCTCACGTTCGTTGTGGCCCGCCGCGAGGATCGTGCCGTCGCCGGACAGCACGAGCGCACCGACCGGCACATCGCCGCCCTGGGCGGCGCGGTCCGCCTCGCCGAGGGCGAGACGCATCGCCGTCTCCCACGGACCGCGCACGGGGTCGGCCGGGCGGGGCACCGAACCGGCCGAGCTCTCCGGTGCCTGCTCTCCTGCCGGGTCGGCCACTAGCGCACTGTCTCCAGCACCTCGCCCGCGCCGAGCGCGTCCGCGATTTCCATCAGCGCGTCCGTGTCCAGCGCCAGCAGTTCCTTCTCCGACAGGCCGAGGTCGGCGAGGATCTCGCGGTCGCCGACCGGTCCCGACGGCACGGCCTCGCCGCCCTGGACCGGGACGTCCGCCCTGTCCTCGTCTTCCTCGTCCGGTTCTCCGTCCTCCGTACCGTCGAGATTCAGCGCGTCCAGATCGTCGGCCGGGTCGTCATCCTCCCCGCCGAGCAGTTCGTTGGTGAGGATCTCCCCGTACGAGGAGCGCGCGGCCGCGGCCGCGTCCGACACGAAGATACGAGGGTCCTCCTCGCCCTCGACCCGCAGGACGCCGAACCAGGCGTCCTCCTGCTCGATGAAGACGAGCACCGTGTCCTCGTCCACCGAGGCATCGCGGGCCAGGTCGGTCAGGTCCGACAGGGTCTCCACATCGTCGAGCTCTGTGTCGCTCGCTTCCCACCCGTCTTGAGTGCGCGCGAGCAGTGCGGCGAAGTACACCGTGACTCTCCCACTGATCAGAGGTGTGACGACCGGCGGTGCGTTGCGTTCGTGCCCCGCCCACTCGGAATCGTGGCAGAAAGAGGCGCGTTGCGAGAGGTCTTCCGTCGTTGCGTCGGCCACCAGTTCTTACGGGTGTGCAGGGGACGGACTACCAGCGGAAGGTCCGCATGCGCATCTGCTGGCGCATCCGGGCGGCTCGGGCCCGTCGCGGCTGGACGCGTTCGCGCAGTGCCTTTGCCTCGTTCAGCTCACGCAGGAACTGGGCGCGTCGCCTGCGGCGCTCCGCGTCGGACGCGGTTTCCTCTACATGCTCCGGCTCAAACTCCGGCATCGGCCACACCACCCCACGACTGCATCCGTCTTCCCCTCCGGCGTCGCGGCCTGGGGGACACCCTCCACCTTCCCTCCGGAACCGTCCTTGATGCGAGCCCGGGCTACTGTTGACGGCATGCGGATCCACGTCGTCGACCACCCCCTGGTGGCGCACAAACTCACCACTCTGCGCGACAGGCGCACCGATTCCCCGACCTTCCGGCGGCTCGCCGACGAGCTGGTCACCCTGCTCGCGTACGAGGCCACCCGCGACGTGCGCACCGAGCAGGTCGACATCGAGACCCCGGTGACGGGCACGACGGGGGTGAAGCTGTCCCACCCGCGGCCGCTCGTGGTGCCGATCCTGCGGGCCGGGCTGGGCATGCTCGACGGCATGGTCCGGCTGCTGCCGACCGCCGAGGTGGGCTTCCTCGGGATGATCCGCAACGAGGAGACGCTCGAGGCGTCCACGTACGCGACGCGCATGCCTGAGGACCTGTCGGGCCGCCAGGTGTACGTGCTGGACCCGATGCTGGCCACCGGCGGCACCCTGGTCGCGGCGATCCAGGAGCTGATCAAGCGCGGCGCGGACGATGTGACCGCGGTCGTGCTGCTGGCGGCGCCGGAGGGCGTCGAGGTGATGGAGCGCGAGCTGGCGGGCACCCCGGTGACCGTGGTGACCGCGTCGGTGGACGAGCGCCTGAACGAGCACGGGTACATCGTGCCGGGCCTCGGCGACGCGGGTGACCGCATGTACGGGTCGGCCGAATAGCCCGTCCGTGCAGCGCGTCGGCATACGGCAGACGACTGAGGGCCGGAGTTTTCCGGCCCTCAGTCGTGTCGTCAGTCGTGTCGCGAGCCGTCTCGCGAGTCGTGTCGCGTCAGCACTTTCCCGAGGGCGCCGGCTTCGGCTTGGTCAGGGCCGTCAGGGCGACATCGGCGCTCGCCTTCGCGTCGAGGGCCTTGAACGCCGTGCCGATGATCAGGTCGACGTCCGCGGTCTCGCGGGTGTCGGTCTTCAACTGGTAGCCCCTCACCTGCGTGCCGAGCACGCGGAACGAGCCCTCCCGGGCTGTCGCGGCCCCGAGGAGCAACGCGGGACCGGGCACCTTCTTGTCGTACGCGGCGGGCGCGTTGGCGACCTTGCCGATCCTGAAGCCACGTTTCTTCAGCTCGTCGGCCGTCGTCTTGGCCAGGCCGGACCGCGCGGTCGCGTTGTAGACGTTCACCGTGATCTGGCGCGGCAGCGGCGGCGGCGGAGCCGCCGAGGGAGTCGGCTTGGGTTTGCACGCGGCGGCGCGCGCGCTCGCGGACGGCTTGCCGCCGCCGGTGAAGGCGTCGATGAGCTGCACGGTCCCCCAACCGGCAACGCCCAGCGCGACGACCGCGGCGACCACTGCAAAGACGATCCTGCGGCGGTTCCGGGGGCGTCGCATTCGCGGGTACTTGTCGCCCGTGATGCGGTACTTTCCACCCATGCCGGGGGGAGTCAGCATGCTCATGGGCGCAGCGTAATGCCGCCCGGTGGCTATGCCTACTAAACGATCAACGGATTGCGTCCGTAGGGTGGCGAAAGAACCCCGAAAGGATCAGTCGTCGGCCGGCCGTCGGACCGCCGCACGTCGGACTCAGCCCAGCTCGAGCACGCGGGCGTGCAGCACCTGGCGCTGCTGCAGGGCAGCACGGACGGCGCGGTGAAGGCCGTCCTCCAGGTAGAGGTCGCCCTGCCACTTCACGACATGGGCGAAGAGGTCCCCGTAGAACGTCGAGTCCTCCGCGAGGAGGGTCTCGAGATCCAGCTGGCCCTTGGTGGTCACGAGCTGATCGAGGCGGACCGGGCGCGGCGCGACATCCGCCCACTGCCGGGTGCTTTCCCGGCCGTGGTCGGGATACGGCCGCCCGTTACCGATGCGCTTGAAGATCACACGGAAAGCCTACCGGTCAAGAGGCTCATGGCGCAGCCATGGACCCGTGGTGCGATCCTGATCAAAACTTTTCAAACCGGGAAATTGGGGGCTCTCATGAGCCGCAGCGAGCAGGCGCCGGGGCAGAAGATCGCCGCCGGATACGCCTTCACCGGCTCCGCACTGGAGCTGGGAGCCCTGCTCTGGGACGGACAGTGCGACCCGGCCGCACGGATCCGCGTACCGCTGTCGGTGCTCAACCGGCACGGTCTGGTCGCAGGGGCCACCGGCACCGGCAAGACCAAGACCCTCCAGTTGATCGCGGAACAGCTGTCGGCGAACGGCGTGCCCGTCTTCCTCGCCGACATCAAGGGCGACGTCTCCGGCATCTCCGCTCCCGGCGAGGGCGGTGACAAGGTGATGGAGCGGGCCGGGCAGGTCGGGCAGGACTGGACCGGTCAGGGCTTCCCCTGCGAGTTCTACGGTCTGGGCGGCATCGGGCCGGGCATTCCGCTGCGCGCGACCGTCACCGACTTCGGACCGGTTCTGCTGTCCAAGGTGCTCGAACTCAACCGGACGCAGGAGCAGTCGCTGGGGCTGCTCTTCCACTACGCCGACTCCAAGGGCTGGAGCTGGTCGACCTGAAGGACCTGCGGGCCGTGGTCGCCTTCCTGGTGTCCGACACGGGGAAGGCGGAGCTCAAGGGCATCGGCGGTATCTCCGCCGCCACCGCCGGGGTGATCCTGCGATCGATCACCGCCCTCGAGCAGCAGGGCGCGGCCGGGTTCTTCGGCGAGCCGGAGTTCGACACCGCGGAGCTGCTGCGGACGGCGCCGGACGGTCGCGGGATCATCTCCGTGCTGGAACTGCCCGCGGTGCAGGACAGGCCCGAGCTGTTCTCGACGTTCCTGATGTGGCTGCTCGCGGACCTCTTCCACGACCTGCCGGAGGTCGGCGACGTCGACCGGCCGAAGCTGGTGTTCTTCTTCGACGAGGCGCATCTGCTCTTCAACGGGGCCTCGAAGGCGTTCCTGGAGTCGGTCACGCAGACCGTGCGGCTGATTCGCTCGAAAGGGGTCGGCGTCTTCTTCGTGACCCAGACTCCCAAGGACGTGCCGGGCGACGTACTGGCGCAGCTGGGCAACCGCGTGCAGCACGCGCTGCGCGCCTTCACCCCGGACGACGCCAAGGCGCTGAAAGCGACGGTGAAGACGTTCCCGAACTCCGCGTACGACCTGGAGGAGGTGCTCACGCAGCTGGGGACGGGCGAGGCGGTTGTCACCGTGCTGAGCGACAGGGGCGCGCCGACACCCGTGGCGGTGACGCGGCTGCGCGCGCCGCAGTCGCTGATGGGGCCCATCGACGCGGGGGCGCTGGACGCGGCGGTGAGGGCCTCGCCGCTGCACGCGCGGTACGCCGAGGCGGTCGACAGGGAGTCGGCGTACGAGAAGCTGACGGCCGAGCAGCAGGAGGCCGAGGCGGCTGCGGAGGCGGCGGCGGCGCAGGAAGCCGCTGCACGGGAGGCAGCCGAGCGGGAGGCCGTCGAGCCGAAGTCCGCGCCGCGGGGCGGGAGGCGCGACGAGTCGCTCGCGGGACAGGTCATGGGGAGCGGGATTTTCAGGTCGCTCGCCCGGTCGGTCGGCACGCAGCTGGGGCGGGAGATCTCGCGGTCGCTCTTCGGGACGGCGCGCCGCAGGCGGTGAGCCCGCGGCGCGCCGCGCCGGGTCGTGCCGGTGGTGCTACCCGGTCACGCCGGTGGTGTTACTCGGTCACCTCGTGGTCGTGACCGTCGTGCAGGCCGCCGCCGCTGCCCGCGTCACCCTCCGTCGGGACGGTCGTGACGGGCTTGCGCAGCGAGCTGATGTCGTGGGCGTAGGTGCCCACGGCGTTGGCGATGACGCCGATGTTTGCGGCGAACGCCTCCATGTTGATGTTGTCGAGGTTGTCGCCGGCGGCGTGGTAGTTCACGTCGTACGCGATGCCCGCGACGCCGCCGAACTTCTTCGCCTGCGCCTCGGTCTTGATGCCCTCGGCCCCGGTGAACGTGCCACCGGACGGGATGCCGACCTCGATGAACGGCCCGTAGTCGGAGCGGCCGGTGAAGTCGGTGCCCTCGTGCGGGGTGTCCTGCCTGTCGAGGAACTCGTTGATGTCGCGCTCGAGCTGCGCGGAGCCCGCCGGGCCCGCTCCCGCGCCGACGCCGTCCGAGTCGTCGCCGTCGTAGACGAACAGCCCGTAGTTCGGCGAGGCGATCATGTCGAAGTTCAGGTAGAGCCTGATCTCCTTCTCGCCCAGGCTGCTGAGGTTGGCGACGTAGTGCTCGGAGCCGAGCAGGCCGTTCTCCTCGGCGGACCACCAGGCGAAGCGGACCTTGTTGGCGGGCTGTTTCTCCCGCTTGGCGAGCTCCTGTGCGACCTCGAGCAGTCCTGCGGAGCCGGAGCCGTTGTCGTTGATGCCGGGGCCGGCGGTCACGGAGTCGAGGTGCGCGCCGAGCATCACCGTGTTGGCGGCGTTGCCGCGGCGGGTCTCCGCGATCACGTTGTTGGTCGCGCGCTTCTCCTGCAGCTCGCGGACCTCGAACGAGACCTCAAGCGGCCCCTTGGCCAGGTCCGCGGCGAGCTTCTCGCCCTCGGCAAGGGTGATTCCGCCGGTCGGGATCTTGGCAGAGGCCTGGTCGCCCAGGGTGCCGGAGAGCACGCCCTCGGTGTTGTTGTAGATGATCGCGCCGGCCGCTCCCGCGGCCGCGGCGGCCGCCTGCTTCTCGGCGAACGCGCAGCCGCCGCGCTTGATCAGCGCGATCTTGCCGGTGAACGTGCCCGACGCGTAGTCGGCCGCCTCGCAGCCGGTCGTGCCGTCCACCGGTACGCCGACCAGATCGGCCTTGATGCCGCCGACAGGGGTCGACTTGGTGTACGTCATGGCTTTGATCTCGACGTCACGGGGCGCAGGTGACGTCACGGAGAGCTTCTCGGCCAGTGTCTCGGTGTAGATGAACTCGAAGCGCTGGTACGAGACGTCGTATCCGTACTTCTTCATCTGCTGGTACACGTACGCGGCCGACGCGTCGTGACCGAGCGAGCCGGCGGCCCGGTGGCCGCCCGTGCTGTCCGCTATCTGCTGGAACTTCTCCAGGTGCTCAAAAGCGTCGTCCGCGGACGACTTCTCGACCAGCTTCCGTGCCAGCTTCGACGCGTCCTTGGCGGCCCGCTCCGCGGGGTCCTGACGGTGCGCAGCGGACGGGGAGGCGGATGCCAGCAGGAGCGGGGTCGCGAGTGCGGCTGCGGCCACGGTGGCCACGGCTCTGCGATGGGTTGCCTTCACAGAGGTCCTTCCCGATGTGAACGAGGGTTGAGGGGAAGCTAGCGATCTCCACGCCTTCTGTGAACACTTGTGCCGTAACTCATGGCGCATTTCGTCTCATTGACCCACGGAGTCTCTGCATCCACTTCAATCGGCCGCCTATCGGCGCTTCTTGGGATCGGCGGTCTTCGAACTCCTGGCCTGCGTCGCGGCGGCCGTCTTCGTCGCCTTCACGTTCCTGGCGGTCTCCGCGGCTTTGGCGGCTTTGGCGGCGGCCTTCTTCTCCTGCTTGTACGCCCGCACCCTGGCGAGCGACTCGGGACCGGTGATGTCGGCCGCCGACCGGTAGGAGTCCTCCTCGCCGTACGCGCCGGCCGCCTCCCGCCAGCCCTCGGGACGTACGCCGTACTGCTTGCCCAGCAGGGCCAGGAAGATCTGCGCCTTCTGTTCGCCGTAGCCCGGCAGTGCCTTCAGCCTGGCCAACAGTTCCTTCCCGCTCGCCACATCCGCCCAGACGGCGCTCGCGTCACCGCCGTACTCGTCGACGAGGAACTGGCACAGCTCCTGCACCCGCTTGGCCATCGACGCCGGATAGCGGTGAACGGCAGGCTTCTCGCGCAGCAGTTCGGTGAAGGCGTCCGGGTCGTACGCGGCGATCTCGGCGGCGTCCAGGTCGTCGGTCCCCAGCCGCTGCGCGATCGTGTGCGGGCCGGTGAACGCCCACTCCATGGGAATCTGCTGATCGAGGAGCATCCCGACCAGCGCGGCGAGCGGACTGCGGCCGAGCAGCTCGTCGGCCTCCGGTTGCTGGGCGAGATGAATGGTGGCCTTCATGCCCCCGATGATCACCCCGCGGCAGGTGCGCCGCCAGTGAGAGGCCGTCGGTCGTGGCGTGCGTGGCACGGCGGCAGGCGCCCGGTTCTGCCGGTGCGGGACCGGAGCGGGCTCACGGCTGCAGGCGCGCGGCCCGGGTCTGCAGGTAGCGGGCCTCGGGGATGCTGAGAGTGCGGGCGGCCGCCGCGCGGTACGCGGCTCGGGCCTCCTCGAGATCGCCCGCCTTCTCGAGCAGATGGGCGCGGACGGCGTCGAGCCGGTGGTGGCCGGCCAACCGGTCCTCCAGTCGTTCCACTTCGGCAAGGCCGGCGCGGGGGCCGTGGACCATGGCCGTCGCCACCGCCCGGCCGAGCTGGGCCATCGGTTCCGGGGCGCGGTCCACGAGGAGGTCGTACAGGGCCAGGATCTGCGGCCAGTCGGTGTCGTCCGGGCTCGGCGCCTCGTCGTGCAATGCGGCGATCGCCGCCTGCAGTTGGTACGGGCCCGCCGGGCCCTGCGTGAGGGCCTCCTCCACGAGGGCGGTGCCCTCCGTGATCAGCGTGCGATCCCAGAGGGCGCGGTCCTGCTCGTCGAGCGGGACCAGTTCGCCGTGCGGTCCGGTACGGGCGGCGCTGCGGGCCTCGGTGAGCAGCATCAGCGCCAGCAGCCCGGTCACCGCGCCCTCCCGGGGCAGCAGCCTGCGGACCGCGCGGGCCAGCCGGACGGCCTCCCGCGCCAGGTCGGCGCGGTGCAGATCGCGGCCTGAGGTGGCCGTGTAGCCCTCGTTGAAGATCAGGTAGAGCACCTGGAGCACGACGGCGAGTCGCGCATCGCGGTCCGCGGGCCCCGGCTGCCGGAACGGCACGCCTCTTATCCGTTGCTTCGCCCGGCTGATCCTCTGGGCCATCGTCGCTTCCGGCACGAGATGCGCGCGGGCGATCTCGGCCGTCGTCAGACCGCCCACGGCCCGCAGGGTGAGGGCCACCTGCGCCGCCGGGCTCAGCTCGGGATGGCAGCAGAGAAAGAGCAGGGTGAGCGTGTCGTCGTCGGACGGGGCCCGGCTCTCGCCGGCAGGCGGTGCGGTGAAGGCGTCGCGAGGCGCGAGCCGGCCGGCGGTCTCCTCCCGTCGGCGACGTGCTTCCTCGCTGCGCAACAGGTCCGTCAGACGACGGGAGGCGACCTTGATCAGCCAGCCGCGCGCGTTGTCCGGTACGCCGTCCCGGGGCCACTGCTGCGCCGCCGCGAGCAGCGCCTCCTGCACGGAGTCCTCGGCCAGGTCGAAGTGGCCGTAGCGACGCACCAGCGCGCCGAGGACCTGCGGCGCGTGCCGGCGCAGCAGGTCCTCGACGTCGGTCGACCGCCTCAACACACGTCGCCTCCGCCGTCCATGATGGGCCGGATCACCACCGGGTAGTCGGTGGTGCCCTCGGGCACCGGGCACTGGGCGACGCGTGCCGCGATCTCCGTGACCCGGTCCAGGCTCTCGCAGTCCAGGACCCAGTAGCCGGCGAGAAGCTCCTTCGTCTCGCCGTACGGGCCGTCCGTGATCACCGGCCGGCCGTCCTTTCCGGCGGTGACGTACCGGGTCTGCGCGGGCTCGGCCAGGCCCTGCCCGTCGACGAGCTCACCGGACTCGGCGAGGTCGTCGTTGACGCTCTGCATGAACGAGAACATGGCCTGCATGTCCTTCTCGCTCCAGGCGGGGGCGTGCTCGGAGCCGTTGCCGCGCATCGCCTCGTAGTCCGCCTGCGTGCCCTGAACCATCACCAGGTACTTCATGACTCGCTCCTCGGGAAGAGTGGCCGCCCTTGTGGGCAACTCTCACAGGGGACGTCGGAGTCGGTGACGCATTCTCGACACGGCGCGGCGAATTTTTTCGGCGAGGTTCCGCCCTGGCTGCGGAGGGGCCATGAAGCGGCATGCAAAAAAGAGAGTCCGCGCGCGGTCAGTCGCCGGCGGACTCCTCGACGCGCACCACGCCCCGGTGCGTCAGCGCGATCAGGCTCGGCGAAGCGGTGGTCCCGAACGTGTCGGCCTCGAGCATGACGAGCCCCTCCCCCGCGAGGTACTCGCATGCGGCGCCCATCTCCTGATCGTCGACCTCCAGGGTTTCGCGCACCCCGGCGGCGCTCACCAGGGCCGACGTCCCGCCCGACCTCTCGTACACCTCGTGGAGAATGCGGCTCCGCAGTGCTTTCCGCTCGCTGACGCTGACCATGGCGCCGCCCTTTGCTGATCCGTGTACTTCCACGGTAAGCCCGGATTCGTCCCGCGCCACGACTTCGGCCCCCGGGAAACCTCCCGGGGGCCGAGGCCTTTCATGGCGCGACGCCGGTCATGGCGTCGAGGGGGACGTCAGTTGGCGTTCACCAGGTCGTGGGCGGGCACCGTCACGGTGCGGGCGCCCGGACGGCCGCCCAGGACGATCTTGCGCAGCGCGCTGTTGTTGTTGACGTTGGTCTCCTTGAGCCGCTTCTCCGGGTTGGCGAGCACCTGGATGTAGTACGTGCCGTTCGCCAGGTTGGTGATGTCGAAGGACTGGCCGGGCAGATCCTGGGTGTACGTGTCGCCGGAGCCGACGTCGAGCACCTCACGGACGGAGATCGAGTTCTCCTGGCCGCAGGCGGTGGACAGGTCGGTGCCGTCCGGGTGCCAGTTGGCGTTCTTCACCGTGTAGTCGACGGCGTCGGTGTTGGCGAGGCAGAAGGCCTCCTTGCCGCTGCGCACCGTCTCCTTCTTGTCGGCCTTGAGCAGCCGGTAGCTGGCGAAGTCGGTGAAGTGCCAGTGCTCGTGGCCCGGACGCGGGTCCCACTCCATGGTGCCGGTCGGCGTGTAGCCGATCTGCTTCCCGTTGGCGTCGTAGAAGTACTGATAGGCGTCCATCAGCTTCTTGCCGGGGGAGCGGAAGCCGTCGACCACGAGCTTCGCGGGGCCGGCGTTCCAGACGTTGGCGCTGAAGGCCAGGTAGTCCTTGCCCGGGATGTCGCCCTCGCCGTCGCTGATGGTGATGCCGTAGGCCGGCAGCGAACGGAGGTCGGGCTTGGGCACGTTCGGTACGGACGCCTTGCCCGTCGGCCGCGCGGCGTTGGGCCGCTCGCCGGGAGCCTGCCGCGAACCGTCGGTCTGCCCGCCGCCGTCACCCGCCCGAGCCGCCCCGAAGCCGGCCTTCTTGAGCGCCCAGGGGAGCGCGGGCGGCGCGGGAGCGTAGGGGCCGTGCCCGATGTTGTACGACGGGCCCGCCCCGGTCGTCGCGGCTGTGGGTGCGGGCGCGCGCATCGCCTTGTGCCCGGAGTGCCCGGTGGCATGGGAGTCGTGCCCGGCGGCACGGGAGCCGTGGCCGGCGGACGCCGTGCCGGCGCCCTCCTCCCAGCTGCGCTCGCGTATGGTCACCTTGATCGTCTGCGGCTTGTCCGCGATGCCGAACAGCTCGCGGTAGCGCTTCGTCACGGACACCTTGGCGGTGTATTTCCCGGCGGGCAGGGCGACCGGGGCCGAGTAGTAGCCCGAATACGTGTTGGACGCCCAGCCGTTCTCGACGCCCCACACCGAGCCGAGGGTGAACGGGTTGACCGGGCAACTCTGCGGGTACTTCGACCTGCTCGGAGCGTCGGGCCGCACCCGGCCGGACGCGTTGTTCGGGCAGAAGTCCTCCGTCTTCTTCAGCGCCGTTTTGCCCGCCGCGTCCGTGACGGTGATCTGCACGAAGCCCGGCAGCCCCGAGAAGTCCTTCACCAGACCCGCGGGAAGGGTCTTGGTGCGGGTCTTCTTCCCCTCACGAATGACCTGCGTGGCGACGACCGGGTCCTTGTAGGACTTACGGGTCACCTTGAGCTCGAGAGGCCCGTTCTCCGCGGTGACGTACGTGCCGAGGTCAAGGTAGACGCCGGGTTCTTCCTTCCACGAGTCGAGGGTCACCGACGTGGAGGCGGCGATCAGACTGAGCTTCGGGTCGGACGACGCCTTCGCGTCGTCGGGCGCGGCGGCGACGACACCGGCGGTCACGGCGATCGCCGCGGCGGCAGCGATCGCCGGGCGCCACAGGCGGGTCTGGTGGGATCTGGTCATCAATCCTCGTTCTCCGAGTGCCTGACTGACGGAACGGGTGGAGCGACAGACCGCGCACGGCGGTCCGACCGTGCCGGATCGGGCACGACGGGCTCTCCTGATCGCGAAGCTGTGCCCCCGCTGTGAGAGGTGTCCGGCGGTGTCCTGGGTTGTCTGTGGGCGGCGAATTGCGCATCGTTGGCCGGAAGTAGACGGTGAACGACGGATTCGGCCGCCATGGAGTCGCTGATTCCGCCCGGCGTTCCGCGACGCACCACGTCGAAGGGCCCCACCGTCAACGGTGGGGCCCTTCGGCTCCGTGATACCGGAGCGTCACGTGCATGGCGACCGCCGAGTTCCACCTTCAGCAGCGCTTGCCCTCTGGACCGCAGACGACTGCTGAACCCTTTGGAATCGATCACCTACGCTGCCGGCTGACGCGTCGCCCGGTACCAACCTGTCGCATCCATGCCGCCGTTGTCTGCCGCTGCTGATCGGAACAGGTCTCATGTCCCCTTCCCTCGTCCCTTGGCTCTTCTCGCTGGCCTTCACCCCGGTGGGAGCCGTCCTCGGCGTGGCGGCGTACCGCAATGTCCGTCGGAATCGGAGTCTGCTCCAGAGGGGCATGAGAGCGCAGGGCGTGGTGACCCGCCTTGAAGCGACCCGGATGCACCACGGCTCGGAAGCCACGATCACCATCCGGAGTTCCGGGACCACCGCGTACTACCCGGTCGTCGCCTGGACCACGGCCGACAACCGAGCCATGGAAACCAGGTCGAACACAGCCCGCCCCCGCGCCAGGACGTTCGCCGTCGGCGCCCGGGTGGAGGTCCGCTACGACCCGGCAGATCCCTCCCGCTGGATGCTCCCGGCCGAGAGCAACGGCATCTGGTGGCTCTTCGTCGCGCTGGGGGCGCTCTTCGTGGTGATCGGGCTGGGGTTCTTCTGCGGAGCGCTGCTCTCGCAGGTGCTCTGAGCCGGATGATCCCTCACACAGGATCATCCGGCGACGGCCCCCAGGAGTTCGAAACCGGGACGGTCAACGGCGAAGGGCCCCACCGCAAGCGGTGGGGCCCTTCGACATCGTGCCCGGTGAGGCACTGGCGGAGGATACGAGATTCGAACTCGTGAGGGGTTGCCCCCAACACGCTTTCCAAGCGTGCGCCCTAGGCCACTAGGCGAATCCTCCGCGGCAAACAATACAAGACGTTGAGGAGTGCTCGCGAACCTGTTCCCGGCATTCCGTCCGGGGGGTCCGAGCACCCCCGTCGATCGGGTAACCTGGGGCCCAGCCCCTCACGTGGCGCTATCTGACTGAACTCCCCCAGGGCCGGAAGGCAGCAAGGGTAGGTCGGCTCTGGCGGGTGCGTGAGGGGCGTTTGCGTTCCCGGGGAATCCCGGGCGGCTTCTGTTGTCGGTGGGCCCCGATAACCTCGTAGGTGTGTCGTCCCTTGCGCTGTACCGCCGCTACCGCCCCGAGTCGTTCGCAGAGGTCATCGGTCAGGAGCATGTCACTGACCCGCTCCAGCAGGCCCTGCGGAACAATCGGGTCAATCACGCGTACCTGTTCAGCGGGCCGCGCGGCTGCGGAAAGACGACCAGTGCGCGCATCCTCGCCCGCTGTCTGAACTGCGAGAAGGGCCCCACGCCGACCCCGTGCGGTGAGTGTCAGTCCTGCCAGGACCTCGCGCGGAACGGGCCGGGGTCGATCGACGTCATCGAGATCGACGCCGCTTCGCACGGTGGTGTGGACGACGCCCGTGAGCTGCGCGAGAAGGCCTTCTTCGGCCCGGCCGGCAGCCGGTACAAGATCTACATCATCGACGAGGCCCACATGGTCACCTCGGCGGGGTTCAACGCCCTGCTGAAGGTCGTCGAGGAGCCGCCGGAGCATCTCAAGTTCATCTTCGCGACCACCGAGCCCGAGAAGGTCATCGGCACCATCAGGTCGCGTACGCACCACTACCCGTTCCGCCTGGTCCCGCCCGGGACGCTCCGCGAGTATCTGGCGGAGGTGTGCGGCCGGGAGGGCATCCCCGTCGCGGACGGCGTGCTGCCGCTGGTCGTGCGGGCAGGCGCCGGATCCGTGCGTGACTCCATGTCCGTCATGGACCAGTTGCTCGCCGGCGCGGCCGACGACGGTGTGACATACGCCATGGCGACAGGTCTCCTCGGATACACGGACGGCTCGCTCCTCGACTCGGTCGTGGACGCCTTCGCGTCCGGCGACGGGGCCGCTGCCTTCGAGGTCGTGGACCGCGTCATCGAAGGCGGGAACGACCCCCGGCGGTTCGTCGCCGACCTGTTGGAGCGGCTGCGTGATCTGGTGATCCTCGCCGCCGTGCCGGACGCCGGGACGAAGGGGCTCATCGACGCCCCGGCCGATGTCGTCGAGCGGATGCAGGCGCAGGCCTCGGTGTTCGGGGCGGCCGAGCTCAGCAGGGCGGCCGACCTGGTCAACACGGGGCTGACCGAGATGCGCGGAGCCACGTCGCCGCGGTTGCAGCTTGAGCTGATCTGCGCGCGTGTGCTGCTGCCCGCCGCTTTCGACGACGAGCGGTCGGTGCAGGCCAGGCTGGACCGCCTGGAGCGGGGCGCGTCGTTCTCGGCCGGCGGGCAGGGGCCGGCGATGGGCTACGTCCCCGGCCCGGAAGCCCAGGCGCACGCTCCCGCGGTCGCGCCCGGCGGCGGGCCGGCCGCCGCCCGAGCCGCGGTGCGCGGCGAGGCGGCACCGGCAGCACCCGCTGCCCCCGCTCCCGTACCGACTCCGGCCCCCGCTGCGACGCCCGTGGCGCAGCCCGCGCCTGCCGCGCAGCAGGCCGCACAGCAGCAGGAGCCGCAGCCGTCCCAGCCCGCGGCGTCCCGCCCCGGTGCCTGGCCGGGGACTGCCGGCGCGGCCGGCACCGCCCCGGCTTCCGGCAGTGCCGCCCCCGCCGAGCCCGCACGCCGGCCCGGCGGCTGGCCCACCGCCTCCGCGCCCGGCCAGGGTGCCGCGCCCGCCCCGTCCGCGGCCCCCGCGCCTGCCGCCCCCGGCAAGCCGGGGCCCGGCCCGGCCATGGCGCAGGGCGCGGGCCAGGTGCGGAACATGTGGCCCGAGATCCTGGAGGCCGTGAAGAACCGCCGCCGTTTCACCTGGATCCTGCTCAGCCAGAACGCACAGGTGGCGGGCTTCGACGGCACGACGCTCCAGCTCGGCTTCATCAACGCCGGAGCCAGGGACAACTTCGCGAGCAGCGGCAGCGAGGACGTCCTGAAGCAGGCGCTCGCCGAGCAGTTCAACGTGCAGTGGAAGGTCGAGGCGATCATCGACCCCTCCGGTGGCACGGGCGGCCCCGGGGGGCCGAGCGGGCAGCCCCCCTCGACAGGCACCGGCGGATACGGTGGCCAGGGCGGGTACGGACAGAGCGGCCAGGGCCAGAACAGGCCGCCGGCCGCCCCGCAGACCGCGCCGGCCTCTGCCGCCCCACCCCGGCCCATACAGCCCGCGACGCAGCAGGCGCACCGGTCCGGCTCCGTTTCGGCCCCCGCGGCGTCCGCCTCGCAGTCCGCCCCGCAGCCGGAGCCGCCCCGCCCCGCCGAGGCGTACGCCCCACCGCCGGTTTCCATCGAGGACGACGTGCCGGAGGCGGACGACCCGGATCTGGTCGACTCCGCGCTGTCCGGTCACGACCTGATCGTCCGCGAGCTCGGAGCCACCGTGGTGGAGGAATATACGAACGAGTAGCGGGCCCGTCCTCGGAGGCCCGTACGACGACTTCCGGCGGGCGGCGGTTAGGCTGGCTGCCGTGAAGGTCCTCGTCATCGGCGGCGGCGCCCGCGAACATGCCCTGTGCCGCTCTCTGTCCCTCGATCCCGACGTCACCGCTCTGCACTGCGCGCCCGGAAACGCCGGCATCGCGGAGATCGCCGAGCTCCACCCGGTCGACCAGCTTGACGGCGCTGCCGTCGTGGAGCTCGCCACCGGCATCGGAGCCGAGTTCGTGGTGGTCGGCCCCGAGGCGCCCCTGGTCGCCGGGGTCGCCGACGCCGTGCGCAGGGCCGGTATCCCGTGCTTCGGCCCCTCCGAGGAGGCCGCGCAGCTGGAGGGCTCCAAGGCCTTCGCCAAGGACGTGATGGCCGGGGCCGGTGTTCCCACGGCCCGTAGCTACGTCTGCACGACCCGCGAGGAGATCGACGAGGCGCTCGACGCCTTCGGAACTCCGTACGTCGTGAAGGACGACGGCCTCGCGGCCGGCAAGGGCGTTGTCGTCACGGACGACCTCGCAGCCGCCCGCGAGCACGCGCTCGCCTGCGGCCGGGTCGTCATCGAGGAGTTCCTGGACGGCCCCGAGGTCTCCCTGTTCGCCATCACCGACGGTGAGACGGTCGTCCCGCTGCAGCCCGCGCAGGACTTCAAGCGCGCTCTCGACGACGACGAGGGCCCCAATACCGGCGGCATGGGCGCCTACTCGCCGCTCCCGTGGGCGGACCCCGAGCTGGTCGACGAGGTCATGGCGACCGTGCTGCAGCCGACCGTCGACGAACTGCGCCGCCGTGGGACGCCCTTCTCGGGGCTGCTGTACGCGGGGCTGGCGATCACCTCGCGCGGTGTGCGGGTCATCGAGTTCAACGCGCGGTTCGGCGACCCGGAGACGCAGGTGGTCCTGGCCCGCCTCAAGACCCCGCTGCTGAGCGTCCTGCTCAACGCCGCCAAGGGAACCCTGGACATCGAGCCGCCGCTCAAGTGGCGGGACGACGCGGCCGTGACCGTGGTCGTCGCCTCGCACAACTACCCGGGCACGCCGCGCACCGGCGACCCCATCGAGGGCCTCGACGCCGTCGCGGCCGAGGACGCGCCCCACGCGTATGTCCTGCACGCCGGTACGAAACGGGCCGGCGACGCGGTCGTGAGCGCGGGCGGGCGTGTCCTGTCGGTCACCGCGACCGGCAAGGACCTCGTCGAGGCCCGCGAGCGCGCCTACCGGGCCGTCGGCCGGATCCGTCTCGACGGCTCCCAGCACCGCACGGACATCGCACGCAAGGCCGCAGAGGCCTGACCAGCGCGGCTGAGCAGGCGTCGAGCCGCTCGGTGACGCCGACCCGGCCGTTGATCGACGCCCGCCCCGACATTCCGTCCGGGCGGGCGATCCTTTGCCCAAAGCCATTCCATCGAGTGACGGCTGCGCCATCCGGATGACGGCTGCCGAAGCCCCAACTAGGGTGCGGCGCAAGCATTCCGGCACATGGCCCACCGGCGTTTGCGATGTCAGTGGGCGGTGCCACAGTGGGGGAGTGACCAACACCGTCGCAGGGCAGAGGGGGTGAGGTCCGGCCGTGTCCGGTACCGGTATCGGTGAGTCGATGGGCACGCGCGGAGCACGTGCCAAGGCCCTTGCCGTGCTGCGCGTCCGCAGCAGGGCGGTGGCCGTGGCGCTGCTCCCGGCGGCCGTCGCCGTCGTTCTGCTCGCGGGCGGTGCCATGGGGCGCCTGGAGGGCGCGGGCTGGGACGCTGCGCGCTGGATCGTCTCCGTCGGCGCGGTGATCGTGCTGGTGCTCGCCGTTGCTGTCACGGCGGTGATCGTGCGGGCCACTCCGGCGCTCAGTCCGACGGTGGAGCTGCCCGAGCGGTCCGCCCCGGATCTGTACCGGCTGGTGCGGGACCTGGCGGAGCGCCTCCAGGTGCCCGCCCCCTCCGCGCTGGCGCTCACCCCGGACTGCGACAGCTGGCTCGAGGACCGTACGCACCCGGCGCACTCGCTGACGGGCGCCCGTCGGCGTACGGGCGAGGAGCCGGTGCTGGTGATCGGCTCTCCCTTCCTGTGGTGGATGAGGGTGGCCGAGCTGCGGGCGGTGCTCGCTCCGGTCGTCGCCGGCACCGGCTCCGCCGCCGACCCGGACATAGCCGCGGCCCGCCGTTTCGTACGGGGACTGGACGCCGCGGTGGCCGACGCGGCTCGCCCCGGCCAGGGATTCATACGGGGGCCGGCGGCCATTTTCGTCGGCAGGGCCGCACGGCTGCTGCTGCGCAGCTGCCAGGACCATGCCGCCGGGATGGAGCGCTGGGTCGCGGCCGCCGCTTCGGAGCGTGCACAGGCTGTGGACTACGGACTGCGGATCGTCGCCCAGGAGCAGGTCGGCCTCGCGTACGCGGGCTGGGACCGGCTGCTGACCAGGGTGGCGCTGCCCGCCTGGCGTATGGGCCGCTGGCCGTCGAGGCTGGACGCCGGCGTGGTCTCGGCCCTGACGGAGCTGTCGCGCCGCGACCGGCTCGCCGAGGGCTTCACCTCCCGGCTGGGCGAGCGCCCCGCGTGCGATCTGCTGGAGGAGCCGGGCGCGGTCGACGAGGCGGCTTCGCTGCTGGCCGCGCGTCTCTTCCATGGCGCGCCCACCGGTCCGGGCCCCGACTGGTCGCCCGTGGACTGGCAGCAGTACCCGGAAGAGGTCGTGGACCGTAAGTGGCGTACGGAGGCGGCCCGTATCCACCGGGTGCTCGACGAGCTGGGGGTCCCGCCGTCGACCGGGCCGCAGGGCCCGACGCTCGTCCGTGTGATCGACCACCTCTCCGCGCAGCCGGGCGGTGAGGCGAGCGACGCCCTGGCCGCCGTGCTGACAGCCCGGATGGCCCGCGAGGAGACCGTCCACGAGCCTGCCGCGCCCGCACCGGCCGGGGCGGACGGCTCCGCCGACGCCCTCGCGCTCTGGGGCGGCGGCGACCCGCTGCCGCTCATGCCGCTCCAGCCGCCGCGCACCGGCCGGGAGCTGCTCGCGGACCATGTCGTCGCGATGGTGTGCTGTGCGGCGGTCGACACCGTCGGTGCGGCGCCCGGCCTGGACTGGCTGGACGGTCCGGCCCTCCTGATAGACGGCGAGCGCCGGGCGGACCTCGCGGCGCCCGTGCTGAGCCTCGTCGAGGACGGCGACCCGCAGCCGCTGCGGGTCTGGCTCGGTTCCCTCGGTGTACGGCCCGAGAAGCCCGTCCGCCTGGTCTGAGCACCGCCGCCCCCGGCCGTGCGGCGGTGCCGTCCGTGAGCCGATGCGCCATGCGGACGAGGGGGAACGATCTCTTCCGGTTGTCGCCTCCTCGGTTGTCAATTAGCGACGAACGGTGACGGACTGCATGCGTAATGTGATGTGCTGGAGACCGGCGCTGAACAGGTCGGCGCATCACGGCGGTTGTCCGGCACCGAGGGAGGGCGCAGCATGGGGGCGGACCAGATCCGGCGGTGGGAATCGGGCGCCCTCGCCCACGCCGTCTCGGACCCCTTCGGCCAGGGTCCCCTGCCCTGGCTGCGCGGCAGCGAGCACTACTTCGACGACACCGGCCACGTCGTCCCCTGGTACGTCGACCCCGGTCTGGCCCGCGGCGGCTCCGGCGGCCCCCGCTCCGCCGACGACGTCCACCGCCAGATCAAGGGCTTCGCGTCCCCCGGTGCGGCCGCACCCGGCGAGGCGATCGATTTCCACATCACGGTGGACCCGCCGCAGCAGTTCTCCGTCGACGTCTACCGCATCGGCCACTACGGAGGCCACGGCGCCGCCAAGATCGCCACCAGCCCGCGCCTTTCCGGCATCGTCCAGCCACCGCCGCTCACCGCCGACCGCACGGTCTCCTGCCATCACTGGTGGCTCTCGTGGCGGCTGCAGATCCCGTCGTACTGGTCGATCGGCGCGTACGTCGCCGTGCTGACCACCCTGGACGGCTACCGCTCCCACATCCCCTTCACGGTCCGCGACGACCATCCCGCGGATCTGCTCCTGCTGCTGCCCGACGTCACCTGGCAGGCGTACAACCTCTATCCCGAGGACGGCCGCACCGGCGCGAGTCTCTACCACGCGTGGGACGAGCAGGGCCGGCTGCTCGGCGAGGAGGACGCCGCGGCCACGGTGTCCTTCGACCGCCCGTTCGCGGGCGCGGGCCTCCCGCTGCACGTGGGCCACGCCTATGACTTCATCCGCTGGGCCGAGCGGTACGGCTACGACCTCGCCTACGCCGAAACTCGTGACCTGCACGCGGGCCGCGTCGACCCGGCCCGCTACCGGGGCCTGGTCTTCCCCGGCCACGACGAGTACTGGTCGGCCCCCATGCGCCGCGCCGCGGAGCTGGCCCGCGACCGGGGCACCTCCCTCGTCTTCCTCTCCGCGAACACCATGTACTGGCAGGTCGAGCTCGGTCCCTCGCCCTCGGGAGTGCCCGACCGGCTGCTGACCTGCCGCAAGCGCCGCGGCCCCGGAAGGCCCGCGTTGTGGCGGGAGGTGGACCGGCCGGAGCAGCAACTGCTGGGCATCCAGTACGCGGGCCGTGTCCCCGAACCGTCCCCCCTGGTCGTACGGAACGCGGACCACTGGCTGTGGGAGGCGACCGGCGCCGGCGAGGGCGACGAGCTGCCCGGCCTGGTCGCCGGAGAGGCCGATCGCTACTTCCCCCGCACCGCGCTGCCCGAGCACGAGGGCCGCATCCTGCTCGCGCACTCCCCCTATCGCGACGGCGACGGGACGCTCCGGCACCAGGAGACGTCCCTCTACCGCGCCCCGTCCGGCGCGCTGGTCTTCGCTTCGGGCACTTTCGCCTGGTCCCCGGCCCTGGACCGGCCCGGCCATGTGGACGCCCGCGTCCAGCGGGCGACAGCGAATCTTCTGGACCGCATCTGCAAGCGGGACTGAGCTCCACCGGGCCCCGTGCACCCCTGGCCGGGTGGGCCCTGGCCGGATACGGGACAATCGGAGCTGTTGTTCACAGCCACGGGGAGGAACCGTGTCCGGATTCGTCGAAAAGCCCGAGCCGCTGCAGGTGCCGGGCTTGGTGCATCTGCACACCGGCAAGGTGCGCGAGCTGTACCAGAACGAGGCGGGCGACCTCGTGATGGTCGCCAGCGACCGCATGTCGGCGTTCGACTGGGTGCTGCCCACCGAGATCCCCGACAAGGGGCGGGTCCTGACCCGGCTCTCACTGTGGTGGTTCGAGCGGCTCGAGGACCTGATCGGCAACCATGTCGTCTCCACCGAGCTGCCCGAGGGCGCCCCCGCCGACTGGGAAGGCCGCACCATGGTCTGCAAGTCGCTGCGCATGGTGCCCGTCGAGTGCGTCGCCCGCGGCTACCTGACCGGCTCCGGCCTCGCCGAGTACCGCCAGACCCGCACGGTGTGCGGTCTGGCGCTTCCCGAGGGCCTCGAGGACGGCTCCGAGCTGCCGGCCCCGATCTTCACCCCGGCCACCAAGGCGGCCGTCGGCGACCACGACGAGAACGTCAGCTACGAGGAGGTCGCCCGCCAGGTGGGCGCGGAGACCGCCGCCCATCTGCGCCAGACCACGCTCGCCGTCTACTCCCGGGCCCGCGACATCGCCCGTGAGCGCGGCATCATCCTCGCCGACACCAAGTTCGAGTTCGGCTTCGACGGGGACGAGCTGATCCTGGCCGACGAGGTGCTCACCCCCGACTCGTCCCGCTTCTGGCCGGCCGAGACCTGGGAGCCGGGCCGTGCGCAGCCGTCGTACGACAAGCAGTTCGTCCGTGACTGGCTGACCTCCCCGGCCTCGGGCTGGGACCGGCACAGCGAGCAGCCGCCGCCCGCGCTGCCGCAGGAGATCGTCGAGGCGACCCGGGCCAAGTACCTCGAGGCCTACGAGCTGCTGACGGGAATGCCCTGGTCCTGAGCACGAAGAAGCCCCCGGCGAGATCGCCGGGGGCTTCACATTGAGCGGACGACGAGATTCGAACTCGCGACCCTCACCTTGGCAAGGTGATGCTCTACCAACTGAGCCACGTCCGCATGCGCCGTAGCGCGGAGACCACTATACCCAACCTCGGCGGCGCGCGAGACGTACCGCCGTGTGGCGGTTCTCGGCGCCCAGCTTGGCGGCGGCCGACGAGAGGTAGTTCCGTACCGTTCCCTGGGACAGCGACGCCCGCTCCGCGATCTCCGCGATGGGCGCCCCGTCCGCCGCGAGCCCGAGTACTTCGGCCTCCCGCGCGGTCAGCGGCGAATCGCCGGCCGAGATGGCATCGGCCGCCAACTCGGGGTCCACGTAGCGGTTCCCGGCGTGCACGGTACGGATGATCTCCGCGAGCCTCTGGGCACTCACGGTCTTCGGCACGAACCCCCGCACTCCCGCGACAAGGGCCCTCTTCAGGTGGCCGGGCAGCCCGTGACTGGTCACGATCATGGTGCGGCAGTCGGGCAGTTCCGCTCTCATGGCTGTGGCCACTGTCACACCGTCCGCGCCCGGCATCTGCAGATCCAGCACGGCCACGTCCGGCCGGTGCGTCCGTGCCATGGCCAGGGCCTCGGGGCCGGTGGCGGCCTCCGCGACCACGACCAGGTCGTCCTCGAGCGCGAGCAGCGCGGCGAGCGCGCCCCGGATCAGATGCTCGTCGTCGGCGAGCAGCACCCGCACGGGCCCGTCCCGGTCCGGCTCGTACGCCGTCATCGCGGCACCTGTGCCGTCAGCCGGAACATTCCGCCGCCGACCGGGCCGGCGTCCAGGGTGCCGCCGAGGGTCGCCAGCCGTTCGCGGAGCCCGGTGATGCCCGAGCCGCCGCCGACAGCGGGAGCGTCGCCGCCCAGGCCGTCGTTCTCGACGACCAGTACCGCCGTGGCCGACGAGATCGACAGCCGCACCGCGCACGTCCGTGGATCTCCGTGCCGCAGCACATTGGTCGCCGCCTCACGGACGACCCAGCCGAGTGCCGACTGCGCCCGAGCCGGCAGCCCGTCCGCCGAATCGGCGCCCGACACGGCACAGTTGATCCCGGCGGCTGCCAGCACGCTGCGAGCACCCTCCAGTTCTACGGCGAGGTCGGCCTCCCGGTAGCCGCGCACCACTTCCCTCAGCTCTTTTTGCGACTCCTGCGCGATGCGCTGTACTTCAAGCATCTGTGCGACCGCCTCCGGCCGTCCCCGCTGGGCCAACTGCACGGCCAGCTCGCTCTTCAGCGCGACCACGGCCAGATTGCGCCCGAGCACGTCGTGCATGTCCCGGCCGAACCGCAGCCGCTCCTCCGCGACCGCCAGCCGGGCCTGTACGTCCCTCGCCTCCTCCGCCTGCCACATGACCTGCAGGCTCCACGCGGCGGGCCGCACCGTCACCAGCGTCATGCCGCAGGTGATCAACGCCATCAGCAGCAGTCCTGCCAGCTCGCCGCCGCGCATCCCCACGACCGCGAAGAGCGCGAACAGCACGGCGGTGAAAGCCGTGTACCGCAGCAGCAGGACCCGGACCGGCACCAGCAGCGCGTAGGGGATGGTGAACGCCAGTGGCGTCTGCGTCAGCAGGAAGGCGATCATGCCGTCCTGGACGCCGTCCACCGCCCGCAGTGCCGTGATCAGGGCCACCGCGACGGCCAGCAGCGCCAAGGGCAACGCCAACCGCCGGCGGGGGAGCACCGCCTTGCCGAGGTAGTGGTCGAGCGCCGGTCCCGTGATGCGGTTGCTCACGACGCACTGCGCGACGCTCACCACGACCAGCGCCGCTCCGAGGGCGAGGGGCAGCGGCTGATGCTTCACGGCACTGATCAGCGGCAGGAGACCCCAACTCGCCATCAGGAACCACACCATGACGCAGAGCGTGAGGCGCGAGTAGAGGTCGATCTTCTGGAGCTTGCTGCGCTCCCGCCACCGCCCGCGCCAGCCGCGTATCCCCACGACCAACACCGTCTCCCCCCGTCGGCTCTCTCAGCGTCGCGGCTCCCAGCGGAACCGCTTCCGTACAGCAAACACGGAGACGACGGACCAGGCCAGCACGACGGCGAGCTGCGACGCGATCTCGTCCGCACCCGCCCCGCCGGTCCAGCCGCTCCTGATGAGGCCGATCACCGGTGTCAACGGCAGGAGTTCGCACACGGAGGCGATGCGCTCCGGCATCACGTCGAGCGGAACCACCATGCCGGAGCCCGCCATCGAGATCAGCATCAGCGGCATCACCGAGATCTGAGCGCCCTCGGCGGACTTGGTGAACGCCGCGGTCGCGGCGGCGAGCCCGCAGCTCATGGCCACGCCGAGCAGCACTCCGGCGAGGGCGAGCCACACCGCCCGCGGCGCCGGGATGTCCATGGCGATCGTGCAGCCGACGGCGAGCACGGCGCACTGCGCGAGGCCGATGGCCACCGCCGGCAGGGAGGCGCCGGCCAGGATCTCGACGTCGCGGAGCTCTCCCGTGCGCAGCCGCTTGAGGACCAGTTCCTCCCGCCGTACGACGAACACGCCGACCAGCGTCGAGTAGACGGCGAACAGCAGCGAGAAGCCGAGTGCGCCGGGCAGCAGCACGGTCCCGACCGAAAGCCCCTTGTCATCGAGCTCCATCTGCTTGACCGCGGACGACATGGAGAAGGTCAGCATCGCGGGGAGCACCAGCGCGGTGAACATGGTGGCCTTGTTGCGGCCGAGCAGAGTCAGTTCGGCGCGGGCGAGTGCGGTCATGCGCGCCCCGCCGGTCTTCACCGTCCGCGCGGGCGCTGCGGAGGCGATGGTGGGCCGGGTCGTGTCCGTGGTGCTCATCGGGTGATCTCCTGGTTCTGCGCAGGGTCCTGGGCGGCGTCCCGGGTGTCGGCGAGGACGCCCCGGGCGGCGTCCTTGGCGATGTGCAGGAAAGCCTCTTCGAGCGAGGCGGAGCGGACATTCAGGCCGCGCAGCTCGACGCGTTGCTCCTGGGCCCACAGCAGCAGACCGGTCGCTGCCCGCTGCAGATCGAAGGTGCGCAGCCGAATGTGCGTGCCGTCCGTCTCGTGGCTGCTGACCCCGAGCGCGGGGAGCGGCGGCAGATCGCCGACCAGCAGGCCGTGGGGCAGTTCGAAGGAGATGTGCGAGGGTTGTGCGGCGACGACCTCGTCGACACGGCCGTCGGCGGCGATCCGGCCCTGGTGCATGATCGCCAACCGGTCGGCGAGCTCCTCCGCCTCCTCCAGGTAGTGCGTGGTCAGCAGCACGGTCGTGCCGTTGTCACGCAAGGAACGCACCAGTTCCCAGGTCTCGCGGCGCCCCTCGGCGTCCAGCCCGGTCGTCGGCTCGTCGAGGAAGAGCACCTCCGGCCGCCCGAGCAGGGCAAGCGCCAGGTCGAGTCGGCGCTTCTCACCGCCGGACAGCTGTTTCACCCGCACGGCGGACTGCCGCGACAGCCCCACGGTCTCGAGCGCCTCGCCGACCTTGCGAGCACCGCTGGTGCACCCCGCCCACATGCGCGTGGTCTCGGCGACGGTGAGTTCGGCCGGGAAGCCGCCTTCCTGCAGCATCACTCCGATCCGCGGCCGTACGGCGGCACGCTCGCGGTACGGGTCGTGTCCGAGGACGCGTACGCGGCCGCCGTCGGGGCGGGCGAGGCCCTCGAGCAGTTCGACGGTGGAGGTCTTGCCGGCGCCGTTCGTGCCCAGCAGCGCGAAGATCTCGCCGCGGGCTGCGCGGAAGGTGATACCGGTCACGGCTTCGAAGCCGCCGGCATAGGTGCGCCGGAGATTCTCGGCCTCGATCACGTAGTCGTCGCTCATGCCTCAAGGCTTCCGTTGCCTCGAGGCCGTCGGCAGTGCGCGCTGTCATCACTGCCCATGACAAATGTCATCGGCGCCGCGCCCCGGGCATCCCGCCCTGGAGATCCGTCCCCGGACACGACGAAGGCCCCGGTCTGACGACCAGGGCCTTCGCTCTCTGAGCGGACGACGAGATTCGAACTCGCGACCCTCACCTTGGCAAGGTGATGCTCTACCAACTGAGCCACGTCCGCATTGCTGCCACTCGGCTCTCACCGGGTGGTGCGCTCACCACTGTACCTGATCCACAACGGTGGACGGTAAAGCGATGCAGAGCGGGTGACAGGAATTGCACACTGCGCCTTCCCCCTGGAAGGGGGATGTTCTACTACTGAACTACACCCGCACGCTGCTGGAGGCGGGCCTTTCGGCTTGCCCCTCGGCGTGCTGCAGACTCTAGCCGATCACCAGGGGTGCAGTGCAACTCCGTTCGGCGCGGTCGCGGCCGACCTGGCTCAACTGGCCTCGCGGAACGCCTCGTAGACGCGCTTGGGGATGCGTCCGCGGGCCGGCACGTCCATCTTGTTGGACTGCGCCCAGGCCCGTACCGCCGCCGGTGCCGGCTCGATCGCGGTGTGCCGGTAGGTGACGGCCCTCGACTTGTCCCGCTTGCTGCCGTTCGCCTGCTTTCGGCCGGCGGCCATGTACGGCGCCAGGGCCTTGCGCAGTTTCTTTGCATTGGAGAGATTGAGGTCGATCTCGTACGACTTCCCGTCGAGGCCGAACGTGACCGTTTCCGTCGCTTCCCCGCCGTCGATGTCGTCGGAGAGCGTGACCACTACTCGCTGAGCCACGGATATCGGTCCTTTCCCTGCGGTATCACCGGTTACCCAGTGGGTTCTGACGTGCGGCGATACCGGCTATTCGGCTGTCGAGGGGCAATGCTGCTTTCCTCTGTATTCCTTTGTACAGCGGAAGGAGGCGCACTGTGAAGCCCCGCCAATTACCTGCGCGTGTCCGCCGCAATCAGGACCGGGATTCTTTCTCTGGATTTCCCTGTGCGTTGTCTTGATATCTACCCGCGTAGATTTTTCGGCCGGGTACGCTGAGGGAACCGCCCTCGCAACACACCACCGGGAGTGCCCGTGGCTCGCGTCGTAGTCGACGTCATGCTCAAGCCCGAGATCCTCGACCCCCAGGGACAGGCGGTGCAGCGTGCACTGCCTCGGCTGGGATTCGCCGGGATCGCGGACGTCCGTCAGGGAAAGCGCTTCGAACTGGAGGTGGACGGGCCGGTCGACGAGGCCGCCCTCGCCCGCATCCAGGAGATGGCCGAAACGTTCCTCGCCAACACCGTCATCGAGGACTTCGTCGTGAAGGTGGAGTCGTGACCGCTCGTATCGGAGTCGTCACCTTCCCCGGCACCCTCGACGACCGGGACGCCCTGCGTGCCGCCCGCCTCGCCGGTGCGGAGCCCGTCCCGCTCTGGCATCGCGACAAGGACCTGAAGCAGGTCGATGCGGTCGTCCTCGCCGGAGGCTTCTCCTACGGCGACTATCTGCGCGCCGGAGCCATCTCACGGTTCTCGCCGGTGATGGGGACGATCATCGAGCAGGCGAAGGCCGGTATGCCGGTCCTCGGTATCTGCAACGGCTTCCAGATCCTCACCGAGGCCCATCTGCTGCCGGGCGCGATGCTGCAGAACAACCATCTGCACTTCATCTGCCGCGAACAGAAGCTGCGGGTGGAGAACGCGGACACCGCCTGGACCGCCGACTACCAGGCCGGCCAGGAGATCTCCGTACCGCTGAAGAACATGGACGGCCGGTACGTCGCCGACGAGCGGGTGCTCGACGAGCTGGAGGCCGAGGGCCGGGTCGCCTTCCGCTACCTGGCCCGCGGCGAAGCCGCTGACGGATACGGCAACCCCAACGGCTCGCTGCGCGACATCGCCGGCATCACCAACGCCGCGGGCAACGTGGTCGGTCTCATGCCGCACCCCGAGCACGCAGTGGAGCCGCTGATCGGTACCGGCGGTACCGACGGGCTCGGTTTCTTCACCTCGATCCTGAAGAAGTTGGTCGCAGCATGAGCCTCGACACCGTCAAGCACGCGGGCGAGACCCCGGATGCCGAGCAGCCCTGGAAGGAGCTCGGCCTCAAGGAGGACGAGTACGCGCGCATCCGCGAGATCCTGGGCCGCCGTCCCACCGGCGCCGAGCTCGCGATGTACAGCGTCATGTGGTCGGAGCACTGCTCGTACAAGAGCAGCAAGGTCCACCTGAAGCAGTTCGGCGAGAAGGTCCCCGAGAACGACGCCATGCTCGTCGGCATCGGCGAGAACGCGGGCGTCGTGGACGTCGGCCAGGGCTATGCGGTGACCTTCAAGGTCGAGTCGCACAACCACCCGTCGTACATCGAGCCTTACCAGGGTGCGGCGACCGGCGTCGGCGGCATCGTCCGCGACATCCTCGCGATGGGCGCCCGCCCGGTCGCGGTCGTGGACCCGCTGCGCTTCGGCGCGGCCGACCACCCCGACACCAAGCGCGTCCTGCCCGGCGTCGTCGCCGGCATCGGCGGCTACGGCAACTGCCTGGGCCTGCCGAACATCGGCGGCGAGGTCGTCTTCGACGCGTGCTACCAGGGCAACCCGCTGGTCAACGCCGGCTGCATCGGCGTGATGAAGCACGAGGACATCCACCTCGCCAAGGCGTCCGGCCCCGGCAACAAGGTCGTCCTGTACGGCGCCCGCACCGGCGGCGACGGCATCGGCGGCGTCTCGGTCCTGGCGTCCGAGACCTTCGACGACACCAAGCCGACCAAGCGCCCCGCCGTCCAGGTCGGCGACCCGTTCCAGGAGAAGCTCCTGATCGAGTGCACCCTTGAGATCTTCAAGGAGAAGCTCGTCACGGGCATCCAGGACCTCGGCGGCGCCGGTCTGTCCTGCGCCACCTCCGAGCTGGCGTCCGCCGGCTCGGGCGGCATGCGGGTCGAGCTGGACACCGTGCCGCTGCGCGACGCCACGCTCTCGCCGGAGGAGATCCTCATGAGCGAGTCGCAGGAGCGCATGTGCGCGATCGTCGAGCCGCAGCACGTCGACCGCTTCATGGAGATCTGCGAGAAGTGGGACGTCACCGCCACCGTCATCGGCGAGGTGACGGACGGCGACCACCTGGAGATCTTCTGGCACGGCGAGCTGATCGTGGACGTGCCGCCGGGCACCGTCGCGCACGAGGGCCCGACGTACCACCGCCCCTTCGCGCGCCCGTCGTGGCAGGACAGCCTGCAGGCCGACGACGCGAACAAGCTGGCCCGGCCGGCGAACGCCGAGGAGCTCCGCGAGCAGATCCTGAAGCTGGTCGCCTCCCCGAACCAGGCCTCCAAGGCGTGGATCACCGACCAGTACGACCGCTTCGTGCAGGGCAACACCGTGCTCGCCCAGCCGGAGGACGCCGGCATGGTCCGGATCGACGAGGAGTCGAACCTGGGTGTGGCCATGGCGACCGACGGCAACGGCCGGTACGCCAAGCTCGACCCCTACACGGGTGCGCAGCTCGCGCTGGCGGAGGCGTACCGCAACGTCGCCGCCTCCGGTGCGAAGCCGCTCGCGATCTCGGACTGCCTGAACTTCGGCTCGCCGGAGGACCCGGACGTCATGTGGCAGTTCGCCGAGGCCACCCGTGGGCTCGCGGACGGCTGTCTGCAGCTGGGCACCCCGGTCACCGGTGGCAACGTGTCCCTCTACAACCAGACCGGCGACATCGCGATCCACCCGACACCGGTCGTGGCTGTGCTCGGTGTGATCGACGACGTCAACCGTCGTACGCCGATCGCGTTCGCCGAGGAGGGGCAGCTTCTCTACCTGCTCGGTGACACCCGCGAGGAGTTCGGCGGCTCTGCCTGGTCCCAGGTCGTCCACGACCACCTCGGCGGCATGCCGCCGACGGTCGACCTCGACCGGGAGAAGCTGCTGGCCGAGATCCTGATCTCCGCCTCCCGCGACGGCATGATCGACGCGGCGCACGACCTGTCGGACGGCGGTCTGATCCAGGCGGTCACCGAGTCCTGCCTGCGTGGCGGCAAGGGCGCGCGCCTGGTCGTGCCTGACGGCCTCGAAGCCTTCACCTTCCTGCTGAGCGAGTCGGCCGGCCGTGCGGTTGTCGCCGTCCCGCGCAGCGAGGAGCTCCGCTTCACCGACATGTGCGGCGCACGTGGTCTGCCGGCCACCCGCATCGGTGTCGTCGACGGCGACGCGGTCGAGGTGCAGGGCCAGTTCAGCATCCCGCTGAGCGAGCTGCGCACGGCGCACGAGGAGACCATCCCGGGTCTGCTCGTCTGATTCCGCTGCACTCGACAAGCCCCCGTCCGGTTCCGACCGGGCGGGGGTTTCGTCATGGGGTCTTGCACGAGATTACGTAATTACGTAATCTCGTCGGCGTGACATTGGAGGAGCGCGTTGCGGCGCTGGAAGAGCGGATGGCAGCCCTGGAAGGCGCGGGGCCTGCCACGACGGCCCTCGGCGAGGGCGACCTCTGGGCGCTGGAGGGACTGAAGCAGCGGCTCGCCGCGACGGGCGAGGCGGCGGCGGACGGCGGAGTGCTGTTCACCGGAGCCGTACGGCTGCCGACCCAGGAGCAGTACGAGTGGCAGTACGGGGCGCTCACCTCCGGGCTCCTCGACGGGGAGAGCGACGACTGGACGCGGGCCGCCGAGTCGCTGGCCGCCCTCGGCCATGCCGTCCGCCTGCGCCTGCTGCGGGAGATCCTCGGCGGCCGCCGTACCGCCGCCGGGCTGGCCGAGCTCGAAGGGCTCGGCACGACCGGCCAGATCTACCATCACCTGCGCCAGCTGACCGCTGCGGGCTGGCTCCACACCACGGGACGTGGCCGCTACAAGGTGCCGGCGGCCCGCGTCGTCCCGCTGCTCGTGGTGCTGACCGCCGCGTGCCCATGACCGTTCGAACGTGCCCGTGACCGTTCAAGGGAGAACGACCATGTCCGTCGGCAAAGTGCTCAGGACCGTCTACCGGCTGGGCTGGGTGACTTTCTTCGCCCTCGTCACCGTCAAGATATTCGTCGACCTGCCGTTCGCCTGGTACTGGATCTGGCTTCCCGCGGTGCTCTCCCTCGCGATCGCCGTGAGCGGTTCCGTCCGGATCCGGCTGGCCCAACGGGAGCATCCACGTGAGGCCGTCGAGATCGCGGCTCCCGTCAGGGGCCGGTGGTCGGCGCTGAACAGCCCGGCCGACCGGACCCCGAGCCATGGCACGCACGGCTACGGCCAGACGTACGCCATCGACGTCGTCGCCGAGCCCGAGGAGGGCGCGCGGCCGGGCTTCAGGGCGCTGTGGCCCGTCGTCCGCCGCAACCGGGACTTCCCGGCCTTCGGGGAGCCGCTCCTCGCGGTGGCCGACGCGACGGTCGTCCACGTCGAGGACCGGCAGCGCGACCACCTCAGCCGCAACTCCCTGCCCGCGGTGATCTACATGCTGCTCGTCGAGGGGTCGTTCCGGGACATCGGTGGCGTCCGCAAGGTGCTGGGCAACCATGTCGTGCTCGACCTCGGCGACGGGGTGTTCGCCGCTTACGGCCACCTCGAGCGCGGATCGCTCGCGGTCCGCACGGGCGACCAGGTCCAGGAAGGCCAACTGATCGCGCGCTGCGGCAACTCGGGCAACTCCTCGGAACCGCACCTCCACTTCCAGCTGATGGACGGCCCGGACGCGGACACCGCGGTCGGCATCCCGTTCAGCTGGCGCGGCGTCGGCGTCCCGCGGAACGGCGAGGCGTTCATCGTCGCCAAGACCGGCGAGTCGTGCACCGTCGAAAAGCCTGAGGAGCCTGACAGGCCCGAGCAGCCCGAGAAGCCGGTGCCGGACGACATCGCCGCGCCGTAAGGTCTGTCCATGCCACCGGCCAGGAAGCGCCCCCGCAGCTACGACCACGCCATCACACGCGATGCCGTCCTCGCCCAGTTCGGGCATGTGCGGCAGGCGGTGGGCACACTCACCGAGCAGCAGTTCGCCCTGCCGACGAGGCTCGGGGACTGGACCGTACGGGAGTTGGCCGCCCATGTCGCCATGGTCGCCGGGCTCGTCGCGCGCTATCTGACGCAGCCGGAGCCGGACAAGCAGGACCTCGCGCTGCTCGACTGGCCGTTCGCCACGGTCACGGCGGCCGGGCAGGTGGACGAGGACACCAGGGCCTTCGCCGAGGGCGGCGGGATCGTCGAGCTGTTCGACCGCACGGCCGCCGGCCTCGAGGAGCTCCTGCCGGCCGCCTCCGCGGAGCGGTTGGTGCCCATGCGGTTCGGGGGCATGCGGCTCGGGGACTTCCTCGTGACCCGCACCGTGGAGATGATCGTCCACACCGACGACCTGAACGACGCGACCGGACTGGACATCCCGTACGACCGCCGGGCACTCGCCGCCTGCACCCGGCTGCTCGCCGACGCCCTCGCGGTCAAGGCGCCGGGAGCGTCGACGGAGGTCCGCGTCCCGCCGTTCGCCGTGGTGCAGTGCGTCGAGGGCCCCCGCCACACCCGTGGGACGCCGCCCAATGTCGTCGAGGCCGACCCGCTGACCTGGATCCGGCTCGCCACGGGCCGCACAGCATGGCGGGACGCACTGGCGGCGGCGAAGGTCAGCGCGAGCGGCGAGCGCGCCGACCTCGAGGCGCAGCTGCCGATCCTGGGCTGAGCCGTACGGCCGGAGCTGCGGCGCACGGGCCAGGACTGAGCCCCGGACCAGGGCGGAACCGACACCGCGCGCCTTCCGTCCCATCGGTATGCGCTACCAGCTGAGCATTTCTGTCACCGCACTGGCCGTCCTCGCGCTCTCCGCCTGCGGCACACACTCGGGTGCCGGTACCGGCGACGGAGGCGAGGGAGCCGGTTCCGTACAGCCCGACGTGCCGGTGAGCGGCGTCCACTGGTCCGTCGACAGCGTCACTGTCGACGGCAGGAAGTCCGAGGCCCCGGCCGGCGCGCACGTAGAGATCGACGACAAGGGCCGGGCCGGCGGCAACTACGGGTGCAACCACTTCGGCGCCGACGTCAAGATCGACGGCGACACGATCACCGTGGGGCCCGCCGAGATGACCGAGATGGCCTGCGAGAAACAGATCCAGGGCTTCGAGGACGCCCTGCGGGCGGCCTTCACCGGCAAGCTGAAGGCGAAGCTCACCGACGGCAGGCTCACCCTGACCACGGAGAAGGGCGACTCCATCGCCCTCACCTCGGAGCGTTCCTCCCCGCTGACCGGCACCAAATGGACGGTGAACAGCCTCGTGTCGGGCGAGACCGCGACCTCACTGCCCGCCGGCACGGAGAACAAGGCGCATCTGACCTTCGGCAAGGACGGCTCGGTGAGCGGCAGCCTCGGGTGCAACCGTTTCACCAGCACCGCGAAGGTCTCGGGCGACTCGATCACCCTCGGGCGTCTCGCCTCCACCAGGAAGCTGTGCCAGGGCCCCGAGATGGACCTGGAGCGCGAGCTGGTGAAGGTCCTCGACGAGGGGACGGTGAAGTACGAGCTGAAGCATCGCTCGCTCACCCTCACGGCGTCGAACGGCAAGGGCCTCGCGGCGGTCGCCGCGGAGACCTCCGGCGAGAAGTAGCCGTGTGAACTGGCACACGCCCCACCCGGACGGGTGACCGGCCGGTAACCGAGGCGCCCTCTGACGCAGCGTGATCACGCCGACAAGAGGCGGCCCGGGGCCCGAACCCCTGGCCCGGGCGGGATGCGGGCCGTCGTCTTGGAGTGTGGACGCCTCGATGGGACGATTCCCGGACGTCCGTCAAGGTCACGCAGACCGTGCCACGCCCGAGGAATCGAGCCCTCGACGCGTTCCGCGCGGCCTGGAAAACCCGGTTGCGCGACGTCCCCAATTCGGACCAGTGGTCGATCTCGCCTACACTCGGTTCCGTGCCACGTGGTGACGGACGACTCAACCACGACCTGCTCCCCGGCGAGAAGGGCCCCCAGGACGCTTGCGGCGTCTTCGGTGTCTGGGCTCCGGGTGAAGAGGTCGCGAAGCTCACTTACTTCGGGCTCTACGCCCTCCAACATCGAGGCCAGGAATCCGCGGGTATCGCGGTGAGCAACGGCTCCCAGATCCTTGTCTTCAAGGACATGGGGCTGGTCTCCCAGGTCTTCGACGAAACCTCCCTCGGCTCCCTTACCGGTCATATCGCGGTCGGTCACGCCCGCTACTCGACCACGGGCGCCTCGGTGTGGGAGAACGCGCAGCCGACCTTCCGGGCGACCGCCCACGGCTCGATCGCGCTCGGCCACAACGGAAACCTGGTCAACACGGCCCAGCTCGCCGAGATGGTCGCCGCCCTCCCCAAGGAGAACGGCCGGGCCACCCAGGTAGCCGCGACCAACGACACCGACCTGATCACCGCGCTGCTCGCCGGCCAGGTCGACGACGACGGCAAGCCGCTGACCGTCGAGGAGGCGGCCGCCAAGGTCCTGCCCGACGTCCGTGGTGCGTTCTCGCTCGTCTTCATGGACGAGGGAACCCTCTACGCCGCCCGCGACCCGCAGGGCATCCGCCCCCTGGTCCTGGGCCGCCTCGAGCGCGGCTGGGTCGTCGCGTCCGAGTCCGCCGCGCTCGACATCTGCGGCGCCAGCTTCGTCCGCGAGATCGAGCCGGGCGAGCTCATCGCCATCGACGAGAACGGCATTCGCACCTCGCGCTTCGCAGAAGCGAAGCCCAAGGGCTGTGTCTTCGAGTACGTCTATCTGGCCCGCCCGGACACCGACATCGCCGGCCGGAACGTGTACCTCTCCCGAGTCGAGATGGGCCGGAAACTGGCCAAGGAAGCCCCGGTCGACGCCGACCTGGTCATAGCGACGCCGGAGTCCGGTACGCCCGCCGCCATCGGTTACGCAGAAGCCAGCGGCATCCCGTACGGCTCCGGCCTGGTGAAGAACGCCTACGTCGGCCGCACCTTCATCCAGCCCTCGCAGACCATCCGCCAGCTGGGCATCCGCCTCAAGCTGAACCCGCTCAAGGAAGTCATCCGGGGCAAGCGGCTGGTCGTGGTGGACGACTCCATCGTCCGCGGCAACACCCAGCGTGCCCTGGTCAAGATGCTCCGCGAGGCCGGCGCCGCCGAGGTCCACATCCGGATCTCGTCCCCGCCGGTGAAGTGGCCCTGCTTCTTCGGCATCGACTTCGCGACCCGTGCCGAGCTCATCGCCAACGGCATGACGATCGACGAGATCGGCACTTCGCTGGGCGCCGACTCCCTGTCGTACATCTCCCTCGACGGCATGATCGAGGCGACCACCATCGCCAAGCCGAACCTGTGCCGCGCCTGCTTCGACGGCGAGTACCCGATGGAGCTGCCCGACCCCGAGCTGCTCGGCAAGCAGCTTCTGGAGACCGAGCTGGCGGGCGGCTCCGACGCCGCCGACGCGCTCCGTCGTCCGTGATCCCCCTGCAGTACGACACGAAAGTTCTCCAGCATGTCTGCTGAATCTTCCGAGCGTGCTCCGCACGCGGGCACCGGTGCCAGCTACGCGGCCGCGGGCGTCGACATCGAGGCGGGCGACCGCGCCGTCGAGCTGATGAAGGAGTGGGTGAAGAAGACGCAGCGCCCCGAGGTCCTCGGCGGTCTCGGCGGTTTCGCCGGTCTCTTCGACGCCTCCGCCCTCAAGCGCTACGAGCGCCCGCTGCTCGCGTCCGCCACCGACGGCGTCGGCACGAAGGTCGACATCGCCCGCCAGATGGGCGTCTACGACACGATCGGCCACGACCTGGTCGCCATGGTCATGGACGACATCGTCGTCTGCGGCGCCGAGCCGCTGTTCATGACCGACTACATCTGCGTCGGCAAGGTCCACCCCGAGCAGGTGGCCGGAATCGTCAAGGGCATCGCGGAGGGCTGCGTGCTCGCGGGTACCGCTCTTGTCGGCGGCGAGACCGCCGAGCACCCGGGACTGCTGGGCCCGGACGACTTCGATGTCGCGGGCGCGGGTACCGGCGTGGTCGAGGCGGACCGTCTGCTGGGCCCGGATCGCATCCGTAAGGGTGACGCGATCATCGCGATGGCGTCGTCCGGTCTTCACTCGAACGGGTACTCGCTGGTCCGGCACGTGCTGTTCGACCGGGCGAAGATGTCGCTGGAGCAGCAGATCGACGAGCTCGGCCGGACGCTCGGCGAGGAACTGCTCGAGCCCACCAAGATCTACTCGCTGGATTGCCTGGCGCTCACTCGGACCACCGAGGTGCACGCCTTCAGCCACATCACGGGCGGCGGCCTCGCCAACAACCTGGCGCGGGTCATCCCGGACGCGCTGCACGCGGTCGTCGACCGTTCGACCTGGACCCCGGGCGCCGTGTTCGATCTTGTCGGCAAGGCCGGCCAGGTCGAACAGCTCGAGCTGGAGAAGACGCTCAACATGGGAGTCGGCATGATGGCCGTCGTCCCGGAGGAGTCGGTCGATGTCGCGCTGACCACACTGGCCGACCGCGGGGTCGACGCCTGGGTGGCGGGACGGATCACCGACCGCGGCGACCGTGGCACGGGCGCCGAACTGACGGGAACGTACTCCGACAAGTAGCTGACCGGAAGCTGTCGGCCTGAGCTGAACAGCACAGAACCCGGTCCGGGGTCGGCCCCGGACCGGGTCAGTGTCAGTACAGCGTCAAGCGCCGCGGCGCTGCTGCGACGACGGGCCGGACTCTTCGTCCTCGTCCTCGTCGTCGTTGTACAGATCCGCGTACTGTGCGTACGGGTCGTCTTCCTCGTCGTCGTCCTCGAACGGCTCGCCGTTCGGAGGCTGACTCGAAGTCGAAGCGCCCAGCTCATTGGCCAGACGCGACAGGTCAGTCCCGCCGCTGTTGTACTTCAGCTGGCGGGCGACCTTTGTCTGCTTGGCCTTGGCCCGGCCGCGCCCCATGGCTCGACCCCCTCGGTGACGGGGCTCGACGGCCCCAGAGTCTTGACACGCGTTCATGATTCAGAACGGGCTCTCCGCGGAGAGACCGGTCCGTAGGGCTTCAACGGTACCTGCTTCCGCGGCCATACGGTACGCCGCCCGCACCACGCGCCACTTCGCAGGACCTGCGAGGCGCCCCATCCTCGCTGGTCAACTGCGATTTTAACCTCTTCCTGGCGGTCGACCCGCCGACCGGGGTGAGTCTTGTCTCCCCGAGGTCGGCGGGCCGGGGGTCACGGACGGCGACGACGGGCATCCGCCATGCGCTGCTCGGCGATGCGGTCGGCAGCGGCAGCCGGCGGGATCCCGTCTTCCTTCGCACGTGCGAATATCGCCAGCGTGGTGTCGAAGATCTTGGACGCCTTGGCCTTGCAGCGGTCGAAGTCGAACCCGTGCAGCTCGTCGGCGACCTGGATTACACCGCCGGCGTTCACCACGTAGTCGGGGGCGTAGAGGATCCCGCGGTCCGCGAGGTCCTTCTCGACGCCCGGGTGCGCGAGCTGGTTGTTGGCCGCGCCGCAGACCACCTTGGCGGTCAGCACGGGCACGGTCGTGTCGCTCAGCGCACCCCCGAGCGCACAGGGGGCGTAGATGTCCAGGCCCTCGGTGCGGATCAGGGCCGCGGTGTCGGCGACGGCGGTGACCTGCGGGTGCTTGTCGCGGATGCGGCGTACGGACTCCTCGCGGACGTCCGTGACGACGACTTCGGCGCCGTCGGAGAGCAGGTGCTCCACCAGGTGGTGGCCGACCTTGCCGACGCCTGCGACGCCGACCTTGCGACCGCGCAGCGTCGGGTCGCCCCAGACGTGCTGGGCCGAGGCGCGCATGCCCTGGAAGACGCCGTAGGCGGTCAGGACGGACGAGTCGCCGGCGCCGCCGTTCTCGGGGGAGCGGCCGGTGACCCAGCGGCTCTCGCGCGCGACGACGTCCATGTCGACGACGTAGGTGCCGACGTCGCACGCGGTCACGTAGCGGCCACCGAGCGAGTCCACGAACCGGCCGTAGGCCAGGAGCAGTGCCTCGGACTTGATCTGCTCGGGGTCGCCGATGATCACGGCCTTGCCGCCGCCGTGGTCGAGACCGGCCAGGGCGTTCTTGTACGACATGCCCCGGGAGAGGTTCAGCGCGTCGGCGACGGCCTCTTCCTCGGAGGCGTACGGGTAGAAGCGGGTGCCGCCGAGGGCCGGGCCCAGAGCGGTGGAGTGGATGGCGATGACGGCCTTCAGGCCACTGGCGCGGTCCTGACACAGCACGACTTGCTCGTGGCCGCCCTGCTCCGATCGGAACAGGGTGTGCAGGACGCCGTCGGTCACATCGGTCACGGTGGTGACTCCCAAGTACGAAGCGGCGGGTGCGGGCCTTCCTGCGGGTGGGGAAGGTCCAGTTGGGCAAGAGAGTAAGTCCTACGCGTGCGTAGATCCGACCCCGTGCCGAGGATCACCCTCTGCCGGAGTACCGGCGTGGAAGGATTTGCGGCATGCCAGCGCTGTCCTCGGTTCTTGTCCCGTACGCCGCCTATCTGCGGATCTACGAGCCGCTGGCGGCCTTTCCCGAGCCCGAGCGCGGCCACTGGGCCCGCTACGCCCGCAGGGACGCCACACCGACCGCACAGGACGAACTGCGTCGATCGCTGGCGGATTTGCTGCCCACCCCGCCCGTCCCGGTCCCGGTCCACGAGAGCGCCGACGCCTTTGTCGTCGATGTCGACGGCGTGGTGTGCGTCTGCCCGTGGCGGACCCGGCTGCGCGGCTGGCTGGCCCTGGAGGAGCTTGCGGACCAGCTGCCGGAGCCGCTGCTGGACGCGGTGCTGCCGCCGGTCGTCCGGGGGCAGGCGGCGGCGGACTTCGAGCAGTGGCGGCTCCGCAATCCCGACGCGCGTCCGTGGATCAGGACCGCGGTCTGGGGGGTGCCGGTGGGCTGGTTCACGCTCTTCGCCGACGAGGAACGCGAATACGAGGCGGCCGGGCCGGCCGCGCCCCTTCTGCGTTACCGGACGCCGATGGTCCAGGCGCGCCGGAGGCTGGCCCGCGCGCTGCGGACGCTGAGGGAGACGATCGACGAAGGTCCTCTGACCGAAGGACTTGTCGACGTGGGGCGCTGGCTGGAGGAGTTCCACCCGCGCTCGCTCGTCGAGCTCGACTACGGCGGCCTCGTGCACGCCCTGTCCGGCGAGCAGCTCGCGGACGACCGGTCGGCGGCCGATGTCACGGAGGGCATCGCGGCGCTGCGGGCCGGCGACGGCGAGGCGGCGGCGGAGGCGTATGCGCGGCTGACCGAGCGGTGGCGGTCCGTCAGGGACCGTCAGTTCGCCAACTGAAGGCCGACTTCGTTGTCCGGGCCGCGCTGTGTACAGGACGTAGGTCCCGATCCGGGCACTTGCCTCAAGCGTGACGGACCGCACTAACCGCGCCCTTGCGCCCATCACCTACCCTCGTGTCAAAATAGGACAAGGAGTCCGGGGAGGGTTCCTTCCGCCCGCTTAAGGGCGGAATGCTCAGCATTGCACTCTATGGGGGGTCTGACGACTCCTGATCGCTCTGTGACTGATCGTTACTGTGACGTGACTGTCCGTTATGGCATGGTCCATCGGGCTTCGGCCGCTGATGAACACCTGAGAGGGCAATTCCATCGGTTTGGCCGACGTCGCTGGACAGATGGTGTAGTTGTAGTGCCGAGGACAAGCCGTTCGTCCTATAACCGACTCGGCCCGCGTCTGCCATTTCGGGCAACGCGGGTCAAGGTGCAGAATTTAGAGGAAAGAACCGAGATGGTTCGGTTCTCCCGAGGAGGCCGCTCATGACCGCTCGCACCCCTGATGCCGAGCCGCTGCTGACCCCGGCTGAGGTCGCCACCATGTTCCGCGTGGACCCGAAGACGGTCACTCGCTGGGCCAAGGCTGGCAAGCTCACGTCCATCCGCACGCTCGGAGGACATCGCCGGTACCGCGAGGCAGAGGTCCGCGCACTGCTTGCGGGTATTCCGCAGCAGCGCAGCGAGGCCTGAAACACCCGGTAACACCGGGCGATTCCGAGGCCCCCACCTCGGGCAAGCCCACCCATAGCTCCACATGACGGCGTTCTGCCCCAACAGACCCTCGTCATCGATCGCGCTGGACTCCGCCGGGTCCAGCGCGATTTTTTTTGTGCCCCGGGGGGGTGGGTTGGGGGAGCTTGTGGTGGCCTGTGCCGGCGCTCCGGGGGGAGTGCAATGGCACATATTAAATCCACTGGTTGTAGGGAGGGGTTAAACGGCGACGTTCTGAAAACCCGTTCGGTGACACCCGTCACACGGCATGCCTCTTGCCAAACTCCAGCGTGTCACGCAAAGAGCCCCGGCGGCACGGCCGTTGGTCACTCCTTGGCGGGACCTTTGTCCTCGGCCGGCGGCGGCTCCTGCTCGGGACGCTCCATGGCGAGGCGCAGGAGGCGATGGCAGATGGCGCAGCTTCTCGTGAGGTGCCGGTAGCCGGACGCGGCAGACAGGTGGGCGCGCAGCAGCGCCCGGGTCTCGTACCGCCTCGCTGTGGACGCCGCCATGCACGTCACCTCCAGGTGTGTGCCGCCCCTTAATGAGTGGGTACCCGCGGCGGATGCCGCCGTCAAGACGCCCGGGCACGACGAAAGCCCGCGCCGACGCGGCCGACGGCCTCCGGACACGACGAAGGCCCGCGCCGTTCGGCGCGGGCCTTCGTTCACTTCCAAGCGGTCCTGACGGGATTTGAACCCGCGGCCTCCACCTTGACAGGGTGGCGAGCACTCCAAACTGCTCCACAGGACCAGGTTTCGCAGCCGGACTTGCTCTCTTGGCTGCGAGAGAGACTGTACAGCAGGTCCGGCCATCAGGTCGAACTCGCACCGGGCGACGGCCCCGCTACGGCGCCGCGGCGTCGATCGCCTTCACGATCCGCTTGTCGGACACGGGGTGTGCCGTCCCCAGGGCGTGCGCGAAGTAGCTCACCCGCAGCTCCTCGATCATCCAGCGGATGTCCAGGACCTCCTGCGGAACCGGCCGGCCCTGCGGCATCTGCTCGAGCAGCCAGGCGTACTCGTCCTGCATCTCGTGGACCTTCTCCATGCGCGTGGTGTCACGCTGGACGCTCGTCGGCATCTGCTGCAGGCGGCGGTCCACGGCGATCAGATAGCGCATCAGGTCCGGCAGCCGGCGCAGACCGGTCCGGGTGACAAAACCGGCCGGCATGAGGGCTGCCAGCTGCTCGCGCACGTCCTGGACGTTGTTGAGAAGGGTCAGGCTGTTCGTGGCCTTCAGGCGACGCTCACAGGCCTGCCAGGCCGCGAGGATCTGTTGCACCTGGCCGATCGTGCGCACCGTGAGGTCGACGAGGTCGGCACGGACCTTGTCGTACAGCTTCCGGAACGCCTCCTCGTCCCACGCCGGGCCGCCGTGCTCCGCGATCAGGCGGTCGGCCGCGGCCATGGCGCAGTCGTCGAAGAGCGCCTGGATCGAGCCGTGCGGATTGCTCGACAGCGCGAGCTTCTGGTGGTTCGTCAGCTTGTCGGAGGCGAACTTGGCGGGGTTCACGGGAATGTTGAGCATGATGAGCCGGCGCGTGCCCTGCCACATCGCCTGCTCCTGCTCCGCCTCGGTGTCGAAGAGCCGTACCGACACGGAGTCCCCCGAGTCGACCAGCGCCGGGTACGCCTTGACCGGCTGGCCCGCGCGCCGGGTCTCGAAGACCTTCGTCAGCGAGCCGATCGTCCAGTCCGTGAGGCCCGTGCGCTCCAGGGACTCGCCCGCCGGGCTGGAGGAGGCGGCGGCCTTGGAGAGCGCTTGGCGGGCCTTCGGCTTCAGGGCGAGCCGCAGCGCCTCCAGGTCCTTGTTCTCCGCGAGTTTCCTGCGCCGCTCGTCGACGATCCGGAAGGTGATCTTCAGGTGGTCGGGCACCCGCGCCAGGTCGAAATCGTCCGCCGACACCGGTACGCCGACCATGCGCTGCAGTTCACGCGCGAGAGTGACCGGGAGCGGCTCCTGCAGGGGCACGGCCCGCTCCAGGAACGCCTTGGCGTAGTTCGGCGCGGGCACGTAATGGCGGCGGACGGGCTTCGGCAGCGACCGGATCAGCTCCGTGACCACGTCCTCCCGCAGGCCCGGGATCTGCCAGTCGAAGCCCTCGTCCGTCACCTGGTTCAGCACCTGCAGCGGAATGTGGACGGTGACTCCGTCCGCGTCCGCGCCCGGCTCGAACTGGTACGTCACCCGGAACTTCAGCCGACCCTGCCGCCAGGAGTCCGGGTAGTCGTCCTTGGTGACCGCGCCGGCCTTCTCGTTGATGAGCATCTCGCGCTCGAAGTCGAGCAGTTCGGGCTGCTCACCGCGCTTGTGCTTCCACCACGAGTCGAAGTGCGCGCCCGAGACGACATGTTCCGGCACCCGCTGGTCGTAGAAATCGAACAGCGTCTCGTCGTCCACGAGGATGTCGCGGCGGCGCGCGCGGTGCTCCAGCTCCTCCACCTCGGTCAGGAGCTTCCGGTTGTCCGCGAAGAACTTGTGGTGCGTGCGCCAGTCGCCCTCGACCAGCGCGTTCCTGATGAACAGGTCGCGCGAGGTCTCCGGGTCGATCCGGCCGTAGTTCACCTTGCGCTGCGCGATGATCGGCACGCCGTACAGCGTCACCTTCTCGTACGCCATCACCGCGGCGGCGTCCTTCTCCCAGTGCGGTTCGCTGTACGTACGCTTCAGCAAATGCTGGGCGAGCGGTTCGATCCACTCCGGCTCGATCTTCGCGTTGACCCGCGCCCACAGGCGTGAGGTCTCCACCAGCTCGGCGGACATGATGAAGCGCGGCGGCTTCTTGAAGAGCGCCGAGCCCGGGAAGACGGCGAACTTGGCGCTGCGGGCGCCCAGATACTCGTTCTTCGCGCCGTCCTTCACGTCCTTCATGCCGACATGCGACAGCAGCCCGGCAAGGAGCGAGACATGGACGGACTGCTCGGAGGCGGCAGCACCCGCCGAAGGCTCCTCCAGATGGAAACCCATCTGCTTGGCGACCGTGCGCAGCTGCGCGTAGATGTCCTGCCACTCGCGGATGCGCAGGAAGTTCAGGTACTCCTGCTTGCACATCCGGCGGAAGCTGGAGGAGCCGCGCTCCTTCTGCTGCTCGCGGATGTAGCGCCACAGATTGAGATAGGCGAGGAAGTCGCTCGTCTCGTCCTTGAAGCGGGCGTGCTGCTGGTCGGCCTGCGTCTGCTTGTCGACGGGACGCTCACGCGGGTCCTGGATGGACAGGGCGGCAGCGATCACCATGACCTCGCGTACGCAGCCGTTCTTGTCGGCCTCGACGACCATGCGGGCCAGCCGCGGGTCGACCGGCAGCTGGGAGAGCTTGCGGCCCATCTCCGTCAGCTTCTTGCGCGGATCCTTCTGGGCCGGGTCGAACGCACCCAGCTCCTGGAGGAGCTGCACGCCGTCGCGGATGTTGCGATGGTCCGGCGGGTCGATGAAGGGGAACTTCTCGATGTCGCCGAGCCCCGCCGCGGTCATCTGCAGGATGACCGACGCCAGGTTCGTGCGGAGGATCTCCGCGTCCGTGAATTCCGGCCGCGCCTCGAAGTCGTCCTGCGAGTACAGCCGGATGCAGATGCCGTCCGACGTACGGCCGCAGCGGCCCTTGCGCTGGTTGGCGCTGGCCTGGCTGACCGCCTCGATGGGCAGCCGCTGGACCTTGGTGCGATGGCTGTAGCGGGAGATACGGGCGGTGCCCGGGTCGATCACGTACTTGATGCCGGGAACGGTCAGCGACGTCTCCGCGACGTTCGTGGCAAGAACGATCCGGCGGCCGGTGTGCGGCTGGAAGACACGGTGCTGCTCCGCGTGCGAAAGGCGCGCGTAGAGGGGGAGCACCTCGGTGAATCTGTACTGCTTCTTGTTGAGCGCGTCCGCCGTGTCACGGATCTCGCGCTCGCCGGAGAGGAAGACGAGGATGTCGCCCTTCCCCTCGCCCATCAGCTCTTCGACTGCGTCGGTGATCGCGGTGATCTGGTCGCGGTCCGCGTCGTCGCCGTCCTCCTCGAGGAGCGGCCGGTAACGCACCTCCACCGGATACGTACGCCCGCTGACCTCGACGATCGGCGCGTCGCCGAAGTGGCGGGAGAAGCGCTCGGGGTCGATGGTCGCGGAGGTGATCACGACCTTGAGGTCCGGCCGTCTGGGCAGGAGCTGCGCGAGATAGCCCAGCAGGAAGTCGATGTTGAGGGACCGCTCGTGCGCCTCGTCGATGATGATCGTGTCGTAGGCGCGCAGCTCGCGGTCCGTCTGGATCTCGGCTAGCAGGATGCCGTCCGTCATGAGCTTCACGAACGTGGAGTCCTGGTTCACCTGGTCGGTGAAGCGGACCTTCCAGCCGACCGCCTCGCCGAGCGGGGTGTTCAGCTCCTCCGCGACCCGCTCCGCGACGGTGCGCGCGGCGATCCGGCGGGGCTGCGTGTGGCCGATCATGCCGCGAACGCCCCGGCCCAGCTCCAGGCAGATCTTGGGGATCTGGGTCGTCTTGCCCGACCCGGTCTCACCCGCGACGATCACGACCTGGTGGTCCCGTATCGCCTCGAGGATCGCGTCCTTCTTCTGACTGACCGGGAGCTGCTCGGGGTAGGTGATCGCGGGCATGCGCTCGGCCCGCCGCGCGGTACGGGCCGCCGACTTCTCCGCCTCCCCGGCGATCTCGTCCAGCACGGCCTGCCGCGCTTCGGGCTTACGGATGCGGCGGGCGCCTTCCAGACGACGGCCGAGCCGGTGGGCGTCGCGCAGGGACGCCCCGGCCAGCAGGGTCTGAAGGTCGGCAAAGGAAGTAGACATACGGAGTCCAGGATCGCACCCCGGTCAAACCCCAGGCGAACCCATTTCACGCGCAAGCTGGTGCAGTATGGAGCGATTCTGTTCCCGCCCCGCCAGCCTCGAGCTCCGAAAGGACAGCGCGTCCATGCTGATCGGCCGCGACCGCCGGCACCGCCTCGTAATGACCGCGAGCCTCCTGCTGGGACTGCTCGGTGCGCTCCTCGGGTGTCTCGGCGGGACGGCCGCGGCGGAGGCCGGCGCCGCGTCCCGTGCCGCGGCCGGTACGGAGGCCACCCCGTGGGACACGGCGTCGCTCGTCACGACGATGGGCACGGCGCAGTCGCGGGGGTGCGGCAGGGACACGAACGGCGACGACAGCGGGGCACATCCCGCGCCGCCGCCGCGGAACGGCTCCTCGTACGAGCTGCTGCCGCCCGCCCTGCAACAGGGCCATGGCCCGACCGCTGCCGCCGCCTCCGACCAGACCGCCCCGGACCCGCTGCCCGTACCGCCGCCGCTCGCACCGCCATCGGCGGTCGACCTCTCCGTCCTGCGCGTGTAGGCCCGACGGCCAACCTCTGCATCGGCAACTCGTCGGACCCTTTCGTTCAGGAGCACCACCATGTCTTCTTCCGTCTCCCGCAAGCCGCTCGCCCTCGGCGCGGGTGTCCTTGCCGCCGCGCTGCTGCTCGGCTATGCCTCCTACACCGCCACGCGGCCCGACGCGCCGTCGTCCGGTTCCTCGTCCGTGGCCGACGTCTCCGCGGATCCGCGGTCCGGCGCCTACTCCGAGCTCGAGAAGCTCGCGCGCCGCGACGCCAAGGACCCCCTCGCCATCGGGCGCGCCGACGCCCCTGTCGTCATGGTCGAGTACGCCGACTTCCAGTGCGGGTACTGCGGGAAGTTCGCCCGTGACACCGAGCCCGAGCTGGTGAAGAAGTACGTCGAGGACGGCACCCTGCGCATCGAGTGGCGCAACTTCCCGATCTTCGGAGAGCCGTCGGAGTCCGCCGCGCGCGCGGCGTGGGCGGCGGGGCAGCAGGGGCGCTTCTGGCAGTTCCACGCGGCCGCTTACGCGGAGGGCGCCAAGGAGCTGGGCTTCGGCAAGGACCGGCTGACGGTGCTGGCGCGGGAGGCGGGCGTGGGCGACCTCGACCGGTTCGCCCGCGACCTGGACAGTGACGCGGCGCGCCGGGCCGTGACGAAGGACCAGGAGGAGGCCTACGGACTGGGCGCGACGTCCACGCCGTCCTTTCTCATCAACGGGCGGCCCGTCGCGGGCGCCCAGCCGATGCAGACCTTCACCGAGGCGATCGAGGCGGCGAAGGAGTCCGCGGGCGAGGGCGGCCGGTGACCGACATCGGCTATCTGGCGGCGTTCCTCGGCGGCCTGCTCGCCCTGATCAGCCCCTGCAGCGCGCTGCTGCTGCCCGCCTTCTTCGCGTACTCGATCGACTCGAAGGGCCGGCTGCTGGCCCGCACCGGCATCTTCTACGCCGGCTTGGCGACGACCCTGGTCCCGCTGGGCGCGGCCGGGTCCTTCGCCGGTCGGCTGTTCTACGGCCACCGTGATCTGCTCGTCGCCGTCGGCGGCTGGACGATCGTCGCGCTGGGCGTCGCCCAGATCCTCGGCATGGGCTTCTCCTCGCGCCGGCTCGCGGCGGTCTCCGGCCGCATCCGCCCCACGACCGCGGTCTCCGTGTACGGGCTGGGGCTCGTCTACGGTCTGGCCGGTTTCTGCGCGGGCCCGATCCTCGGCAGCGTGCTGACGGTCGCGGCGCTGAGCGGAAGCCCGGTCTACGGCGGCCTGCTCCTCGCGGTCTACGCCCTGGGCATGGCGGTCCCCCTCTTCGTGCTGGCACTGCTGTGGGAGCGCTTCGACCTGGGCCGCCGCCGCTGGCTGCGCGGCCGGGCGCTGCGGTGGGGCCGCTTCGAACTGCACACGACGTCGCTGCTGTCGGGCCTGTTCTTCATCGTGCTCGGCACGGTCTTCTTGGTCTTCGACGGCACGACGGCCCTGCCGGGTCTGCTCTCGGTCGACGACTCGTTCGCCGTGGAGGAGTGGGCGTCCCGCTTCGGCGCGGCGGTCCCGGACTGGGCGCTGCTGGTTCTCGTGGTGGCGGTCGTGGCTCTGACCCTGGGCGTCCGCGGCTGGCGCCGCGGCGACCGCGAACGCGCCTGACCCTGCCTGGCGGTGTTCCGCCCACAATCCCGCTTCCCGGTCGTCGGCGGCTGCCTGGTCAGCCCCGCCGACGACCGAGGGCGCCGGGCGAAGCCGTTCCCGGGAACGGCGAAGGCCCCGACTCGGGGAGTCGGGGCCTTCGGACTGTGGCTGGGGCCGGGGTCGAACCGGCGACCTATCGCTTTTCAGGCGATCGCTCGTACCAACTGAGCTACCCAGCCACGAGACTCCTGAGAGCCTCAGCGGTCCTGACGGGATTTGAACCCGCGGCCTCCACCTTGACAGGGTGGCGAGCACTCCAAACTGCTCCACAGGACCAAGCAATGTGCGAGACCAAGTCTCGCACATGGTGTGGCGTGCCCCCAGGGCGGCGCGATGCGGCCCAGGGGAACGAAACTGCCCTCCCACCACACCGGCGGCGAACTCGTCGTCGAGCACGCCGGCCGCAGCGTGACCTACCAGGCGTCCAGGGAGCAGTTGACCTTCGCCGCCTTCTACGCGGACTGCCTCCACGAGGTCAGGTCCGTCAAGTCCGGTTACCGCATCACGCTCACGATGAACCTCCTCGCCGAACGCGCCCGCCCGGTCGGCGAGGACGACGGTGGCCCTGCCGCCGACCTGGCCCACTGCCTGACCGAGCACTTCAAGAACCCGGCCGAGCAGCGCTACGCCTACGGCCGCCAGGAGGCCGTCCCCCACCGCCTCGTCTACCTCCTCGGCCACGAGTACACCCAGCGTCCTGGCCGAGTCAGCTTCGCTGGAAGAACTCCACCTCCGCCAGGGCGAGATGACGGCCCGGGGTCAGGCCGACGGCCGAGCGCAGCACCAGGCGTACCTTCTGCACGTTGCTGTACGCGGTGGGGATCGTCTGGTCGCCCGGTTTGTCGCTGAGGGTGAGCTCCTTCTTGTGCAGGGTGCCGTCCTCGGCCGTCACCTCCAGGTCCACCTGAAGCGCGCGTGCCTGGAGGGCGTACTCCTGCGGCTCCTTGGACGCGCCGTTGGTGATGATCACGTCGACCAACCGGAACGGCTTGCGGAAGGTGTAGGTCACCGAGGCGCCCGGTCCGGGCGCGCCCCAGTAGCGATTGCTCAGCCCGTCCGTGGTGTTCTTCGCCGGGTGCCCCGGCACCGAGGCGCTGGCCACGGTGTCCATCGGCGTGATGGGCTTGGCCTTGCCCAGTTTGTCCCGGGCGTCCTCGATCAGGGCGCGGCCGGCCGGCAGCAGCAGGAAGCCGCCCGCGCACAGCGCCAGCACCACGACCAGGATCACCAGGAACCGAGTCATCCCGCCCGAACTCGCCCGCACACGGCGGCGGAACGGCCATACGGTCCGCCACCACGGCAGCGGGGCGGGCTTCGCGGTGGGCCTCAGCTCGGCTGCGCAGCGGCGGCAGAACCGGCGGTCCCGCTGGTTGGGCGTACCGCAGGCGGGACAGGGCACCCCCACCGATTCCTCCGGCACCTCCACGGGTCGTACGACGGGGCGCGGGGCCGCCGCCTTCGCGGGGCGGACGGGCACGATGGCGTCCGGTGCCGATGCCTCGGGGGTGGGGGTGGCCGGGGTCCGCGGGCGCGGTATGTCCGGGGCGGGTGAAGCGGGCGGAACCGGTGGAGCGGGCGGCACAGGTGGGGTGGTGGGGGCCGAGGGTGCGGCCGCCGGGGCCTGCGGTGGGCGTAGGGGCGCTCCGGGCGCTCCGGGTGGTGCGGCGGGTGCGGACGCGGAAGGCCCGGGTGGTGCCGTGGGCGGCGCGGCTGCGGTGGGGCGGGCTGCGTCACCGCCAGGGGTCGTGCCGGTGGTGTCGGAGGCGGTCGCGGCTGCCGTCCCTCCAGCGGTCCCGGTCGTGGAGTCGCCGCTTGTGGAGTCGCCGGTCGTCCCGCCCGTGGTCTCGGCCCTGGAGTCAGCGGTCGGCTCGCCGGCGGGCAGGGCCTGCGCCGGGGCGGGGGACCCGGTGCGGACCGCGTCGGGCCCGGTCCGGGGCAGGGAGTTCGTGGGCTCGTCCCGGCCGTCGCCGGCGCCGGAGGGGGAGCCCGCGGGCTGCTGGGGGCTCGGCCCCCTCGCCTCGCTGCGGCCGAGGCCGGTCAGCCGGGCGCGCAGCGACGGGGTGCGGGGGCGCTCGGACCCGGGCTCCTGCGCCGGAGGCGATGAGGGCGCCGGGGTGGCTGGGGGCTCCGAGGGTGTGCCCGGGGGCGGGGCTGTGGCCGGGGCCGACTGCTCCGGGGGTGTGGTCGGGGCCGAGGGCTCCGGCGCCGTGGGCGAGGGTGTGCTCGGGGTCGGCGTGGTGTCCGACCAGCCCAGGTACCCGCCGCAGTTGCCGCAGAAGTCGTCCGCGGAGCCGTTGGACGCCCCGCACGCGGGACACGCGCGCATGACGTCACCTCCCTTCGTCAGTGGGCGGGCCGGGCAGGACCTCCACCCGGAATGCCGTGTGCACCGGGCACATGGCCCGGGCGATCTCGTGGACTCTGGCCACGTCCACGTCCACGTCCACCTGCGCCTCGCGGCCCGGCCACAGCCGGAGCAGGATCTCGGCGGCGGGCTCCGGCGGCAGTTCGGCACCGGCGGTGCTCGACCACCACGCGCCGCCGTCGCCGGTCACCTCGGCGTGCACGCCCAGCGCGAGTTGCAGGGCCTCGACCAGTCCGCGCTTCGTGCCGCGCCACCGGTGCAGCTCCACCGCGCGGACGACCGCCTCGCGGCGCAGCTGAACGGGCCACCCCGGGTCGTCGGCGGTGCCCACCCACGACGCCAGCCAGGCCAGGAAGTCGGTCGGGGTCACCCGGGGGTCGAGGTAGGCGGGCAGGTTGTCGAGGGTCGCGAACACCGGGGCGAGGACGATGTCGAGGCCGGCGGTGAACCGCTGCGCGAAGTCGTCGTCGGCGTACAGGGCGGGCAGTTGCTCACCGATCGGATACCGGCTCGGCAGACCGGGCACGGCGGCACGGCTCATGACCGTATCCCCGGCTGGGCGGCCGTGTCGGTCATGCTCATCCCCGTGCCCCCGGTTCGAGCGCCGTCACGACCACCTGGTGCTGGTAGGAGAAGACCAGCGCGCCCGCGGCCACGTCGATGCGGTCCGCGGGGGCGCCGCGGCGGCCGGTGATCGGGTCGGCGGGGAAGAGGAGGATCTCCTCCACGAGGGCGTTGCCGGTGGCGTTCTGCAGGATGCCGAAGACCTCGCCGTACTGGACCGGGCGCCCGAAGGGCCAGCCGGTGCCGTCCGGGCCGCCGTGCAGGGGGTTGAGGTGGTGGAACAGGGCGTCGAGGGCGGCCTCGCGGACCCGGTCGGAGTCGGCCGGTGCCGTCGCGAGGCGGGCCACGACGGTGATGCCCTGGTAGACCGGCGGCTCCACGACGAGGCGGGTGCCGATCAGGCGTCGCTCGTCGAGGCTCGCGGTGATCGCCTGGAGTACCTGGTCGGAGGGGATGAGCTGCTCGAAGCGGAGCCGGTCGTCGCCCTCGTCGGCCACCGCGTCCGGCACCACGAGGACCCGTACCGCACCCGGAGCGTCCGCGGCGGGCAGACAGCGGACCCGGCGTACCGAGGGCGCGGCCTGGCGGCTGATGATCTCGTAGTCCTCGGCGGTCACCGCGCGTTCCTGCATCCGCAGCACTTCCGGCGCCCGCAGTTTGGCGTTGGTGATGGTCTCTCCGGCGACGCCGCCGCGCGCCGCCTCCCGGTTGGTGACCTGTGCGATGTACGGAACGGAGCTACGCAGCACGTTGATCGCGCCACGGGCGACATTGCCCGCCGGGCCGCCGCCGGTGCGGTAGCGGGCCACCCGTATCCGGGCGCCCTTGGGCGGCACGGCGCCGCACTGCCGCAGCGTGCCGTCCGGTTCGCGCAGTACCGGGGGGAAGCCGAACTCGCCGGTGGTGGCGTCGACGCGGACGTGCCGGTCGGCGGGGCCGGAGCGGCCGAAGTGGTCGACCACGTCCCAGCCCTGCCAGCCTTCGGGCGAGGACACCTCCACCACGGGAGGCTCGCGGTCGAGGAGGACCGGTGGACGGCCGAGTCGGAACGTCTGTCCCGCGACGCCTTCCGAGGTGCCGAGCGGTACGTCGGTCACCGTCTCGGCGTGCTCGACGGACATGGTGCCGCCCACGGTGAGCACCTCCGCCTCGCGCACCGTCGGGGACTCCGAGTAGAACGGCTGGCCCGGCTCCGGCTCGGTGACGCGGCAGCGCAGCCAGCCGGCCCGGGTGCCGCCGATCACCGACGCCGTGTGCCCGGCGGGTACGTGCACGATGACCTCGCCGGGCCGGTTCAGGCCGCCGGTGGTGTCCTCGCCGGTCTCGCACAGCGCCCAGCCGCCGCCGTCCCACGCCTCCCACACCAGCGGGGGCTGGCGCGGGTCCACGCCGACGCCCTCCACCCGGCTGTCCAGACGCACTGCGACGATGCAGCGCGGCACCGCCGTCGGCAGGCCGAACAGCAGCGCGTCGCCCGGCTCCGGTGTCGCCTGGAAGCAGGGAATGTCGTGGCCGTCGGCGAGCGTGCCGGTCATGTCGGTCTGCGCACCGTTCCGGGGAGCGGTCACCAGACGCGTCAACTCGCTCGGCACGATGCGCAGTTCGTCCGTGGTCGTGAACACCACGGCGTCGTCGTTCTCGCCGCCCGCGGTGGTCACCTCGGTGCCCGGAGTCAGGGTCACCGTGTCGGGCTGCGGCGCCGACAGCCAGAAGTCGACGTCGGCGAGGGCCGCGGCCGGCGGGAACAGGCGGATGCCCAACAGGTCGAGGAACGCGGTGTAGTTCTTGTCCGGGACCCGGTTCAGCCGGTAGAGCAGCTGGTCCACGAGGTAGGCGAACGTCTCGATCAGGGTGACGCCTGGGTCGGAGACGTTGTGGTCGGTCCACTCCGGGGCGCGCTGCTGCACGTACCGCTTCGCCTCGTCGACGAGTTGCTGGAACCGTCGGTCGTCCAGATTGGGGGAGGGCAGGGCCATCAGTCCGCGACCACTTCCTCGGCCCCCTCCTCGGAGGGGATCGTGTAGAAGGGAAAGACCAGGTTGCGCCGGTCGTTGGTGGAACGCTGGGTGTAGTGCACGTCGATGTAGAGAGTTCCGTCCTCAATGGCGTCGAAGGCGACCACCACGTCGTCCACCGCGATCCGCGGCTCCCACCGCTCGAGGGCTTCGCGCACCTGCTGCGCGATACGTCCGGCGGTGGCGCCGTCGCCGGGGGCGAAGACGTAGTCGTGGATGCCGCAGCCGAACTCGGGGCGCATGGGGCGTTCGCCGGGCGCGGTGCCGAGGACCAGGCGGATCGCCTCCTCGATCTCCCGCTCCCGTTCGACCATGGCGATCCCGCCGGTCGGCCCGACCCGCAGCGGGAACGCCCAGCCGCGGCCGATGAACCGTTCGCTCATCACACGCCCCCGATCAGCACGTTGGGGGCGCCCAGGACGACCATCGCGCCGCACGTGGACTGGTCGCGCTGCCGTGCGGCCGGCAGGCCGCCGATGAGGACCTGGCCCTTGGCGAGCGAGCTCGGGTCGGGCTTGATCACGTTGGCCGGCCCCAGGGCGGCATGCGGCGGGATCGGGCAGACGACCAGGCTGCCCACGACGGCGGCGGGTTTGCCGCCGATCCACACGGTCGCCACGGACCTGGCGGCCATGGGCGGCGGGGTGCCGACCGTGCCGCCGTGGCTGGTCTGGTCACCGGTACGGGCTGCCATTGGCATGCGGTGCTCCTTGGGCAGGTGGAGGTCGGGGGTCAGTTGATCCGGATGAGCTTGGCCTTGAGGACGGCGAGCAGACCGCCGTCGACGGTGACGCCCGTGCGGCCCTTGATGTTCACGTTCTGGGCGCCGTCGATGTCCACGCTGCGGCCGCCGATCTTCACCCCGACCCTGCCGTTGATGTCCACGTTGCGGCCCGAGACGCTCACGTCGCCCCGGCCCGCGTCGACGGTGATGCCCTTCTTGTCGAGCACGACGGAGCTGAGCGGGCTGCTGCCCTTCCTGGCGTACACGGTCAGCTCGATCTTGCCCTTCCGCTGGTCGACCTTGATTTCGAGGCGCTCGTCGGCGGAGGCGAGCCGGAGCCCGGACAGACCCGGTGTCCTGGCGTCCAGGAGCTCCAGCCGGTGACCCGAACGCGACACCATGGAGCGGCGGTTGACCTTCCCGGTGGTCTTGTCGATCAGCGGGACGTTGTGCGGCGACGGCTTGTCGACGCCGTTGTAGAGCCCGCCGATGACGTACGGGCTGTCCAGCAGGCCCTGCTCGAATCCGACCAGGACCTCGTCGTTGACCTCGGGGCTCACCACGCCTCCGCCGCCCTTGCCGCCCCACTGCACGGTGCGCACCCAGTCGGTGGTGTACGTGTCGTCCAGCCAGGGGAACTTCAGCTTCACCCCACCGTTCTGGGCGCCGGCCGGCTCGCGTACGTCCGTCACCACGCCGATCGCCAGGCCCGGCATGCGCGGGCCACGGGCCGGCGCGTTGGCGCCGGTCACCAGGCCGGTCAGGGAGCGGTCGGGGCTGGCGCTGACCCACACCGTCGTGCGGTATCCGCCGTGCGGTTCGAGGACGTGCTGCACCGCCGTCGCCGTGTACTTGCCGGAGAAGGCCTGCCCGACGTTGCCGAGCGCCACGGGCTTGCCGGCCCGCAGCAGCGGGTTGCCCTCGGCCACCACCTCCAGCTCCCCGAAGCCCGCGCTGACCTGATCGGCCACCGCGTCCGCGACCGCCTTCGTCTCGGCCTGGGTGCGGTACGGGGTGTCGGTGACGGTCAGCTTCGAGGTCTTGCCGAACCGGGCGGCGAGCGCCGGGCTCAGGCCGGGCACCACCGTGTCACTGTTCACCGACGGCATCTTGGCCACCAGCGGGCGCTTCGTGGTGATGTCCCAGCCGCGCACCTCCACCTGCTGCGCACCGTCGGCGGCCGACAGGGAAGCCCGTATCGCGAGCAGGTTCCGGCCGTACTCCAGCACCATCGCGTTCTTGGCGGCCGAGGTCGAGGGCGCGGGCGCGCCGGACGCCTTCGTCGGCTTGGTGAACTGCAGCATTCCCTTGTCGTCGACGCGCACCTGCGCGCCGCTCTCGGCCGCCAGGAACTGAAGGAAGTCCCAGTCGGACACGTTCGCCTGCGAGAGCTGCTTGTAGGTGACCGGCGCGGCCTGCACGGTGCCGCAGGTCAGCCCGGCCCCCTGGGCGACCTTGCGGACGATCGCCGACGCCGTCATGTTCCGGTACGCCACCACCTTCCGGCCCCGCTGGAGACGGTGCGCCTTGGAGTAGGCGCGCACCACCGTGAACGAGCCGGTGCGGTCGCGGTCCACCTCCAGGGCGGTCACCTCGCCGTTGAACAGCCGCTCGCGGGCCTGCCCGGTCACCGTCATCACGGAGACCTTGAGCGGGGTGCCGATGGTGATGCCGGTCTTCTTCAGGAACTCGTGGTCGGGGTCGCGGAAGGTGAGCACCGCCGCGTCCGGCAGGCCCACGTTCTCGTCGACCACGCAGCTCACCAGCTGGGCGGCCCAGGCCGGCGGAAGTTCGCCGGGCGCCTCCACAATGGGGTCCGCCGCGAACGACCGGCCGTCCCGTGCCCCGCCTGTCACTGTTCCTCCTCAGCGTCCGCGTCGCTCATGGCCGGCACCACCAGTTCGGTGCCGGGTGGGAGCGCCATCGGGTCGTCGATCTCGTTGGCCTCCGCGATGACCCGCCAAGCCGTCGCGTCGCCGTACTCCTGCCAGGCCAGCAGGGCCAGGCTGTCGCCCGCGACGACGGTGTGCGTGCTGCGGGCGGTGCGCGAGCCGGAGGTGGGGTTCTGGCCCGCCGGGCCGACGCTCGCCTCCTCGATCGACAGCCGGCAGGTGGCCCGTAGCGGCTTGCCGTCCACGTCGAACAGCGTGTACGACACCGACAGGCTGGAGAGCACCCCGTCGAACGACGTCGTCCGCGCGCTGCCCCACTCGAACCGCACCCACGGGCTGGCCGGCTTCTTGCGGCCGAGGCTGGCCTTGGTCGGCACGCAGGCCTTCATCAGCTTCTCCACCGCCTGCTCCACGGAGTTGTCGTGTTTGGCGGTGGCGTCCAGGAACACCTCGAGGCTCAGCGTGCGCGGGCCGCTGCCGACGAACTCGGGCAGCGCCGACTCCGCCGCCATCCGGGACGGTGTGCGCCGCCACTCGGTGGTCTTGCTCAGCTCCAGGGTGGAGGGGTTGAACTGGAGGTTGATCCGCGCGAGCGTCCCGCCGGGCTTCGCGCCGACCGAAGCGGGGGGCTCCTTCAGGGTCAGTTGAGCCCTGGCTCGACTGGTGCGTGACGTTTTGGCCATGCCAGGACTTCCTTTCCGGGACGATCACATGGGTGGCGGACGGTTCATGACAGCGGGTCAGGAAGGGCTCAGCCCTTCGTGGGCGATCTCCAGCGTCTCCACCGCCGCCTCCGAATTGCCGGGGTCGAAGGACGGCCCCTGCCAGCGCACCGGGACGATCCCGAACACCTGCCAGCTGATGATCTTGGTCAGGTCGGGTTTCAGCGCCACGATCTCGCCGTCCTTGGGCTCCACCCGCTTCAGCGTCTCGTCGAGCCAGCGGGCGATCTTCGCCGTGTCCTTGGTGACCGGCCGGGTGAGCGTGATGTTCGACCAGGTCACCCGCCCGGGCAGGTGATGGGTGAAGCCGTTGTTGCCGCCCTCGGCGTAGGTCTCGATCTCCACCTCGGCGCCCATGCCGGAGCAGGTGTGGAAGGCGCCCAGGTCGTTGCCGCCGATCGAGAGCCTGAAGAACACGCTCGTCGCGAAGATGTTGTCCGTCATTCGTCCGTCATCCGTTCCGTCCCGGGCCCTCAGCGGCGTCCGTCGTAAGGGCGGCCTGTACGTTCCCGTCCGCGCCGCAGCTCGGTGCGCAGCAGCCGGGCCACCGGGTCGATCAGGCGGCGGGCCAGGTCGTCCAGGTCGAGGCCGGGGTCCTGCGGTGTGTCGGCACGGTGGGCGGTGCGCTTACCGGTGGCAGAGGTCGCCGAGGCCGACTGCGACCGGCCGCGCACCGGATCCGACGTGACCGGTTCGGCGAGGTTGCCGGCGGCGGAGGCGGGCCTGCGACGGCTCGTCGGCCGCTCCTTGGCCAGGTCCCCGGGGAGTACGGAGTCGTCCGCGCTGTAGGGCGCGCGCTGGACCGGGGTCGCCGCACGGCCGGTCCGGCCACCCGGCGCCGTGGTCCGGAGCCGGACCACGGGTACGTCGGCCGCGGGTGCCGACGCCGACGGGGCCGACGGGTGGTCCGCGAGCGGCGGGGTCTGCGGGGCGGTCACCGGCAGGGCACGCGCCGGTGCGGCGGCCGGGCCGCGCGTCCCGGGGCTCTCGTGGTGGGGCGGCGCAGGCCGGACGACCGGGACGCGCTGCACGGCGACGGTGGAACCGGCCGTCCGTACACCCGAGTTGTCCGGGCCGGGGAGCGGGCTCTCGGCCCGCTGGACCTGCGGTGTCGCCGGGGTCGCCGGTCCTGGAGTCGGAGTCGCGACCCGCTGCACGTGGGGCGTCGCCGGTGTGGCCGCCGGGCGGGCGGGCGTCCCGGGGTCGCCCTGGCCCTGAGGGGCGGCCGGTTCGCCCGGCCGGCGCATCGGCACCACGGGACGGGTGCCGGGGCGAGCGGCGGCGGGCTGTGACACGCCTTCCGGGGCCCGGGTGTTCAGGGTGAGCGGGCGCGCGGGGAGCAGCTGGAGAGTACGGGGTGCCACCGGGGCGGAGGGCGCCGCGGAGCCGGTCACGGTGAGCGGGTGCGGGCCGGTAACGCCGGGGGTTCGAGTGGCGCCCGCGGTGCCGTGGGTGCGGGGTGCCGTCGGGGCGGAGGGCCGGTCGGCGGAAGGGGTACGTGGGGTACGGGCGTCCGGTGTGCCCTCGGCCAGGGCGCGGGCCACGACGACCGGGCCCGGGGCGCCGGGGACTTGGGGACGTTGCGTGCCGGGGCGTGGCGCGTTTCCTGCCGGAGCTGCCGGAGCTGCCGGGCCTGCCGCTCCCATGGTGCCTTCCGCCGCGGCGGCCGAGGGCGGTGTCACCAGGGGTGTGGCGGGCCCGTTTCCGTGGTCCGTGGGGTGGCCGGGCGAGGTGGTGCCCCCGGTGGAGGAGCGGTCCACGACACTGCGCTGTACGTCCACCGACCCCAGCAGCGGTGCGTCCGCTCCGCTCTCCGTGCGCGCGGGCTCGGTCGGCGTACCAAGGTCGCGGTCCGGCGCGGCTGCGGAGCCGCGGTCGTCCTGTCGGGCCGGGGCACGCTGGATGTCCGGGCCGGGCGTCGGGCGAGCAGCGCGGGTGCCGGACGCGGCCGAACCCGGCACATCGGCGCTCGGCGGCAGCGCGGGCAGCGGCGCGCCCAGCCCGCCACGCGCGCGTGCCCCGGAACGGCCTGAGACGGAAGTCCGGCGCGGGGCGGGGCCGTTCTGAACCGTTCCCTGCACGCCGCCGTCGGACCCGCCCGTGCCGTCCGCTTGGCGCTGGACGATGGGAAGCGCCGGACCGGGCGCGGGCTGCGAGGCGGGGGTGCCCGAGGCCAACGGCGTGGCGGTGGAGGGCAGTTCGGCCAGCGGGGCGCCGAGGGGAGCGCGGCTGCCCGGGCGCGTGGCGGCGCGCTGAACGGGGGTGATCGAGGGCGCCGGTGCGGAGGGCGGGCCGGATGCGTCAGGGACTGCGGGCGGCGCCGGAGTGACGGCCGGCCGCAGGGAGGGGACGCGACGCGCGGGTCCGGCCCGGTGCCGGGCGACAGTGAGGCTGGGCCCCGCCGGGCGGAGTCGGACGGCAGGGTGGGACAACTCGACGCCGGAGGAAGGAGATGTCTCCGACCGCGACCCCGTCGTCCCCGTAGCGGCGCGCTGGACAGTCGGCCCGGAAGGCGTACGACTCTCTGAGCCGGCCGGTGCTCCGGACGCGGGCGCGCTGGGCCGTGTCGCCGGGGCGGGCCGGTCCACGGTTCCGGCGGCGACTGCACCCGGGACCACCGCGATCCGTCGTACCAGCGGAATCTCCCGACGGGTGGCCGGGCTGCCGGTGTCGGCGGGCGTCACGACCGGGGCACTGCCCGGCTCCACGGCCCGTTGGACAGGGGGAAGCGACGAGGAGAGTACGGCGGGGGAATCCGCGGACGTGATTCCACGGCTCCGCGGAGCGCCGCTCGGCGCTCCGCTGGCTGTGTCGATATGCGTCTCCGCCGCGGGGCCGCGCTGTGTCGTCGGTCCGCTGCGCCATCGTGGCTGGTCGCGCAGTTCCCCGCGCCCCTTCGGGGCGCTGGGCGAACCCGGCGTATGAGACTCGCCCGAACCGGAGCCCGACGTACCGGACGAGCCCGAACCGGACGCCGCCGATCCGGACGACCGCGCCCCCGGGCGCGTCCGACGCGCGACGGGCGTTGCCGCGGCGGCCGACGGCCGGCCCGCGCTGCCGGCGTCCGACGCACCGTCCTGCGGTCCGTCCACCCCCTCCTGCCGCATGGCCCTGAGCAGCAACGGCCCACCGGCGGTGCGGGTGGGCCGTGGGGCGGCGGGGCGGGTGACGCCACGGACCAGGCCGGTCGGAGCGGTGGGCATCAGGGCGTGGCCAAGGCCGTTGTCGAAGGACGGGTTCTGCCAGGCGGCGAGCCTCGAACGGAAGGCGAGGCCGTCGCTGACGCCCAGCGGGGCGCGCGCCACGGTGAGGACCGGCGGCGCGGTACGACGCCAGCCGCCGTCCCAGTCGTCCGGCACGGAGGAGGCAGAGGCACCGGACGTGCCCGCGACGGGCGAGCCGCCCGTCACAGACCCGGACAAATCACCGGCTTCGGACCGGCCGGCCACCCCGGCGCCGGAGTCCTCGGTACGCCGCGGACGATCCGCGGTGTCCGCTTCGGCGGCCCGGCGGCGCAGCCTGTCCCGCCATGCCATGTGCTCAACCGCCTTCGTTCACACGGGTGTTGATGCGGGCGATTTCGGCCACCCACTGCTGGCGTTCGCCGTGGGTCAGGTCGAGGATCTCCTCGCGTTGCCAGTGGAAGTGATAGGCGATGTACGCGATCTCCTCCCGGAGCCGGGGAAGCGCGTACGTCACGATTCCCCCAGGCGCCCACCCGAGAGGTCGACCTCGAAGCCGCCCTCGCAGTGCGGGCAGGTCACCGCCGCGCGAGTGTGGCCCTCGCTGTTGACGCGGCGGTAGAAGTCCTGGAGGAACGCGACGTCGGTGGCGTACATCCGCTCCACGATCCCGGCGTGCACATCGCTGATCGAGCCAAGCCGGGTGATCACCTGGCTCAGCAGCACCACGCTCAGGTACGCCGGGTTCTCCTTGACCCGCAGATCGATCTGGGGTCGCAGTTCGTCACGGGCGGTGGCCAGGCGCATCGTGCCGTGCCGGTGCACCGTGCCCGCCTCGTCCACGTATCCGCGCGGCAGCTCGAACTCGAACTCGGTGCGCAGATTGTGGTCCTCCCGCGGCGCGGGGGCGGGGGCGGCCGCCGGGGTGGCCGCCGCCTGCTCCGACACCTGGGCGGGCGCCGTCGCCTGGAGGATCTCGTCCAGGTTGCCCGCCGTGACCGTACGGCGCCTCATTCGACGACGATCTCCTCGAACGTGATCGTGACGGACTCGGTTGCCGGAGACGACTCGCCCGCCTTCAGGGACGGGCCCTCCCACTTGGAGGCCCAGCCCTGCATCAGCTGGATACGGCGGACCGTGTTGCCCTCGGTGTCCTTGATCTCGATGGTGAGGTTCTGCCGCGCGGTGTTGACGGCGCCGTTGTTCAGCGTCTCCTTGATCCACTTGGTGAACTCGCTGCTCTGGTCGAGTCCCCGGGTGATCGTGATCTCACCGGCCTGGCGCGCGCCGGGCTGCTTGCGGATGATCTGCTTGCCCTGGTCGCTGACCTGCTTGACCTCGACGACCTCCTCCTCGACGGTCAGCCCGCTGATCTCCTGGATCGACTCGACCAGGTAGCCGCCGAGCTGCACGCCGAAGACGTGGGTGGAAAGAGCATCGCCCGTTGCCATGACTGTCTGTCACCTTTCCTTGAGGACCCGCAGGTCACTCGTCGATGAGGCTGGTGCTGTCGGAGAACTGGGCCAGCCGGAACACCACGAACTCGGCGGGCTTGACCGGCGAGACACCGATCTCGCAGACGACCCGGCCCTGGTCGATGGACTCCTGCGGGTTGTTTTCGCGATCGCACTTCACGTAGAACGCCTCTTCGGCGGTACGGCCGAACAGCGCGCCCCGGCGCCATTCCTCCTGGAGGAACGCCGTGACGTTACGGCGGATGCTCGCCCACAGCCGGTCGTCGTTCGGCTCGAAGACCACCCACTGGGTGCCCAGGAGGATGGACTCCTCCAGGTAGTTGAACAGCCGGCGCACGTTCAGGTAGCGCCAGGCCGGGTCGGAGGAGAGAGTGCGGGCACCCCAGATCCGGATGCCCCGGCCGGGGAAGGCCCGTACACAGTTCACGCCGATCGGGTTCAGTAGATCCTGCTCGCCCTTGCTGAGCCGGATCTCCAGGTCGACGGCGCCGCGGATGACCTCGTTCGCGGGCGCCTTGTGCACACCGCGCTCGGCGTCGCTGCGCGCCCACACACCGGCGACGTGACCGCTCGGCGGGACGGTGGTGTTGCGTCCGGCTGCCGGGTCGAAGACCCGCACCCACGGGTAGTAGAGGGTGGCGTACCGGGAGTCGTAGCCGGCCTCGTCGTTGCGCCAGGTGCGCACCTGCTGGGCGTTGAGCCCGGGCGGGGCGTCCAGGACGGCCACGCGGTCGCCCATCTGCTCGCAGTGCGAGATCACGGCGAGCTGCACGGTGCGGACGCCCTCGGCGTCGATGTCGCCGCGCTGGTAGGCGCTCATCAGGTCCGGCACCGCGACCATGGTGATCTCGTCGATGCTCTCCAGGCCACCGAACCCGGTGCGGGCCGCGGAGTCGCCGACGTACTCGGCGGCGTCGAGGCGGGCCACTTCGCCGGCGCCGTTCGTGGCGGGCGCGGCCGGGGCGTCGGGCAGGGCCACGGTCCCCGCGGCGGGCCTGCTCTGGGTGGCGCCCCGCTGCTCGGTGACCTCGATCAGCTTGGAGGCGCGGGCCTGGTTGACCAGGTAGCCCTTGACGTTCTTGCGGGTGGAGGCCTCGTACGTCTCCACGACCTCTTCGCCCCTGCGGACCAGGAACTTGAAGCGGTCTTCGGGCGTGTTGTCACCGTTCGCGTCGGCAACCTCCACCGACACTCCCGAGACGCCCGGCTTGGCCGCGACCAGGAAGCCGCCGAGCTCGACCGGCTCCACTGCCCTGGCGTCCTGCTTGCGCTGGGCGCCGTTCGCCGACGGGCCGGAGGCGTCCTCGGCCGCGCCGCCGATCCGCACCACGTACGCGGCGCCGCCGCCGTTGGCGAAGTACCCGTAGACGGCGTGGGGCAGGTAGGTGCCCTCGGTGAAGCCACCGAACTCCTGGGTGTACTGGTCCCAGCTGGTGACCAGCGTCGGTGCGTGGAAGGATCCGCGCTCGGCGAACCCGACGAACGCGGCGACGGCAGTGCCGACCCCTTCGATCGGTCGGGCACCGGACTGCACCTCCTCCACGTACACGCCCGGGGTGAGGTACGTCGGCATGCTTGCTCCTTCACGTCCTTGCGGGGCACCTGTGTCCAGGGCGAGTCTGCGGGGCGGGCCGGGCGGGCGGCAGGGCCACGGGGACCTGGTCGGGGGCAGGCCCGCTGCCTTTCCGTACCTTCCGCACGGACCGTCCGGACATCGGCCACCTTGGCCCTCACACTGCCCGTGCGGACCTGGACGACCGGTGGGCGCGTGTTGTCGACTGGGGGCCGCAGCAGGGCTGCGCCGAACGAGGAGGTAGGAGATGCAGAGGTCCGGACGGCGTACTGAGGGCACCGAGGCCGAGCAAGTGGTGCGCGGCGGGGCCGCCACCCGACGGGGGACGTCCTCGGTCGGCGCCGCCGTCCCGCCCCCGCTCACCGCCGATGTGCTCCGGGCGGCCCAGCGCGGCGCGGGCAACGCCGCGGTCACCGGCATGATCGCCCGCCGCGCCCGCACCGCACCCGCCCCGGAGCAACTCGACACCGGGGTGCCCGAAGTCCTGAACTCGGGCGGCAAACCCCTTGCCGCACCGGTGCGGCAGGACATGGAGTCCCGGTTCGGCGCGGACTTCTCCGACGTCCGTATCCACAACGACAGCGCCGCGCGCGCTTCGGCCGCCGAAATCGGCGCTCGCGCCTACACGTCCGGCAGCCACGTCGTGATTGGTGACGGCGGGAACGACCAGCACACGCTCGCGCACGAGCTGACCCACGTCATCCAGCAGCGCCAGGGCCCGGTCTCGGGCACGGACCACGGCAACGGTCTGCGGGTCAGCGACCCGTCCGACCGCTTCGAGCGCGAGGCCGAGGTGAACGCGACCCGGGTGCTGTCCCGGTCTCCGGTCCAGGGCCCCACGGAGGAGCACTCGGCCCACGCGTCCGGCCCTGGGGCCGCCGAGCCCTCGGTGCAGAGGCGCCCCCGGCCGAAGCCCGCTGAGGAGGAGGGCGACCACACCCACGTGGACCCCGACTACCCGGGATTGCGGCTCGTCCTGGACCAGGCGAAGACCAATGAGTACTACGAGAAGATCTACCAGCTCGCCGATTCAGAGGAGCGGGTGCTCTTCGACGAGGACGGCAGCTTCGGATACATCAAGGTCGATGAGGACCTCAAGACCTACTACGCCCTCGTCGCGCAGGAGATCGGGCCCGATGTGGCACAGGCGGACCTGAGCGGCCACTTCACGCCGCAGCGGGACACGAGCTATCACGTCAGGGCGAACGGCCGGACCTTCCACGAGGCGCGGATCGACAAGCTGCAGGACTTCGAGACGCAGGGAGTGAGTCCGGGCCAGTTGGTCGAAGTGAGCGTCGCGTTGCTGCAGCAAGCCGATGGCCGCGCGAACACCGTGGCGGGCAAGCTCGACCCGGATCGGCTCGACAACGCCGTCACCGGCATGGGCAACAGCGCCGCGCTCGAGCCGATCGCCATCCAGGTCAGCAGCAATGGCATCAGCATCTCGGACGGAAACCACCGCCTGGGCGCGGCTGCCAAGCTGGGCCACGCCTACGCACCCTGCCGGCTCGTCTGACTTCCGCACACTCCGGACGGGCCGGGCCGGTTCCCTGTCAGCCCTCGGCCAGCACGTCCCGCGTCCACGGCCCGAACTCGCTCTCCAGGACCAGCCGTCCGAGCTTGCGGTACTCCTGTGCGACCGCCGTCACCACCTGCCGCATGGTGAGCGGCTTACCGGACTCCGCCGCGAGGTAGGCCGCGGTGACCGCGCAGGCGCGGATGGAGCCGCCGGCCAGTTCGAAGCGGTCCGCACAGAAGGCGAGGTCCAGGTCGTCGGCGCGGGGCAGCCGGTCGCCCAGGCAGCGGTCCCACAGGGCGAGGCGCTGGCCGGCGTCGGGCACCGGGAAGTCCGCCACCACGTCGAGGCGGCGCGTGAACGCCTCGTCCAGGTTGGCCCGCAGGTTGGTGGTCAGCACCGCGATCCCGTCGAACGACTCCATGCGCTGGAGCAGATACGCCGACTCGATGTTGGCGTGCCGGTCGTGGGCGTCCTTCACCTCCGAGCGCTTGCCGAAGATCGCGTCGGCCTCGTCGAAGAGGAGTACCGCGTTGAGCGCGGACGCCTCGGTGAAGATCCGCTCCAGATTCTTCTCGGTCTCGCCGACGTACTTGTCGACGACCGTGGACAGGTCCACGACGTACAGGTCCATGCCCAGGTCCGCCGCGACGACCTCGGCGGACATGGTCTTTCCCGTACCCGACTCGCCGGCGAACAGCGCGATCACGCCGCGTCCGCGGCCGCCGCCGGGCCGCATCCCCCACTGCCCGAGCACCTGCTCGCGGTGGCGGGCGCGCAGGGCGAGTTCGCGCAGCCGCCGGTGAGTGGTGGGCGGGAGTACCAGGTCGTCCCAGCCGACGCCCGGCTCCACCCGGCGGGCGAGGCGTTCAAGCCCTGCGCCGTTCTGGGCCCGTACGGCGGTCCGCAGATCGCCGGGGCAGACCGGGCGGCCCTCGAGGGCAGCGGTGCGTACCGCCACGTCGGCGGCGCGGCGCAACTGCCCGGCGTCCAGGCGGTGCGCGGCGACCGCTTCGGCGAGCGTATCGGCGTCGCCGGTCATGGTGCCGTCACCGGCGGCCCGTTCGAGGGCGTACCGCCAGCGTGCGGCCTGCCGTTCGGGAGAGGGCGCCGACACGGTGAGGGCGACGGGGGTGTCGGCCGCCCACACCGGGTCCCAGCCGGTCGTTCCGTGCGTGAACAGGGGAATTCCCCGCAGCGCCGTGCACAACGCCCGCAGCGTGCGGGCGCGTTCGGCTGGTTCCGCGGGCAACGCCTCCAGCGGGCCGAGGACGACCCCGGCGCCGGCGAGAAGGGCTTCGCGGGCAGTTGTCCGGGCAAGCTCCGGCACGTCGCCCGAGCGCCGGGCGAGGGCCGCCGCCTCCAGGACGAGCGTGCGCAGCCCGGCCGAGTGCAGGGCAGCAGCGGCCAGCCCCTCGGCGTCGCCGCCCCGGCTGCGCAGATGGACGAGACCGACGCCGGTCCCGGCCGCGGCCGCCGTCCGGTGAACCTCGGCTGCCTCGGCGGTCGGATCGTCCCGGACCTCGCCGAGCACCCCAGCCAGCCGGGCGTCGGGCTGCACGCTGCCCAGGAGGTGCCCGGTGACCCGGTCCGGGACCACCAGCACACGGGACAGCGGCGGCCGTTCCGCCTCGGTCACCTGCACCAGACCGCCCTCGATCAGCGGCGCTCCGGGGGCCAGACGGAACCGTGCCGCCGCGGCTCCGCCGAGCCCGCACAGCTCCAGCGCGAGCCCGACCGTGGGCCGACGGCGCGTCAGGTCGTCGTTGAGATAGCCGTAAAGCCGCTCGAAGCGGGCGTCCAGGTCCGGCGCCACCGCGACCAGCAGCAGATCCAGATCCAGCGGCGACAGCCCGAACCGCCGGGCGAGTCCGTCGAGCACGGAATCCGCCGGCGGATACCAGGGCTCACCGCCCGGCATGTCGAGACCGCCCGGCTCATCCAGGATGCGCGCGGCCGCCTCGGGACTGAGGTACTGGCCCCGATACGGGTCATCGGGATCGGGGTCACCGCCCCGACGCACCTCCACCGCGTACCGCACCCGCTGCTCGACCGCACCCAGCCGCACCCACAGGTGGTCGACCTCTGCAGGGGCGGGCCGGGCGTGGGGATCGGCGGCAGGCCGGGGCCCGGGCTCGGTGGTGGACTGTTCGGTCGTTCGGGTCACGGCTGGCGGTCACCCCGGCGTCGGCGGGCCGGGGCGGGTCCCCGTTCGCGTGGGCCGGCGAAGCCGTGCGGGCCCGGGTCGCTGGTCTCCTTGTAGCGCAGGCGGCGGCCCGGAGCCGCGTCTTCGCCCTCGCGTGCGGCAGCGGAGCGTACGACGAGGCCCTCGGTGACCGGCGGCGCGGCGGCCCTGGTCAGGCCGGCGAGCGGCGCCCGCACCCGGACCCCGAGTGACGCCTTCAGCTCTCCGCCGAGCGCCGACCAGACGTCGGAGGCGGCCGGTGCGTCGAGCGCGGACCCGCCGGCGTCCAGTCCCACGGTCAGGCCGAGTTCGGCGAGCGTCCCGGTGAGCAACTGCGCCGGCAGCGTGTCGGTGGCCACCAGGGTGGCGAGCACCTGCGAGAGCAGCCGGTGCTCGTCCTGTGGGCGGCTCGTCCACGCCGTGACCATGTACGACAGCCAGAACCACCGCGGCGGGGAACGCCGCGCCACCAGGTACCCGTCCTCGTCGTACACCTCCCCGGCGCCGCTGCCGCGCCGGGTGGCGTCCTCACGGATGTCGTACAGGAAGACGCAGACCGTCGGGGCGCTGCGGCGTGCCGCCCAGTCCCTGGTGGGGGCGTCGAAGACGACCTCGACGCCCGATGCCTCCAGGCCGGACTCGCCGAGCAGCCGGCGCAGCCCCTCGTCGACCTCGTGGATCACCGGCGGGTCACCTCGTCCGGCGGCTGCACGCTGCCGCTGACCACCAGGAAGTCGGTCTTCACCGGTGAGAACCCCAGGCCGCCGGCCGTGATGGTGCGCGGTCCTGTCTGGTCCTTGGGGAGGATGAGCAGCTGTCCGATGAACGTGCCGTCCCGCAACGGAACCGTCGGCGCCGCCGCCGCGGTGATCCCCGGGTTCCACTTGAACCGAACCGGCACGCCCGGCGGGAAGTCCTTGCCGCGCACCGAGGTGACGAAGCCGGGCTTGCCGATCTCCGGCACCGCGATGATGCGCGGCTGGAGGATCCGCAGCCGCTCCCGGGCGGTGTTGTCGTTCCTGTTGGCGTCGGTCCCGGTGGTGGTGAGGATGCCGACCGCCTGGCCCGTCGTCGCCTTCTTGGGGTTGAGGACGACCCGTACGACCGTGCTCGCACCCGGCCTGAGGTCCGGCAGCGCGCACACCCAGGTGGTGTCGCAGCCCGCCGGCGGCCCGCTGTTCGGGATGCCCTTGGGCAGGCCGATCTCCAGCCGCAGCCCGGTCGCCAGTGCGTTGCGGCCGTTGCGCACGGTGTACGTCAGCACGACGCGCCCGCCGACGTAGCCGGGGTTCGGCTGGGCCGAGACCCGCACTCCGGGTCCGGCCTCCGGCTCCTCCGGCTCGGGGGGCACGGTGGGAGTCGGGGTCGGGGTCGGGGTGGGCGTCGGAGGAGTCGGGGTCGGTGTCGGAGTCGGCGGGGGCGGCGTGGCCTCGACCACCGGCACCACGGTCCGGCCCGCGTTGTCGCTGGGCTCCGGATCCAGGACCGTACCGGTGACCGACCAGTCGATCGGCGCGTCGCCGGGTGTGACCCCGGTGAGGGTGACGTCCACCGGAACGGTCGTGCCGGGCTCCACCACGCCGACGTCGCACTGGAGGGAGGCGGCGTCGCAGGTGCCTCCGGGATAGGTGATCCCGGTGATCTGCACACCGGCCGGCGGGGCGATGGTCAGCGTGGTGCCGGGGGAGGCGGCGGGGCCGTTGTTCACCACGTTCACGGTAACCGTGGTGAAGTCGCCGACGGTGACCTCCGGCGTGGTGCCGGGCGCCTCGAGGGCAAGGTCCACGGACTGCTGGACGGCCGGTTCCTTCTGCCGGCCCGCAAGACCGGTGGTGAGCGGGGTGATCTCCCCGGACTCGACGTTCAGGACGCTCAGCTTCTCGGGGCTGTTGACCGCGACCTCGGCGCGTGAGCTGAACACCAGGCTCTTGCCGTCGGCCGTCCAGGCGGCGTCCCGCGGCTGGAACGGGCCGGTGGCCGAGGTGTCCGGCAGCGCCCGGCCGCAGGCGCCGGGCAGGTCGAGCAGGGAAGACGGCAGCAGCACCTGGCAGTCGTCGCCCGAAAGGGACGTCAGGAGCAGGCCGTTCTGTTCGTCGACCGCGCCGGCGCCGTTCTTGCGGTTGAAGGCGATGCTGAGGCCGTCCGGGGAGAACGCCGGGCTGTCGTCGATGACCTCGCAGTCGCCCGGGCAGTTCGTGGCGCTCAGGTCCGTCTGCCGGCCCAGATTGTCCACGGGCACGGTCCAGATGTGCTTGTTGCCACCGCCCCCGTTGATCTCCATGTTCCGGGTGAAGGCCAGCGTGGTGCCGTCGGACGACCAGGTGGGCTGGGCGTCCTGGCCCTGGAGCTGCCCGGTCGGCGGGGTGACCTCGCCGGTGATCGCTCCGGTGACCGCGTCCGCGATGAGGATGCGGCTGGGTCCCGCGGCCTCACCGACGCCGCCGGGCGAAGTCCGGGTGAAGGCGAGGAACTTGCCGTCCGGGGAGAAGGTCGGGTCGGTGTCCCAGTCCGTCGCGGCGCGTCCCGCGAGCGGCATGGGCGCCGCGTTGGACCCGTCGGCGTCCACCATCCAGATCCGCTCGATCCGCCGGCCGTCGACGGTCTCGAAGCGGGTCACGACGATCCGGCGGCCGTCGGGCGTGTAGTTCTGCCGCTCGGTCCACGGGTCGAACCCGGCCCGGGGCTGGAACAGCGGGTCCTGGGCGGGATCGGTGTTGGTGTCGGCGGCCGGGTCCTCGTTGAGGATCGTCAACCCCAGATCGCGGGGGTCGGAGCCGTCCAGCCGGGAGTCCTGCAGCGTCACCACGGTCGCGCCGGAGAGCTCGTCGTTGGGGTCGTCGTTGGGGTCGTCCGCCGTGGTGCGCTCCACCACCACGCCGCCGCCGCCGCCGAGCGAGCCGAGCCAGGTGGGGGAGAGGACCTCCCGGTCCTCGTTGAGCACCAGGGTGGGTTCGTCGTCGTCGTGCGCGGTCGACGTGAACACGTGGTCGTAGTCGCCCTCGCAGTCACACGTGATCTCGGGGCTCAGGAACACCAACCCGTTCCCGTCGGGCTTCCACGCTGCCCCGTGGGCACGCCAGTTTGCGTAGATGTCCGCGAACAGCGGCTCGTCGCTGGTCCCGTTCGTGATCCGCAGCCGACGCTGTGCCGCCCCCTCGGCGGTGGTGGTGGCGGTGTACGCGATCCAGTCCCGGTTCACGTCGTCGTTCACCGGGTTCCACGCGGGCTCGGTGGCCGCGCCGTTCGCGGGATCGGTGATCCGGGTCTCGGTGCCGCCAGCCAGGGGCCGTACGTAGATCTGCGTTCCGACCGACGCGTCGCTGTCGCTGGAGTACGCGATCCGCAGCCCGCCCGGGGAGACCGTCGGGTCCTCCTCGTTCGCGGGGGTGTCGGTGAGCCGCGTCAGGCCGGTGCCGTCGGTGCGCACCCGCCACAGGTCGCGCTGCGTCCCGCCGCCCAGACCGCTCGCTTCCGCCGAGTCGAACACCACGGACTGGCCGTCCGGGGTCAGCTGGGGGTGCGCCGCGTCCATGCCACTGGTGAGTTTGCGTACCGACCCGTCGGCGGCACGCAGATAGATCTGCGGGTTCCTCTCGTCGCGGAGGCTCGCGAAGGCCAGCTGGTCGCCGAGGGCGGAGGGCTGGGTGTCGTAGTGGGCCGGACCGTCACCGAACAGCGGTGCGCTGAAGGCGTCGTTGGCGACCCGGCCGAGACTGCGGTGCCGGGTACCGGCGTACGCGACCCGGGTCTCCGTGGCGGCGGCCGCCGCCTTGGCCCCGGGCTCGGCGTTGCCCGGTCCTGCGGCCGCCGTCACCCCGAGCAGCGGGATCAGGAGCAGCAGCGACATGCTCAGTCTCCCCAGGCGGTACCGCCCGCCGGGGCCAGCGGATTCCATCACGGTCCCCTTCGCAGTCTGGTGCGCCATCTGGATGTGCCCCCGCCACCCTGCACCGGCCGTGTGAGGTGCGGCAGGGCGGTGGGGACGTACCTGGGGGAAACGCGAGGTGCGCCTTCGGGCAGCGCGGGGTTCCCCGAGCCATCGTCAGATCAGTCCGTTGCGCACCGCGTAGCCGACCGCATGGGCCCGGTTCCGCAGTTGCAGGCGTGTGGTGATCTCACGCAGCACGTTCTTGACGGTCCGTTCGGAGTACGCGGTCTTGCGGGCTATCTCCGCGGTGTCGAGGCCCTCCGACACCAGGCGCAGCATGTCCGCCTCGCGTGTGGTCAGCGTGGACAGGGACAGGCCGCCGGGGTCGAGGGCCGAGCGCTGGAGGCTGCTGCCCACGTGGCTGAGCAGCTTGCCGAGCAGATCGCCGGGCAGCACTCCCTCGCCGTTGGCCATCGCCAGGACCAGGTGGAGGAGTTTGTCCTGGTCGGCCTCGGAGCGCCGCAGCACCGCCGCAACGCCGCACTCGATGACGCGTTGCAGCGCGCCGGTCCCGAGGGTGCCGACCACAAGTCCCGTGCGGGTGACGGTGTTGTGCCGCAGCCGGTGCAGCAGGGCGGTCACGTCGTCGTCAACATTGTCAACGACCACCAGCGACACATCGGCCTGCTCCCTGTCGGCGTCGTCGACCAGGTCGACCTCGGGGCGCTGGCGCAACTGCTGGACGACGCCTAGGCGCAGGATCGGATCGGCGGCGTAGACGGCCACCGGCACCCGGCTCGTGCGAGCGGATCGGGAGGCCCCGTGGGTGGAGCCGGTCCGGGCGGGCTCACGCTGCGTGGCGGCGGTCATATCAGGGCCATTCTCCTCGGCGCAGGACATGGAGGTACCTGTCTCTGAGTTCGTGGGGGAGGGTATGCAGGACGAGGCGAGCCCCGAAGGCGGCGCGCGGGCGACAGCGCGCACGTTAACGACCCACTGTTGCAAGGGAGTTGACATTGGCTTGCCGGACAGCGTAACTGCCCGAGTGTTGCCCTCGCGTTCCTCGCGAGGTTCCCGGGCGCACTCCTACCGTGGTGGCGTGACGTCTTCTGCAGCCTCTTCCGGTCCCGGTGCGCCCGGCCTCGACATCCCGGCCGTGGCGGTGGCGCCAGGTGACATTGCCACGACCACTCTGACCGTTCGCAACGACAGCGACATCGTCGAGGCGTACAGCCTGGAGGTCGTCGGGGACTGCGGCTCCTGGACCACCGTGGAACCCGCGCGGGTATCTCTTTACCCCGGCACCTCGGAAATGGTGACGATCCGTCTGGCGCCGCCGCGCTCTCCGGAGATCCGGGCCGGCGACATGCCTCTCGGCGTGCGGGTCCTGCCGACCGAGCACCCCGAGTCGGTGCGGGTCCTCGAAACCACGGTGCACATCGAGGCGTTCCACGAGCTGCAGACCGAACTGGCCCCGCGTCGGCGCCGCGGCTGGCTGCGCGGCCGCTACAAGCTGGCGGTGCGCAACCTGGGCAACACCCCGGTGCAGGTGGGCTTCACTCCCGGGCAGGCGGGTGAGGAGCTGGGGTTCACCTTCAGCCCGGCGGAGCCGAAGCTGGAGCCCGGCGAGTCGGCCGAGGCCGGGCTGCGGGTCCGCACGGCCAAGCCGGTGTGGTTCGGCGCCCCCGTGGTGTGGCCGTTCACCCTGGACACCGCCGAAAAGGGGGACCAGGAAGAGGAGGCTGCGGCCCGGTGGGACGAGCCCGCCGCCCGGCCGCCGCTGGACGCCGAGTTCGTCCAGATCCCGATCTTCCCCAGGTGGCTGCTCATACTCCTCGCGGCGCTGCTCGCGCTGCTGATCGCCTGGTTCGCACTGGTCCGTCCGGCGGTGAAGAGCGCAGCCAAGGAAGCGGCCGAGGAGGCGGTCCAGCCGCGTCCCACGCCCGCCGGGGAACAGACCCCGGGCGCCGATGCCGATGGTGGTTCGAGCGCCGGGCCCGGCGGCGGCCAGGAGTCGGGTGCACCGTCCGGGTCGGGCGGTGGCGGCACCTCGGGCGAGGACGGGACTTCGGTCGGCGGCGGCGCGCAGAGCTCGCAGACCATCGACGTGCAATTGGCCGCCGGCGAGACCAAGACCGGTACCTACAAGGTGCCCAAGGGCAGCGTCTTCGGGGTCACGGACATCGTCGTCGCCAACTTCCAGGGCGACGAAGGGGTGTTGACGATCTCGTTCGGCGACCGGAAGATCACCACCATCGCGCTGGAGACCTTCCGGAACCAGGACTATCACTGGGTGACCCCCATCAAGATTCCCGAGAACGACACCGTGACCATCGAGGTGACCTGCGCGAAACCCGGGACACCGGCCACCGGTCGTCAGGCTCAGGGGTGCCACGAGGTCCTGAACGTGAGCGGCGTGCTCAGCCGTACCACGCAGTGAATCGGGCCTTTCGATTCCGGGACATTGTCGATCGATATTGGCATCCGGTGTAAAGAGTGAGATCTTCTTCTGTCCGGAAATCGACAAGTAGGGTCCGAAAAGGAATACCCGCACCCATAGAAACCCCCAGGTCACAAACCTGGGGGTTGTTCGTTTATCCAGCGGGCGTTCAAATGCCGTTGACGGCGGCGTGGTTCTGCGACGCACCGACCGGCCGGTGCCTGCGGTTCATTCTGGGCTACGGCCCGCTGGAGACCGGCGTACGACTGCTGCCGCTGGCCGGTGCCGTCGTCGGCGCCGCAGCGACCGGGCGCCCCACCCCGAGGCTGGGCGTGAAGGCGATTGATCCTTTCCGTCACCCCACCAGGTTGATGGACAGGATCGCGCCGATGAAGCCCGAGGTTGCCACCTGGGCTTCATGCCAGGTCTCGCCCGCCCCGGAAACTGTGCCGTACATCTTGAAGAAGAACAGCGGATCCCCGCTGGAGGCCGTGGAGTTGCCGACCTCCGCGTCCCGTCGGGCGTAGTTCTCCATGGTGATGTAGTCGTTGCCGCTGGCGGCGATCGCGGCACCGAAGTGGTACTCGAACGTGCCGGCCCTGTCCCGCGCGCTCTCCTGGTCGGCGTCGCCGTAGCCGACCGTGACCAGGGCGGAGCCAGGAGCGGGTGGCGGCAGGAACTCGTTGAGCCCCAGCTGACGCAGCGCCTGGTCCAGCTCCGGCGAGTCGGCCGCCTTGAGGTCCTGGAACCGTCGGCTCATGTTCTGGGAATAGGCCAGGTAGGCGTCCTTGTCACCGTTGACGCCCTTCTGGAAGGCTTCCTTGATCCCCTTTAGATGTGTGTCCTCGGTGCCGTCGACCAGGTCCAGCACTCGAGCCAGGAAGCTCTCCCAGGCGCCGATGCCCTCGGACGAGATGCCCTTCTTGCCGGTGACGAACTCCGCCATCTCGTTGCATCGCTGGGGGGTGAGGATCGACAGCCCGGTCGCCTTGGTCGTCATCCCCACCTTCCCTTTCCAGCCCTGGGTCTTGGTCTCGACCACCGGTTTGACCTGGTAGAGCTTCAATGCGCCCCGCTCGCCCTGCACTTGGAGATAGCGGGTGCCCTTGTGCAGCCGCACCCGCCCGGCGAGGGCCTTGTTGGCCGCGTTGATGTGGTTCTCAGTGGCGAAGAAGACCTTGGATTCGCCGGGCCCGATCTCGATCGCCAGGTCGTAGCTGTCGGAGAAGCGCAACGGGACGGCGCTGTTGAACCGGATGTTGGGGGTGCGGTTCGCGGCGTCCGCGAAATAGCTGTCGCCCACCTCGTGCTGACTGGGAAAGAAGTGGTCGTCGCTGTCGGCGCTCTTGTTCGACACGACCGATGCACGCCGGTGCTTGGACGGATAGCTCGCATCGCCCGGCTGCATCTCGACATACCGCTGGACGGCCACATCGCCACCCGCGGTGGAGCCCGCAGACATGCGTTGAAGGGGCAGCGGCTCGGCGCCCGCCACGATCCTGGCGGCGTTCGCCTCGGCCTCGTGTTCGAATCGGTCGGAGGGATGGCTGAGGCTCAGTCCCTGGCCGTTGTCCGTGCCCGCGACGGGGCCGGAGCGCTGCTGGACGACATGGGTGAGCTCATGCACGAGGGTGTGTTCGTCCGTGCCGCCCTTGCCCGTGACGATGTGGTTGCCAGAGGTGTAGGCGCGGGCGCCGATCTCCGCGGCCGAGCGCTGGGCCACGGAATCCGAGTGGACCCGCACACCACCGAAGTCCGCACCGCCGAAGCGGGCCTCCATTTCGGTGCGCAGGCTGCTGTCCAGCGGCTGACCGTGCGAACGCAGCACGTCGTGAACGGCGGACCGCTGCACAGGATGCTCATGTTCCTCGGCGCCATCCGGACGGTTCCGCTCCCGCTCCATCGCCACGATACGGGTCACCACCGCGTTGCCCGCTGCACGCTGGAGGGACAGCGCCGTGTGCGGCGAGAGCCGTCCGGCCAAGGCTTGCGCCACGGCGGATCCCGGCCCGGCCTGCCGCCGTGGCCGGACCGCTGCCCGCTCAGTGGCGCTGCCGGCCGGCTCATGAGTTCGCATGACGCTCCCTTCCCGAAACCTGGAGTGCCCTCAGACACTGCCCGGTCCCCTACCCGCAGACAATGCCCCGCAGGGCAATCTTGAGTGCAGACCCGCCCCACCCGGCGTGTTTGCATGTTTGCCGCAACGTGTTGAGATCAAGAACCCATAATCCCGGGGTTGCGGATAGCTCTTGATTGCAAGAGCAAACGCGGCAGCGTGCCCACCGGTGGGCACATCGAGCCGGGCCGGCCGGATCGAGCGGGATGGAACGGGTGTGAAAGTCCGATTCTCTCGCGAAGGCTGGGTGAAGCACCAGGTCAGAAGCATCCCCGTGCGGCTCGTGGCGGTAGACCATGGCGGCAGCGCGGACTTTCAAATGAAGACGCCCCAGGCAGCATGCTGCCTGGGGCGTCTTCATTGAAGTGGCTGGGGCCGGGGTCGAACCGGCGACCTATCGCTTTTCAGGCGATCGCTCGTACCAACTGAGCTACCCAGCCACGAGACTCCTGAGAGCCTCAGCGGTCCTGACGGGATTTGAACCCGCGGCCTCCACCTTGACAGGGTGGCGAGCACTCCAAACTGCTCCACAGGACCAAGCTTGTGCGGGACTAGTCTCGCACATGGTGTTACGTGCCCCCAACGGGATTCGAACCCGTGCTACCGCCTTGAAAGGGCGGCGTCCTGGGCCACTAGACGATGAGGGCGGATCAAACCGGTACCGCTACTTCTCTGTGCGTCACCCTCAAGATTTACTCCAAGGGGGACGTGAGAAGCATGTGACTCCGCTTTCCCTCGAAAGGTTCCGCTTCTCCCTGGCCCCTGTCGGGGTTCGGGACGGTCAAGCCCTGACCGCTGCCCTTGGGCACGACGAGACTGTACTACGGCATTTAGGCCTTGACCAAACTGGATAAGCGCAGGGTCGTTCAGGGGCTGGACGTGCCGGGGGACGGCGTGTCGGAGGGCGTGCCCGACGGGGTCGGCGAGAGGGACGGGTCCGGCGCGGCCGGCTCCGCGACATGGCGGCTGACCTCGGCCGTCGTCAGTCCCAGGCCGCCCAGGGTGATCTCGTCCCAGGCCTGCATACGGCGAGTCGTGCGGTCCAGGTAGAGGACCGACGCCCGGACCTGTTCCGGCTTGGCGTTCTGCACCGCCCGCAGGCCGCCGCCGCCCGTCGAACCCTCGATCTTCAGACGTGTGCCGTGCCTGAGGATCTCCGTGTGCCGCTGGTGGATGTGGCCGGCGAGGACGAGGGGGACCGTGCCGTCGGTCTCCCGGGCGGCGACGGGGTTGTGGGCGACGGCGATGTCGACGGGGGTGCCCGCGCGTTCCTGGTCGCGCAGGGCGGAGGCGAGGCGGATGCCCGTCATGCGTTCCGCCGGGTCGCCCTGGGCGACGACGGAACGGTCGGGGGTGAACTGCGGGTCGCCGCTGCCGGCGATGCGCAGTCCGGCGACGGTCACGGCCTTGCCCTCGTCGAGGACCCGCACGTTCTTGAGGTCGGAGAGGTACTTCTGGGTGATGAGCGAGTCGTGGTTGCCGCGCACCCAGACGTAGGGCGCGCCGAGGTCGGAGATCGGGTCGAGGAAGCCGTTCTCTGCGGCCGATCCGTGGTCCATCGTGTCGCCGGAGTCGATGATCACATCGATGTCGTACTGCTTCACGAGCGACTCGATGATGTGCCAGGCCGCCGGGTTGAGGTGGATGTCCGAGACGTGCAGAACGCGCATCGTGTTGGGGTCCGGCTGGTAGGTGGGGAGCGTGGACGTCGCCTCGTACAGCTTGGTGACGTTGGTGACGAGTCGCGCCAACTCATGCTGGTAGACGTCGAATTCGGTCACGATGGAACGCGCGTTGCCGACGACGGACGGTGCCGAGGTCAGCAGGCCCGAGAACCTGGGCTCGAGGACGGACTGCGGATTCCAGGTGGCGTACGCGCTGACGCCGGACGCGGCCAGCAGGGCGAGCGCGAGGCCGCCGGCCGCGAGGGCGCGGCGCGGCCGGCGGTAGACAGCGAGGCCGAGCGCGGTCGCTCCGGAGACGACGGCGACGCAGGAGCGCACTGCCAGCTCGGTGGCGCCGTCCTGGACGTCGTGGGTGATCTCGTCCTGGAGGCCGGAGATCCGCTCCGGGTTTTCGACGAGGGCCTGGGAGCGGATCGGGTCGAGGCGGTCCACGTCGACGTCGAGACGGACCGGCGCGATGTGCGAGTCGAGCTCCAGGGCGCCCAGAGGAGAGACGTTGATCTTCGTTCCGCCGTTCAGGGACGGTCGCAGAGTCATGGTCGCGTCCATGGGGCCGACCGGTGTACGGACGTTGCCGACGACAAGAAGGCCGAGCCACGCCCCGAACAGGACGACGGCCGTCAGACCAAGCGCCCTGGCCCACGGACGCGGGGCGTCGGCGCCCGGGTCGAGGCCGCGGGAGCGGCGGCGCGCAGACGCACCGGATTTCGGCAGCAGACGCTTCAGCCGGACGAGTGCGGTGCGGATCGGGGCGGGCGACGGGAGCGAGCGGGGCTGTTCCTGGGCTTCGCGGGCCATTGGTCCCGTATGCCCACACCGGCGGTCGGCCATGCCGGGGCGACCACTCGCACGGAGTACGTGACAATGGCCGGGTGCTGGAGATGACGCGCGAGGAGTTCGAGGAACTGGTCGCCGAGGCCCTGGACAGGATCCCGCCCGACCTGATGCGGCTGATGGACAACGTCGCCGTGTTCGTGGAGGACGAGCCCGCCGCGGACGACCCCGATCTGCTCGGCCTCTACGAGGGGACTCCGCTGACCGATCGCGGCGAGTGGTACGCCGGCGTTCTGCCGGACCGCATCACCATCTACCGCGGCCCCACCCTGCGGATGTGCGACACCCGCGAGGACGTCGTCGCAGAGACCGAGATCACCGTGGTGCACGAGATCGCCCACCACTTCGGGATCGACGACGAACGGCTGCACGAGCTCGGGTACGGGTGAGCACCCGCCGTGACGGGGGTCCGGAGGCGATCGATCCGGATGTCGACCTCCATGTGCCCGCCCACGTCGCGGAGCTCGACGGCGTCCGCAAGTGGCCGGTGCTCGCGGCGATCTCGGCGGGAGGCGCTGTCGGCTCCGCGGGCCGTTACGGGGCGTCCCTGCTGTGGCCGGCTCCCGAAGGCTCGTTCCCGTGGGCGGTCTTCTGTGTCAACGTCGTGGGCTGCGCGCTCATCGGTGTGCTGATGGCGCTCGTCGGCGAGGGCGGCCGGTCGGCCCGTCCGCTGGTGCGGCCCTTTCTCGGGGTGGGCGTGCTCGGCGGGTTCACGACCTTCTCGACGTACGCCCTCGGCGTTTTCGAGCTGCTGGAACGCGAGGAGGCGGGCATCGCGTCGGCCTACGCCGGCGGCACCGTGGCCGGCGCGATGGGCGCCGTCTGGGCGGGGGCGTCGGCGACGCGGGCCGTGCGGGGCCGGACGGCGAACCGGACGGCCACGCGGTGACGTGGCTGCTGGTGATCGTCGGCGCCGCGATCGGCGCTCCCTTGCGGTATCTGACGGACCGTGCGGTGCAGGCGCGCCACGACTCGGTGTTCCCGTGGGGGACGTTCGTCGTCAACGCCGCCGGGAGCCTGGTGCTCGGCGCGGTCGTCGGGGCGTCGGTGTCCTTCCCGGCGTACGCGCTGCTCGGCACGGGACTGTGCGGGGCGCTGACGACCTACTCGACGTTCTCCTACGAGACACTGCGCCTCGCGGAGCGCGGGTCGCGGTTCCTGGCCGTGGCCAACGTGATCGGCTCGGTGCTGGTGGGGCTCGGATCGGTGTTCTTGGGGCTGGAGTCGGCGCGAGCGCTCACGGCGTGAGGCGCGGGCCCGTCGACGCCGGGCCGCGATCCCGGGCGTGTCCCTTGTGGGGTGCCGGGAGTTGGTCAGGGAAACCGCGTCCCCTGTCCCGGAGGTGCCCCTGTGCGCCAGTTGTCAGCCCCCGGCCGTACGGCCGTCTGGATCGCCGCCTCGCTGGCGGTCCTGGCCTCGGCAGGCTGTATAAGCGTGAGCGACGAGGAGGGCGGCAAGCCGGCGCCCAGCAGGTCCGCGGACCGGCGCGGGACGGTCGCGGAACCGGACGGCGGGCAGGTGCTGCCCGGCTCGCACGGTCAGCGGGCGGGTGGCGGCGAGGGCACCTCGGACGACCCCGACACGAAGGACGGCAGCACGTCGCCCAGCCCGAGCGGTTCGGCGTCCCCGGGGGCGGAGCCCACGAGCGCAGGTCAGCAGCCGTCGACACCTCGCCCCGCGCCCACGCGGGGCGGGGTGCCGCCGTCCGCGCCGCAGCCGCCGACACAGCCGCCGCCGCAGGAGCCTCCGGAGCCTCCGGCCCAGAGCCCCCCACCGCCGCCGTCGCCGTCGGCCGAGCCGACGGATCCGCCCGCTGCCTCCTCCGCGCCGGAGGTGCACGCGGGGGCGATGCGGGTGGTGGAGCCGTCGGGCCCGGGTGCGGAGCCGGCCGCGTCCGCGCAGGTGAGCCCGGAGCGGGCAGACGGCCGCGACGGTCACGGGGGTCGGGGTCAGGGCGGCTTGGAGCGGACGGTGACGTAGAGCGCGGGGAGGGGTGTGGGGCCGGGCGCGTGCGCCCACTCGGAGGTGTCACGGCCGAGCAGGGCGCGGAGGGTGTGCCCGGGGTCACGTCACCGCGGTTTGCCTCAGAGGGGGAGGGGTGCGTATGGTGGTAGATCGTTTGATCCCATTGCCCGGCGCCGAAAAGGAAGAGCGCCGCGTGGCGCGTACTCTCCCTAGCCGTGGCTGACCGCATCGAGGCGGTCGAATTGCGAATTCACGGAGTTTGGGCGCGTGCCGAGACTCCGGAAGGTTTCGCATTTCGCATGTCCACTTTCAGCACTGATCACGCCGTCATGCCCGAGAACGACGAGATGGTCGAGGCGGTCGAGACGGCTGCCGCGGAGGCCGCAGAGGCCCCCGAGGAGCCCCAGACCACCTTCGCCGAGCTCGGCCTCCCCGAGGGCGTCGTGCGCAAGCTCGCGCAGAACGGCGTGACGACCCCCTTCCCGATCCAGGCCGCGACCATTCCGGACGCCCTGGCCGGCAAGGACATCCTCGGCCGTGGCCGCACCGGCTCCGGCAAGACGCTCTCGTTCGGTCTGCCGACCCTGGCCACGCTGGCCGGCGGGCACACCGAGAAGAAGAAGCCCCGCGCGATCATCCTCACGCCGACGCGTGAGCTCGCGATGCAGGTCGCGGACGCGCTCCAGCCGTACGGCGACGTGCTCGGCCTGAAGATGAAGGTCGTCTGCGGCGGTACGTCCATGGGCAACCAGATCTACGCCCTGGAGCGCGGCGTCGACGTCCTCGTCGCCACTCCGGGCCGTCTGCGCGACATCATCAACCGCGGCGCCTGCTCCCTCGAGAATGTCCAGGTCGCCGTCCTCGACGAGGCCGACCAGATGTCCGACCTGGGCTTCCTTCCCGAGGTCACCGAGCTGCTCGACCAGATCCCGGGCGGCGGTCAGCGGATGCTCTTCTCCGCCACGATGGAGAACGAGATCAGCACGCTGGTCAAGCGCTACCTGACGAACCCCGTCACCCACGAGGTGGACAGCGCCCAGGGCAACGTCACGACCATGAGCCACCACGTGCTCGTCGTGAAGCCCAAGGACAAGGCGCCGGTCACGGCCGCCATCGCCGCCCGCAAGGGCCGGACGATCATCTTCGTCCGCACCCAGCTCGGCGCCGACCGCATCGCGGAGCAGCTGCGCGACTCCGGTGTGAAGGCCGACGCGCTGCACGGCGGTATGACGCAGGGCGCCCGTACCCGCACACTGGCCGACTTCAAGGACGGCTACGTCAACGCGCTCGTGGCGACCGACGTCGCCGCCCGCGGTATCCACGTGGACGGCATCGACCTGGTCCTGAACGTGGACCCGGCCGGTGACCACAAGGACTACCTGCACCGCTCGGGCCGTACGGCTCGCGCCGGCCGCTCAGGTGTCGTCGTGTCGCTCTCGCTGCCGCACCAGCGCCGCCAGATCTTCCGTCTCATGGAGGACGCGGGCGTCGACGCCTCGCGCCACATCGTGGGCGGTGCGGGGGTGTTCGACCCCGAGGTCGCCGAGATCACCGGTGCCCGTTCGCTCACCGAGGTCCAGGCCGACTCCGCGAACAACGCCGCCAAGCAGGCCGAGCGCGAGGTCGTCGAGCTGACCCGTCAGCTCGAGCGCGTCCAGCGCCGTGCGGCCGAACTCCGCGAGGAGGCCGACCGCCTGGTGGCCCGCGCGGCGCGTGAGCGCGGCGAGGACCCGGAGGCCGCCGTGGCCGAAGTGACCGAGGCCGCTGTGGCCGAGATCGCCGCAGTGCCGGAGCAGGCCGAGCCGGTGCGCGAGGCCCGTGACGAGCGCCCCTCGTTCGACCGGCGTGACGAGCGGGGCAACTTCGGCCGCGACCGCCGCGACGACCGTGGTGGCAGCGCCGACCGCGGTGGCTTCAACCGTGACCGTCGTGACGACCGCGGTGGTGACCGTGGTGGCCGTTCGTTCGAGCGTCGTGACGACCGTGGCGGTTTCCGCCGCGACGACCGTGGTGGCAGCGCCGACCGCGGTGGCTTCAACCGTGACCGTCGTGACGACCGCGGTGGCAGCGCCGACCGTGGCGGCTTCAACCGTGACCGTCGTGACGACCGCGGTGGTGACCGTGGTGGCCGTTCGTTCGAGCGTCGTGACGACCGTGGCGGTTTCCGCCGCGACGACCG